>CAZKIU010000001.1:0-12207 GCA_964552955.1 uncultured Prolixibacteraceae bacterium
GATGACCGGAGGCCTCCCTGTTTCCCCGGGAGGATCTCCCCTCATTTCCGGGGGAGGGTTCCACCCGGCCCGGGGAAGGGCGCCGACCTTGTGATGATGGACTCTCCTCTCCGGCTGCTTCCTCTTCACCCACAAAGGGGTGATCCTCCACAACAGGTACGGTCTGACGGATCAATTTCTGGATGTCCTTCAGCCAGGGAAGCTCCTCTGCATCGCAGAAGGAGATGGCTTGTCCTTCCATGCCGGCCCGGGCAGTGCGGCCAATACGGTGGACATAGGTTTCCGGAATGTTGGGAAGGTCATAGTTGATGACCAGGGGCAACTCCTCAATGTCGATTCCCCTGGCGGCAATATCAGTGGCCACCAATACACCTGAACGGCCACTCTTGAAATTGCCCAGGGCCAGTTGCCGGGCCCCCTGCGATTTGTTTCCATGGATCGCCGCCGCCTCAATGCCGTCTTTCTTCAGCAACCTGACTACCTTGTCGGCCCCATGCTTGGTCCGCGTGAAGACCAGCACCGCCATGCCGGGATTTTGCCGCAATAGGTGAACAAGCAACGCCGGTTTCCGGCTTTTCGCCACCATGTATACCGACTGCGCCACTTTCTCGGCTGTGGTTTGTTCCGGCTGTATGGTCACCTTTTCGGGGTTGCCCAGGATCTTGCGCGAGAGCTCTACAATTTCAGGCGGCATGGTCGCCGAAAAAAACAACGATTGCCGCTTTTGCGGTAACCGCGCGATGATCTTCTTTATATCGTGAATGAAACCCATGTCGAGCATCCGGTCTGCCTCATCGAGAACCGACCAGCCGACATGATCGAGCGAAATATATCCCTGGTCCATCAGATCAAGGAGCCGGCCAGGCGTAGCCACCAGCACATCCACCCCCGCTTCGAGCGCTGTCACTTGCGCCCCCTGTTTGACTCCCCCAAAAATGACCGTATTCCTGATCCCCGTGAACTGGCCGTAAACCGAGAAACTCTCTCCGATCTGAAGAGCCAGCTCCCGTGTGGGAGTCACCACCAATGCCCTGATCTTGCGCATATGATTGTTCTGCTGCCGCTCCATATACAAATGCTGCAATATGGGGATCGCAAAGGCAGCCGTCTTGCCGGTGCCCGTCTGGGCACAACCCAGCAGATCTTTTCCGCGGAGTAATATGGGGATCGCCTGTTCCTGAATAGGGGTGGGGGTTTGATAGCCTTCAGCCGTTAAAGCTCTGAGTATAGGCTCTATAATTCCTAAATTTATGAACGTCATTGAATTAAAATATGGCGCAAAGGTAGTCGTTTTACCGGAAATGAAAGCGTTTCAAAAAACCGGGAGCGTTCTCTGACCTATAAATTAACCTGGGAGGGGCATTCCCCTGATTTTTTGAGGCAAAAATTACCATTTTAGGTACAGCACGAAAAATCAGACAGGGCCATGGACGCTTTCTTTAGGATTTTGCAGATATTTAGGACGTTCATTTAACAATTAGAGTTCTTATGCAAAGGTTCTTCTGGTTATCACTTCTGATGTTACCGTTTTTGCTGAACGGACAGCCCATGGCCCAAAAGCGTTTGACGGCCGACGATTATTCCGCGTGGAAAACCCTTACAGGGCAAAAAATTTCTGCCGGCGGCCAGTTGTTGGTTTATGAGGTGAATCCCCATAAGGGCGATGGAGCGCTTCATGTGTACGAAACGGCTTCAGGAAAAACAAAGGTGATTCCCCGCGGAAAAGGGGCCGGAGTAGCCCCTGCCGGGGAATTTGTCCTTTTCAGGATTGCCCAGCCCGAAGACACCCTGCGAAAAGCCAAACTCAGGAAAGTTAAAAAGGAAGAGATGCCCCTCGATAGTCTGGGTCTCCTGCTGACCACCCCCGGCATTGTGGTCAAATTTCCGGGGCTGAAGAGTTTTTCCTTTTCCGAAGAGAACCCGCTTTGGGTGGCCTTTACTCTTGAACCCCAGTCCACCGGTGACACCTCCCGGACTGCGCGCAAGGGTAAAGCACCGAAAAAAACCGGCGACGACCTCATCCTGTACCGTATTGCTACAGGCGACACCCTCCGGTTTGCCAACGTCACCGAATTCGTATGCCCGAAAAAGGGGGGATCGGTTTATTTCGTAAGCCAATGGAAGGATTCGCTGGCCACCTGGTCGGCCCTTCACCGCTTCGAAGCAGAAAGCGGTGGCATAAGCCAGCTTTTCTCCTCTCCGGGGTTCATGAAAAAACTGGTGACCGATGAGCCGGGGAAGCAGGTGGCCTTCCTCTTCTCAACCGACACCACCGAAACCAAAGGGTATGCCCTTTACGCGGGCAGTAGGGATTCTGTGACTCCCCATATCGTTGCCGGCCCGGAAACACCCGGTATGCCACAAGGGTGGTCCCCTTCCGAAAACGGCATCCTCCGCTTCTCTGAAACGGGTGACCAACTCTGGCTGGGTACCGCCCCCACCCCGCGTCAGAAACCCAAAGATACGATCCCCGACGAGGAGAAACCGCGCCTTGACGTATGGAACTGGCAGGATCCCGACCTGATGAGCCAGCAATTGAAAGAGGTGGACAAGGAGAAGAAAAGAAGCTATCAGGCCTTGTGGCTCACCAGAGAGGGGAGATTTCTGCAGTTGGCTGACCCGGAACTTCCCGAGGTGATGCCTGCAGGCAGGGGCAGAGGGGAGCTGGCTCTGGGGGTCTATGACCGGCCCTACCGCAGGATCAGAAGCTGGGACCGGGAAGAAATCGCCGACTACTACCTGGTAGACCTGCACAGCGGGGAGCGACGGCTGCTATCTAAAGCCACCGGGCGATCGCGCCTCTCACCCCGCGGCCGCTACCTGTGGTGGTTTGAACGCACCGACAGTAGCTACCGGGTTCTGCCCACCAACGACCCGCTGGCCCTCTCCCGCTCCGTGACCCGTGATCTGCCCTTTCCGGTTTACAACGAACGCAACGACACCCCCACAACACCCGGGCCCTATGGCATCGCAGGATGGAGCAGCGACGAACGCTACCTTTTCGTTTACGACCGTTATGATATCTGGAAAATCGATGCGGAAGGCAGGGAAGCCCCGGTATGCGTCACCGGAGGCTACGGCCGCAAAAACCAGGTGACCCTCCGTTACCTCCCTCTTGACCCGGAAGAAGAGTTCATTCCCCAGGGTTCCCACGCCCTGCTGAGTGCCTTCGACCAACAAACCATGTCGGCAGGGTTCTGCACTACAGACCTTTATGTGGCAGCCGCTCCCCGTACCCTGGTGATGAGCGCCCACTACTTTGGAACGCCCCTGAAAGCCAGAAACAGCGACAGACTGCTCTGGACCAGGGAGTCGGTTGCCGAATTCCCCGATTTGTGGACCAGCGACCTCTCCTTCAGGAAACCCCTGAAGATCAGCAATGCCAACCCTCAACAGGCCCAATTCAACTGGCCGACCGCCGAATTGACAGAATGGACCTCCTTTTCCGGGGAGAAACTCAAAGGGATCCTCTACAAACCCGGCGATTTCGATCCATCCCGTAAATACCCTATGGTGGTTTATTTTTATGAGCGGAATGCCGAAGCTTTGCATCGTCATCCGGTGCCGTCGCCCAGCCGGTCGACCATTAACCGGGCCTTTTATGCCAGCAACGGCTATCTGGTGTTTGTACCCGATATTACCTACCGTGACGGGTTCCCCGGGCAGAGTGCCTACGATGCCATCGTCAGCGGGGTCTATGCTCTGGCAGCCACCCACCCCTGGGTCGACCTCAGCAAGGTGGGGTTACAGGGACAGAGCTGGGGGGGATATCAGACAGCCTGGCTGATCACCCGGACGGGTTTGTTTGCGGCAGCCATGGCCGGCGCCCCCGTGAGCAACATGACCAGCGCCTATGGAGGCATCCGCTGGGAATCAGGCATGAGCCGCATGGCCCAATATGAACAGAGCCAGAGCCGCATCGGAGCCACCCTCTGGGAAAAACCCCTGCACTACCTCGAAAACTCCCCCCTCTTTGCAGCCCCGAACATCACCACCCCCCTGCTCATTATGCACAATGACAACGACGGCGCCGTGCCCTGGAGCCAGGGCATCGAAATGTTCATGGCCCTCACCCGCCTGGGAAAACCCGCCTGGCTGCTGAACTACAACGGAGAACCCCACAACCTCAAAGACGAAAGCTGGGCCAACCGTATGGACCTCGACAAAAGAATGTTCCAGTTCTTCAACCATTACCTCAAGGGAGAGCCCATGCCGGAATGGATGGATAAAGGCGTTCCTGCCGTTAAAAAGGGGGAATCCCTGGGATATTAAGGAACCTTCCCCGAAACGTAAAGGGGCCCTCCCGGGTGGTGGTGCAGAGGGAGCTCCCTCCCTGACACATCAGAGGTATTTGCCACCTGACTGGTAGAAATTGCGGAAAGCTTTGACCATGGTGACCGTATGAAGCAGAAGGTTTCTGGTTTCGGTCAGTGATTTGAAAAAGAGAAGTGAATTGCGGGTATTCACCTCACGCTCTTTGATCCGCTTCACCTGGTCCTTTTCGATGCTGTAAAGGGTTTCAGACAATACCACCCTGCGGGTAACCAACAGGTCCATGTTGTCAAACTTTTGTTCCCTGACAATCTCAAGGGCAAAGGTGAAAAAGTCGTCCACCTCCCTGATCAGACTTCTGATCTGGGTATTTTGTGAATCGGTGAAGGGCTTGTGCTGGTTTTCCATGTGCAGTTTCAGGGGATCTACCAGGAAGTGAATGGCATGGGCCATTTCGCGTTGGGCATCCACAAGCTGAATATAGAAATAACCGGCATCCACGTCGACCATTTTCATTTTGGACAACACACTGATACACTTATTCTTTTGTTTTTTTGTTTTCTCATTCAGCTGGAGGTTCAGAGCCATGGCTTCCCTGATGCCGCTGATATCTTCCCTGATGAAACTGTCCAGAGATTCCGAGAAGACTCTGTTGGTGTTGACGATGGTTTTAACCGCCTGGTTGCCGGCCTTTTCTATGCGCTTAACCAGTTCATCCACCTCGTTGATCAGTTCTTCATCTTCGGCAGTCTGGCCGAGCCTGCGGCGAAAGAGAATATGGGTACGCAGGACCAGTCCGACGGCCAGGAGGATAAGGCCTGTGATGGCAATCCACCCCCCCACACTGATGAGCCAGGCGACCAATCCGCTGATGGTAAAGGCAATGACCGCCGTCAGGAACCATCCTCCTACGACAGTAAAGACCCCCGATACCCGGTAGACCGCGCTTTCGCGACCCCAGGCCCGGTCGGCAAGGGAACTCCCCATGGCCACCATAAAGGTCACATACGTAGTGGACAGAGGCAGCTTCAGGGAGGTTCCGAAGGCGATCAGACTACTGGCCACGACCAGGTTGACCGCCGCCCGGAGGAGGTCAAAGGCAGGAGCCTCGGGATCATCGGAGACTTCGACCGGGGCGAACCTTTTCTTGACGAACTGGTTGACCCCGGTGGGCATAAATTTGTTGATCCGTTTATTGAGGCGCACTGAACTCCTGACAATGGCCCGGGCAATCCCCGACGACCCGAACCGCTCGGCCCCTTCCAACTGACGCCCCAGATTGACTTCTGTTTCGGTGACATTCTTAGCTTTTCTACTGGTTATCAGCGTGATGACCATCACCAAACCCGAAATCAGAAGAAAGATAAAGGGGGTCTTCACATCGCCCAGGAGCATTTCCATGGTAAATCCTGCCGGATCGGCAGCGCCTGCCGCCTGCCACGCCTGGAAGGAGCTGTAACCGGCAATGGGAACCCCGATGAAATTAACCAGGTCATTCCCGGCAAAAGCCATCGCCAGGGCAAAAGTACCCACCAGCACCACCACCTTCAGGATGTTTATTTTCAGAAACCACCACAACAACTGGGTGATAAAGGTCCAACCGATCAAACTCACCAGAAGAATCGTCCCCGTATGGGTCCCGACCCATTCCGCCAGGGGAACCCCCTGACTTCCGACCGGAACCGATGCAAAAGAACTGCCATCAATCCCCTTGATCAGAATGAAATAACTGATCAGGGTGATGGAAATACCCCCGAAGAGGCTCCCCAGCTTCCGGAGTTTCTTCTCAAAGCGGAAGGTAAAAATGAGCCTCGAAACGTACTGCATCAGCGTTCCGAAAGTAAACGCGATGATGATGGATACCAATATCCCGCTGATAATCGCCAGAGCCTTTCCGGTATTGATATATTGAGCCAGATCACCGATGGTTCCATCCAGTGCGCTGATCTTGACCAGCGAAACAGCAAAAGCCGACCCCAGCAACTCAAAGACCAGTGAAACAGTGGTGGAGGTGGGCAACCCCAGGGTGTTGAAGGCATCCAGCAGGACGACATCGGTTATCATCACCGCCAGGAAAAGAACCATGATTTCCGAAAAGGAAAACATTTCAGGAAAGAAAACCCCCTTGCGGGCGACCTCCATCATCCCCGTGGAAAAGGTGGCACCAATCAGGACGCCCAGGGCAGCCATGGAATAGATCACCCATTTGGGAGCTGCCTTGGATCCAATGGCTGAATTAAGGAAGTTAACGGCATCATTGGTAACCCCTACGATAAGGTCGGAAATCGCCAGCGCAAAGAGAATCACAACGATGATGAGATAGAAGTTCTCCATATAGAATCAGGTTTTTCTTTGGTAAAATTAAGCAACAATTACGCTCTAAAAGTCAAGAGACCCGGTTTGAGCCCAAAAAAAGAAGCTATCCCATAATGCCTTAACTTCAGCTTATCATACAGCCCCTTGGCTTAACATTGCCGAAATACTACCCCAAGACGCTGTTTCATCGGCCAGCAACTCCGCCTCATTGGCTGAAAACGCCGGTCTGACTCTTTTCAACACACAGGATCGGTCCCAGCCAGGGCGTAGAATTCCACTTTTCTCACTTTTTTCTCAACACCCTCTATTTTTAGGGGGTATGAAACTATAACAACGTCTTTTCATTTGTTTACCCTATGTTATTTTATACCCCTTATTTGATATTTTATTTCTTTTTGGAGCATTACCCCCATTTTTTATATACATTTGATTTCAAACGGTCACTTTTGCTTACAGGCTTCTCTTATTCTGCGGAAGGGTATTGCAGGGAGGAAAGCCAGGGCACAGCGATGAGGAGAGAAAACCAATTAACCAATACTGTTTGATATGAAAAAGAAGTTGATTTTACTGCCCCTGCTGTTACTGGCAGGGATGAAGGAAGCCCTGGCGTCGGGGCCGGTGAGTTGTGATACAGGGGTCACGGCCTGGATGCTGACCTCTACAGCTCTGGTACTGCTGATGATCCCCGGGCTGGCTATGTTTTACGGGGGACTGGTGAGGAGCAAGAATGTGCTGGGGACGGTCATGCACAGTTTTGCCGCCATGGGCATCATCAGTGTGCTGTGGGTGGCGGTAGGTTATGCCATGTGTTTTGGCCAGAATGTGGCCGGAGGATGGTTTGGCTGGAACTCGGACTATTTTTTCCTGAAAGGGATTGACACCAGTGTGATGGAAGCCGGGATACCGGAATATGTCTTCTCAATGTTTCAGGGGAAGTTCGCCATCATCACCCCGGCTCTGATCGCAGGAGCCTTTGCGGAAAGGGTCTCTTTCAAGGCTTACTGCCTCTTCATTGCGCTGTGGAGTCTGTTGGTTTACAACCCCTTGTGTCATTGGGTATGGGCTTCCGACGGATTTCTTTTCAACCTGGGGGCCCGGGGGGCCATTGATTTTGCCGGCGGAACGGTGGTGCACATCTCCGCGGGGGTGAGCGGACTGGTGGTGGCACTGTTTCTGGGGTCACGCCGGGGTTATCCCTATCAGGTCATTCGCCCGAACAATCTGGTGATCACCATGCTGGGCGCCGGGTTGCTCTGGGTGGGCTGGTTTGGATTCAATGCCGGGAGCAGTATCTCCAGCGGATTGAGTACGGCCCAGGCCCTGGTGGCTACCCAGGTGGCGGCGGCCGCCGGAGCCATGACCTGGCTGATTATCGAAAGTTATCATCAGGGGAAGGCCACCGCCCTGGGATTTGCCAGCGGCATCCTGGCCGGACTGGTCGCCGTGACCCCTGCGGCAGGGGTCGTCCAACCCTACGGAGCTTTGGCCCTGGGCATCCTGGCCTCCTGCATCTGCTACCTGGCCATTCAGGTGAAAAACAAAATGGGGTACGACGACAGCCTTGACGCTTTTGGCATCCATGGCGTGGGCGGCATCGCCGGCGCCCTCCTGCTGACTTTCTTCATCCGCCCCTCCTGGATGAAGGAAGCATCGGAAGCAGCCGGCGGGGCATGGACCACCTTCCAGCAGCTGGGCGTCCAGGCCCTGGCCGTGGCCATCGCCATCGCCTATTCCGCCGCCATGACCCTGGTGATCGTTTACCTGCTCAATAAGGTCATCCCCCTGCGCTCTTCCGGAGAAGATGAGATGGCTGGCCTTGACCGCACCTACCATGGCGAAAGAGGATACGGAATGCTCAACCCCAGCTGATGGATTCTTTCACCTTCGCGACCCGCGATTCTGCCACTTTCATCAGCCACCACGGATCACCGGCCCCTCGCCCCACAATCCGTTTAATCCCCTGCATCAGGTGCATGCAGCAAAACCACGGGTCCAATTATTCAAAATCACTCACCTCAGAGGATTATCCATTTAAATATCACTCATCATGAAGCTCATAACAGCCATTATAAGGGAAGTTCAACTCGACAAGGTCCACGAAGCCCTGATCGAAGCAGACATCAAACGGATTACCGTCAGCCGGGTATCGGGGCACGGGCAGCAAAGGGTGGAGGAGTTACACCGCGGACAAATCGTGGTGCCCGATCTGATTCCCAAGATAAAAATCGAGATCGCCGTCAACGACGCCTTTGTAGAGATCACCGTGAATGCCATTCTGAAAGCGGCCCGCACCAACGGTGCGGAAGGGACCGTGGGCGACGGCAAGATCTTCATCTCCCCCCTGGAGGAGTGCATCCGGATCCGCACAGGCGAGCGGGGCGGCACAGCCATCTGAAGCCACTCAAACCACCGGAATAGTTTTGTTATGGAAGGGCCGTCCGGCAAATGCCATCGCTGCCGGACGGTCATCTTCATCACAGATTTGTGATGAAGATAAGTTCGTTTTGGAAAAATTCCCATATTTACATCCTGAACGACTAACTACTTCCTACCTGTATGAAAACCAAACGTTTTCGGCTCCCGGCTGCGGCTGTTGCCCTGGCAGCCGTCGTTTTACTAATTGTTTACATAATCTATCCGGAAAGAACGGCGCGCGGACTAGTCATCACCTATCCTTTCGAGAATACGGTGTTTCCGGCCGATATCGCCTCGCAGTCCTTTGTATGGAACGATATGGAGCAGGAAGCGGGGGAGTGGCTGATAGAGGCAGAAAGCGGGGGGAAGCCCCTTGCCGGCCCACTGAAGGTAAGGGAGAAATACTGGCAGCCTACCCCGGAGGAGTGGGACGCACTTAAGGCTGCCGGTCAGGATGAGAAAATACTGGTGACCGTGAGCCGGTGGTCAGGTCAGAAAAAAGGGCCAGGGACTTCCCTGGTGGTCTCTTTCTCCGCCGATCCGGTGGAAGCCCCCATTTTTGTAAGAAGCGTCCCCCTGCCCTTCAAATTTGCCCGCGAAAACATGAAAAAGATCCGCTGGGTATGGGGATCAGTGAGTAGCCCGGAGAAACCCTCCATCCTGCTCGACAACCTGCCTACATGCGGCAACTGCCATTCCTTTACCCCTGACGGGCGGAAGCTGGCCATGGATGTCGACGCCAACAACGACAAAGGCTCTTATGTCATCACCTCCTTCGGCCCCACCACCGACATTGCCGGGGACAGCATCATCTCCTGGAGTACCTTCCAGGAGGGAAAGTTCACCTATGGCCTGCTCTCCCAGATCTCACCCGATGGCCGGTATGTGGTCAGCACCCTCCGCGACTGCGAGATCTTTACCGACCGCCCCGAAATCGAATACAGCCAGCTCTTTTTCCCCTTCAAGGGGATCCTGGTGGTTTACGACAGGGTGGAAGAGCGGTTTTTCGAACTGGAGGGCGCCAACGACACGCTATTCGTACAGAGCAATCCTACCTGGACCCCCGACGGAAAGCACATCCTTTTCTGCAAGTCCAGAGCCAGGCATTACCCCGAAAGCGGAATCCACAACGGATCGGTCGCCCGCCCTGCCGACATGAAAACCTACGCCGGCTTCGAGCAACGGTTTCTCGACCGCGATTCCCTCATGAAATTCGACATTTACACGATCCCCTTCAACGAGGGAAAAGGAGGCAAGGCCCTCCCGGTAGAAGGCGCCTCGGAAAACGGCCTGAGCAACTATTTTCCGAGGGTCTCCCCCGACGGCAAATGGCTGGTTTTCTGTCAGGCCGAGAGTTTTATGCTCCTGCAGCGCGACAGCCGGCTGGTCATCAAGCCGATGGAGGGCGGAGAAGCCCGGATCCTCGACCATAATACCGGCAATATGAACTCCTGGCACTCCTGGTCCCCCAACAGCAAGTGGCTGGTTTTCTCATCCAAGGCCTTCGGCCCTTATACCCAGCTCTTTCTCACCCACATCAACAACGACGGCACCAACACCCCACCGGTCTACCTTGACAGGTTCACCTTCCAGGGTTATGCCAACAACATTCCCGAGTTTGTCAACACCAACTACTCCCCCGGCTTTAAAATAGCCCCCTCCTTTCTCACCGAAGATGAATTCATGATCCGCAATGGGGAGATTCTCCAGAAAACGGGTGATGAACAGGGGGCCTTGCTGGCTTTTAACAAAGCAGTGGATAGATTCCCACAGAAACCCGAAGGGTACTATCGGCGGGGCAGAATCCTCTTCAACCGCGGGCAGCACCAGTCGGCCCTCAGGGACCTGAACCGCGCTGTGACCCTCGACGGACATAACGACTATCTGGTGACACGGGGAGCCATCTACCTCGAACTGGGGAACAACGGCCAGGCCCACGATGACTTCACCCATGCCCTCCGGCGAGACTCCACCGACCACAGGGCCTGGAGTTACCTGGGCATCCTCAGCGCCCGGCAGGGAGAACCTGCCAGGGCCCTGGAGTATTACGCCAAAGCCATTGACATCTATCCCTTCGACTACTACTCCTTCTACCAATTGGGAAAACTGCAGTTCGAACAGCACCAATACCCACAGGCCCAAAACGCCCTGACCTCTGCCCTGCAATATTGCGACAACCCCGGAATGGTCCCCCTTATCCTGGAACTCCGGGGCACCTGTCGCAGAGAACTCCAAGATATCAAGGGGGCCCTCGCCGATTTCACCCAAGCACTGGAACACCATCCAGAAGATCCCCAACTTTACCTGATCAAGGCAGAAACAGAGGAAAAGCTGGGCTTGACCCAGCAAGCCGAAAAAAGTTATCAGAAAGCCAGGGAACTCATCCGTAATCCCCGCCCCTGACCCTCTGAAAACAAACCAGGAAACCATTCCCCTTTCCCCTTCATCAGCAGCAGGCCAGCGGTAAACGGTAAAAAAGTCCTGCCCAGATCCCGATTTTCCCGTAATGGTGATATCCTGTAATGGTGATATATGGTTCATATACCATAAAAACCGTGTGAATATTTTTATTTCAAGAATATTCTCATTATTTTTGAAACAGATTTCATTCAACTCATAAAAAAATATTAAGATGCCTGGATTTGATCAGACAGGCCCGGCAGGACAAGGAGCCATGACGGGCAGGAGAATGGGGCGGTGTACCCATTATGGAGCTCGGCTCAGTAATGAGGCTCCCCGGCAGGGAGATCAAGCTGTGCCTGAAGAAGCCCTATCCCCGGAAATGTATTCCGGAAGAGGCTTTGGCCGAGGAAGGGGCTATGGTCAGGGCCAATTAGGTGGTGGCCGCGGGAGAGGATTCCGCAACCGGTTAAGAGGAGGTGGTTGACCGGGAAATAGGAATTTTCATCACCCATATCAAAGCAACCGGATGGACACCACAAATCAGCCCCGGGGGTTTTTCACCGTCACAGACGTCTACCTGAAGAGGGAAGAAGTCCTTTCATAAAAGATGGGGAAAAGAAGAATGTTGCCTATCTTTGCATGACTGAACCAGTAAACGAATAACCCAGTTGGCAGAAAAAGACAACAGTCTCCTCCAGGTGATCTGGGATGAGTTTGTGTCGGGCGACAAGGAGGCATTTGCCACTTTGTACAACCTGCATGTAGAGGCTTTGTTCCGGTATGGAACCAAACTCTGTTGCG
>CAZKIU010000001.1:12307-89092 GCA_964552955.1 uncultured Prolixibacteraceae bacterium
TTGTACAACCTGCATGTAGAGGCTTTGTTCCGGTATGGAACCAAACTCTGTTGCGACCGGGAAATGGTCAAGGATGCCCTGCAGGAGATCTTCATCGATGTTTTCCTGAATCGCAGCCGGATGAAGATCACTCCCGGGCATTTCCGGTATTACCTGTTGCTGGCGTTGAAGCGAAACCTGATCAAAAAGATGGAATCAGAGCGAAGGCCGCTCCCCCGCGAGGAAAAAGAGCGCTGTTTCGAAGTCACCTACAGCATCGAAACCAGCATCATCGACCATGAAGAGGAGGCCGAAAGGAACCGCAGGGTAGCCGAACTCCTCAACACTCTTCCGGCCAGGCAAAAAGAAGCCTTGTACCTCCGCTATAACGAAGCCATGGAATACTCCCAAATCGCAGAGATCCTCCACATCTCAGTGGAGTCGGTACGTAAACAGGTGTACCGCGCTCTCTCTTCCATCCGCGAAAAATGGGGCAACACCCTCGCCCTGGGATGGATTCCCACACTACTCCTCCCCTGGTGATCCCAGATTTTCATTTTTCCCAAAAAAAATCCAAAAAATACTGTCCATATTCCGGAGGTGAACCGCCTTTTATAACAGAACATTCAATCCTGATGGAAAACATTGGCAAGTATATCGAAGACGAACGGTTTATCCGATGGGTATTCGATCATGACCCCCAACTCAATGAATGGTGGCACACTTATGAGGCTTCACACCCCGAAGAAAAAAATAACATCAGACTGGCCCGTAGGGTATTGAAGAAGCTGAGGACGGTCGACCAGGAACTTCCTGAGAATGAAAAAATCGTGTTGTTTTCCCGGATTCTGAAAGAGATTGAAGAGAGGGGAAGGCGTCATAAAACCCGCATCATCATGATAGAGATGATGAAATATGCGGCCATAGCCCTGTTATTTTTCTCGGCAGGCGTCTTGCTTTTCCCACGTCATCAGGAGGTATACCCCACCTTTGCAGAACAGGAACTGACGGTTCCTTTCAAGGGTGAAGAGGCGAAACTGATGCGTGAAGGAGAGGAAGACATTTTACTCAGCGACCGGAATTCGAAGATTGAATACCGGGAAGACGGGCAGGTAGTGGTCAACGACTCGGTGCTGGGGAATTCAGGGTCTTTAAAAAGAGGGGTTCCCGGTATGAATCAGTTGGTCATACCCTATGGAAAGACCTCGGAAGTGCTTCTTCCCGATGGGAGCAGGGTGTGGCTGAATGCCGGCAGCCGGTTGATCTACCCCGAATTTTTCCCCGATAAAACCCGGGAGGTCTTTCTGTCAGGGGAAGCCTTTTTCAATGTCAGGCATGACGCTGGCCGGCCTTTCGTCGTCAAGACCGCCGACATCAGGGTGAACGTCCTGGGAACCCAATTTAACCTGTCGGCCTATTCCGGAGACCAAGTCATCGAAACCGTTCTCACAGAAGGAAAAATCAAAATATCGCAGAATAATGCCGGGCTTTTTGCCGAATCCATGGAAATCTCACCGGGCCAACTGGCGGCCTACAGCAAGGAAAACCACTCCTTCATGCTGTCAGAGGTGGACATTGAGAACCATACCCTCTGGAAAGAGGGACTGATGAAATTCGAATCGACCGACCTGAGCCGTATTGTCAAAAAACTGGAACGCTATTACAACATCCGTTTCAGGTACCAGGATCCCCTGCTGGGAGGGATTAAAATCTCAGGCAAACTAGAACTCAATGAGCGCTGTGATGCTGTCCTGGGCATCGTGGCCGATGCCGCTTCGGTGAAAATCGCGCCTGCCGGAGAAGGCTATTTTGAAATCACGAGAAAATAAAAAACCGGAAGGTGTTGCCGCACCTTTCCGGTTTAGATGTTAAATTTTAATAGTGTGTAACTTAACTTTTCAAAAGTATGAAAAAAACCTTGCAATGGTTTCCTCCAACGGGAGGAAGCCGGGAACTTAAACTGATTTTAAGAAAAATGAAACTGACGCTGATTTTTACGATGCTGGTATTTCTCACCTTTGGAAACGGTTTCTCCCAGGTGAAGGTCTCTTTGCACTTTGAAAAAGCCACCATTCAACAGGTGATGAAATCGATTGAAGAGCAGACGGGCCATGTTTTTCTTTACAAGGATGGGATTTTTGATCCTGCCAGTAAGTATTCTGTTGACTTCACCGATGTTCCCTTTAATGAAGTCCTGAACTCGGTCTGTGAAACAGCCGGGGTGCAGTACGAAGTGCGCAGCAACCGCCAGATTATCCTGACGGAAAAAGGGGAAGAGCATATTCTGACGGTCACCCAGCAACAGAAAACGGTCACGGGGGTGGTCACCGACCCGCGGGGAGAGCCGCTGCCGGGGGTGACGGTACTGGTGACCGGCACAACCGTGGGAACCATCACCGATAGCCAGGGGAGATTCACCCTGGCAGTACCCGCATCGGCCGAAGAGCTGCAGTTTTCCTTTGTAGGCATGAAAACACAGCACATCGCCCTGTCGGGCCGCAATGTCCTCACCGTGGTCATGGAAGAGGAGAGCCTGGGGGTTGATGAGGTGATCGTGGTAGGTTATGGTACCCAGAAGAAATCAGACATCACGGGGTCAGTGACATCGGTTCCCAGGGAGCGCCTGGCCAAGCTGCCGGTCACCAACGTGATGCAGGCCGTCCAGGGCGCGGTTTCCGGGGTTCAGGTCACCCAGACCTCCTCCATTCCCGGGGAATCACCAGCCGTGGTGGTCCGCGGCGGTGGTTCTATCACCGCCTCCAACAGCCCTTATGTGATCGTCGATGGAATCCCCATCACCAAAATGGACGGATCGGTCAACGACATCAACCCCAACGACATCGAATCAATTGAAATCCTCAAGGACGCCTCCGCAGTGGCCATCTACGGGATGAACGGGGCCAACGGGGTTATCCTGATCACCACTAAACGGGGTAAAAGCTCCAAACCTACGATTCAGTACAGGGGCTATGCCGGAGTAGAGAATTTCGCCCATGTTCCGGAGATGGTTTCCCCGGAAGAATTGCTGGCCCGCTACAAGGAGGGGAACCGCATCAATGGTTCACCCATGTACGATGCCAATGTCAAATATCAGTATGAGGTCGACAACTACAAGAACGGCCATGTCACCGACTGGATCGATGCCGTCTCCCAGACGGGCGTCCAGCAGAACCATAATGTAAGCATTTCCGGAGGCACTGAAGGTATCAACTACTATGTTTCAGGAGACCTCCTCGACCAGAAAGGGGTGGTCAAAGGGTACAATTACAAACGTTACTCTCTGCGCACCAATATCGATGCCAATGTCACCAATTTCCTGAAGATCGGCACCAATACCTTCATCGTGGCCCATAACCGTGATGGCGGGCGGGCCAACCTGCTCAATGCCGAGGCGATGAGTCCCTATGGCCGGATGTACGAAGAGAATGGCACCTATACCATTTACCCGATGTTCGGGGAGACCCTCTGGGCCAATCCCCTGCTCCCCACCACCTCAGAGCAGGAACGGCGCCAGTACAATGTTAACCTGAATGGGTATGCCGACCTCGACTTCGGAAAAATATGGAAGCCTCTGACCGGACTGACCTACAAGCTGAATGCCGGCTTCTCCTATATTCCCCGCCGCGCGAACAGTTACAACGGAGCATCGGTCAACGACCTGCTGGGAACTGCTGAAATATGGCACTATGAAACGCAGGCTTACACCATCGAGAACATCGTGAGGTACGCCAGTGACATTGACAAACACCATTTTGATATTACCGGGGTTTATGCCGCTCAACAGAGGAAATACAGTGAAAGCTACGCCCGGGCCCGCGATTTCGTCAACGACGAACTGGGCTGGAACCGCATGCAGGCCGGCGCAGCCGCCAATGTCAGCTCCTATGCCGACAAATATGCCGCCCTCTCCCAGATGGGACGTCTGAACTACTCCTTCGACAGCCGTTACCTCTTCACCTTCACGGTCCGCCGCGACGGCTCCTCCGTTTTCGCCGAAGATCTCAAATATGGTATCTTCCCCTCAGTGGCCCTGGGCTGGAATATCCACCAGGAGAACTTCCTCAAAGAAAACGAAACCATCAACAACCTGAAGCTGAGACTCTCTTACGGTATCTCCGGAAATGAGGCCGTGGCCGTTTACCGTACCTTCACCACCATGCGTGACGTGCAGATCGCCCTGGGCGGAGTCACCAATATCGCTATGGTCACCGACCGCCTCGGAAATGGCGACCTGAGCTGGGAAAGCAAGAAAAGCCTCAACGCCGGGGTGGATTTCGGATTCTTCAACAACCGGATCAACGGTACCCTTGACCTCTACCAAGCCAGTAACTACGACCTGCTCCTCTCCCGTAAATTACCGGCCGCCTCGGGATTCGGAGATGTGATTGCCAACATCGGGGAGACCGAAAATAAGGGGCTAGAACTCACCCTGAACACAGTGAATGTCTCCACCAAAGATTTCAAATGGCATACGGGGGTGGTCTTCTCCACCAATAAAAGTGAAATCGTGGAACTTTATGGCGATGGCAAAGATGACATCGGCAGCGGTTGGTTCCTGGGGCAGCCCATCGGGGTGATCCGCGACTTTGTCAAAGTGGGCATATGGCAGGAAGAGGAAATCGCCAACAAGGAACACCTCACCCTGGATCCCATTGCCAAAGCCGGCGATGTTAAACTGGCCGACCTGAGCGGCGCCGAGGGGGTTCCCGACGGTAAAATCGACGACTATGACCGGAAGATCCTCGGCCAAACCGCCCCGAAATGGACCGGGGGACTGACCAACACCTTCACCTGGAAAAACCTCTCGCTCAACATTTTCATCCAGACCAACCAGGGCGCCATGCGTACCAACACCCATATCGGCATGGCTTCTGACGAACTGGAACGGCGCAACAGCCTGGCCGAAATCGGCTACTGGACCCCGGAGAATAAAAGCAACGAGTGGCGTTCCCTCAACAAGAATTCCAATCCCCACGGTTACCGCTTCCCCGTCGACATCAACTACACCCGCATCAAAGACGTCACCCTCAGTTATGACGTGCCCGGAACCCTTATTAAAAAGGCTGGCATCAGCGCCCTGGGCGTATACCTCAGCGGCAGAAACCTCTATACCTTCACCGACTGGATCGGTTGGGACCCTGAAGAGAGAGATGATGCCCGCGGTACCGGCAACTGGGATATCAACTATCCCAGTGTGAGATCAATCGTTTTTGGTGTTAACCTTACTTTATAATCGTTTAATCATGAAGACAAGAAATATTTTACTGAAGATAGCCGTGGTGCTCCTTTTGGCAGCCACCTCCTGCAGCGAAGAGTTCCTTGAAGAAAAACCCTATTCCTCCTATGCCGCAGAAACGTTGTCGGATGCCTCGGGCGTCGAGGCAGCCCTGAAGGGGTTACACTACACTTTCGGACAATTATGGACCTGGTCAGACCAGCAGGGGTGGCTCTGCCTCTGGCAGGTGGGCACCGATGTATGCTCTCCCGGCGGTATCCAGGGGGTAGAAATCCCTTTCTTCAAATATGAAGACCTCAATGCCGAGAATGCCGGGGTCAACTACATGTGGTCACAAGGCTTCCGGCTTATCAACAATGCCAACAATGCTCTGAAGGCCATCGGCGAAAACGGGGAAGCCGCCAAAAAGGCTGAAGCCCTCTTTTTCCGGGCCTGGACGTACAACATCCTGGTGACGCTCTATGGCGATATTCCGTTGCTCACCGAACCCACTTCTTCAGCCAGAACCGACTATGAGCGGACTCCTGTAGCCCAGATCAACGACCAGATCGTGGAAGATCTCAAATTTGCAGCCGCCAACCTTCCCGAGATCGACAAGGCTCCCTCCATCAGCCGGGCCAACAAATACATGGCTCTGCAGACCCTCGGAGAGGTCTACCTGCGCATCAACAAGCCTGACCTGGCCGAAGCAGCACTTACCGAAATCATCAACAGCGGCAAGTTCCAGCTGACCCAGGACCGTTATGGTATCGAGGCGGCCAAGCCGGGGGATTATTTCCACGACATGTTCATCTTTGGCAACCAGCGCCGCTCCCAGGGTAACAAAGAAGCCATCTGGACTTTCGAGCTGGAGTATACCAAGAATGTGGCAGGAGGATTCACCAATGCACCGCAGCACCGCAGGGTATGGGTGCCGGCCTATCATAACGTGCCAGGGATGGCCTATGAAGTCAACGACCCCACCCTGGGCAAGATCAGCATCTACGGAGGTCGCGGCAACGGCCGCATGCGCCCCAGCAACTGGGTCAAATACCAACTCTACCAGGAGGGAGACCTGCGCAATTCGGAATACAACCTCACCCGTAAATTCCGCTACAATGCCCTCAACTGGAGTTCTACCATCGGCATTGATGCCAAGGGTTTCAGGGTGGCCGCCAATTCGCCCAGTGCCGTAGAAACCAGAACCGTGAAAACCGGCGATCCGGTGGTCAACGCTCCCGGAGACACCCTGGAAGCCATGTTCCCCTACACCCGGAAATGGGACTCCTACGACCCGGCCGATGGGTGGGGATGGACCTGCATCAAGGACTTCCCGATGATGCGCCTGGGTGAGACCTATCTGCTGAGAGCCGAAGCCCGCTTCAAAAACAGCAATCCCTCCGGGGCTGCCGACGATATCAATATATTGCGCAACAGGGCCTTCAAGCTCTCCCGCCAGTCGAGTGGTAATCCCGACCTGGGCAAGGTGAGTTCTGCGGAAATCAATCTAAACTTTATCCTGGATGAACGGGCCCGCGAACTCTTCGCCGAGGAGTTGCGCCGCCTCACCCTGATGCGCACCGGCACCCTCATCGACCGCGCCAAACTCAACAAGGAGAGCACCATTAAAGGAACCATCAGCGGCCTCGAAGCCCGAATCAACCTCTGGCCTATCCCGCTGAGCGAAATCCAGCGCAACAAGGACGTCACCTGGGAAAACAACCCCGGCTACTGATCCGGTTCCATGAAAACTCCCCGCGGGGGAAAGAAATCTGGATGTGAATCATCCTGAAAGGAAGCCCGGAATTCCGGAAACCCGGAACCTCAGGCCCACCATACATCAATCAACAGGCATTTCACCATGAATGACACGGGAGGCTGTTCTCAACGGAACAGCCTCCTTTTTTCTATGGCATCAGGTCAGGAATTACCTTTCCTCCGTCTGCTCCATGAATTCCGGATCACCTGCCGATGCTAAGTTCATTTTTTCTGTTGCCAGCAATAGGTTCTCTATCAAAATTAAGGCATTTTTTGCAGTAATTTCCCTACATTTCGGGAAATTTCATGACCACGACATATTTGGAATCAATGAGCCGGAGAAAGATTTTGACCACTGTTCGGGGGCATATCGGGGGTACAGTGTTTTTCGGGGCCTGTGCGCTGGCTCTCCTGGTTTTCCTTTCACTATCTGCCAGTGCCCAACCTGATCCGCAGAAAACAAACCCTGACGAATTGCCGCGAAAAACCATTTCTCTTAACCAGGGGTGGAGGTTTTTCAAGTATGCCCGGTCTGCAGATGCCGACACGCTGGTATATGACGTACGCCCCGATGTGGGCGGAACCGCCGAACTTCAGACCGCCGATGCACGGCCCACGGAGGCAGCCTCCTTCAGCACGGCCCACAAGGCCTTGAAGCATTGGATCCTCCCCACAGCCAACGCCTTCATCAAAGACTCCACCCGGCATCATGTGCGCCCGGAAGGAAATCCCGGCCATGATTTCCCCTTTGTGCAGCCTGATTTTAACGACTCCTCGTGGCAACAGGTTAACCTGCCCCACGACTGGGCCATCAGCGGGCCTTTCCAGGAGGGGCCAACCCCTGAGGTGGGAGGCGGCATGGGGCGCCTGCCCGTCAACGGCGTGGCCTGGTACCGGAAAAAAATCTCCTTTCCCGCCTCAGATACCGGTAAGTCGGTATTCCTCCTGGTCGAAGGGGCTATGTCGTATGCCATGGTCTGGCTCAACGGCCATCTCGTGGGTGGCTGGCCTTACGGCTACAACAGCTGGAAGCTCGACCTGACCCCCTTCATCCGATTTGGCAAAGAGAACCAACTGGCCATCAGGGTCGACAATCCCAACTATTCGGCACGCTGGTACTCCGGGGGTGGTTTGTACCGCAATGTTTGGATCACTCTGACTGAACCCGTCCATGTGGATCAATGGGGCACTTTTATCCTCTCCAGGGAGGTTTCCTCCGCTTCAGCCACCCTCGACCTGGCTGTCACCCTAAGCAATGATTCGGAACAGAAGGCCTCCCCGGAAGTCAGCACCGCCCTATATGAGCTGGATGCCCTGGGCCGCAGAAAGGGGAAGGCGGTGGCCGCCTTTTCGCCGCAAACCGCTGATGTGGCCCCAGGTGAAAAAACCGCTGTTAAAAGCACTCTGATCCTGAACCGGCCCAGGTTATGGGGTCCGCCACCCACCCAACAGCCCCATCTTTATCTGGCGGTGACCACCCTGCGCCTCAATGGCCAGGTCACCGATCGGTATGAGACCCGCTTTGGAATCCGGAGGGTGGAATTTCATCCCGGCCAGGGCATTCTGGTCAACGGGGAATCCATACCTCTGAAGGGCGTCAATCAGCACCACGACCTGGGGGCCCTGGGGGCCGCGTTCAACCTGCGGGCAGCAGAACGGCAACTGGAGATCCTCAGGGAGATGGGGTGCAATGCCATCAGAATGTCACACAATCCCCCGGCCCCCGGGCTCCTGGAACTCACCGACCGGATGGGCTTCCTGGTGATCAACGAGATCTTCGACTCCTGGGAACTCAAAAAGACGCCCCACGATTTTCATCTGATATTCCCCGAATGGGCGGAACCCGACCTGCGGGCCTTCATTCGCCGCGACCGTAATGCTCCTTCGGTGATCCTCTGGAGTTTCGGCAACGAAGTGGGCGAACAGTACACGGGAGAAGCAGGGGCAGCCACCGCACGCAGGCTCCTGGAGATCATCAGGGAGGAGGATCCCTCCCGGCCCACAACCCTCGCCATGAACTACGCGAAACCCTTCATGCCCATAGCGGCTGTTCCTGATGTCATCGGGTTGAACTACCAGGGGGAGGGGATCCGCCAGGAGCCCGAGTTCGAAGGCACCGACCGCATCAGAACCGCTCCCCAGTACGCCGCTTTCCGTGAGAGATTCCCCGACAAGGTCCTCTATAGCAGCGAAACAGCCTCGGCCTTCAGCAGTCGCGGCATTTACCTCTTTCCCGTATCGGAGCTGGTGAGCGCTCCCGTGCGCGATGGCCGCGGTGGCGACTCCCGCCTGCGTCACGTCACCAGCTATGAACTCCATGCCGTCGACTTCGGCTCCTCCGCCGACAAGGTCTTCGCCTCCCTCGACAAGCACCCCTTCGTGGCCGGTGAGTTTGTATGGACAGGCTTTGATTACCTCGGGGAACCTACCCCCTATTACGAATCGCGTAGTTCTTACACCGGGATCATCGACCTGGCAGGATTCAAGAAAGATCGCTTTTACCTCTACCAGGCACACTGGCGCCCCGACCTGCCCATGGCCCACCTCCTCCCCCACTGGAGCTGGCCCGACAGAGTGGGTGAAACTACCCCCGTCCACCTCTTCACCTCAGGCGACGAGGCCGAACTCTTCCTGAACGGCCGTTCCCTGGGCCGGAAGATAAGGAACCCATATGAATACCGTCTGCGCTGGGATGAGGTGAAATACGAACCTGGAGAGCTCAGGGTGATCGTCTGGAAAAACGGGAGAAAGTGGGCCGAAGAGCGGGTAACTACGGCAGGAGAAGCAGCAGGAATGAGGGTGGCATCCGACCGCATGTGTTTATCAGCCGACGGCCACGATCTGGCCTTTGTCACCGTGAGCATCACCGACGGCCAGGGGAAGCTGGTGCCACGGGCCGGCCACCTGGTCACCTTCACGGTCGATGGCCCCGCCGATCTGGTGGCCACGGATAACGGCGACCCCACCGATATGACCGCCTTCCCCTCCCCCACCCGGAAAGCCTTCAGCGGGAATGCCCTGGCCATCATCCGGTCCCACCAGGGAGAGAAGGGGAAAGTCATCGTGACCGCCACTGCTCCGGGACTCAAGGAAGCCCGGGTCGTACTTCAGTGCCGGTAGACCCTATGCTTAAAAGCCCTCCTCAACCTTGAGGATTATTTTCCATTAAATATGTGCTGCACCAGAGGGAGCAGTTCGGCAGGGTCATCCACCAGGTGATCGGGATGGGATGTGGCAAGAAGATCCCTGCCCTGGAGTCCCCAACTGACGGCGATCACAGGAATGCCAGCCCGGTGGCAGGCCTCGATGTCACGGGTCTCATCCCCCGTATACACCACATGTTCCCTGGCTATTTTTTCCTTGCCGAGCATTCTTCTGATTATCTTATCCTTGCCAAAAAGGGAGTTACCGCTGTAGATGAAGTCCATCAGTCCACCTAGGGCATGGTGCTCCAGGAACCTGGCCACATTCTCCCTGGAATTGGAGGTGAGTATGCCCAGGCTGAATCCAGCACGGCGCAATTGCCTCAGGGAGGATTCCATCCCTTGAACCAATGCCGCTTCCGAAATATGATGCGTAAGCTCCTTTTGGATCCTAAGCAGGAGGGTGAGTAACCGCAACCGGGTGATACCATAGAGTTTGAGGAGTTCCTGCGGTTTGCGCGACCGCAGCAGTTCCAGCTCCTGCTTGTCGGCTTGCCTGACATGGTAATCGGGAGCTATCCGGTTGAAAATGGCAAAAGCGAGATCCAGAGTGTCGGCAATGGTCCCATCGAAATCAAAAACCACGTATTTCTTCGCTTCCATAGGGTGATAGCAACCAGCTCTGTTGAGGAGAGGCGGCATGGCAAATATAAAACATAAACCATTTATATTTGGCTCCGGTAACGAAACCACAATGGAAAATGGCTGGAGATTTTTTGAAAGAGGAAAATTCTAAAACCAGAATACGGAATGTTACGGGGCAACTGGTGTGGCTGATCCTGGTATTGTTGGCAGCGGGCTGCAGCCGCAAGGTCCTCCCCACCTCCTCCTCCGCTACAGCCCGATTTCCCGCCACTGCCAACCGGGAGATGATGGCTTTTATTAGCAGTGGAACCGGGAAACCGCTGGACGTCAAACAGACCACGGCCGACCAGGTGATCGGTACTGCTGAGCAATTTCTGGGAATTCCCCATTGCATGGGAGGGATAACGCGCCGATGTATGGATTGTTCGGGGCTGACCTATGCCTCTTTTGCCGCCCACGATATCGAATTGCCCCGCCAATCACAGGAACAGGCCCGGTACGGTCAGATCATCGCCCAACCCCGTGACCTGAAACGGGGCGACCTGGTTTTCTTCACCAACTCCTACCCTTCTTCCGATTATATCACGCATGTGGGCATTCACCTGGGGAACAACCGGTTCATTCATGTCTCCTCCTCACTGGGGGTAACCATTACCCCCCTCGACAACCCCTGGTGGCGCCAGCGGTTTGTCTTCGGAACCAGGATCTTTTAGTTTCCGGGGATGGACCAGAAAAAGGGAGGTCTATTCAGAGCTACTCCGTTTTTTGGAGGTCACAACCAGATCCACAATACTGCGACCGAGATCACAAAACTGAGGAGGGTGACCACCAGGCCTATCTTGAAGAACTCCCAAAACCTGATGGTGACCTTTTCTTTTTCGGCCGATTCGATGACAATGAGGTTGGCCATGGCTCCGATGATGGTGGCATTGCCGGCCAGGGTGGAGGCTGAGGCCAGCGTGAGCCATAGGATGTCACCAGAAAGGGGTTTCAACACAGGTAGCATCATTACCGTATAGGGCACGTTACTCACAATCTGCGACATGAAGAGGCTTAAACCGTGCAGTTTGACGATCCCAGTCAGGTCAGACGACAATACCGGACGGTGAATAAAAGCGTCCATCAGCCCGGCCTTGACCGCCCCTTCGACTACGATAAAAAGTGAGGCAAAGAACAAGAGCAACACCCAGTCGACATTTTTGATCACCTCCGAAGGACGCACCTTTCCGAAGATAAGGATCAGCGAAGCCCCTACCAGGGCGATCACAGGAATAGAGAGGCCGATGATTTTCCCCAGGAAGAAGAGCACCACCACCCCCAGGAAAATAGGGACTGAGAATTTCATAGAGTTCATCTGGTAATGGAAGTGGTTTTCTTCGACGGTGATGACAGTACCCGACCGGAATTGTTTTCGGTAAAACCATCGCACCATTCCCACGATCAGCCCCATTCCCAGCAGGGAAACGGGCAGCAGCTTATAGAAGAAGATGGCATAATCGATGCCCGAGGTGATGCCGATCAGCATGTTCTGGGGATTTCCGGTGATGGTCATGGCGCTTCCGGTGTTGGAAGCCAGAATTTCGGCGATGAGATAGGGCACCGGATTTAGTCGGGAAGTACGGCAGATGGCGATGATGACAGGGGTAAAGAGGAGGACGACGGCATCGTTGACCAGGAAGGCACTGGCGATGCCTGTGACGAAGGTGATGATGACCAGCAGCCGTTGGGGGGTGCGCGACCAGGCGAGTGTTTTCCGGGCGATCAGGGAGAAGAAACCGTCGATCTGAAGGGTGGAGATAATAATCATCATGCCCAGGAGCAGGGCAATGGTGTTATAATCGATGGCTCTCACTGCTTCCCCCAGGTCGAGAATCCCAAAGACGATCATGGCCACCGCCCCGAAGAAGGCCGCCGACGGCCGGTCGACATTGATCCCCGGTAGGCGGGTGAAGATAATCCCTACATAAGTAAGCACGAATATGATAAGTGCCGTCAGTTGCATAAGCCCTGGATTGTCGCAAAGGTAGAATTTTATACCGCAATGAGGTCAGCCGCTTCAGGCTGTTTTGCGGTATTTCCACACAGCAAGCAGGGTAGCCACCACAGCGATGGCCGTCAAGGCATAGATATCGCCGCTGATGTCGCTAAGGGTCGAGCCCTTGAGCATCACCATCCTGTTGATCCGCATGATATAGGCAACGGGATTAAGCAGGTTGATATTCCGGGCCCATTCGGGCATGCTTTCCAGTGGAGTAAAAATGCCGCTCATCAGCATGAAGATGATCATGAAGAAAAAACCGGCGAACATAAACTGCTGCTGGGTATGGGTGAAGGTGGAGATGAACAGGGCCAGTCCGAGCGCTGCTATCATGAAGATGAAGGAAGCAAAGAAGAGAAGGGTGGCACTCCCCACGAAGGGTATTCCGAAGACCAGTCTTCCGATGACAATGCCCAGGGCCAGGTCGACCAGTCCGATCAACAGAAAGGGAACAATCTTGGCCGTCATAAACTGGTATTTCTTCACCGGGGTAACATTGATCTGTTCGATGGTTCCGCTTTCCTTTTCTTTTACCAAGTTAAGACCAGCCAGAACAAAGGCGATGGCGGTCACCAGGATGCCCAGCACCCCCGGGAGCATGTAATACTTGTAGTTGAGTGTTTCATTGTACCAGTAGCGTTGGGTGATTTCGATCTTCGGAGGGGAGACAGAACTGAAGTTTCCTGCCTTCCCGGCCAATAGGTTCAGGTTGAAGTCGCGTATGATACCGTTGACATAGGCCCAGGAGAGCTGGGCATGAGAGGCGTTGATGGCGTTGGCCGAGACCATCAGCCGGGTGGGAACACCGTTACCCACATTCTTGCCAAAATCTGAAGGTATCTGCAGGATCAGGTCGCACTGGCCGCGATGCATCCATTCCTGCGCCTCCTTTTCAGAAAAGGTGGCTTGCGTCACCCTGAAAAAGGAGGATCCCTCCAGTTGGGCCACGAGAGCCCCCGACTCCACGCTCCGGTCCAGGTCTATGATGCACATCCGTACATGCCGGATTTCAAAGGTGACGGCCGGAACCAGAATGAGCATTTGAACGATGGGAATAGCGAAAATAGCCTTCCCGATGAATTTGTCCCTGAAGATTTGCAGGAACTCCTTTCTTATGAGATAGAGTATGGTTCTCATGTTTCCCTCCTCCGCGTTATTGAAGCCTGACTTTAAATTTTTTGATACTCAGCCCGATAAATAGAAGGGTAAAAAAGAGCAGGATCAGGGTTTCCTTCCAGACAAAGAGGAATCCCGTTCCTTTAATCATAATGTTCTTGATGATGATGATAAAATAACGGGGGGGCATCACGGCGCTGATCCATCCGTAGACTTTAGGCATGCTCTCGATGGGGAAGATGAACCCCGAGAGCAGGACGGTCGGAAGCATACCCCCCACCAGGGTGATAAAAATGGCCTGCTGCATGGTTTTGGCCACCGAGGAGATCAGGATGCCCAGGCTGAGACTCATCATGATATAAAGCATCACTTCCAGAAGCAGCAACAGAAGGCTCCCCTTCACCGCCAGTCCGAACACTCCCCACGAGAGGAGGATGATCAGGAGGGCATCGATAAGGGAGAGGAAAAAATAAGGGACCACCTTACCCATGATGATCTGGATGGGTTTCAGCGGGGAGACCAGCAGGACTTCCATCGTTCCGAACTCTTTCTCACGGGTTAGGGTGATGGAGGTCATCAGGGCACAGATCAGAATCATGATCATGGTGATCAGTCCGGGTACAAACATATGCTGGCTTTTCAGTGTGGGATTATAGATCATTCTGACTTCAGGTTGTACCAGGAGGTTCCCCGACATGGCGGTTCCGGCGAGTTCTTTGTTGAAATCAGCGACAATAGCCGAAATAAAGCTGGTGGTTTGAGTGGCCATGTTAGGCTCTGAACCATCGGTAATAATGTTGATGGTTGCCTTACCCTCGCGGATGAGTTTCCGGCCGAAATCCTCGCTAAACACAATCACCGCCTTGGCATTGTTGCTCCTCAGGACCTGGTCGATTTCTGCGTAACTGTTCAGATCACTGCTGCGGATGAAAAAACCCGATGAAGAGATTTTGTCTGTCAGTTGTTGGGTGATTTCATCGCGCGAAAGATCGAGGAAGGCCACCTTCACGTCCTTCAGCTCATTGGTAATGACAAAGCCAAAGAGAAGGGTGAGCAGGGCGGGAATCCCGAAAAGGATGATCATGGTCAGGTAATCCCTGAAGATGTGGATAAACTCCTTTTTGACAAAACCAAGAAATCTCTTCATAGGGTTGCTTTTTCAGGGCGGGCAATTTTAACGAAAACCTCTTCGACAGTAGCGACATTCCAGGCTTTTTTGAGTTCACCCGGCGTTCCCAGGGCCACGATTTTTCCTTCATTCATGATGGAAATCCGGTCGCAGTATTCTGCTTCGTCCATATAGTGGGTGGTCACAAAAACGGTGATCCCTGCCGCGGCGGTTTCATAGATCATCTCCCAGAACTGGCGCCGGGCAATCGGGTCGACGCCCCCTGTGGGCTCATCGAGGAATACGATTTTTGGCTCATGGAGGACCGCAACTGAGAAGGCGAGTTTTTGGCGGAAGCCCAGGGGCAGACCGGCTATCAGCCGGTCACCGTACTCGGCGAAGTTGAGCCGCTGCAGCAGGCTCTCCGTACGTTCCCTGATCAGTTTTTTCTTCATGCCGTAAATGCCTCCATAGAGCATGATGTTTTCCCTGACCGTCAGATCTTCGTAGAGGGAGAATTTCTGACACATATAGCCGATGTTCTTTTTGATCTTCTCAGGTTCCCTGGCCGCATCATAACCTGCCACCTGCACCGAACCCGAGGTGGGCGCCGACAATCCCGACAAGATCCTGATGGCGGTTGTTTTTCCGGCACCATTTGCCCCCAGGAACCCGAAGATCTCCCCTTCGAAGACGTCAAAGCTGAGCCGGTCATTGGCCGTAAAACTGCCGAACTTCTTCACCAGCTCCCTAACAGAGATCACTGTTTCTCTATTGTTCATCATTTTCTAGCGCTTTCTTAAAACATCCAATCATGGCTGCGGTGTGAATTCCGTATGTCACTCTCCGGAAGCATCACGTCAGCCAGAGGGCTGCGTTATGAATTCCGCAAGTCACCCTCCGGAAGCGTCAGGTCGGCCGGAGGGGTGATGCACTGCCCATCAGCTCCAGGAAGCGGTCCTCGATGCCGGCCCGGGTTTCGGTGATCAGGGCGTCAGCAAGGCCTGCCCCGGAGAGGTAATCTTTCAGGGAAGGGTCAGGGTCTCCCCCCCTGAAGGTGACATGGACATCCTCGCCGAAGGGCCAGGCCGTGAGGATACCCGGAAAATTCCTCAGGGCGGTGATAAGCCTGAATTTATCGGCCGACCGCACGCTGAAGAGCCTCCCGGTGAATCCCTCCCTGATTTTTTCAGGGGCATCGACAGCGAGAATCCTTCCCTCCTGAATCAGGGCCACCCGGTCGCATCGCATGGCCTCATCCATATAGGGGGTCGATACCAGCACAGAAATGCGGTGCTGGCGCAGTTTGCGGAGCATCTCCCAGAATTCGGTGCGGGAGACGGCATCGACGCCGGTGGTGGGCTCGTCGAGGACCAGCAGCTGCGGCCGGTGGATCAGGGCGCATGACAGGGCCAGCTTCTGCTTCATCCCTCCGGAAAGCTGCCCCGCCAGTCGCTTCCTGAAAGGCTCGATATGGCTGTAGATGTCACGGATCAGATCATAATTCTCCTCTACGGTCGTCCCGAATACCGACGCGTAAAACCGGAGATTCTCCTCCACCGTCAGGTCCATATAGAGGCTGAAGCGCCCCGGCATATAACCGATATGCTGCCTGAGCTGCCTGAACTCCCTGACACAGTCGAGGCCCAGGAGGGTGAGGCTTCCCTCATCAGGAAGAAGAAGAGTGGTTAGGATCCTGAAAAGGGTGGTCTTACCTGCACCGTCGGGACCAATAAATCCGAAGATTTCGCCCTCCTGTGCTTCAAACGAAATATGATCCAGGGCCCGGGTGGCCCCGAACCGCTTGCCGATTCCGGATGCCCTGATCACTTCACGCGTTGACACTTCCATATCTATCTGGTTTTCAATTTCTATCCGCTCTTATGGCATGCTCGCAAAAATAGCTTCTCCCGGCATTCCAGGTTTCATGGAGCCGTCATTGGGCACGTCAATGGTCACCGCATAGACCAGGGTGACCCGCTCCTCCTTGGTCTGGATGATCTTCGGTGTGAACTCGGCCTTGTCGGAAATCCGGCTGACGGTTCCCTTGAACTGGCGGTATCCCTTTTCCCCGTCGTCAATGCGCACCGTGCAGGAAGCGCCGTTTTTAACTTTTCCCAGCTGGGCCCCGCTGACATAAACCCTGAGGCGGATCACCGACAGATCAGCCATTTTGGCCAGAGGCCTGCCCGCCGCCGTCATCTCCCCGGCTTCGGCATATTTCTCAAGAAGTACGCCTTTCAGAGGACTCTTCACCCTGCTCCGTCCTATCTGTTCCAGGAGCGTGGCCCTTTTAGCTTCCAGAACCGCCAACTCCGCAGTGACCGAGGCCTTCTGGGTATTGTTGGCCGTCATCTGCTTCCACAATACCGCTACCTGACCCGTCAGATCATCGTACTGCTTCTGCGTGGCCGCGTCACTCTTCAGCATGTTGCCGATTCGCGCAATGTTCACATCAATGTTTTCGATCTGTTGCCTGAGAATTTCATTCTGAGCATTGATGGGCGTGATGCGGGTCATCACACTCCGCATGGAAGCTTCCAACTCCTCCTTCTGGAGGTAGAAAAGGGTTGTATCGATCAGGGCGATCTCCTCCCCCTCCTGAATATCACTCCCCTCGCAGGCATCATACCGTAGAATGCGCCCTCCCGTTTCGGCGGATACAATCACCTCGGTCACCTCAAAGGTACCATAGGCATCGGCCTTGTCTGATTCGTTGCTGCAGCCGGCAAAGAGAAAAGCCGCTGACATCATAAAGAAAAAAGATCTCATACCGGATAGTTAATTATTCTGTTTAGTATCGAGTTAACCGGATAAACGGTTAAAAAGTCAGGGTCATTCGATCTCCCTGCCGCTGATATTGAGGTACCCCACCCGGGCCATAACCAGGGAAATGGCATGGATCTCCCGGTTGACCATGGCCTGTTTCTCAGCATTGAGTTCATTCAGGTACTCCGTAGCGGTAAGGGTTCCGTTGGCATACTGTGATTCGGCGGTGGCGGTAATCCTTTTGCGCAGGGCAATGAGTTCGTCATCCCTGGCCAGGAGGGCCTCCAGGCTCTGAATTTCGGCCCTTTGGGCATCGAGTGCCCGGGTAAGGTGGTCGGTGAGCTCCTCTTTACGCCCTTCAAGCAGTGACTGCTGCAAGGTGACCACCTGTTTCTCGTTCCGGGTCTTGTCCCAGTCGAAGATATTCCACTTAACCGCTGCCCCGATGATGTAAAAAGGAGCGAACTCATCCTTGAAGAAGTTGTTCCCGGGAGGATTCCCGTACCCCAGGGTGGCGAAGCCGAAGGCCTTGGGCCGCTTTCCGGCCTGTAACAGTTCGAGGGAGGCAGCCAGTTGTTCTTTTTTCAGGTCAAAGAGTTCCAGCTCAGGGCGGTTTAACTCCTGTGGAAGGAGTTCCCCGACGGGGGGAAGCACCAGCACCACCGAAGTATCCATGGGGCTGCCGGTGAGGCTCGAGAGGGTCTTCAGCAGTGAAACCCTGTGAATCCTGTTTTCGGCCAACTGCTGTTCCATTCTGATTTTTTCTGAAGTGAGCACATCGATGTCGGAAGGCAGGAGCATCCCGTTCGCCACGGCTGCCTCCAGGGTACAGAGCCGCTTCCCGATGATCCCCAGGTAGTTCAGCACCAATTCCCTTTGCCGCTCCAACAGGAGGAGGTTGAAATAATAACTGTTGATTTGTGCACGCAAGGGATAGAGATCGGCCTCATTCTGCTTCTCCTGTACCGCCAGTCCGGCCTTTTCCAACGTACGGGCCCCCTTCACCGATCCTCCGTCGTAGATCATTTGGTTGACATCGAGGGTGAGCTTGTACTGCTCATGGGGCAACGGCTTGATCAACTGGTCGATTCCCGGCAGGGGTAGGGCCCCCATGACCCCGGTGAGGTCCACCACTTCAGAGTTGTAAACCAACTGCCCCCCGGCATCAAGCGAAGGCAGCCACCTTTTCGCCAGATTGATATCGCGCAATTGCGCGATATCACCGTATAGTTTCTTCTCAGCCGAAAGGGGAGAGACCACCTCCGCCATCTCATAACACTCCCGCAGCGTCACGATCCGCTGAGCCATCACCCGCCCGGGGAATAGGAGGAAGAGCAACAGGGAAAACCATAAGCCCCGACCGGTCATACACCCCATGGAACTGAAACCCGGCTGGCTTCCCCGGTGTCTCCCACGGCGTACATATGCGGGAGTCCTGAATTCAGAATAGAAAACTTTCCTTATCATATGGCTAATATTCATTTTCTACACTTCACTATTTCACACAGGCAACTGATTCAAGAGACTTATGGCCTAAGACTATTAAATTCTGGCCCTCATTGTTCAGGTGGTCTTGTTCGTTTTCAGGGCGCCTATCACAAAATCGGCGGCATACTTTTTACGCTTTTCGATATAATCGTCGAAGTCATACCCCATCTTTTCGAGGACTGCCGTGAAGAGGCCTTTGGCGGCAAAGGGGAAAATACTGATTGCTACAATCGTTGACATCAGTTGGGGCAAATTTTCATGGGTGATACCATATTGTTCAAACTCCGCCCGGTGCTGTTCTTCCAGTTTATCCCACAAACCTTTGATGTCAAGGCCCGCCATCAGCTTCCTGAGCCTGTCGGGGTGGCGGTTGATCTCATTGAGCAGAAAACCGGGCAGCCGCGGATTCTGCTTGAGAAGTTCCAGATGCTTGGAATAGAAAAATCTGACTTTCTCTTCCAGGGAGAGATGCTCATCGAGAACCGGCGAAAACCGGCGAAACATCTCGCCTGCCACCTTTTCGAATACCGCATTGAAAAGGCGATCCTTGGTCCGAAAGTAATAATGGAGCAGCGACTGGTTGATGCCGGCACGGTCGGCAATATCCTGCATCCGGGCTCCATCCATCCCCTTCTCGGTGAAAACTTCTGTGGCGGCCTCGAAAATCCTGGTCTCGGTTAACTTGTCATGCTCGGCCATGGTTATAAACTATTTGATTTAACACTACAAATAAACTAATATATTTAACTATTTAGTCAAAATTATAAAAAAATATTTTGCGCCTCCGAAACGCCTCCGCCTCAGGGCTTTTTCAACAATACCCGGGTATCGATACAAGAAAATACCTGCTTTCCCGTTTAATGGGTATTCCAGACATAAACAGCATGTTTAGAACCAGGATTGAAATACAAATTGTAATAGTGGCCCTGGTGATCATCACCGCGGTAACCACGGCCGGATACCTGGTATATGTAAGCATGTCACGGATTGTCCAATCGGTATACCACGAAGCCCGTCCCGACAACAGGCTATTCCTGATGAAAGACATCAGCAACGACCTGGTCAGTCTGGAGAATAGCGTCAGATTGTCTATGTTGTCTGACCTTGAGGGAGCATCGCTGCCCGCCGACACGCTCCGGCGCATCGTGGAAGGTAAACTCGCTGAGATGGAAGCCCTTCCTTCTGAAAGCTTAGAGGATCACCGGCTCACCGACTCCCTCAGTCAGCTTACGCACCAGAAGCTGGACCTCTGGGAGACGATTTTCACCCTTCACCAGAAAGCAGAACAGACAGAACCCACATTTTCAAGAGTCTATTCCAAACTGGAAGAGCAAAAAACCGACACCATTACCACTGCCGTTGAGAAGAAAGGGTTCCTGCGCAGAATTTTCGGTTCGAAGAAGAGCTCTGTAGATACCATCTACGAGATTAACCCCCCTGCGAGTGCTGAGATAAAGAAGGAGGTTCAAAACCTGGAATCGGAGATAAGAAAGGAAGACGAGAGTTTGAAAGCCGTCGAATCACGGCTGACAGAAGAGAACATATCACTGACAGCCCGGTTGAACGCTTTGATCGCCCGGGCCGAGCAGAACAAGGCGAATTCGTTTGAGGGTAAAAGTCGTGAGGTAGATCGTCTGGCACAACAGACGTACATACAGCTGGCACTCTTTTCGGGTGTAGCGGTGCTTTTTATCCTGGTTGCCCTGGGGGTGCTTTTCAATTTTCTGAGGAAATCAAGGGCATACCAGGCCGCCCTGGGCGATGCCAAACAAAAAGCGGAAACCCTGGCCCGCGCAAAAGAACGGTTTATCGCCAACGTGAGCCATGAACTGAGAACGCCGGTGAATGCGATCTATGGGCTGGCGGAACAAACGCTCCAACGCCCCACGGATGAGGAGACCAAAGAGATGATCAGGATCCTGTCACGGTCGGCGCAACATCTGAAAAACATCGTCAACGATACGCTGGACTTTTCCAAAATGGAGGCCGGGATGATGGCTATAGCGGAAGAACCTTTCTCTCCACTGGAAGCCTGCATGGAAGTTCTGGCCATACAGCGGTATGAGGCCCTTCGGAAGGGGTTGGTCCTTCATTTCAGCAGGGAAGGGGAGATTCCCGGGGCCCTGATTGGAGATCCTCTCCGGTTCAGACAGATCCTGATCAACCTCGTGGGCAATGCCATCAAATTCACCAGCCAGGGATCGGTCCGCCTGGGGTTGAGTGCTGCACGCACCGATCCCGGGGCATTCAGGGTGACCCTCTCTATCGAAGATACGGGGCCAGGCATTCCGGAGGAAGATATAGAGGTGATATTCGATGAATTCGTACAAGCCCGCCCATCAGGCGGGAAGAAGCATGCCGGAACGGGACTCGGACTGGCCATCGTGAAGAAATTGGTGGAGCTGCAGGGTGGCGTGATCTCCGTTAAAAGCAGATGGGGCCAGGGAACGACCATGGTGGTGACCTTACCCTACCCTGAAGGCGATCCGGAAGCCATACCCGGTATTATTGGTGAGCATGACCACCTTCCGGAATCGCTTCGCCATTTGTCCGTTCTGGTGGCCGATGACGATGAATACAATACGTTTCTGCTCAGAAAGATCCTTCAGAAATGGGGGATTCTCCTGGCTGAGGCCCGGAATGGCCGGGAGGCTGTGGAAGCCATGAACCACCAGAGTTTCGACATCATCCTGATGGACCTCCATATGCCGGAAATGAATGGCCCCGAAGCCGCGAAACCCATCAAGGCCACCTTTCCGGCGGTAAAGATCATTGCGGTCACGGCTTCTTATGACCCTGAAGATCACCGGCATTGCCTCGATGCCGGCATGGATCTGGTTCTGATCAAACCTTTCAGAGAACAGGAACTGATGGAAGCCCTGATTAAGGTGGTCCTCACCGCACCGGAAGCCTCCCCGGCGCAATGCCCCCCACTGGATCGCAGGGCACTGGAGGAGCTTTCCGGCGGAGAGGTCACTTTTCTGAAGGAAATGGTTGAGCTGTTCATCGCTACGACCAGCTCAGCCCTGAAACAAATCGGATTGGCTCTCCTGAACAACGACCTGAAAAGCGTATTTGAGAATGCCCATAAGATGGCCGCCTCCTGCAAACAGATCAGGGCCGACAGATTATACCAGGAAGTCAAACTTCTGGAAGAAAAATCACGGCACGGCAAACCCCTCGCCGAGGTCAGCAGTCAGTTCCGGGCGGTAGAATCAGAATTGTCTGATGTTCATCATTTCCTGAGAAAATACATGGAGGATATCGGGGCTTAACGTTAACTTTGCAACTATGGATCAGAGGCCGTTTAAGATATTCGTTGTGGAGGATGACGACTGGTACAACCGGCTGCTGGTTCATCATCTCTCCCTGAATCCCGATTACGAGATTGAATCCTTCACAACCGGCAGGGGATGCCTCGACAACCTCCATAAGAACCCCGATGTGATCACCCTCGATTACCGGCTCCCCGACATGCAGGGGTTGGAAATCCTTAAAAAGATCAAATCGGAGAATGAAGAGATCCAGGTGGTGGTCATCTCAGAACAGGAAGATATAGAGGTGGTGGTGGAGCTGCTGAAATTCGGGGCCTATGATTATATTGTCAAATCGCGCGACATCCGCAGCAGGTTGCTGAATACGGTCCAGAATATCAGGAAGGGGATCAGCTTAAAACGGGAAATCGTCACTCTCCGGAGCGAGGTAGGTAAGAAGTACAGCTATCAGAACACCATCATAGGCAACAGCCCGGCGACGCAGAAGATATACGAATTGATAGACAAGGCTACGCGGACCACCATATCGGTGACCATCACGGGGGAGACCGGCACCGGTAAGGAGTTGGTGGCCAAAGCCATACATTACAATTCACCCCGGGCATCCAAACCCTTTGTCACAGTGAATATGGCGGCCATTCCGGCAGATCTGGCAGAGAGTGAGCTCTTTGGACATGAAAAGGGAGCTTTTACCGGCGCCAGTTACCGCAGGACGGGCAAATTTGAGGAAGCCCATGAGGGGACCCTGTTCCTGGATGAGATCGCAGAGATGGAGATCCCCTTGCAAGCCAAGCTGCTGCGAGCCCTACAGGAAAAAGAGGTGGTCAGAATCGGCAGCAACAAACCGGTCAAAACCGATTGCCGGATTATCGCCGCCACCAATAGAAACCTGCAGGAGGCTGTTCTGAAAGGGACCTTCCGGCAGGATCTCTATTATCGCCTCTACGGGCTGCAGATTGAGCTTCCCCCTTTACGAGAAAGAGGCCACGACAAGATCCTGCTCGCCCGCTATTTCATCAGTGAGTTCTGCGTCGCAAACCATCTGCCAGAGAAATCACTGACCAAGGCGGCAGCCGACAAACTCCTCTCCTATGCTTTCCCCGGAAACATCAGGGAGCTGAAATCGGTCATCGAACTGGCCGTGGCCCTCGCTGCCCATGATGATATCGACAGCGAAAACATTATCCTGGGCAACGAAGCCCTTATGAATGACCACCCCGACAGGGAAATGAGCCTGCGCGATTATAACCTCCGTATCGTGAAAACCTACCTCGAAAAGTATGACAACGACATCAAAACCGTCGCCCGTAAACTCGATATCGGAGTGGCCACCATTTACAGAATGCTCAGGGAAATGAAGTGACCCTGAACCCTCATCGCCACCATTCGCCTTATTCAGGGCCGCGGTCCATCTCTCCATCCCGGGAATCAGGTTCCCCTTCCTCCTAATAGCCGTACGCAAAAGCCGTACCTAAGCGCCCATTATCTATCAATTTGATAATTTTCTATCATTCTGATCGGGAAATTCTAATAACCCTCCACGACAGACTACTGGATGTCTTATACTTACATTCCCTCCAGCCCATTGGCCTGGTGTTTGTTTCCTTTTCCTCCGATGATGAACTGATAATTAAAAAACATGACAGGAGAAAGAATTATGAACACCAAATCAAAAACTACGCTTCAGGTGATTGCCGGGATTCTGTTCGTGACTGTGGTTGCAGCCGGACTGGTTATTATCCTGGACAAGAAAGCCGAAATCCAACAGTTGAATGTCCAGAATGCAGGACTGACGACGACCCTTCAGGAAAGGGATTCGCTGGTCAATGAGCTGGCCGGCACTTTCGATGAAATCGAAAAGAACCTCACCTTCGTGCGTGAGAAAAGGGGCCAACTGACCATCGCCTCGGCAGAAGGGAACAAATCGCGGAACGAAACGATCGTGGAAGATATCAGACTAATGAACGAAATGCTGATAGAAAGCAGCAAGAAAATCGAGGATCTTGAAAAGAAACTGAAGAGCTCAGGCGTTGAAATCAAATCGTTCAGAAATAAGATTGCCGCGCTGAACCAGAGCATTCAGGAACAGGAAAGCCAAATTCAAATGCTGACAGCAGAACTTGAATTGCGGAACACTCAGATTGCTGAAAAAGACCATAAGATTTCCGAAATGGACCAGCAAATGGTTGTGATGCAAGATGATCTGAAATCGAAAACCGACACCATCACGGTCAAATCGCAAATGATTGAAAAGAGGGACAACGATTTGAACAAGGCTTACTTCGTTTCAGGGAGCTACAAAGAACTCCTTGACAAAGGGGTAATCGAACGGGAAGGCGGTTTCCTCGGACTGGGGAAAGGCAAGGATATCAAAGACAACGTCAGCGCCACCCTCTTCTCGCAACTCGACCAAAGGACCGCCCAGACTATCCCATTACATTCCAAAAAGGTCCACCTGATCACCGAGCACCCCGACAGCTCATACCAACTCGTATATGAGAACGACCAGATCGCCTATCTTCAGATTGAAGATCCCGCTGAATTCTGGAAATTAAGCCGTTACCTGGTCGTCGAAACCAGAAAATAACCATCCACCAATAATAAAGTACTTTTTTAATTCCTAACAAATGGGTCTGGCCTGTAAGGTTAAGGTATTCTGAAATAAGTCCCTGAGAATCTCTTCCTTACCGGCCATTTTTAGGTTACCCGGCCTCCACCTCTCCATAGGTGATTGATTCCTCCCCCCTATACAAAGTCCTTAACCACCATTGTTGAAATTCCATGAGGGTGTCTCCGCTGGCCGGAACACCCTCTTTTTTTTTGGAGGCATTCTGTCTTTCTTCTATGTTAAGTTTTCACCGTCCCGATGACAACGTATAAGCAAAAAGTCACACATTTGCACGCTGTCTTCTAGAATATTATATATCTATATATGTCGATGTATGAACGGTGAATTACTGATCTTGTTCTTTATCATTGCCATCGTGTTGGTAGGAGGAGCGATCATCTTTGCTACGCTGGTTGCGCCCTCATCGATGAATCCGGCCAAACAGGAACCTTATGAGTGTGGTATTCCGACCGAAGGGCCCACCTGGATTCAGTTCAATGTCGGGTATTACCTTTTCGCCATCATCTATCTCATTTTTGATGTGGAATCGCTGTTTCTCTTTCCGTGGGCGGTAGTCATGCAGAGCATCGGAGTTCAGGCTTTCATTGAGATTCTCATTTTTCTATTTATTCTCGGGCTCGGACTGCTGTATGCCTGGAAAAAGCGTGCGTTGAAATGGGTATAAAGATCAAATCGATGGAATATGAGGATTTCCGGGATAACGATTCTCTGGAGATCTTAAAGCATTCGGGGGGTAATATTCTGATGACCACCCTTGACAACCTGGTCAACTGGGGTCGTTCCAATTCCATCTGGCCCTTGACGTTTGCCACCAGTTGTTGTGGCATTGAGATGATGCATGCAGGGGCGCCGCGGCATGATTTCTCCCGTTTCGGGATTGAAGTCTACCGGGCGAGTCCCCGCCAGGCTGACGTCATCGTGGTGGCAGGCACTATCGTCCATAAGATGGCGCCGGTACTCCGGCGGTTGTATGATCAGATGGCAGAACCCAAATATGTGGTGGCCATGGGGGCCTGCGCGGTCTCCGGAGGTCCTTTTGTCTACAACTCCTATTCCGTGGTCAGGGGCGTCGACCAGATCATCCCCGTCGATGTCTATGTCCCCGGCTGTCCTCCCCGCCCTGAAGCCCTTCTCTACGGTATCATGCAATTGCAGAGAAAAATAAAAACCGAAACCCTCCGCGGGAAAAAAGAAAACATTACAGAATCAGAAACCGGCAAACCCTGAGTTATCATGTTAAGAGAGGCCTTGATTTCCCTTCTGAAAACCCTTTTCCCCGACGGTCAGGTCAGGGAAGAGACCCAGTATCCCGAACTGCTGGTTCCCAACACAAGGTGGCTGGAGGTGGCGACCACGCTGAGAAACCACGAAGATCTCCATCTGGACTTCCTGATCAGTTTAACTGCTGTCGACTACAAAGATAAATTCACCCTGGTGATTCATATGGAATCGACCTCCTTCAGGCATCTCCTGGTGGTAAAAACCGATTTAAATGATCATGAAAACCCGGTTGTGGACAGCCTGTCCACCTTATGGCCTACCGCCGGTTTTCACGAAAGAGAAGTCTATGATCTTTTCGGCATCCGGTTCAGCGGGCATACCGACATGCGCCGCCTTTTCATGGAGGAAGGCTATGGCTTTCCGCTCCGGAAGGATTTCTCAGACGAAAGCAGGGTACTGACCTTATCATAAACTTACATGAGCGAAGCAGTCATCAGGGATATCATCGTCAGCGAGAGCGATGATTATATTATCAACATGGGTCCCCAGCATCCTTCGACCCACGGTGTCCTTCGGCTGGAAGTCAGCCTGATGGGGGAAACGGTCAAATCCGTCACGCCCCATATCGGATACATCCACCGGGGAATCGAAAAGATGTGTGAATCGGACAGCTATCAGCAGATCATTCACCTCACCGACCGGATGGATTATCTCTCGGCCCACATGAACAATGAGGCGGTCTGTCTCTGCGTTGAGCAGGCCCTTCAGGTGGAGGTTCCGGAGAGGGTGAAGTACATCCGCACCATTCTCGACGAGCTGACGCGGCTCTCCTCCCATCAGCTCTGGTGGTCAGCCTTCGGTATGGACCTGGGGGCACTCACCACCTTTTTCTACGGTCTGCGCGACCGGGAATTGATCCTCGACATCTTCGAGGAATCCTTCGGCTCACGGCTGCTCCATAGTTTCAACACTCCGGGCGGACTGATGCACGATGTCCACCCCAATTTTCAGGAAAGCGTCAGGGAATATCTCAAATACTTCCGTAAGAAACTCCCCGAATACAAACAACTCCTCACCGACAATGTCATCTTCCGCCAAAGAACCGAAGGGGTTGGGGTCATGAACAGGGAGATGGCCATCAGCTATGGAGTGACCGGTCCCTCCGGCCGGGGATCAGGCTACAGTTGTGATGTCAGGAAAATTGCGCCCTATAGCGCCTACCCCCTGGTGCAGTTCGAAGAAAAACTGCAGACCGCAGGGGACTCCTATGCCCGTTACCTGGTCAGGATGGATGAAATGTGGGAATCGATGCACATCATTGATCAGTTGATCGATAATATACCCGCGGGCGACTTTACGGCCAAAATGAAGCCGGTGCTGAAACTGCCCCCCGGCGAATACTTCCAGCGCGTGGAGACGGCCAGGGGAGAGCTTGATGTTTACATCGTGAGCGACGGCAATAAAACCCCCTATAGGATGAAATTCAGATCCCCAAATTTCAGTAACCTTTTCGTGCTGAATGAATTGAGTGCGGGTGGCAAGATCGCTGATCTTGTTGCCATCAGCGGCTCCCTTGACCTGGTAATCCCTGATATTGACCGATAATTAATGCTTTATGTCAAGTATGTACGACTTTTCCCAGCTCACGGGAGCCATTGATGCTGCACTGCACAGAAGCATGACGCCCGGATGGGCGCTCTTTACAGAACTGGTCATTATCGGACTGGTGGTTTTAATACTGTATGCCCTGGTCGGCCTTTTCCTGGTTTACCTCGAACGCAAGGTGTGCGCTTTCATGCAAAACCGCGTCGGTCCCAACCGTGTAGGCCCCTACGGAATCATTCAGACCATTGCCGACCTGATCAAACTGTTGATGAAGGAGCTGATTCCTATCGCCAGAGCCGATAAATTCCTCTTCAATCTCGCCCCTTTTGTGGTGATCATCGTTTCATTCATGGCCCTGGCCGCCATCCCGTTTGCCCTGGGGCTCCAGGCTATTGACCTGAATATAGGGGTTCTGTACGTCACGGCGGTCTCCTCACTGGGCGTGGTGGGGATCCTGCTGGCCGGATGGTCGAGCAACAGCAAGTATGCGCTGATCGGGGCTATGCGCAGCGGCGCCCAGATCGTCAGCTATGAACTGTCGGTCGGTCTTTCGCTGCTGACGGTGATCGTTCTGGCCGGGTCCATGCAGCTCTCCGAAATAGTGGCCAGCCAGGCCGATGGATGGTGGATCTTCAAAGGTCATATCCCGGCCTTCTTCGCCTTTATCATCTTCGTGGTGGCCAGCACGGCCGAAATCAACCGCGGCCCTTTTGACCTCGCTGAGGCTGAATCGGAACTAACAGCAGGCTTTCATACCGAATATTCAGGCATCAAATTCGCCTTTTTCTTCCTGGCCGAATACATGAACATGTTCATCGTGTCGGCCCTGGGAGCCACCGTCTTCCTGGGCGGCTGGATGCCCTTCCACATCGGCCATTGGGAGGCCTTTAACCATATCATGGACTTCATCCCCCCACTGGTCTGGTTCCTGCTGAAAACCTTCTTCCTGATCTATGTCATCATGTGGTTTAAATGGACCTTCCCCCGCCTGCGCATCGACCAGCTCCTCACCCTCGAATGGAAATACCTGATGCCACTCAGCCTGGTCAACATCGTGGTCGTGGCTTTCATCACCCTGATGGGATGGCACTTCTAAATTCTTAAGATTCAGCTTATGAACAGCATCCTGAACTATTTCAAAGATATCCACCATGCCGTTTCCACCCTGTGGGGAGGCATGCGCATCACCGGCAAGTATTTCGTCTCTCCCGGCGAAATCGTCACCCACCAATATCCTGAAAACAGGGATACCCTGAGAATGGCCGACCGCTACAAAGGGGAGATCATCATGCCCCACGATGCCGATAACCACCACCATTGTACCGGCTGCGGTATCTGTGAAATGAACTGCCCGAATGGCTCCATCAAGGTGCTTACCGACAGGATACCCAATGCCGAAGGGAAAATGGAACGGGTCCTCAACCAGCACATCTATCACCTGGAAATGTGCACCCTCTGCGGCCTCTGCGTGAAAACCTGCCCCTCCGGTGCGCTGGCTTTCGGGCAACAATTCGAACACGCCGTCTTTAACCGCTCCAAACTGACCAAAACCCTGAACCAACCCGGATCAAGTTTAAAAAAAGAAACCAAAGGATGAGCCTTAATGTTGTCATGTTTTACCTGCTCTCAGCAACCATCTTGCTGTTTGCTCTGCTGACAGTCACCTCCAGGAGGATCTTAAGGGCAGCAGTTTACCTCTTGTTTGTTCTTATCGGGACGGCCGGGTTGTATTTCCTGCTCGATTACCAGTTTCTGGCTGCCGTCCAATTGGCCATATATGCGGGAGGGATTGTCATCCTGATTATCTTCAGCATCCTACTCACCAGTCATATCAGCCACCGTTTCAAACGGCCTACCCTCCCCCAGGTACTGATGGGAGGGTCGGTCGCCCTGGCAGGCAGTGCACTGGTGCTTTATGTACTGCTGAACCATTCTTTTCTTCCGGCGGAAGTAAAGGGTGAAGTCACCAGCATGACCAAAATCGGCACCCAATTGATGAGCACCGGGAAGAACGGCTTTGTACTCCCCTTTGAGCTCATCAGCATCCTGCTACTGGCCGCCATGGTCGTTGCTATCATCATCGCTAAAAAAGAAAACCAAAATATCGGGAAATCATGATCCAGGGCATTCCAATTTACCATTTTCTGGTAGTCAGCACCCTCATGTTCTTCATCGGGATCTGCGGCTTTATCATCCGTCACAACCTGATTACCATGCTCATGTCGGTGGAACTGATCCTCAACTCAGTGAACATCAACTTCGTGGTATTTAACAGGTATCTCTTTCCTGACCAGTTGCAGGGCCATTTCTTTACCCTCTTTATCGTCGGAATTGCCGCCGCTGAAGTATCGGTGGCCATTGCACTGATCATCAACATCTACCGACGGTTTAACCATATTGAAGTCGAGAAAGTGAGTCAACTCAGATTCTGACCCCAAAAAATAACATTATGAATTATTCGTATACCTTACTGATCCCCCTGATCCCGCTCGTCGTATTCCTGATCACCGGATTGTTCGGCATGAAGTGGAAACCTGTGGTTTCGGGAGGGATAGGCACGGCCGGACTGGGCCTCTCCTTTTTGCTTTCCATCGTGACCGCCCTATCCTATTTCTTTATCAACCACCCGGGCGAGGCAGGATTCTCAGCGATCACCCCCATGAATATCAAATGGCTGGCCTTCACCGATACACTGGTCATCCATCTGGGAATACTCCTGGATCCCATTTCCGTGATGATGCTGGTGGTCATTACCACCGTCTCGTTTATGGTGCATATCTACAGTCTGGGATATATGAAGGGAGAAAAAGGATTCGCCCGTTTCTACGCTTTTCTCTCCCTGTTTTCTTTCTCTATGCTGGGGTTGGTTCTAGCCACCAACATTTTCCAGATGTATATCTTCTGGGAACTGGTAGGGGTCTCCTCCTACCTGCTGATCGGTTTTTACTATACGCGCCCCGCGGCTGTGGCCGCATCCAAGAAGGCCTTCATTGTAACCCGGTTTGCCGACCTGGGCTTCCTCATTGGCATCCTTATTCTCTCCTTTGTCACGGGAACCTTTGACTTCGATAAGCTCACCCAGCCGGGCACTTCCATTTTTGACGGTTCCGCCTCAATGAGTTTCATGGGGCTTTCGGTGCTGACGTGGGCGATGATCCTGATCTTCATGGGAGGTGCAGGTAAGTCGGCTATGTTCCCGCTGCACATCTGGCTTCCCGATGCCATGGAAGGGCCCACGCCGGTCTCCGCGCTGATCCATGCGGCCACCATGGTCGTCGCCGGGGTCTACCTTGTGGCCCGGATGTTCCCGGTGATTCACTTCCAGGCCCCCGACGCCCAGATCGTCATCGCCTGGGTGGGCGGGTTTACCTCCCTCTTTGCCGCCATCATCGCCATCACCCAATTCGATATCAAACGTGTGCTGGCTTTCTCAACCCTCTCGCAGATCGGGTATATGATGCTCAGCCTGGGCGTTTCTGGCTATGGCGGAGAAGAAGGGGTGGGCTATATGGCCTCCATGTTCCACCTCTACACTCATGCCATGTTCAAGGCTTTACTCTTCCTGGGGGCCGGATCCATTATCCACGCCGTACATTCCAATTACATGTATGACATGGGAGGCCTTCGAAAATACCTCCCCATCACCCATATTACCTTCCTGATCGCCTGCCTGACCATCGCCGGAATCCCCCCGCTCTCAGGATTCTTCAGTAAGGATGAGATCCTGGTGGCCGCCTTCCAGAACAACAAAACCCTCTTTGCCATCGAATACCTGGTGGCCGGACTGACGGCATTTTACATGTTCAGGCTCTATTTCACCGTTTTCTGGGGAAAAGAGCGCCACTACCCCCATACCCCCCACGAATCGCCCCTGGTCATGACCATCCCGTTGATGTTCCTGGCTTTCGCCTCTGTGGTCTCCGGGGCACTCCCCTTCCCCCACCTGGTATCGGGCGACCTCAAACCCTTCGAGACCGAATTCCATCTCTCGATTGCGGCTGCTTCAGTAGCCATTGGCGTCGCTGGCATCCTCCTCGCCTGGATCCTTTATAAAAAGGAGTCCCCCCTCCCCGGGCAAATCGCCACCAAACTCGGAGCAGTCTACAAAACCGTCTACAACAAGTTCTATATCGATGAAATTTACCTCTACATCACCAAAAAGATCCTCTTTAACCTGATATCGAGGCCTGTGGCCTGGTTCGACCGCCATATCATCGACGGTTTTATGGTGGGCATCGGAACCACCACCGAAAAAATCTCCCACCGGATCAAAGGCCTCCAGTCAGGACAACTCCAGCATTATGGTTTCGCCTTTGTGGCCGGCACCCTGGCCCTGGTGCTGATTTACCTTTTCCTTATCTGATGAGAATCATCTAAACGAGAAAAACTGAATCATGAACATACTGAGCTTATTAGTATTAGTCCCCCTCCTGACCATTGCGGGAATTCTGTTTACCAGAGATTTCAAGGGCGCCCGGCTTGTTTCAGCCGTTGGAATGGGTATTCAGCTAATACTGGCTTTTACACTGATTCTGCTATATCTGGCAGCACGCAAAAGCGGCATCACCGATGAGATGCTCTGGATGGCCGACTACAACTGGTTCCCAACCCTGAACATCCACTATACCATCGGGGTCGACGGTATTGCCGTTTCGATGATCGGGCTGACCGCTATCGTGGTCTTCGCCGGGATCTTCGCCTCCTGGGAACTGGAATTCCTCTCGCGCGAGTTCTATATCTCTCTGATTCTGCTCTCCAGCGGGGTCTTCGGATTCTTCATCTCCCTCGACCTGTTCACCATGTTCCTCTTTTACGAGCTGGCAGTGATCCCCATGTACCTCCTGATTGGCATCTGGGGGACAGGCCCCAAGGAGAAGTCGGCGATGAAGCTGACCCTGATGCTGATGGGAGGGTCGGCCCTCCTGATGGTCGGAATCTTCGGCCTTTATTACCATTCAGCCCCCGGTGGCGGTCCGCTGACCTTTAATATCCTGGAGATCGCCAAAGTCCACATTCCCATAGAAGCCCAGAGGTTCTTCTTCCCCTTTACCTTCGTAGGATTTGGGGTACTGGGGGCCCTCTTCCCCCTCCATACCTGGTCGCCCGACGGGCATGCCTCGGCACCTACGGCCGTCTCCATGCTCCATGCCGGCGTGCTGATGAAACTGGGGGGCTATGGTTGCTTCCGCGTGGCCATGTTTCTCATGCCGCAAGCCGCCGATGAAATGGCCTGGATCTTTATCATCCTGACCACCATCAGTGTGGTGTACGGTGCTTTCGGCGCTATATGGCAGAAAGACCTCAAATATATCAACGCTTACTCCTCGGTGAGCCACTGCGGACTGGTGCTCTTCGCCCTGCTGATGATGAATAAAACGGCCATGGACGGCGCTATCCTCCAGATGATCTCCCACGGCCTCATGACCGCACTCTTCTTTGCCCTTATCGGCATGATCTACGGCCGGACCCACACCCGCCTGATTCATGAAATGGGAGGCCTGATGAAGGTCATTCCCTTCCTTTCCGTGGTGTATGTCATCGCCGGCTTGGCGTCACTGGGGTTGCCCGGACTGAGTGGGTTTGTAGCCGAAATGACCGTCTTCGTCGGTGCTTTCCAGCACCAGGACCTCTTCCACAGGGTGGTCACCATCACCGCGGCCTCCTCCATCGTAGTGACCGCCGTTTATATCCTCAGGGTGATCGGCATCCTCCTGCTGGGCAACATCAAAAACCCGCACTATGAGGCCCTCACTGATGCCAAATGGCATGAACGGCTGAGCACCATTACCCTGGTCGTGGCCATCGCCGCCATTGGTATCGCCCCCCTGTGGCTCTCCGATATGATCCAGCACAGCCTCACCCCCATCCTTAACAAACTGGCCCTGGTCAGTCCTTTCTGAAACCCATTCTGAATTAACCTGTTCCCGATATGGAAATGTCCCAACTTTTACTAATGCGGCACGAACTGCTCCTGATTCTCTCCGCCCTCATCCTGCTGGTGGTCGAGCTGGCCGCTCGCGACGATCATAAAACCAGCATCATTCCCTGGGCTACAGGCCTCTTTGCCCTGGTCACCCTGGTGGGGTTCCTGCCGGTTCCGGAAGGCACCCTCTTCGGCGGAGCCTACCAGTCCACCCCCCTGACTTCAACCATCAAGAATATCCTCAATATGGCTGTCCTGATCGTTTTCCTCCAATCGGAAGGATGGCTCAAAAAAGAAGAAAACTACGACAGGATCAGCGAGTATTTCCTCGTTGTCATCGCCACCCTGATTGGCATGAATTTCATGGTTTCCGCAGGGGATTTCCTCACCCTTTATATCGGACTGGAGACGGCCACCATTCCGCTGGCCGGACTGGCAGCCTTTGACAAGTACAAATCACGCTCGGCCGAGGCAGGGATCAAATTCATCCTCTCCTCCGCCCTCTCCTCCGGAGTCCTCCTCTTTGGCCTCTCTCTCCTTTATGGCGCCACGGGAACCATCTATTTCAGCGACATGATCCCCCTGATCACCCCCTCCCCTCTGATCATCCTCGGCTTCATCTTTTTCCTGGCAGGCATGGGTTTCAAAATCTCCATGGTACCTTTCCACTTCTGGACCGCCGACGTCTACGAAGGATCACCAGTGGGTATCACCTCCTATCTCTCGGTGGTCTCCAAGGGAGCTGCCGTCTTTATCCTGGGGATCCTCCTTTTCACGGTTTTTAAAACCATCACCCAACAATGGCATACCTTGCTATATGTTCTGGCTGTAACCACCATGACCATCGGGAACCTCTTTGCCTTGCGGCAGGATAACCTTAAACGGTTCCTGGCCTTTTCATCCATCGCCCAGGCCGGCTTTATCCTGGTGGGGCTTATGGGGCCCGAAAAAATGGGGATGGCCACCATGGTTTACTTTATCCTCATCTACGTTTTCACCAACCTGGCCGCCTTCGGTGTGGTCACTGCCGTATATAACGCCTCGGGCATCGAAACCATTTCGGGATACAAGGGATTGTACCATACCAACCCGAAACTCAGCCTTCTGATGATGCTGTCGCTCTTCTCCCTGGCAGGAATTCCCCCTGTTGCCGGGTTCTTTGGTAAATTTTTCATCTTTACCTCGGCAGCCGGCAATGGATACTACATTCTGGTATTACTGGCCGTGTTGAATGCCACCATTTCGCTCTACTATTATCTGCTGGTAGTGCGCTCCATGTTGATTGAGAAAAACGAGCATCCGGTCGCCTGGTTCAAGAGCTCCCCGATGATGTGCCTCAGTCTTCTCCTTTGCCTGGCCGGCATGGTGGTCATTGGCTTCGCCAGTGGGATTTTCGAAAGACTGCTATCGATGGCCGGCACGCTTTCCATTCTCTCCTAAACAGAAGAGTACCTCATCGCAATGGGGACCACTTAAACGACAGAGTGTCGTGAAACACTGGATAACCCGGCAGCCGGTTCCGGGAGACAATCATCATCTATAAGCTCACTTGCAGAACCCAGGTTGAATGTCTGCATTCTGTTCCGGGGAGGAGAGATTTGTACCTATCCCCGGAACAGAAATGTCATAAAATGATCTCTGGCAACGCTTTGCTTATGGTCTAGAGAGGGTCTCCAGCAGCTTTTTACCCTTTGCCAGCAATCCCTCCAGATCACCGGGGTTGGAAGTGACATCAAAGAGGCTGATCATGTCATTCAATTGCTGCAGCTTCACCTTAGCTTCCTCAGAAGAATCAGCTTGCAGGTTTTCCCTCAGAATCCTTATTTTTTCGGCATCCTGGATTCCTTCGATGAGCCTTTCGAACCTGATGGAACTGCGACCGCCGGGATATACGATATAAGTATCACCTGCAGGCCAGGTCCGGAACCGCGAATCGAGCAGCGGCTCTTTCACCCAACTGTCATAGGCCCAACGCAAAAAGCCGTCGAGACCCATTGCCATAGTGTGCCACCCGATAAAGGCAGCTTCGGCAGGAGCCGAAAAGGTAAACACATTGGGAAACTTATGGCCGCAACAGACATACCAGGTCGTCACATAGCCCTTTTGAGCGCGGTAGATTCTATCCTGGGGCTCCACTGTGGCACCATGAGAAATGCACAAATCGGTCAGCACATCGGGGTAGAGTTTGTAGCTTTTATGGTTATCGGCGAGGGCCACCCCCATCCCGGGGGCTACTTCACTCAGGAGCTTCAGCATCGCCTGCATTTCAACTGGTGCCCGTTCATCCATGGCAATGCGGGTGATCTCCCTCCATCCCTTCTGATCGAGATGGCTGATGAAATCCTTCAGGAAAGGTTGCCACAAACCGGCATATTCCGGGGTTCCGGGTGCTGCGGAGACCTTGATTTCCTTACCCTGTTGCTCATCAAAGTAGTAGAAAATGTTACCCCAGGGGACCATCGAATAGCAATTGATCTGGTCGCGGATGCCCAGATCCATCATAAACTGCACCCACTGGTCGAAAATCGTATAATCGTATTGCCAGGTACCATCGCTTTTTTTGGTCCAGCCGATCATGGAACCGTAGGGATCCTGGGTCTGCCCATTCCAGGGATCCTTGTTGAGCGTAGCCGTGATCACCTTCTGCCCGGCATTGGCCAGCATCTTCATGACGGGGTACAACGCTTTCCAATGGGCCTCAGACCAGGGCTCCACCCCTTCGATCCGTGCCGTCGCATAGGGATTCTGCCATAAATCGAGATGGAATTTCCATTCTGCCGGCGCCGGAAGGGTCTGGGGAAGCACTTCAAGGGTTAGGGTAAAATCGCGGCTTTTCTCACCTTTGGCCATCATTTGCAGGGTGGAGGTGTAAGTCCCCGGCACTGCATCGGCAGGCACATCGAAGGTGATCCAGACCGGCAGGGCCGTGCGGGGCGACATATTGAAGCATGCAACTGGATCCAGTACGTCGGCACTCAAAGAGCTGGCATAGTTGGCAGGATCGCGTTTGCCGCAACCATCGGCAAATTCATCGGTAATGACATACCTGACAAACCGCGCCTGAGCATTTGCTGCAGGAATGGTTTTCCCGTCGGTAGAAACCAGATCGGAAAACCGGAACTGCACCTGCTCTATACTATCTTTGCTCCAAAGCACCATCTGGGCTGAAACACGCTCACCGCTCCAGGCTGAACCGCTCCAGGCTGCTTCCGCTTCCACTCCGGGAATCTCATGCTTCTCATACCGGCGATCGATACTGCCAAAGGAAGCTTGAAGCCCCTTTGCTACAGAGCTCCAGTCTGATTGGACTGTTCCGGGAAGAGTGGCTTCAACATAAGTCTGACAACCGGCAGGCACCTGGTTGGAGGTGGTGCATCCGACCATTACTAAGACGGCCAGAATGAAAGGAAATAATTTAATCATATGTTTTCTTTAAAGGTATTCGACCAACTAAGCAAGCCATGCCAACCACCTTAGGGATTCGCCCCATGGTTGGTGTTCTGTTATAGTAAAAAAGCGAAACTAATCTTTTTTCACCAGATCCTGCATGAAAAAGCAACTATTGACGGCGTTTTCAGGCGATGCCGGGTGCTTTTTCCAGTAAATACTCTTCCGCTTCGACCGACCAGAGGCCCTTGCTCTTGGCGATGATTTGAGCAAGACCGGCAAACAGAGGGTCGGTTTTGCCTTTTTCCCCGAATTCGGTCAGAGGAGTGAGCGGAAGCTTCTTATGGGTATAAATCAGTTTCTTTCCCCCCGGAATCGCGGGCAGGTTCAGCGTGGTCTCCACAACTGCATCCAGTCCCCCAATGTGGGTGACCAGTCCGGCCGGATCCAGTCCTCTAGTCATACAAGCCAGAGCTTCCATCATATCATCGTTGTTTCCACCGGATGTTCCCACAATATGGGTGGATTCATAATGGACATTATAGAAATTCATACGGGCTGAAAAATCGGGATGGGATGGGCCGGCAAAGAAGTTCAGGCACCCATCCGTTCCAAGAATAGCATCTCCCTGCTCCACGACCGGCGCCACAGGTGCAAACACAAAGACATCATTGAATCCGGTCCCCCCTGAGAGCTGTCTCATCGCTTCTACAGGGTTTTCAACGGATGCTGTATTCAGGTAGATTAATTCAATGCCTTGATCCCTGGCCCAGGCGACCGGGAATATTTCCGCTGCCCTGTCGAGGCGGGTCTGGTCGATGTCGGTAACCACCAGCAACGCAGGTTTCCTCTCCTTTCGGTTCACCACATAATTGATAGCTGCCAGGCCCATGGGGCCTACCCCAGCCAGAATAGCCATCTTGCCCTGGTTTACAATTTCCATCTCATGAATGTAGGATCCTGCCCTGACATGATAATTGGCATGCATGGCACCGATCACACAAGACAATGGCTCTGCCAGGGACGAAGGGTAAAACCCCGGACCATTATAGACCAGCAAACAATTCTGAACGAGAACATCCTTCGGAATGATCACATAGGTGGCATCTCCTCCAATATAAGGATAACTGTACCCTGGAGCACCGAGGATTCCCATGGGACTCTCGGGATAATAAATGGCAGGCTGGATGGAAAACTTCTGCCCGGGTTGGAATTTATGCTGCCAGTTTCTGCCGACTTCCAGAATCTCACCGCTGAATTCATGTCCTATTATGACCGGCTGATCTGCAATATTTTTGGGGACCCGCTTGTGATCGGTCCCCTGATGTGCTGCTTTGTAGGACGACATACAAATACTGTCAGAAACCACTTTGGCCAGGATCTCATCATTATTGACCGGAGGCAAATCAAATTCCTCAAGTCTCAAATCATTCTTACCATATAATCTTACGGCCTTCGTTTTCATCTGTTTAAATTTTTACGTCCATTGGGCACATTACTGGAAACACATGTAATTAGCTACGCTGAACTTCGTTTCACATGTGCGAGTTAATCATTCCGGTTAGTGTTTCGCCAGACATGCTCATTTCATGGTTTAAATTTTCGTAAAAATACTAATTTTTCTCGGCCTGACAGGCCCTTTTTTATGAATTAGAGCCATGATTAAATGACATTCCCAATTCAGGAATATTCCTTAAATTGTTACCTGATTTCAACGCCTGACTTATGATACGGTTTATTTTTCTCCTGCCTCTTTTCCTCACCCTGGAAACCCACAGCAATCCAAAACACGACCTTAAGGATTTAAAGCCGAGAATAGTCGTACTCACAGATGTTTCCACCTGGGAAACTGATGACAGTGAATCTCTTGTAAGGCTTTTTGTGTATGCCGACCGGTTTGAAATTGAAGGGCTGATATTTACTACCGGGTGGAGTCTGTCCGAAACCCGCGATGATTTCCTGCAGCTCATCCACAATGCCATTGATGCTTATGAGAAGGATCTGCCCCATCTTATGAAACGATCAGGGCAGTCCGGATTTCTGGAAGATGAATCGCACCAGACCCTGGGATACTGGCCAAGCCCTGATTATCTTCGTCAGCGTACCATGACCGGCAGCAGGAAAAGAGGGATGGAATTCATTGGAAAAGATAATGTTTCAGAAGGGAGTAACTGGATCATAAAACAAGCCGGTGAAGAAGACGACCGTCCCTTGTGGATTTTGGTGTGGGGCGGCGGAAATACCCTGGCCCAGGCTATCTGGCAGGTGCAACAGGAACGCACTGAAAAGGAACTTAAAGCCTTTCTGCATAAAATACCCACGTATGCCATCACCGATCAGGACAGGTCCTATGAAAGTGGTACCCCCTTCGACATCAGTTCACATCAGTGGATGCGCCGGGAATTCGAAAAGGATCTGAAGTTCCTTTGGTGTGAATGTGCCTGGAAACACCACAACGATACCGGTCGCAAAAACTGGGAGGAGTATGCCCTTCATATTCAAAGTCACGGTAATCTGGGTAAAGTCTACCCAAAATACAAATACGGAGTCGAGGGGGACACCCCTTCGTTTCTCCATGTTATGCCCAATGGGTTGAATGATCCCCTGGAGCCGGGTCAGGTGGGATGGAGCGGCTATTTTGAGTGGGGCCCGGGACCCGATGACGTCACTTATGCCTTTAACAACCACAAAGGGGGTGCTTTCGATATCTGCTCCAGGTACTTTTCCTATTTCTATCCGGCCATTTTCAATGATTTTGCGGCGCGTATGGACTGGGCGCGGGATGGCTTGGGAAACCGGAATCCCGAAGTGGTCATTAATGGGGGAAAAGGCCTGGACCCCATCATCATAAAGAAAAGACCCGGCCGGGTAATCAGACTGGATGCCTCCAAATCTTTCGATCCGGAAAATGACCGGCTCACCTTTAAATGGTGGGTAATTCCCGAAGCCGGAACGTATAAGCAGGAAATAGACATCCCCTCCGCTGACTCAGAGAAGATAACACTAAAAATACCGGCTGATTCCGCAGGAAAAACCATCCATCTGATTTGCGAAGTGAGTGACAACGGAGAGCCCCCACTCACGAGCTACCGGAGGATCATTGTCAAGATAAAATGAGAATTGAAGAATAGGAAAGCCCTGGCAGGTGAATCCTATCCGTTTCCAATTTTCGAAGACGGAGACTTTGACATTCCCTCCGTTTACCTTAAATATACGGAGGGTGAAAAATTGCTGAATGTACCCTGACAAATGAAATACATCGAGCAGAACCAGGGGAATTTTGAGGATGTTTTGCATGACCTCAACATGGACGGAGCCGGATCAATCGTTCTGAAGGAGGAAGGGGAATAACACCCCGTGATAAACTATCAGAGGTTTATCAGAGGTTCATTGGAACTTGCAAAGTTATAATCCGCCATATCTCTATTTATTTATTACTTCTGGAATGGTTCAGAATGAGGTGAACCTGGCGGATTTGTTTATTTAGGATACTTTACCCCGTCGTGAAAATCTCCCTCAACTCCTTATTGCTCAGGTTTCCGATCCAGTTTTCACCTGTGGCAACCGTCATTTCTCCCAGGGCTTTCTTCTTCTGGATCATCTCATTGATTTTTTCTTCAAAGGTGTTTTTGGTGATGAAACGGTGGACCATCACGTTGTTCTTCTGTCCTATGCGGTAGGCGCGGTCGGTGGCCTGGGCTTCCACTGCGGGATTCCACCATAAATCGTAATGGATCACATGGCTGGCAGCTGTCAAATTCAGACCGGTCCCGGCAGCTTTCAGGGAAAGAATGAAAATCTTATCGGCATGGTTGTTCTGGAAATTATCCACCATCTCTTTCCTCCGATTGATGGAACAACCACCATGAATATAAAGCGGTTCCTCCCGGTATCTATCCCGGATGAAGTGGTGAAGCAGATCGCCCATTTCCGTAAACTGTGTAAAAATCAGGGCTTTTTCATTGCTTTCGGTGATACTGTCCAGTTTATCGAACAGAAGGTCAATTTTACCGCTCAACGAGGCATCCATAATTCCGTTTTTCAGGAATTGCGTGGGGTGATTGCATATCTGCTTCAGGGCAAGGATCATTTGCAGCACCAGTCCCTGTCGCACAAACAACGATTTCTGGTCGGTCTGTTTTACCTCCTCGATGGCGGCCATGGCCTCTTCCAGCGTTTTTTCGTAAAGCCCGGCCTGTTCTTTGGTTAATGAGGCAAAACTGTCGATCTCGATCTTATCCGGAAGGTCTGAGATGATGGTTTTGTCGGTTTTTAACCTGCGCATGAGAAATGGTGCAGTCACTTTCTTCAGTTTTTCTGCCGTTTCCAGGTCGTTGAGCCGCTCTATGGGAGCGCCGTAGGTGTCGTTAAAATCTTTTGAGCTCCCCAGCAGTCCGCGGTTGCTGAAATCCATGATGCTCCAGAGCTCGCTGAGCCTGTTTTCCACCGGGGTGCCGCTGAGAGCAACGAAATTTCCGGCTTTAATGGCTTTGATGGCTTTGGTTTGTTTGGTCTCCTGGTTTTTAATGTTCTGGGCTTCATCAATGACCATGGTGTGCCACTTCATCTTCCGGAGCAGATCGGCATCGCTGCGGGCTACTCCATACGAAGTGATCAGGATATCATATTCCGGGAGACTTTTGAGGTCACGGGAGGTTCCGTGATAAATTTCCAGCCTGAGTGAGGGCGCAAATTTCTGAACTTCAGCCTGCCAGTTGGTCAGCAGGCCGGTCGGGGCTACTATCAACACCTTTTCTTTGTTGAGATAACCCTCTTCCTTGAATTTCTGAATGGCAGTGATGACTTGGAGCGTTTTCCCCAATCCCATGTCGTCGGCCAGGACCGATCCAAATCCGATCCGGGCATTGCGGTAAATCCAGGAGTATCCCCTCTCCTGATAGGGTCTCAGCGTAGCCTGAATTTTTGCAGGCACCGGAATCTCACTGACATCAGTCAACTCGCGGATAAGTTCCCTGACTTCTGCAGTCATGGAAACCGTTGCTCCGTTGTATTCCCCCGAAAGCGCCGAACAGAGCATCTGGAATGCGGAAATCTCCTTTGTCTGGGAAAAGTACTTGTATATTTTCTCCAGTTCCTCCTTGTTTACATAAATATAACCGGTTTTGAACCGGATCAGTCCTTCTGATTTTTTCAAAAGTTTCTGAAATTCATCTGCTCCGAGTACAGAATCACCCACTGCGATCTGCCACTCAAAGTCCAGCAGCTTGTCCAGGCGCAGGAAAGACTGGTTCTGTGGTTTCGCTTTCAGTTTCACACTGGCTTTGGGCCTGAGGATACCCTGCAGTGATTTGGGAAGGACGACGGAAATGTCAAGCAGCCGGATGGCAGGGATGATTTCCATCAGGAAAGGGGTGAATGTTCTGACGTCCATAAGGAGTTCCTTTTCGCCGGAAGCATTGATGTAATCGTCTAATCCGGAAATAAAACTGCTCAGTTGGGCCAGTGTCTGTAAAATATCAAAGCGATGTTCCACGAATTCAGGGGAAGAGAGTATTTTATACAAGGAGATGGCCTCGTCGGGATTGTTGCCTATATCCCGGACTTTTATCTTTAACCTGAACTGGTCGTTCCAGGTTTCTTCCACGATCAGCATAGGTTTAAAGCGGCCGCTGGAGATGAAAAACTTTTGAAGCCAGGAAAGAATACCGCCGGCCAGCGCCTCTTCGCCGGGAAGCGTGAAAGGATAGGTGACCGCTCTGAAAAATAGCCTTTCAAAATGGTCAGCATTCGCCTGATCACTTAAAAGTCTGACGATTTCTGTGATAAACAGCGACAATAAATGAACGGCAGGTTCCCGGTTAATGGATTTGAGTTTGGTTCCCTCTCGCAGGTATAAGATATCGGGAAGGAGGATGGTTTCCAGTTCATTCACCAGCTTTTTTACTTCCGGGCTCAGTAAGGCCGGCAGCCAGCGGATGGCAAAATCCTTATCGGGGAGCTGGACGATTTGCGGGACAATGGCTCCATGGGCTACCAACTGCAAAGCAAGCGATAAAGTGGTATGGAGGGCGGCTGTGGAGGGTTGATAGTCATTGGTCCGGGATCCCTGAATCTGTGCCAGTTGCTGAAAAAACTCCGGAACAGAGTAGTTCTGCGTATCAACCCAAACCTGTGCCTGAAGGGAATCATTCAGGGTAATGGTATTTTCGGAGTGATGACGGATGAATTGATCTTCCCGGTAAACTTCAGAGAAAAATTCAGGTAAGGGAATTTTCCCTTTGGCAGCCCGTTGGGTGTTTTTCACCACCCGGTTCAGGTGGGTGCGGTATTTTTCCCGGAAGTCGCTTTCCGAAGCGGTATAAAAAGGTGGGTAAGGAGTGAGCAATGAAGTCAGCGGTTCATGAAGCGGAGAGAGGTCAGAAAAGGAGAGCTTGCGATACGCATCTTCGGGATTGAATTTCCTTTTCTGCAGGTTCTTGTCAAAAAAGAGATTTTTGATTTTCGGGATTTCCATGTTTTCCCGGTGAATAACTATTCCCATTTTATTCAATTCCTGCAGCAGATCGACGTTGTGCAGGGAAAAGACCAGGAATGGGTTGTTGTCGATTTCCGCAGAAACCTTGTAAATGACCGATGCCAGGTGTTTGCAGGGCACTGCCCAGTCGGGACAGGAGCATTGCATTTTCAGGTCGCTCCATTGTTTGGGGAAAACTTTCAATCCATTTTTTTCAGCAAGCTGAAGAACCGAAGGGTCGAGTTCGCGGTTCAGCAATTTGGAAATGATCACCGGGCGCCGGGTGATATCCTGAAGAAAGTTACCCAGTTCCGGATCAAAAAACGGGGGCATGATGATATCGACTTTATAAGGCCGGGGTCGTGAACCCTTCACCTTTGCAGCAATATGGTTGCCTGTGCATGTGATTTTTTCCACCGCGCCTTTCCGGGCATACGAAGCGCCCCGTGGCAACCGGTTGCTGTAGTCAATGTTGTTCAGCGAGTTCAGCCATTGTTCCCCCCACCAGGTTTTTCCGAAAGAAGTTCCCATAAATTCAGTGCAGATTATCCATCATGAAGATCCGTCATAAAGATAATCGCCAGGAAATAATCCGATTATCTGAAACAAAAATTAATTTCCGGGCACTTTCCAGAATCAGTAAGTACCTGAATCAGTAAGGAGTCATTCGGGAACACCTTTAAGGACTAAAAAAGCCGGAATGATTACAGCCTCGGGTGCTCCCCTGACAGTTGGGAGAATGGTTGGGAGAAAATCTCACAATGGTGAATACACTTGATTTGACATATCAATATTTACTAAATTTAACACAGCAATATTTACTAACATTAATACAGCGGAAAATACTAGATATAATGCATCTTCTTTTACTAAATTTGACACGTGAAAAAAGGAAAATGCCATGGCAACGCCATCTGAAAAATTAGCACAGTCATTGGAAGAAATGAAGAATCTTCAGAATGATAAGGGCATCGCTGTTGTGAAAGCCAATGATCTGTCACGTACTCATAAGGACCGATTGCTTAAAAACGGATTTTTAAGAGAGGTACTTCGGGGATGGTATATCTCCAAACGGCCCGATGAAGAACCAGGAGACACCACTTCCTGGTATATGTCATTCTGGCACTTTACAGCAGTGTATATCAATTCAAGATTTGGTAATGAATGGTGTCTGTCACCCGAACAATCCTTATCTCTTCACAGTGGTAATTTTTCTGTGCCACGTCAATTGCTTATCCGTTCCCCGAAAGCAAGCAATAATAACATTTCACTTTTACACGGAACCTCATTTTTTGATCTTAAGCTGGATATTCCGGATATAAATTCAAGAATTACCATTAATAATATCCAGTTATTCTCCCTGAATGATGGACTGACAGCTGTTGGGGCTGACTTTTTTACACGATACCCTACGGATGCCCGGACCTGCCTTTCCATGGTTAAAGATGCTTCATTGTTATTGAGGAAGCTGCTGGATAATGGGAAAAGCGTTGTGGCAGGACGTTTAGCCGGGGCATTCCGTAATATCGGGAACAACAAAATTGCGGATGAGATCATAAAAACCATGAAAAGTGCAGGCTATGACGTGAGAGAGGTTGACCCGTTCACTGAGAAACTACCAATTGTTGAAAACAGGAATGTGGTTTCACCTTATGCAAACAGGATAGCGTTAATGTGGAATCAATTCCGACGGACAGTGCTGGATAATTTTCCGGAAACAAAAGGATTGCCTTCCGATATTGAGAAATACCTTAAATCAGTGGAAGAAAGCTATGCTGAAGATGCTTATCACTCGCTATCCATTGAAGGGTACAGGGTTACTAATGAACTGATTGAACGTGTCAGGAGCGGTAATTGGAATCCGGATGCCAATGAAGCAGACCGGAATGAAAGAAATGCGATGGCAGCCAGAGGTTATTACCTGGCATTTCAGGAAGTAAAATCCAGTATCCGGAAAATTCTGGAAGGGGAAAATGCAGGTGATGTGGTTGATAATGATCTGGGGACCTGGTACCGGGAATTATTTGCACCCAGTGTGACCGCAGGATTATTAAAAGCATCTGACCTGGCGGGGTATAGAATCGGACAGGTATATATCAAAGGGTCGAAGCATACCCCGCTAAATCCTGAAGCCGTTCGCGATGCGATGCCTATCCTGTTTGATTTATTGAGGAAAGAAAAAGAACCAGGTGTTCGGGCAGTCCTCGGACATTTCGTACTGGTCTATATTCACCCCTATATGGATGGGAACGGACGGATTGGCCGTTTCCTGTTCAATACCATGCTGGCTTCAGGCGGATATCCATGGACAGTTATTCCCGTCGAAAAAAGACACGAATATATGGCTGCTCTTGAAAAAGCCAGTGTTGAGCAGGATATTACCGATTTTGTGAAATTCCTGGCAAGTTTATTATCAGTTTAACTGACCTTCAAACTGAAAACCGCTGTGCAATTCTTACACAAACCTGGCTTGTAACTTCTCCTTTCATCCAATTGCATCCCATGAAAGACGGAAGATTTGTTGATTTTTGCAAGATACTCCTCCAGTTCTGTTCTGCTGAATGAAGGGCTAACAACAATGTCAACATCCACTGAAAACCTTTTGGATTGATCCAGCAGCAGGATCAAACTGGTTCCTCCCTTGAAAATAAAATCCAGACCAGAGATTTTCAATCGCTCCAAAAAATATAAGGTATGAACCATGCTTTCCATAAGGCCCGGATCCTTGCCATATTGTATTTTCTTTTGGTCCAACCAATCTGCAGAGAAAGAAGCAATATCAATCATTCAGGATGCTTTTAGGGATACTTGTGCGTTCCAATAATAAATTCTTCAAAGCTGTTCCTTTACCCCTCCGGCCTGCATAGCCAAAAAGTTTTGTAAAGTCCAATGAATAGCGGTTATAGGCATTTTCAATCATGTGAATAAACTCACTGCCCTGGAAAGCGGAGAATACAGTTTTATCACAATACATGTCGACCAACATTTTCTCGATAGTCACCGTCGTAACCCCATTAACAAACTGAGTTGGTGATTTTGAAACAAGTGGGAGGAGGATAATCGCGGATTCAGTTCCTAAGATATAGCGTTCAAATTCAATTTCCCCGGGTTGGAGGAATACATTACCACAACTCTGATCCTTCATAAACTCAAAAACCGGTTCAAGTGCATCCTTTTCGACCTGCATAATGATGAGAAACCTGACAGGGATATGAAGCATAAATTCATTTGCAATCCTGGTGGACCAAACACATTGCGGCAGATCATGAAAGTGATTTTTAACCTTGACATTGATTTCTCTTTCCGTATCTCCGATTTCCGGGATGAAGGCAGGCTTATAAGCAAGTGTGAAAAGATCCCTTGAGTATGGTGTTATCAGGCGCTTTGCTTTAAGGTCATATATCCTCCACCTGAAAGTAGACTCCTGTAGTTCTGGGTCAAATCGGTGGTAGAAGTCAAAAAGTTCTTTCCTGGTGAAAGTTTCTCTGTCCCTGAACTCTTCCCTTAGTTTCTCTATGATGAAGTTTAGTGCCATTCCCTGTATTTTTTCAAAACAAAGTTAATAAAAAATCCAACATTAGACAATAAAAGATATTTATTGGCAAATGTTTGACTCCAAACAAAAAACACACAACTCATTTTAGTGGTAAATGTTTGATTTTCTGTTCTTCCCCCTGATCTGAATACTTGGTGCTAATAATCGTGAGTTTTTCATTATTTTGTACAATTAACTCTCCAGCTGATTGGGGGCTGCATTTTCGTTCGCCCCCGTTTCTTTTCTGCTTTCTTTTTTGACTTAATCCGACCAAATTAGGCTTATGGAATAATAACATTTTCAAAATATCATCGAATTGTCATCATTGAAAAATTAAAACCCTGTTTATTAAGCAAATAAAAATAAAAAATTCTCTTTTATTCCCATTTGTTTAAGGGAAGACCCCGCGCCGCCCTCTCCTCTTTACAGTCGGTTTGCATTTATGTTTCGTGTAATATGCTGGGAAAAATAAAATTGTGGGGAACCATTTAAGTAGTCAGGAAATGGCCTGAACATAACGCAAAATAACCATGTTACCCCTTTTATTAACCCCTGACAAAAACAAAGGCGCTGATATTTAGCGCCTTATAAGTATATTTTGCTCCCCAGGTAGGACTTGAACCTACGACCTACGGATTAACAGTCCGCCGCTCTAACCAACTGAGCTACTAGGGAATTTTCCCGCCTTGTTTTTCCAAAGGCGGTGCAAAAATAAGAGGTTTTTCAGAAAGAAAAAATATTTTTGTGAAAATTATAAGAAGATCCGTTATGCACGACAATACTACTTTCCCGGCCCTGCTTGGTGTCGGCAATGCTCTGGTCGATATCATGATCTCTCTGCCTGATGATGAGCCGCTTCATCAGTTCCAGTTACCCAGAGGCAGTATGACGCTGGTCGACGGTGTCAGGAGTGGCGATATTTACCGGGCCACGCATGCCTGGCAGAAGAGCATGACCACAGGGGGGTCGGCAGCCAATACCATCCATACCCTGGCCTCTTTGGGGGGCCGTTGCGGTTATGCCGGCAAGATAGGCCATGATGAACTGGGCGACGTCTTTAGGGGTGAATTTGCCACCAAGGGAGTTACCACCCACCTTTCCTACAGCAACTCCGGCACCGGCCGTGTCATGGCCATGGTGAGTCCTGACTCGGAAAGAACCATGGCCACCTACCTGGGAGCCGCCGGGGAACTCCTCCCTGAAGAGTTTCCCGATGCGCTGATGGAACCCTACGACTACCTCTATGTCGAAGGATACCTGGTACAGGACCACCGCCTGATCGAAACCATCCTTGAAAAGGGCAGAAAAAAAGGACTCAGAGTCGTCATTGACCTCTCAAGCTACAATATTGTCACCCAAAACCGCGATTTCCTGGAACACCTGGTCACCGATTACGTTGACATCGTCTTCGCCAATGAAGAGGAAGCCCTGGCCTTCACGGGCCTGCCTCCTGAGGAGGCAGTGACCGCCATTGGAAAGATGTGCGATATGGCGATCGTTAAAACAGGAAAAACGGGATCCCTGGTCTGCAGGAACAACCAGGTGACCAGAATCTTTGCCCTGAAAGCCCATTCCATTGACACCACAGGAGCCGGCGACAGCTATGCCGCAGGATTCCTCTTTGGCCTCACCCAGGATCTCCCCATCGAAAAATGCGGTCAAATCGCCTCCCTCGTGGCAGCCCGGACGGTCGAATTCATGGGAGCCAAAATCCCTGATGCGGAATGGCCCGTACTTCTGGAAAAGGTCAAATCCATCACAGAAGTCTGAGACCCGACAGAAGATCTGAAGGCCAGAAGGACACAATATCAGTAAGCCTGAAGGACAGTCAGAAGATCAGAAGGCCAATCAATAGGCCAGTCAGAAGATCAGAAGATCCAATGGTCAGATGGTCAGAATGGGGGACTAGAAGAGGCCGTGGATATTGGCGTCGACCTTGTCGATCACGAAGCTGAGGTCTTCCCTGCGCGAGGCGAAGTCAATATCGTCGACATTGACAATCAGCAGTTTTCCCATCGTATACCCCTTGATCCAGCTTTCGTAGCGGTCGTTGAGTTGCCGCAGATAGTCGAGGCGGATCGAGTTCTCATACTCCCTGCCGCGTTTCTGGATCTGATTGACCAGGGTGGAGATGGAAGCCCTGAGGTAAATCAGCAGGTCAGGCGGACGAATGAGTCCAATCATCAGGTCGTAGAGGGTTTTATAGTTGCTGAAGTCACGCGTGCTCATCAGCCCCATGGCGTGCAGGTTAGGGGCAAAAATCTCCGCATCTTCATAGATGGTACGGTCCTGTATGACCGTATTCCCCGACTTGCGGATCTCGAGGATCTGGTTAAAACGTGAATTGAGGAAATATATCTGCAGATTGAACGACCACCGTTGCATGTCGTTATAAAAATCATTCAGGTAAGGATTGTCGTCGACATCCTCAAAGTTGGGTTTCCATCCGTAATGTTTGGAGAGCAATTCGGTGAGGGTCGTCTTTCCTGCACCGATATTTCCGGCTACTGCGATGTGCATAAGTAAAGGTTTAAATATATTTCAAAGATAAGCGCTATTTTTTCCCGAGCAACTCCAGGAGCTGATCAAGGTATTGTCTGTCGTTGGCCAGCCGGGGAATTTTATTCTGTCCGCCGGTTTTACCCCGGTTTTTCATCCAGGTATAAAACGTTCCGGCAGGGGCCATGACTAGCTGAGGCATGTCCAGGGTCATATTTTTATGCCGTTTGGCTTCATAATCGGAGTTGAGGGTTTTCAATGCCGTATCAAGAAGGGTCATGAAATGGTCGGGATGAGCCGGCTCCTTCTCAAACTCGATGATCCATTGGTGGGCGCCCTGTTGCCCCTCACTCATAAATACCGGCCCGGCCGTGTACTCCTGGATGATGGCATTTTCACGCTCGCAGGCGATCTTCAGTGCCTGTTCTGCATTGTCGACGATCAGCTCCTCCCCAAAAGCATTGATGAAATGGCGGGTTCGTCCTGTAATCCTGATCTTATAGGGATTCAGGGAGGTGAAACGCACCGTATCCCCGATGATGTAACGCCACAATCCACCGTTAGTGCTGATCACGATGGCATAATTCTCCTCCGTGTTAACCCCGTCGAGGGCGACCACCTGCGGGGAGTCTGACCCCCACTCCTTCATGGGAATAAACTCATAGAATACCCCCAGATCGAGCATCAATAGCATGTCATGCTGGCTGGGATTGTCCTGGATCGCGAAGAATCCTTCAGAAGCATTGTAGGTTTCCATGTAATGCATCTGGTCTGAGGGGATGGCTTTACGGTATTGCTCCCGGTAAGGATCGAAGTTGATCCCTCCATGAATGAACAGCTCCAGGTTGGGCCAGATCTCCAGGATGTTTTTCTTGCCTGTCTTCTCCAGAATACGCTTCAGCATCACCAGATACCAGGAGGGAACCCCCGCAAAGGAGGTCACATTTTCATTCAGTGAGGTCTCAATAATCTTGTCGATTTTCTCCTCGAACTCCGGAATCAGGGCGATCTCCGTCGGGGGAATCCTGATGAACTGCGTCCAGAAAGGAATGTTCTCGATTAAAATCGCCGACAGGTCACCATAGTAAGAGTTATTGCTGAAATTATTGACGGCATGGCTCCCTCCCAGCGTGAGGGATTTGCCGGTGAAAATCCGGGAAGCAGGATAATTGCGCATGTAGAGGGCCAGCACATCCTTGCCTCCCCGGAAATGGCAATTCTCCAGCGACTCCCTGGTCACGGGAATAAACTTGCTTTTATCACTGGTCGTTCCCGATGATTTGGCAAACCACCTTACCTCACCAGGCCAGAGCAGGCTTTTCTCGCCCCCCCTCAGCCGTTCCACCCACGGCTTCAGCTCCTCATAGGTCTGCAACGGCAGCCGCTTCTGAAATTCAGCCACCGACTGAATCGTTTCGAATTGGTAAAGCTTTCCGAATTCGGTATTCCGGGCGGTGTCCAGCAATTGAAAAAGCTGCTCCTCCTGGATGTCATGAGGATGCCTGCTGTAAAGGTCTATCTGATAAATTCTTTTATAATTCAACCAGTTGACTACAGAATTGATAAGCGGCATAAGCAAGTATTTATCACTTTCAAATGTAGGAATATTTTCAGCCATCATCAGGCCAACACAAATAATTCCTAATTTTAAGCCTGCCGGAACAGGGGCCCTGCCGGGCAGGAAAAAAAACCGGGTTTATGCCTGACAGCAACAGACAACGGCCGTATTCCATCCCTTTTCAAAGCTGGCATGTGTTTCAAAATAAACCTTTTATCAATGAACTATCTTGACATAGTCCTGGCCATTCTGTTGATCCTTTCTGCTATTAATGGGTTTGTGAAGGGTTTCGTGGAAGAATTGGCCGGATTGGTCGCCCTCATTCTGGGGATCTGGGCGGCCCTCCGCTTTTCCGACAGGGTAGCCCAGTGGCTGATTGACCAGTTCAACTGGACTTTTGAACACCTGAATATCATCGCCTTCTTCATCACCTTTATCCTGGTGGTCATCCTGGTTAACCTCATCGGCTCCTGGGTCAACAAAATGGTGAAGGCCGTGTCACTGGGGTTTATCAACCGGCTGGCCGGACTGGCTTTCGGGGTGATCAAGGGTGCATTGGTTTTGAGCATTTTCCTGGTGATCTTTAATAAATTCGACCAGGACATCCACCTTATCAACCAGAATGTCAAAGCCACCTCCAGGCTTTATAATCCCCTTAAGGATTTCGCTCCCGGAGTCTTTCCCTACCTTGACTTCTGGGGGGAGAACTCACCCGAGGAGCCGGAAATTTAGTGCTCCCTAAGATTCTATTTTTATCTTTGCGCAAAATTTTGAAACCATGAACTTTGTTGAAGAACTTTCCTGGCGGGGAATGATCCATGATGTGATGCCGGGAACGGAAGAGTTGTTGTTGAAAGAACTCACTTCGGCCTATGTGGGTATTGATCCCACGGCCGACTCCCTCCATATCGGTCACATGGTCGGAGTGATGATGCTGAAGCATTTCCAGAGGTGCGGGCACAAACCCATTGCCCTGGTAGGCGGCGCTACCGGAATGATCGGCGATCCCAGCATGAAGTCCCAGGAACGCAATCTCCTCGATGAGGCGACCCTGCGGCACAACCAGGAGTGTATCAAGAATCAGCTGGCCCGCTTCCTGGACTTCGAATCAGATGCCCCCAATGCCGCCGAACTGGTCAACAACTATGACTGGATGAAGGAATTCACCTTCCTCGACTTCATCAGGGATATCGGCAAGCACATCACCGTCAACTATATGATTTCCAAAGACTCAGTAAAAAAACGACTCTCTGCGGAAAGCCGCGAAGGGATGTCCTTCACTGAGTTCACCTATCAGTTGGTGCAGGGGTATGATTTCCTCTACCTCTACCAGCATTACAACTGCAAACTCCAGATGGGAGGTTCCGACCAATGGGGGAACATCACCACTGGCACCGAGCTGATCCGTCGTAAAACCGGGGGGGAAGCCTTCGCCCTTACCTGTCCGCTGATTACCAAGGCCGACGGCAGCAAGTTCGGAAAAACCGAATCGGGAAACGTGTGGCTCGACCCGGAGAAAACCTCTCCCTATGAGTTTTACCAGTTCTGGCTCAACACTTCCGACGAGGATGCTGAAAAGTACATCAAAATATTCACTCTTCTTCCGCGGGAAGAAGTCGACCAACTGACCCTGGAACACAGGGAGGCCCCCCACCAGCGGCTGCTCCAGAAGAGGCTGGCCGAAGAATTGACGGTCATGGTCCACAGCCGTGAAGAGTATGAAATGGCCGTGGAAGCCTCACTGATCCTTTTCGGACAGGGCACGGCCGACCAGTTGCGCCGGCTGAATGAAAAAACCCTGCTCTCCATTTTCGAGGGGGTCCCCCGCTTCGAAATCTCCCGCGAAGGACTCTCCGCCGGCATTCCTGTGGTCGACCTGCTGGCAGGCGAAACAGCCGTCTTCCCCTCCAAAGGAGAAATCCGCCGCACCATCCAGGCCAACGGACTCAGTATCAACAAGGAAAAAATCAACTCCCCCGACCTGGTGGTCGACGCTTCCTTTCTGATCGGAGGCAAATACCTTCTGGCCCAAAAAGGCAAAAAGAACTACTTTCTGATTATTGCCAGGTAACAGGATATAATAAAGGACAAGGGCTGACGTTTAGAGAGTAACTGATAATTACAAACCATCTTTATGAACGATATTTACGACAACCAGCGCATTCTGGAAGTGATCCGCAAACATTTCATTCATTTTATCCTGATCGGCGCGCTGGCCGTCCTGATGGCCGCCCTCTTTTCCTCGCCCTTCTTTATTAAACCCAAGTTCAAATCCACCGCCAGGATCTATCCCATCAACCTGGCCGTTCTCAGCATGGAGTCAGAATCAGAGCAAATGCTTGAAATCATCAACTCCAACGACATCAAAATAAAGATGTTTGATGCATTCAGGCTCGATACCGTTTATAAAATTGACCGGCAGGATCCCCAGTACATGACCAACATGCTGGGGGAATACAATACCAATGTGTCGACCAACAAAACTGAATTTGAGACGGTAGAGATCTCGGTGCTCGACCGGGATCCCGGGCGGGCGGCCGCCATGTGCGACTCCATCATCCACTATTACAATGCGAAGGTACGGGAGATGCACGCGGTTAAAAACCTGGAAATGGTTAATATCCTGAAGAACAATATGGTTCTGAGAATGGCTGAACGGGATTCCATTCACCAGCTGTTGAAGGAGAAACGCGACAAATTCCAGATCCTGGATTTTGACACCCAGGTGAAGGAAGTCACCCGGGGCTATATGGAAGCGCTCTCCACAGGGAGGGACCAATCCGCCGGAGGAAAGGAGATCAAAACGTTGTATGGCAATTTGTCAGAACAGGGAGGCGACGCCTATATTCTGGAAAGGAATTTCAGAAAACTGACCAGCACCATTGACTCCCTTAAATTCCAGTACGATATCAACGTTTCGGAAGCAACCAAACACATTACCTATTGTTTTGTAGTGGAGAAGCCCTTCCCTGCCGACAAGAAATCCTATCCTGTGCGGTGGATGATCGTAGCGGTCACCACGTTCAGCGCCCTGTTTCTGTCGTTACTGCTTTTCATTTTACTCGATTACAGGAGGGCCAGGTGATTGCGCTCCTCCGGAAAGTACCGGTTCGCACGCTGCTGGTTTACGCGGTAACCCTGCTGTTTATCGTGGTGAACGGCTACATGGTCGTGAAAAAACACACCCTGCTGGCCGGGATGCTTCCGGTGCTCTTCGCCATCGTTTTACTGGCCATTTACTCGCTCGACAAGGTGCTCTTGCTCACCGTTTTCCTCACGCCCCTCTCTCTGCCCCTCCACCAGTTGATGCCACAGCTCTCCTTCGACATGTTCCTGCCTACGGAACCCCTGCTCTTCGGGGTCTTGCTGCTTTTCTTGATGAAACTGGCGATGGGGTATCGCCCCGATCGCAGGATCATGCATCACCCGGTCACCTGGACCATTGGCATTTACCTGGCCTGGATCCTGGTGACCAGTATGACCAGCACCATGCCGGTGGTTTCCCTGAAGTTTTTCATGGTCAAGGTGTGGTTCATCACCGGTTTTTACCTTCTGGCCATCCCCCTCTTCGCCGATAAAGTCAATTACAAGCGGTTTGTCTGGCTTTACACCCTGGCGCTGGGGATCGTCATTGGGTATACCATTGGCCGTCATCTGGGATACGGGCTGATGGACCAGCAGGCGGCCCACTTTGTCATGAATCCCTTTTACAAAGACCACACCTCCTACGGTGCGGCCCTGGCCATGTTCATCCCCTTCATCACCCTGTTAACCTTCACCAGGGTCCATCGCCTCCTTTACCGGTGGATCGCCGGCGGCGTGCTGGCCCTTCTGCTGCTGGCCTTCGTTCTCTCCTATACCCGGGCAGCCTGGCTCAGCCTGATGCTGGCACTGGGCGTTTGGGTTTTGCTCAAACTCAGAATAAAATTCAAAACCCTGCTCCTCACCCTGCTCTCTCTGGTGGTGGTGGTGGTGGTCTTCCAGCAGCAAATCGTCTCCTATCTGGAGCGGAACAACGAAGAGTCCTCGTCTAACCTGATGGAGCACTTCTCCTCTATGTCAAATATTACAAGTGATGCCTCCAACCTGGAGCGGATCAACCGGTGGAGCTGTGCCCTGCGGATGTTCCATGACCGGCCGGTTTTTGGCTATGGCCCCGGAACCTACATGTTCAAATATGCCCCCTATCAGCTCACCAAGGACCGGACCATCATCAGCACCAATGCCGGTGATGCCGGAAATGCCCACAGTGAGTACCTGGGCCCCCTGGCAGAAAGCGGCCTCCCGGGAATGCTCTCTTTTCTGCTCCTGACCGGAACCTTGCTTTATGTGGCCTTTAATACCTACAACCGGCTCAGGAACAAGGAAATGAAAATTTACCTTACTGGAGCCCTTCTCGGACTGATTACCTACTTCGGTCATGGCTTCATGAACAACTTCCTTGACACCGACAAGGCCTCAGTCCCCTTCTGGGGTTTCACTTCCATGATCGTGGCCATCGACCTGTGGTCACGCCAACAGCCCACTCCTTCCGGCGAATAGATCCCCCACCCACAAAAAAAACGGTGACTCCCCTGAAAAGGAAAATCACCGTCCCGACCGCAACCAAAGAAAACCTTACTGTTTTACTCTTTCGTAGTAGCTGCGATCGCGGGTGTCTACCCTGACTGCATCCCCTTCATTGATGAAAAGGGGAACCATAATCTCGGCTCCTGTTTCCACGGTGGCCGGCTTAAGAGCTGTCGTACTGGCCGTGTTACCCTTTTCTCCCGGAACGGTATACGTCACCGTCAGTTCCACGAAGGGAGGGAGTTCCGCCGTCAGGGGCGTTTCTGTATCGGCATGAAATTGTACCTCAATAACCTGGCCCTCCTTCATGAGATCGTTATTCTCGATCAGATCAGGATTAAGGGAGATCTGTTCAAAAGTCTCCATGTGCATGAAGTTACAGCCCATATCATCCTTATAAAGGAACTGGTAGGGCCGCCTCTCAATGCGCACAACGTCTATCTTTACCCCAGAGTTGAATGTATTCTCGATCACCCTCCCGGTTTTCAGGTTTCTCAGTTTCGTCCGTACAAAAGCGGGGCCTTTCCCCGGTTTCACATGCAGGAACTGCACGATCGTCCAAAGCTGATCGTTCCATTCCAAACAAAGCCCGTTTCTGAAATCTGCTGTTGTCGCCATAAATTTTGAAATTTTTGCGCAAAAATAGAGAATTCTCCGGAATTACAAGCAGGTCAATCCACTACGCTTTGCCTCCTTCCGGAAGTTTCCTCTTCTGACCAGTGGATTATTTGATCTGTTCCTTCCCATTGATACGGTAACTCACCAAAACGGCCCGCAGGGTGCCCGCTTTGGTCTCAAAATCGAGCTGAACGGGGATCTTCCGGTCTTTGGAAATATAAAACTTCATGCCATCGGACCGTTTCAGCACTTTTCCCTTATCGACCACGGGTGAAAGGACCATCGACTCGACCGGTCCCATCGGGGTGTCAATCGTGGTGTATCCATTGAACCTGATTTTAATATACTGGATATCATGCCCATTAAGGGTGGGTAATACGACCGTCCGCCCCTTGTTGATTTCTTCTATCATATTGTTACGGGCAAAATAAAAAAAGACCGTCAGAATGTCGGTAAGGTTGTCGGGCACCTTCATCCAGCCCGTACGGTCACTGTAGATGGAATCTTTATCGTGGTAATGAAACACCTCATTGTAATAGCGGTATTTGCGTTCCCTGATGTTTCTGACCGAGCGATAAGGGAGATAGGTCGCAGCATCCACAGTACTCTCGTAAACATCGTCCACATTGAACACCTTGTCGGTAAGACCGGTCGTCCGTCCCTTCAGGTGGTAGTCCACGGCTTTTTTTCCATTGAAAGTGGTATCCCTGATGGTAAGGACAGCCTCACCCCCTTTGACAAATCCCAGCTTAAGGTCAAAAACGAGACGCTCCTTGGTTTTAGAAGGAGCCGCCAGGGTCTGGCTCAGGGCGAAGAGAACCCAAAGCGCCGTCATCACTATCTTTCCGTAATCATTCACCTTCTTCATTTTTTTAAAACACTTTATTCCGGGGAACGGTAGCGATGAAATCCTTGAGATAGAACGGCTCGAAATAAGGGACGTTCTCGAATTCTCCTCTGTCATACCTTTCCTGGGCAAGGAAGGACATAAACCGTGCCGAAGCTTGCACATGATTGGGGAAGAGGGCATTGGGGTGGTTGATCACCTCGCGGCATTTGGCAGCGCCGTTGCCAAAGAAGTAAACCTTTCCCCGGTACAGTTCCTCTGTAAAAGCGTCCTGACCGATGATCATGGCCGAGATGTCACGAAGGAGAGTTCCCCTGTGGTCGTAGAGGGCGGAATAGACCTCCATGCGCCGGGCGTCGAGCATAGGGCAGAGGAGCACCTCCCCGGAGTCTGAACCGCCATCGGGGTTGCTCCCGATGATTTCTGCGGCCCGGGCAGCCAGGGCATCGAGGGTGCTCACCGCCAGCAGAGGGATGCCCAGGGCATAGCAGAATCCCTTGGCGGCCGACACCCCGATGCGGAGTCCGGTATAGGAACCCGGCCCCTTGCTGACACAAACGGCATCCAGGGCACCAGGGCCCATTCCCGCCGAGGCCAGCACCTTCTCCACAAAAACCGTTAAAAGCGCCGAATGACGCCCTCCCACGACATCCTCTTCCCAGGCCAGAAGCATCCCCCCTGAGGCCAAGGCCACCGAACAGACTTCCGTGGCCGTTTCTAAAAGTAAAATATTCGCCATACCTGTCAATGGAAATAATTCCCACGGCAAAGGTAACATTTCAACGCTCAACCTGTTGAGGAGATCTCTCAGAGCAACTGGATGTAAACCACCAGTGCCAGGATCAGCGTAAAAATAACCTCGCCGGGGATGACCCTTTTCAGGGATTCGAAATAATTGGAAAGGAGAAAGGTCACCGGGAGGGCTGCCAGGATGAAGATGGATGAATTCACTGCCGGAACTAAGAAATAAACGGCTACGCAGGAGAGAAACAACAGGAAGAAGAAGATATAGAACCGGCGGAAACTGACTTTGTTGTGGTCATAATCCCGGAGAATCGCATAACTTCCGGCCAGGGTAAGTACAGCCATCAAACCGGCAAAAATCAGCACCGGAAGGGTCGCCGTAAAGGGAGGCAGGGGATGGATCACCTGACTGAGGATCAAGGTGGCCAGATTTCCGGCAGAATCGGTCAGGAAGGTAATTGCAAAGGCAAAAATCCAGGGGACCAGGGCACCGAGAAACATATGGGAACCATCCCTCCAACCAGAGTCACGGGCCATCATATGACTTCCAATGAGGAAGGCGGGCAGCATAAATATCAGGTGGAACCAGAAAAGAGATCCCAGGCTCAGGAAAATACCGGCATTGAAGAGGGAGGCATAGGGCTTGCGCTGGTCAAAGGAAGCAAAAAGCCGGTCGATGGCCAGGGCCATAAAGGGGAGAGCCAACCATACGGGGTGCAACGTTTGATAGCCAGCGATCCCACTGGTAATCATGACAAACAGGATGGCCGGGAGCATCGACCAGGATTTAGGGAAGAGGTGTTCCCGGTAAATGCGAAAAAGCAACAAACCATTCAGCGCCAGCAAGACCAGGGCGATCAGGCTCCTGGTCAGCAGGTGCGCCGGCACCAACCCGTTAAAGAGCCCGAAGAGGGCCAACCGATCCTCCCCCGCCACCGGAGTATAGGCATACGGTGCGAGCAGATGCTTGATCCAAATACCCGTTAAAACAACAGGAAAAAGAAAAAAGCTGCTTTTCCTGTGATTTTTTATGAGTTGCAACAGCATGGTTACAGGTCAAAGCCAATATCGGTACGGAATCGTTTTCCTTCGTATTCTATCTGACGTGCATCTTCATAGCAGGAAGCCAGGGCCTCCTGCATGGTTTTCGCCGTGGCAGTGACGGCGATCACCCTTCCCCCCGCAGTCTTCAGTTTGCCAAATTCCAGACGGGTGCCGGCATGAAAAAGAAGGCTTTCCCTGACCTGGTCATAGCCGGTAATCAACCGGCCTTTTTCAAACGCTCCGGGATACCCCCCCGACACCAGCATCACCGTGGTGGCCACATGGTCCAGGGTCTCTATTTGCCGGCCTTCCAGCCTTCCGGTGGACGCCGCATCCAGCAATTCCAGAAAATCACCCCCGATACGCGGCATCACCACCTCCGTCTCGGGATCCCCCATTCTGGCATTGTACTCAATGACATAAGGATCCCCCTCACAGTTGATCAGCCCGAAAAAGATAAATCCGGTATATTCAATGCCCTCTGAGGCAAGCCCCGCAATGGTAGGCTGAATGATCCGCTCCTCCACCTTCTGCATAAAAGCGGCACCGGCAAAGGGGACCGGACTTACAGCCCCCATACCCCCGGTATTGGGGCCTGTATTCCCTTCGCCCACTCTTTTATAATCCTTGGCCTCGGGAAGCACGACATAATTCTTGCCATCGGTCAGGACGAAGACCGAAAGTTCGATCCCCCTGAGAAACTCCTCAATAACGACGGTATGGCCAGCTTGACCAAATTTCCCGCCGACCATCTCGGCCAGCTGATGTTTGGCTTCATAGAGGGTTTCCGGAATCAACACCCCCTTGCCGGCAGCCAGACCGTCGGCCTTAAGTACAAAAGGGGGAGCAAGCGATTCCAGAAAGCGGTACCCCTCGATGAGGGTCTCGCTGGTAAAGGAGGCATACCGGGCCGTAGGTATCTTATGCCTGAACATAAAGGCCTTGGCAAAATCCTTGCTCCCCTCCAGGCGGGCTCCGCTTTTCTTTGGCCCAATCACCCTGACATGCTGCAAATCTATATCAGAACTGAAATAGTCATGGATGCCCTCCACCAACGGAACTTCAGGCCCTACCACCACCATGTCAATTTCGTTTTCGAGCACCTCACGCCTGATGGCCTCAAAATCCCCCGGCTGCACATCCAGGTTAACACCCAGAAGGGTGGTACCAGGGTTCCCGGGAGCAAAAAAGAGCTGCCTCAGCAACGGGCTCTGCCTGATTTTCCACCCCAGAGCATGTTCCCTGCCCCCCGATCCAACTATTAAAACATTCATTAGTATACCTGTTAGTTAATGAATTGCTCTTCAGTCATATAGCACAGTGAAGCTGTTTAAAGTGCTTCACGCCCATGGAAGTCGCATGGGGCAAATATTCATGTCCTTATGTGGTCGGAGCACCATGCGACTTTCACTAGTCTATTTGTTAGTTAATAACTTGTTCTTCATTTGCATACGGCAGTAAAGCCAATTAAAGCGGTTCAGTTATTTGAGGTAAGGCTGAACAAAATGCTTTATGCCATGGAAATCACATGGGCCACTGCAACGAGCCCATCAAGGATCAGACGGCAATGCGACTTTTACTGGTATTATTATCAGTTAATGACCCGCTCTGCCGCCCACTCCCCACAGCAGGAGCAGCATGAATTCCTTACAACGGCGATCAGGGATCATCCCGGTCACCAGAATATGCAGAAGGAGAGCCGCAGCCGCCGGTGCATGGGTTATTTCTGGCCGGGATACCTGCTGATATACTCGTTCAGCGAGGCAACCAGCTTATCAGCAGTCACATTATCGTTCATTGCGCGGGAAGTCCGCTCCATCCGCTGGATGTAAAAGAGATTCCGTTGAATTTCCTCATTCACATCCCCCGTAAGCTGAAAACTGACGGGGAGTGACATCAGATAGGAGAGGTTGGCGCTGAAGGTGCGCAAGGCCTCTTCGGTATGACGGGCAGCCTTGTCCCTGGCTCCGGCAGAATAAAGCGTGGTAATCATCTCTAGCGAGAAGAATTCGTAAGGAACCACCGACACAGGCACCATCTCAAATCCCTTCTCGATAACCGTTACGGCAGAATCCATCTTACCCTCCTCTACCAGGGCCGATGCCAGCCGGTTGAAATTGTTCCTGATGTTGGTCATCATCCGGCTGTTGTTCTCATCAATATAGACCCGGGGATCGTTCATATTCCCCCACTTGAACTCATTGAAGAGGTTGTCATACATGATATCGGTGGCGGCGCGCCCGAAATTGATCCTGTCAGGGGCTGAATTGCCCGATTTGATGGGAACCAGGCGATAGGCAAATCCTTCCATCTGGAAATAATCCTGCAGGTTGAGGAACTTGGAGGGCGGAATGGTGATGGCAAAATAAATGGGCCTTTCCCAGTTGTTGTGGGCGATCATGTCAAGGATCATGTATTCGTCTTTTCCCAGAAAATCCCTGTCACTCAGGTCGATGTACATAGTGTCGACAATCTTGTCATAATCCTGCGGCCTGACGACCTTGTTGCGGATGACCGCTTCCTTGTCGACCTTGAAGGTCAGCTTTTTCTTGGGCATATAGGCTGCATTGTCGGCCTGGACCAGCTTGGTGGCCGGATCATCACTGTTGACAAAGTTGACGGCTTCGGTCAACTCTATCGCCTCCCTTTTGATCCGGGGATTATCAAGCAGATAGATGATATCACGCGTTCCCTGCGTGTACTGCTCTTCCTTAAGGGAGAAAGGCAGGGGCTTCGACGTATAGGCCTGCTTCTTCATCTGGGTGATGTACCAGTCGGTCTGCAGGTAACTGAGGTTGCAGACCCTGACGTCTGTTCTGACGCCTTCGACCTCCTGATTGTACCAAAGCGGGAAGGTGTCATTATCGCCGTTGGTGAAAATGACGGCCTGTTCGGCACAGGTCTTCAGGTAGTTGGCGCCCAGATCACGGGCGGTATACCGGTTGGACCGGTCGTGGTCATCGTAATTCTCGGCGATCATGATTCCCGGGACCAGCACCAGGGTAACCAGGGTGACCACAGCGGCGTTGACGGTGTCAGGGAGGAGCTTCTTAAGGGCTTCCACCAGGGCCAGAACCCCCAACCCGATCCAGATGGCATAGGCATAGAAGGAGCCGGCATAAGCATAATCCCTTTCACGCGGCTGCACCGGGTACTGGTTGAGGTAAAGCACAATGGCCAGCCCGGTCATCAGAAAGAGAAGGGAGACCAGCCAGAGCCCCCGCTTGCCCTCCCGTCCCTTGTTGTACTGGTAAAAAATACCCAGTAACCCCAGAATGAGCGGCAGCATGTAATACTTGTTGGTCGCACGGTTATGCATCGCGGCCGGCCGGCTGTCCTGGTCCCCCAACCGGTAATTGTCGAGAAAACCAATGCCGGTGATCCAGTTGCCATGGAGGACCCCCCCATGACTCTGAACATCATCCTGCCTGCCCGAGAAATTCCACATGAAATAGCGAAAATACATATGTCCCACCTGGTAACGGAAGAAAAAACGCAGGTTCTCAATCATCGTGGGCTTGGTGATGACCACCTTTTCTCCCTGCTCGTTGACATGCTGAATCTTGTGCCCTTTGATGCGGGCCCAGCTCTCGTACTCCGGTCCGTGCAGCGGATCCATATTGCTCCACATCCGCGGGAATAGCGTCTTGAACTTGTCGTCGTAATTGGGAACCACCCGGTAATCGGTGATCACATATTTACCATCGCGCTGGCTGTAATAAGGACTTCCCTGCTTGTACCGCTCGGCAGGATTCAGGGGAGTGTTGTAATACTGCCCATAAACCAGCGGCCTGGAACCGTACTGCTCCCGGTTGAGATAACCCTGGAGGCTGAAGGTGTCGTTGGGACTGTTCTGATCCATGGGAGTACCTGCCGAAGAGCGGATGATAATCAGCAGAAAGGAGGAGTAACCGATCATAATAACCGTCAAAGCTACGGTTAATGTGTTCAGCAAGACCTTGTCTTTCTTTTCGGTCCACCAAATGGCCCACACCAGTCCGGCGGCCAGCAAAACCATATAGATCAGGGAGCCTGAATGGTAAGGGAGTCCCATTCCGTTGACAAAAAGAAGCTCAAACCAGGAGGCTATCTTCACGAATCCGGGGATGATCACATACATAATACCCCCCAGGATAACCACCGAAACCAGCAGTGCATAGAGAATACCCTTATTGGTGACCTCATATTTCCGGAAATAATAAACAAAGACAATCGCGGGGATGGCCAGCAGGTTTAAAAGGTGAACCCCGATGGAGAGCCCCATCAGATAGGCAATGAGAATCAGCCACCGGTTGGCATGAGGCTGGTCGGCCACATTCTCCCATTTGAGGATAGCCCAGAAAACAAGGGCCGTCAAAAAGGAGCTGGTGGCATACACTTCCCCTTCTACGGCTGAAAACCAGAAAGTATCCGAAAAAGCATACGCCAGGGAACCTACCAGCCCGGCCCCCAGAATGGCCACCATCTGACCAGTCGTCATCTCACTCCCGTTGGTGAAAAGCTTACGTGCTAAATGGGTGATGGTCCAGAATAAAAAGAGAATGGTGAAGGCACTGGCCAAAGCCGACATGATGTTGACCATAAGGGCAGCATTTTGGGCAGACCCCCCCAGTATGGTAAAAAAACGGCCGACAATCATAAACACCGGCGCTCCGGGAGGATGCCCCACCTGCAGGTTGGTCGCCGTAGTGATAAACTCGCCGCAATCCCAAAAACTGGCGGAGGGTTCAATGGTCAGGAGATACACTACGGCCGAAATGAAAAAAACAGCCCAGCCGGCAATCAGGTTGTACAGATTGTATTGCTTCATCATCACTCTAGTTTTCCAGTTAAGGCAATTCTCTGGTCGGGACACCGGCTAACCTGGCAGCCCGAAAGATTATGCGAAGATAAAGGTTTTGTTCATTATTGGCAGAATACATGGTGATTTAAAAATAATTAACGCCTCAGAATTAACGCGCCTGTAGAGCACAGATTAAAGATTTTATGATACTTTTGTCCGATAATAAATGAAAGAATATGCTGAGGGAAATCGTAAGAATTGATGAGGATAAGTGCAATGGATGCGGGGTTTGTGTCCCCAATTGTCATGAAGGGGCCTTGCAGGTCATTGACGGGAAGGCGAGGTTGATCAGTGAGCTTATGTGTGACGGATTGGGGGCATGTATCGGTCATTGTCCTGAAGGGGCCATCACGATTGAGAAGCGTGAGGCTGAAGCGTACGATGAGGTGGCGGTGATTGCCGGGATGGTACAGATGGGGAAGAATACGGTTTTTGCCCATTTGAAGCATCTTCAGGATCATGGTGAGACCGGTTATCTGCGCCAGGCCACGGAGTGGCTCCGTGGCCACCGGGAGCAATTGCCCTTTACGATTGCTGAGGTGCACGCCCTGTTGCATGGGCAGGCCGGAGCCACGGCTTCCGGGTCGTCATCCTCCGTCTCACAGGGGGCTGCCTCCGGCGGCGGTTGTCCGGGCTCCGCCAGCCGTTCCTTTGAATCACCGGCCACAAGTGATTTGACACCCGGTGCGACCCAACGCCCCTCCGGAGCGGCTCCCCTGTTCCGGATGGCCCCTGCCTCCGGTGACACCTCCCCCCAACCGTCGGAACTCACCCACTGGCCCGTGCAGATGCACCTCATCAACCCGGCAGCCTCCCATTTCCAGGGAGCCGACCTTCTTGTGGCCGCCGATTGCGTAGCCTTTTCACATGGTGACTTCCACCGGACCTTTCTCCGTGGTAAAAAACTGGCCATCGCTTGCCCTAAACTCGACCAGAACCTGGACGTGTACCTCCGTAAGCTGGTGCAGCTCATTGATGAAGCCCGTGTCAACACCATCACCACGACCATCATGGAAGTGCCTTGCTGCGGGGGGCTCCTGCGCCTGATCAACCAGGCCCGTTCCATGGCCAGTCGCAACGTTCCCCTTAAGGTCATCGTCGTCAGCTCCCGTGGCCAGATCCTCCGCGAAGAGTGGACCTGAGATTGATCCGGGCTTTCCTCATTCAAGATTCAGGACTCCTCCATTCAAGACTTAAGACTCAAGATTCAAGACTACTCCCTGGAAACCTCTTTCTCCATATAGTAGTAGCTAGTCTTTTCCCCGCGGTTATCAAAGGTGAAGACTTTCCGGCCGGGGTATTTGAAGAAGATGGTAGCCAGGGCCAGGTCACCGGCACAGAAAAGGCTATGGACCGACATGAGCATAAGAAAGCAGTAAACGAGGGGTTGCGAGAAGGTGAGAATGATGCCGGCGATGGTCACCAGTTGAACAACGACCAGGGGGGTAAAGGCCACCATCAGGAATGCCGGGCGCCCCATGACAAAGCGGTCGGCTTCGGCAAAAAAAATGAATTTCCGGAGGTCTCCCCCATACCTGACACGAGGGGCACCCGCCATCCTGAGGGCCAGTCCGTGCAGCAATTCATGGATGATGACCAAAAGGGTAAAAGAAAACAACAGGGTCAGCAGGGTGATGGTCAAATAACGGGCATCGCCCTTCCAGGCCAGTACGATGGCCCGGGTGAGAAAAAAAACGCCTGAAAGGAACATCAGGGTTTGATACACCATATAGGCCGGGACCAGTTTCTTATCCTCCGTCACCTGGGTGACCACAAAATCCCTGATCTTGTCAAGGTGAACCGCAGCGATCAGTTCGTAACGCGAGGGATCCTGGAGTTCTTCAACGGTAGGTGTTCTCATGAGTTTCTGGAGATAATGATCCTGCCGATATCCCTTATATTGATCAACTTTATGGAGAGGGCAAACAGCAGGGGCAGGATGATGGCCAGCAGATAACCGGCGAGACGGTAGCCGGCCCATTGAGAGAGGTAGCCTATTGTCAGGGTAAAAAGGATAAAGAAAAGCTGTCGGGAAAGATAGGGCACAGGGGGTTTGAGTCTGAAGAGCTTAAAGGCGATAACGATTTGGGCACAACCCGTCGCCAGTTGGGTGATCATGCTGGCGAATGCCGAACCCAGGGCGTGGAACTGAGGGATCAGCCAGAAATTGAGGCCTATATTCAGCAGCATTCCCCCGAAGGCCATCAGGTTGAGTTGCCGGAGACTTCCGTTGGCGGTCAGCAGGGTTCCGAAGATATAGGTGGCGGCGATCCCGGGGAAACCAGCCATCAACAAACCCAGAATATCAGCGGAATCGTCGACATGGGCATGATAAAGCAACTCCATGATGTCCCGGTCATAGAAAAAGGAGGAGACGGCAATGATGACTGCCGGAATGAAAAGCAGGGTAAAAGAGAGTTGCACCATGGGGGCCACATTCTCCTTTTTCTTGAGCATGCTGGAGAACATCGGCAACAGCAATCCACCCACCAGGGCTCCGAACATCGCCACGGCATCGAGCAGCCGGAACGCCTGAGCATATATCCCGGCCTCCTGCTTCCCTAGGGGATCGGGCAACAACCGCTCCAGCATCACCGAATCGATCCGGTTATAAAAAGCCATCAACAGGATCAGCAGGGCGTAGGGATAGGATTTTTTGAGAAAGACCAGGCAAAAGCGGAGGTTCAGCCGCACCTTCACCCTTCCGGTTTTGACCAGGACCACCCCCAGGGTCACCAGCATGGTGATCAGGTAGGCGATCGTCTGAATATAGACAAACCACTCAATCCTGAACATACCTCCTGTTATGTTGGTGAAAAGCAACAGGCTGCACATGCAAATCATCAGGGTCCGGTCCAGTACCGAAATCAGACTGTCGGTCCGGAAATACTGCAAGGCACTGATATTAGAGCGGAGGTAGAGGGTGAAGGAGATCAGAAACTGGTTCAGGATCAGAAAGGAAAGCAGGAAGAACTGGATTTTATTGTAGCCAATGATGGCGGCCGCCGCCAGGCAAAAAACGGCATACACGACCGCCAGCAGCAACTTCAGCCCGATAATGTTCGACAGGTGCTTCCTGACCAGGAAGCGGTGCTGCGATATGTTCCGGTTGTTGAAATTGGTGATCCCCAGATCAAGGAATATATTGAGGATCATCGAGAAGTTGAAGAGGGCGAAATAAAACCCGTAACTCTCGGCGCCAACCACATTCTGTACCGTCCGGTCAATGCCCAGCACCCAGAACGGCTTGATCAGCAGGTTCATGAATACCAACAGGATCAGGTTGGTGACAAACTTGTGCCTCAAAATATGGTTTTGTTAATTCGGTGGCTAAAAATAGCTATTTTGCCCATACTTTGTACTTTTACCTGGAATTGAAAATCGAGGCAGGATGGTTATAGTTGTCAACACCAGGCTTTTGCTTAAGGACCGGTTGGAAGGCATTGGATGTTTCATGGTTGAAACCCTCTCCAGGATCACCCGGGCCCACCCCGAGCACCAGTTTATCTTTTTGTTTGACAGACCTTTTGACCAGAAGTTCATCTTTTCTGATAATATCGTTCCGTTGGTAGTTTATCCCCCGGCCCGCCATCCCCTGCTATGGAAAATCTGGTTCGATTACCGCATTCCGGGGATTCTCAGAAAATACAAGGCCGATCTTTTTTTATCGCCCGACGGATACCTCTCTTTGCGCACGGAGGTTCCTCAACTGCCGGTCATCCATGACCTCAACTTCTTTCATCGCCCTGCCGACCTACCCGCTGGCATTTCACGCTATTACAACCGCTATTTTCCCCTTTTTGCCCGGAAGGCGGCCCGAATTGCCACCGTCTCTGACTGGTCAAGAGAGGATATTGCCACCAGCTTTAACATCGACCCGGCGAAGATCGATGTGGTGTACAATGCCTGTAGTCCCTCTTTTCAACCGTTAAACCGCAAGGAGCAGCAAAAAGTGCGGGATCAGTACTCCGGGGGCAAACCCTACTTTCTCTTTGTGGGGGCCCTCCATCCCCGGAAAAATATAGAAGGTTTGCTCACGGCCTTTGAGGAGTTTAAAAGCCGCACCTCAGGAGAGGAAAAGCTGCTGGTGGTAGGGGGTAAAATGTTCAAAACCGGGAACATCGCCACACGGCTCGGCACCATGAAATACCGTGATCAGGTGATCTTTACCGGGAGGGTAGCCGGGGAGGAACTCCACCGGATCTACGGAGCGGCCCTGGCCCTGACTTTTGTCCCTTTCTTCGAGGGTTTCGGCATTCCGGTGGTGGAAGCCATGGGGGCTGGCATCCCGGTGATTTGTTCACATACCACCTCCCTGCCGGAAGTGGCGGGGGATGCCGCCCTTTATGCCGACCCGCACCAGCCCCACCAGATCACCTGGGCCATGCAGAAAATCAGTTCAGGCGAAGCCCTCCGTAACATGATGGTGGAAAAGGGATTCCGGCAGAAAGAGAAGTTTTCATGGGACCGCTCCGCAGATCTCCTCTGGGCCTCCATCTTGAAAGCCATGGCCACCCATGGTTAAACCATTGATAAACTATAATTTACCACCTACCCCGCCATGCTGATCTTCCGATATTCTGACATTCTGACATTCTGGCATTCTGACCTTCTGAGATTCTAATCTTCTGATATTCATTTTTATGGGTTTTTCTCTTCGGGATTATATGGAGCCGGGCCGGGTGGAGGCTGGTGTGGATGAAGCGGGCCGGGGATGCCTGGCAGGCCCCGTAGTGGCTGCCGCCGTCATCCTCCCACCGGACTTCTCGCATCCCCTGCTGAACGACTCCAAGCAGCTTCCTGAAAAAACAAGGGATCTGCTCCGGGGGATCATCGAAGCGACGGCCGTGGCCTGGGGGGTAGGCATAGCCTCACCCGCCGAGATCGATGAAATCAACATCCTGCAAGCCAGTTTTCTGGCCATGCACAGGGCCATCCAACAACTGACCGCAGCACCCGACCACCTGCTGATCGACGGAAACCGCTTTTACAACCGGACCACCATCCCCCACACCTGCGTGGTCAGGGGTGACGCCACCTTCCAAAGCATCGCCGCGGCTTCCGTGCTGGCCAAAACGCACCGCGACGAACTGATGCTCCGCCTCCACGAGTCTTTCCCAGGTTACGGCTGGGACCAAAATAAAGGCTATCCTACCCTGCTCCACCGCCAGGCCATCTCCCAACTGGGGGTAACCCCCCACCACCGCACCTCCTTCCGCCTTTCCAACGAACAGCTTTCCTTATGGTAAATGCTCATAATTCTTAAATTTCACCGGAGTTTGTAAACAACACTTTCTTATTTTTGTTAACTGAATACACTAATATTTAAAAAGTTAAGTTATGCGTTTTAAAACTCTTGTACTGATGTTCGGACTGGCCGGCTTTGCCGCCGTTTTTTTCCAGGCCTGTAATCCCAAACCGGCTGCCACCACCAGTGAAAATGTATCTTATTACCGGTCGCTTCTTTTCAGTGAAACCCCCTGGGATGTGGAGCGGGGGACCTACCCGCTGACCGCTGAAGAAGCAAAAACCGTCAACAATTACAAATTCACTTACGACGACCAGAACCGTCTGGTATCGGTCGAATACAACCGCAACGGCATTTTACTGGACTACTCTTCCATGGGTGCTGCCAAGGTGACCTATAGTTACGAAGGCAACCTCCAGAAGAAATATTTCTTCAACCAGGAGGGAGACACCATTGACCGTGACGGCGCTTTCATTTATGAGTACACCTATGACGAGGCCAGTGCGATGCGTACAGCCCTGCGGTTCCTCGACAAAGCCGGCCAACCGGTGGAAAACAGCAACAGCATTCACAACTGGGCGTGGACTAAGATGCCCGACAGGATGATCCGCGAGCTGAGGTACAACCTGGCCGGCGATTCCGTGGTCATGAATCCTTTCTGTCCCTTCTATGAACTCCGTTTTACTTACGATGCCAACGGTTATGTCACCCGCATGGCCAACTATGACCATGATACCCTTTACAACTGTACGGCCGAGAACTGCGGCGATATCGGTGTCTCCTATTTCGAATTCAAGAACAATGAAGCGGGCGACCTGCTGGAGTTCTCGGTTCACAATACCACCGGCAACCTCTCCAACCTCTACTGGGGGTGGGCCAAAAGGGTGAACAAGGTCGATGCTAACGGTTACCCTGTGGAAACGGTCGTTTATGATCAGGATGATGAGATCCTCGGGGGCAAGAATGTTCCGGTCACGCAAACCGAATACGATGCCCATGGAGCCGTGATCAGGCGCATCAATATGAATGAAAACCGTGAAGTGATCAACAGTCCGGCTGACGGCGTCGCCTATGTCGAATACACCTATGACGAGCAGGGCCGCCGCACGGGAACCCTCCGGCTCGACAAGGACAAAGTTGAAGTAGCCAGTAAGTAAATCCACCGATGATGTCCGTCAAGAGATTATTCAGCCTGTTGGTGACGGCTGCTTTTCTGGCACAAGGGTGCACTTCCGGAGGATCCGGAAAAACACAGCAGGAAGGGGAGAAAAAGGCGGAAACACCGGGTGTTGCGGCCGCGGCTCCGGTGGAAGTCAACGCTGAAGCCCTCCTGCTGATCAATGAGCTTGAGCAGACCGGCGACTACGTCAACAGCAGGGAGTTTCCCAGCCTGATCAAGGCGTCGGTGGTCCATGATGAAGCAGGGGCCGGCAACCACATTATAGACCTGAGGCCTGTCGCAGAGTATGCCCGCGGCCATATCCAGGGCGCGGTCAGTGTGGCCTTTGAGGCGTTGCCCGAATATCTGGAATCGAAGATCAAACCCTTCGAATTCGACAAAGTCATTCTGGTGTGCGCATCGGGTCAGGTTTCCAGTAATGCAGCCTCCCTGTTGCGGATCATGGGCTACGGCAATGTTTACGCCTTACGCTGGGGCATGAGCAGCTGGAACCGGGCCCTGGCCGAAGAGTACTGGCTGAAGGGTATTTCCGCGGCTTATGAAAGCCGGCTGGAAACCAGTGACCAGCCTGCGGCCACCCCTGGCGACCTGCCTCAACTCAACACCGGGCTCACTACCGGTGGAGAGATCCTCGACCGGCGATTCCGCCAGCTCATGAGCGAAGGGAGCCAAGTGGCGCAAATCACCGCAGCAGAGGTCTTTGCCGACCCCGGCAAATACTACATCATCAACTTCGAGCGGAAGGACAAGTATGAATCGGGCCATATCCCCGGAGCCGTCAGGTACAAGCCTGCCGGTACCCTGGGCATCCTGCCTGAGATGGAGACCATCCCCCACGACAAACCGGTCGTAGTCTATTGCGGCACCGGCCACAACTCGGCTTTCGCAACGGCTTACCTCAGGCTCTTCGGCTGGGACGCCAAAACACTGGTCTACGGAAACAACGCCTTCATGCACGACAAGATGATCAACGACCGCGCATCCCTCTCATGGCTCCCCTTCACACAGGAGGAAATCCATGATTATCCCATAGCGAAGTAGTGCGTTGACGAACACATTAAGAAGAGGTATTCCCTTTTCCTGGCCGCAGAACTCCCCCATGAGAACGCTAACGGGGCAACAGCAGCAGTGAAGGAGGCTCCCCCCGGAGATCCGGATCTGAAAATGGGAAAGGGAATATCACCGGCCGTCCAGGGGTGCTTCATCCCAGGCGGCTGATGCTTCCGGTTCCGGTCTGACCGTCGTGTCAGGCCGGAACTGGTATTTCAGCACTTCCCCACCCGGCAGGTAGGGGCCCAGAATATAGACCTCCCTGACCCCGGCCTCCTGAAGGATCACCCATCCCTGCACGGCCGTAGCCTGATGAGGGGCCACCAGGACCCACTTTTTCCCTTCTGCGGAAAACTTCTCCCCGGAAGCCTCTCCGGCCAAGCCCTCCAGGGTCACCAGTTCAGAGGGAAACGAAGCGGTCAGACTGTCGGGACCGGCACCCTCCAGCATCAGAAGATGGATCTCCCCGCCCAGCGACAAGAGATCGCCCGGTTTAATAAACGCCGTTCGCAAGGCCAGCGCCCGGGCAGCTTCCCCGGCATCACCGGGCCACCTGCTCTCACAGGAGCGCTTCACCACCATCAGTACCAGAATCAGCACCGCTATTATCAATACTCCCCGCAGTCTTTTCACTTGTCTATCTGTTAGTTATATAACTTGTTCTTCAGTTGTATAAGGCAGTAAGGCCTATGTCAGCTCTTCACGCCCAGTGGAGGTTACCCCCACCCTAAAGGAATAGTCACGGTCGCCAGAACTTATTCGCATCCCCCGTCCAGCCGGGCTTTTTCAAGGCGTCGGGTGACGAATAGGTTCTCCTTGAGGCTATCGGGGAGGCTGTTGTAGCGGGTGAAGAGTTTCCGGGCGTTGAGGCGCTGCGTAAAGAGGGCATTCTCCCGCGCGGTGATCCGTTCCCCTGAAAAGCTGCTGTTCATCACGGTCTCAAACCAGGCGTTCATCCCCCCGCTCATCCGGTACACCTGTGAATGTCCCATTCCGGCAGCCAGAACCTGGGCCGCCGCGGCTGCCTCCTCATCATTGGAATAAAAAACGAGCTTCCCCCCTTTATTCCGGAGAAGATCTTCATTCTGAGGATCAGTGATCTCCTCCAGAGGCACCGACAAAGCCCCCGGCAACCGGCAGGCCGCATACTCCTCACGATGCCGTACATCGATCAGGGTGACCTCTTGCTCCTCGCTGTTGATCCATCGGGCTACCTCATCAGGGAAGACCACCATGGAATCAGCGGTGGCCCACCGGGCCAGCTCCTGCGGTGAAATCCTGTAACGCCCCGGGTTCTCCTCCGGAAAGAGAGCCAGGAAAAGTCCCAGCAGCACCAGCAATACCGATATCCTGATTCTTGTATTCATACCTTTTTTGTATCTTCCGGATGCATACCCGGGTCATTTAATCCACCAATATCCGGCCGGGCGAATCTCTTTTCGGCTTTCTCAGCCAGCCAGAACATCGCCACAGCGGCCATGATCAGTAACAGGGTGAAGAGGCCGGAAGAGAGGCCCAGGACCTCATGGATTTGCAGGGGGCCTTTGTAATTTTTCATGGCCAGGGGAGCTACCCAGGGCCAGGTTTCGGCGAAGAGAAAAGCCCCGGTGACTCCTCCCAGAACATAAACCATGGCATCGGTCTTCCCGATGGAAGCAGCACAAACGCCTGTTCCCGGGCAAAAACCCCCCATGATAAAGCCCAGTCCCATGATCACTCCTCCGGCAATGGCGGCATTCACATAATACTCATTGACAAAAACCAGATCCAGGTCAAGCAGGCCAAAGAATGAGAGCAACCGGGCACCGACCAGCGCCACCAGGGCAGCAGTGAAGAAAACCTTCAGCACGGTCGTATCATAGCCATAAAACATACCGGCCAGTTTCCGGCTTGAGGAAAAACCCCCCTGCTCCAGGGCATAACCAAAGGCTATTCCGACGAAGAGGGCAAAGAGTAAATCCACCCATCCGGGCAGTTGAAATAAGGCAGAAACGGGTCCTATCATGTTATTCAATCATTTGAAGTGTAAAGATGACGATCCATTTTTACGGGTAACCTGAGCAGATCGGGAAGCATGGGCATCCATCAGATCCAGAGTTTCCGGAAGAACCAGGCGAAAAGGAAGGCCGATCCGAAGATGGCGGCCATGGTGACAAATCCGGCGACCGAGAGGACAGCCATTCCCGAGAGGGCAGCGCCGCTGGTACATCCCCGGGCCAACTGGGCCCCGTAGACGAAAAGAAGCCCTCCCAGAAAGGCGAAGAAAAGCCTCTTCCGCCCTGACACATGGGGCGGCCGTTCATTCTTCAACCCCAGGCGCCCTGATAATGCCCCGGAAATAAAACCCCCGATCAGTAAGCCCGCCAACTCCACCGTCAACCAGTTGGCCAGAGGATGCTTCCCCTCTTCAAAGTACTTACTGTAATACGCACTTTCCATGGCATGCTCCCGGTCTACGGCGCCTACCGCCGACACAACACAGTATTTCATGCCCCCGCTGGCCCCCAGCCCCCTTCCCGATAAAAACATGGCCGATAACAAGGCCAACCCCAGCAGGGTCCCCGCCAGATAGGGATTCATATAAGGTTTACTTTTCATACGTATATTTGTTATTTAATGTATTGTACTTCAATCATATATCGAGGTCAAGCCTAAACAGTTCTTCACGCCCATGGAACTCGCATGGAGCAAATATGCATGCCCTTTTGTGTTAGAAGCACCATGCTCGTTTCATCTCTTTTTATCTTGATTGGGGTAAAGTTAAAAAAATCAGGACAAAATAATTGATAGGAGGGAAGGGTGGCATTTTCGGCCGGAATTGTTAATTTCGTGACAAAATTCAAACTTCAACAAAATGAACAGAATAGTACTGATGGCCGCCATGGCCTTTTTGCTGGCATCATGCGGCCCCAAAGAACAACCCATCAACACCTTGTCCAAACAGGAAGTAGCCGATGGCTGGAAACTGCTTTTCAATGGTACCGACATGACGGGTTGGAAACTCTATAACGGAGGAGAACCAGCAGGCTGGAAAGTCGAAGAGGGCATCATGAAGAATTCAGGCGTGGGAAGTGATTTTGGCGGAGACATCATCACGGTGGACCAGTACAAGAACTTCGAACTCTATCTGGAATGGCAGGTAGCCCCCAAGAGCAACTCGGGCGTTTTCTACCATGTCCAGGAGGGTGTGGCCCAGGCCATCTATATGACCGGTCCTGAATACCAGCTCATTGACGACAAGGGGTGGCCCGACCCTCTGGAAGCCGACCAATACAGCGGCTCCAATTATGGGATGCAGGCTCCCGTGGGTGCTGAAGTCAAACCCCTCGACCAGTGGAACCAAACCCGTATCATCGTCAATGGCCCTCACGTAGAGCACTGGCTGAACGGCACCAAAGTGGTCGAATACGAACTCTGGAGCGACGACTGGAATGCCCGCAAGAATGCCGGCAAATGGAAAGACGTTCCCACCTATGGCATCGCCGAGATCGGCCATATCGGTCTTCAGGACCACGGTGGCCTTACCCTCTTCAGGAATATAAAAATCAAGGTTTTATAATCAGCCATGCAGGGTTGGTCAGATTACCACACCCATTCTCTCCTCTCTGACGGTGCCACCTCGTACGAGCAGATGGTGCTGGGGGCCATTGAAAAAGGAGTGGATGAGATTGGCCTCAGCGACCATGTCTGCCTGAAACCAGTGGTTTGGGCCATGCAGGAAGTCGATCTTCCGGTCATGACCTGGCAAATCAACGAAGTCAGGGAGAAATATGAGCGCCTGATCAACATCCGCTATGGCATTGAAATGGACTATTTCGAGGGAAAGGAGGCGGAGATCGCACGCATCATCGCCTCCCTTCCCCTCGATTATGTCATCGGTTCGGTCCACTTCCTCGGCGACTGGAACTTCGACGGCGACCAGTCGTTTTATGGCAAATGGAGCAATGACGAACTATACCACATCTATTTCAGGCTGGTTCAGAAGGCGGCCCGCTCCGGGCTCTTCGACACCATTGGCCATCTTGACCTGATCAAGAAGTTCGCCGTTTATCCGGAAAGTGACCTGACCCCCCTTTATGAGGAGACGGCCTCCGTCCTCCGGGAATCGGGAGTGGTGGTGGAACTCAACACGGGAGGTCTCGACAAGCCCTGTGCCGAATTTTACCCCGGCCCGCGATGGCTGGAGATCCTCCGTTCATACGATATCCCGGTGACCCTGAGTTCCGACGCCCACCATCCTACACAAATCGCCCGCCATTTTCAGCAAGCGGTTCACCTCCTGAAGAAAAACGGCTACCATGAAGTGGTCCGCTTCTCCCAAAGGACAAGATCCCTGGTCAAGCTATGAACCTCTTCTCCTTCAGGGAGATGAATCCTTTCTCCCGTCTGATGTTCAGCGCCTTTATCGTGGTGGCGGTTTTCCTGGCCATCCAGTTCCTGGCGGCCCTGGCCGCCATCCCCCTCTTTGGCATGCAACAGGTGTCTGGCATGCTCACCGGCCTGAATACCGAAGATCCCCAGACCATCAGAATGCTGAAATATTTCCAGACCGTCCAGGCCATAGGGCTCTTTATCGCCCCTTCCTTGCTGATCGCCTGGCTCTTCAGCGGCCAACCCCTGCGATACCTCTCCCTCGACCGTCAGGCGCCCCTGCTTTCTGTATTGATGGTCATCCTCCTCATCTTTGTCATCAATCCCTTCATCAATTTCACGGGAGCTCTCAACAACGCTATGCACCTTCCCTCCTGGATGGAGGGCTTCGAGGAGTGGATGCGTACGGCTGAAGACAATGCCGAGCGGCTTACCAAGGCCTTCCTGGAAACCGACACCATCGGGGGACTCCTTTTCAACCTGGTGATGATCGCCGTACTGCCCGCCCTGGGAGAAGAACTCCTCTTCCGGGGGGTCATCCAGAAGCAGCTCACAGCCTGGACGGGCAGTTTCCATTGGGGGATCTGGATTTCGGCCGCCCTCTTCAGTGCGCTGCACATGCAGTTCTATGGCTTCGTACCCCGCATGCTGCTGGCCGCCATCTTCGGCTACCTGCTGGTGTGGAGCGGTTCCCTCTGGCTGCCCATTCTGGCCCATTTTACCAATAACGCCGGAGCAGTCCTGACTCTCTGGTTCATCGACCATGACCAACTCACTCCTGCTGTGGAAGAGTTCGGCGCCGGCACCCAATACTGGCCCTGGGCCCTGGCCAGCCTCACCCTGGGCCTCCTCCTCCTGGTCGCCGTCAGAAGGCAGGTGGACAGTCCTGCACCCTCCTGACCCTG
>CAZKIU010000001.1:89192-107796 GCA_964552955.1 uncultured Prolixibacteraceae bacterium
GAGCGCCTTCTTCCCCTTCCGCTCCATACTCCTGACCGTTCTTCTCATGCTTTTTAACTGATTTTGCTAATTTTGCCCTCACTTAATCCAATTGAGATGAGTTTTGAGAAGACCAGGTATTTCCTTCAGTCGGTAAAAACCGGCTCCACGTTCCCCGATAGCGGATGGCTTCTGGATGCCCCGGGAGAGAGCGATCCCACCCTGATCAAAGCCATGTATGAACATCGCCAGCTGACCGTCAGGGAGGAACTTCCCGGCCTATTTCGATTTGCCGACTGGCTGCCTGTGGGGAGGATCCTCAACGGCTCCTCAGCACCGGCCACCTACCGGAGCCAGGGTCTGGCCCATGCCCTGGGTCTTAAAAATCTTTACATCACCTTTAGCGGTTGGTGGCCCGAAAAAGGAGCCACCATGTCAACCTGTTCCTTTAAAGAGACAGAAGCTTTTTCGGTATGTGGCCGACTCGATCCTGAAAATGGCAAAGTACTGGTGGTTGCCTCTGCTGGTAATACTGCCCGCGCCTTCGCCAGGGTATGCTCCGACAACCAGATCCCCCTTCTGCTTTGCGTCCCCGAAGGCAATCTCGACGCCCTCTGGTTTGATCAACCCCTCCACCCTTGTGTCAAGCTGGTATGTACAGCCCAGGGCAGTGACTATTTCGACGCCATTCAACTCTCCAACCATATCGCCGCCACCGAAGGATTCATCGCCGAGGGAGGTGCCAAAAATATCGCCCGTCGCGACGGCATGGGAACGACTGTTCTCTCCGCCGTGACCACCATCGGGGAGATCCCGGGGTACTATTTTCAGGCGGTAGGCTCGGGAACCGGCGCCATCGCGGCCTGGGAAGCCAACCAGCGCCTGCTCGGTGACGGCCGCTTCGGGAGAACCACCATGAAACTGATGGTCGCCCAGAATGCGCCTTTCCATCCCATCTACGATGCCTGGCAGAGCGGTTCCCGGGAGATGCTGCCCTGCGACCACGACGAAGCCCGCCGCAAGGCCGGCTCCATCCTGGCCAGCGTCCTCTCCAACCGCAAACCACCCTATCCCGTCTGCGGCGGTCTCTTCGACGCCCTGACGGCCACCCAGGGTGACGTGCTTCTGGCCTCCAACGACCAGGCCCGCCACGCCAGCCAACTGTTCCTCGACACCGAAGGCATTGATATCCACCCCGCTGCCGCTGTGGCCACCGCTTCACTCATCCAGGCCACACAAAACAAAACCATCAACCCCGATGCCCTCATCATGCTTAATATCACCGGGGGAGGCGAACTGAGATACCAATCAGAACACCAGCTCTATTACCTGGCCCCCTCCCTGGTCCTTCCCATAGACACCGATCCGGAAGAGGCTATTGCCAAAATCCGCCTGCTATTCTTCTGAGAACCCTGAATAGCCTCCCCGGGGCGTTGATAAAAAGTATTGGCGTCCCTTCGGAACCCCGAATTCTGAGCAGGAAAATCCCTTCCTTCAGGAGGCAAGCATTTTTTGGGATTTCTGATTTTCTTCAACGGAAAATTCAGATTATCTTTGTTGTTAACCAAAAACCAATCTCACTTAACTATAAACCAATGAGACAGATTGTCCTTCTTTTTGTTTTCAGTCTGCTGCAGCTTATAGTTACTGCACAGCCCTGGCCGTTTCAGGATCCCGGTCTTCCGGAGGAGGAGCGCCTTGACAACCTGGTTTCCCTGCTGACCCGAGAAGAGAAGGTAGCCTGCCTGTCGCCCCGGATTTCCGTGCCCCGGCTGGGGATCAAAGGCACACGGACCGTTGAGGGGCTGCATGGCCTGGCCTGGAGTGGCCCTGCGAACTGGGCCGTAAAGGGGAAATATGCCTCACCCACAACCACCTTCCCGCAGGCCATCGGACTGGCCCAGATGTGGGATCCCCAACTCCTCCGGGAAATCGCCTCCCTCGAAGCCGAGGAAGCCCGCTTTCTGGCCCAGAACGCCCGCTTCGGCAACGGAGGGCTTATCGTTTTTGCTCCCAATGCCGACCTGGGTCGCGATATCCGCTGGGGCCGCACCGAAGAGTGCTTTGGCGAAGATCCCTTCCTGGCCGCCACCCTCACCACCGCCTTCGTCAAAGGCCTCCAGGGCGATCACCCCCGCTACTGGAAAACAGCCTCCCTCATGAAACACTTCCTGGCCAACAGCAACGAAAACAACAGAACCATCAATACCTCCGACTTCGACGAACGCCTCTTCCGCGAATACTTTGGCTATGCCTTTTACAAGGGGATCACCGAAGGAGGCTCCCGGGCTTTTATGGCCGCCTACAACAAATACAACGGCATCCCCTGTACGGTGCATCCCGTGCTGAAGAATACCACCGTCAACGAATGGGGACAGAACGGCATCATCGCCACCGATGGCGGAGCCTTCGGGTTGCTGGTGTCAGCCCATCAATACTACCCTGATCTGACGGTGGCCGCCGCGGAATGCATTAAAGCGGGCATCACGATGTTCCTCGACAACTACCGTGAACCTCTCAACAAGGCCCTCGAAGCGGGACTGATCACCGAGAAGGAGATAGAGAGAGCTATCAGGGGCAACCTCCGGGTCGTTCTGCGCCTGGGGCTCCTTGATGATTCTCCGGAGAATCCCTACGCCACCATCGGCATTGCCGACACCATTGCCCCCTGGACCAAACCTGAAACCCACGACCTGGTGCGCCGGGCGACGGCCCGCTCGGTGGTCCTGCTCAAAAACGAGGGCCAGTTGCTCCCCCTTGATAAGGAGAAGATCAGTTCGGTGGCGGTTCTGGGTCCGCGGGCCCATATGGTGATCTCCGACTGGTATGGCGGAACGCCCCCTTATGCCGTGACTCCCCTGGAGGGGTTACGCCAGGCCCTGGGAGAGGGTATCGAGGTGACCTTTGCCATGAGCAATAAAGCCGATAGCGCCGTCCTGTTGGCCAAAAAGGCAGACGTCGCCATTGTCTGCATGGGCAACCACCCCCTGGGCTACAGCCTCGGCTGGGGAGTCAACCACGTAGCCAGCGATGGCCGCGAAGATGTCGACCGGCAGTCCATCTCCCTCGAACAGGAAGACCTCGTAAAACTGGTCCTTCAGGCCAATCCCAACACGGTGCTGGTGGTGATGTCCAGCTTCCCCTATGCCATCCCCTGGTCGGCAGAACACGTCCCTGCCATCCTCCATATCTCTCACTCCAGCCAGGAACTGGGGAACGGACTGGCCGACGTTCTTTTGGGCCGGGTGAACCCCGCAGGCCGGCTGGCACAGACCTGGCCTGCCTCCATCGACCACCTCCCCCCTATGCTCGACTACAACATCCGCAACAACCGGACTTACATGTATACGCAGCATGAACCCCTCTTTCCCTTTGGACATGGACTTTCCTACACCACATTTCAATGGTCGGATCTGAAAACCGGCAGCCAGGTCATCCACGCCGGTGAGATGGTGAACATCACCTTTACCGTGGAGAATACCGGTTCCCGCGATGGCGATGAGGTGGCCCAGCTCTATGTCAGCTTTCCCCAATCGGCTGTGGAACGGGCCCCTATCGCCCTGAAAGGCTTCCGGAGAATTTTCGTTCCGCACGGACAAAGCATAGAAGTCACCCTCCCCCTGAAGGCCGAAGATCTGTGCTACTGGGATGAAGAGCTCCACGCTTTCACCCTCGAAAAGGGGAATGTTGCCTTCTTTGTGGGAAGCTCCTCTGCCGACCGCCGCCTCTCCGGAACCCTGACAGTACTTTAGACCTATGCTACGCGCTGGCAAGGTGAAGGTGAAGGATGAGGACCAGAGGCCTCCGGGCATGTGAGGGTGGTCATGGAGGTGAAGGATAAAAAGTCATCCACAACAGGAAAAACAAATAATGCCTGGTGAATAAATCATTCAAGACTCAGGATTCCCGTATTCAGGATTGTTTAAAAGGTTACTTTTGTCAGACATAAAAACCATTAAACCATTGCCATATGTCATTCCAAAAATGTTTGATCGTTATTTTTGCAGCCACGATAATATCGGGCTGCTCGAAGTACAGGGATTATTCACAGGTCCCGTATGAGGAACCCAATCAGAAAGCCTGGGAGAATCCCCTGGTCAATGAGATCAACAGGGAAGCCCCCCGGGCGCACTTCATTCCTTACACCACGGTGGAACAAGCCCGGGAAGACCACCTGTGGAATTCGCCGCTGCTCCTCTCGCTCAACGGCAAGTGGAAGTTCAAGCTGGCCCAACACCCTGATTCACGCCCATTCTGGTTTTTCAAGGAGGATTATGACACCAGTAAGTGGGATGAGATTGATGTACCAGCCAACTGGGAACAGCAAGGCTACGACTATCCTATTTATGTCAATGTGGTCTACCCCCACAAGCCCACCCCGCCGGTCATCGAGGGGAACCACAATCCCGTGGGTAACTATAAGCGCACCTTTGAGGTGCCGGCAGCCTGGAAAGGCAAGGAAGTATACCTCCATGCGGGGGCCGTCAGCAGCAACCTCTCTCTCTGGATCAATGGTGAATTCGTGGGCTACAGCGAAGACAGCAAAACGCCTGCTGAGTTTAACATTACAAAATACCTGAAGAAAGGTTCCAATTCCATTGCCCTGGAAGTCTTTCGCTGGAGCGACGGGTCCTATCTCGAGGACCAGGATTTCTGGCGGATGAGCGGCATCACGCGTGACATCTTCCTCCAGGCCCGTGAACCGCAGCACATCCGTGACTTCAGGGTGATCGCAGGCCTCGACTCCACCTACCTCAACGGGACCTTCAGCCTGAAGATCGAACTGGCTAACCTGGCCCAGGACAACGCCCCGGTGGTGGTGGAAGCCCTCCTTAACGATGGGGCCACCCCCCTGGAAACCTTCACCCGACAGGTGGAGGCCACCCCCGGAACGACAGCAGTGGAATTCACCGGCACCTACCCCAATATCAAAACATGGTCGGCAGAGATCCCCAACCTCTATGAACTGCTGATTATCCTTAAAAACAACAACGGCGACACCCTGGAAGTGCTCCGGCAGGATGTGGGGTTCCGCACCAGCGAAATCAAAAACGGCCGCCTTCTGATCAACGGCCAGTATGTCTATATCAAAGGGACCAACATCCACGAACACCATATGAAAACCTGGCATGTTCTGGACATGGAGACCATGCTGCAGGACATCAAACTGATGAAGGCCCACAACATCAATACGGTACGCACCTCGCATTATCCCCAGCCCGAATTATGGTACAAGCTCTGCAACAAGTATGGTCTTTACCTGGTTGACGAAGCCAACATTGAGTCACATGGCATGGGCTATGGCGACCGTTCCCTGGCCAAGGACAGCACCTGGAAAGCCGCCCATCTCTACCGCACGCGCAACGTATTCGAACGCGACAAAAACCAGCCGTCGGTGGTCATCTGGTCGCTGGGCAACGAAGCTGGCAACGGGGTCAACTTTTATGCCACCTACGACTACCTGAAATCGGTCGAAACCACCCGCCCCGTGCAGTATGAACAGGCCCATCAGGACCGCAACACCGACATTGTCTGTCCCATGTACATGCGGATTGAACATATGGAAAAATATGCCCAGACCAATCCTGACCGCCCCCTGATCCAGTGTGAGTATGCCCATGCCATGGGCAACAGCGTGGGCAACCTCCAGGATTACTGGGATGTCATCGAAAAATACGATGCCCTTCAGGGAGGGATTATCTGGGACTGGGTGGACCAGGGGCTGCTGACACAGGATGAGGCGGGCAAGCCTTTCTGGGCGTATGGCGGTGACTTCGGCCCCGACTCCCTCTATACCGATGGTAACTTCTGCTGTAACGGGCTGGTCAACCCCGACAGGGGCGTCAAACCTTCCCTCCTGGAGGTGAAAAAGGTCTACCAGTACATCGGCTTCCGGCCGGTTAACCTGGCCACGGGCGAAATCGCCATCGTCAACAAATATGCCTTTCGTAACCTCTCCGACTTCGACTTTACCTGGGAGGTGACCGGCGACGGAAAAGTCATTTCTTCCGGAACCCTGCCCGCGGTGACCGCCGCCCCCGGCGAGGTGGTCCATGTCAAACCTGAATTCACCATCGACCAGCAACCCGGAACGGAATACTTCCTGACTTTCAGGGCGAAAATCAAGGAAATACGCGGGCTGGAAGAAGCCGGCTGGGAGATCGCCGCAGAACAGTTCACCCTGCCCTATTTCCGTGAAGCCGCCCCGCTGGCCGTCAAACAACTGCCCAAAGTTTCCGTGGAGGAGAACGAAACCTCTGTCACCATTACCGGTGAGGGCTTTTCAGTAGCCTTCGATAAGAGTACCGGTATCATGACCAGCTACAAGAAGGGCGATACCGAATTCCTGAAACTCGGCCCCATCCCCGATTTCTGGAGGGCCCCCACCGATAACGACTTTGGCAACGGCCTCGACAAGCGCAGCAAGGTTTGGCGTAAAGCCGGGGAAACCCGAAAAATCACCTCCGTGAAGGTCATGAAGCAGGAAACAGCAGCCCGGGTGACCTTGGACTTTAACCTGGTCAACGAAGCCGATGAACCCATCGCCACTTATCAGTCGGTCTACACGGTCTACGGCTCGGGCGATGTCAGGGTCGACAACCAATTCAAGATGACCAAAGAGGGGTTGCCCGAAATCGTCAGAATGGGAATGAACCTGATCATGCCCCGTCATTTTGACCAGGTCACCTGGCTGGGCCGCGGACCCCAGGAGAACTACCAGGACCGTAAAACCGGCGCCTTTGTCGGCCTCTATAAGCTGCCGGTCTCTGGCTTTTACTTCCCTTATGTGCGCCCCCAGGAAAACGGCAACCGCACCGACGTCCGCTGGGCCGCCGTCACCGACTCCACCGGCAATGGCCTCCTCTTCCGAGGACTGCCGCTGCTGGAGGTGACCGCCCACCATCAGATCATGGAAGACTTCGAATCACCCGTCAGAACCGTCGGCCGCTTCATTGACGGCCAGAAAGTCATCAACCGCCATGTCAATGACGTCATCCCCCGCGACCTCACCTCCGTCAACATCGACTTCAAACAGATGGGCGTCGGCGGCGACAACAGCTGGGGCGCCTGGACCCACGACCAGTACCGGCTGACCGCCAAAACGTACAATTATTCCTTCCTGATGCACCCCGTGAAGGCCGACGACGACCTGGCTGAAGCTGCCAAAGTCTCCTACAAACTTTGATATTGATAGACACCTCACACCCGGTGTTCCATACAGAAGCCGCCTCCCTCCCGGGGGCGGCTTCTCTTTGCTATGAAAGCAACGAAATTTCCACACCAACCGGCTAAGCCTACACATTCAGGACTACAATGATTACCTTTACGAATGCTGACCAGTGAACCGGAAAACTAATAATCACAGGATATGAACGAAAAGGAAGTCTTTATCCTCTCCGACCCGATGGTGGAGCCTTCATGGGAGTTCCTCAGAGAGGTTCTCGGGGAAAAATACAACTGGTGGATGGAAATCCGCGATCATGTGACAGGAACCTACCCTCACATCACCGAAGTATGGAAATACTACAACGACGGTAAGCAATGGCTTTACCGGCTGATGCAGAAAAAGAACACTATTTTCTGGCTGGCGGTGATGGCTGACTCTTACCGGATCACCTTTTACTTCCCGAAAAAGGCTGAGGGGGTGATCAGCTCCTCTGACCTTCCGGAAAAGGTCAAATCTGATTTTCTCACGGCCAGGTCTTACGGCCAGATCCGCCCCATTTCCCAGAGGATGGAAAGTGCTTCCGACGTGGAACTCGTAACACAACTGGTGGCCCTGAAGCTAGCCATCAAATAGGGTCATCCCTCCTTCCTGACATCCTTTTTTTCTGTGTGGGCCGGGGAAATGCCTCACCTGTAGCCTGCCGGCATTCTTCAGGACGCATCGCGACTCTACCGACTGACTTATATGCGAACAGACTTCAGGGCTGCAGAAAGGCAGAAAAATGCCTCAGACTGTAACTATTTCAACGCCGGAGGAGTTTCCGGAGGAGAGGATAGATGTTTTGTGAATAGCGGTAGAAGCCCAGGTCGGTGAGGTGGACCCCGTCAACACTCTCCTCCAGATCGGTGCCGGTCAATCCTTTGGCACTGACATAATAAAGCTTCCGGTCTCCCTTCCGTTTCATCTCCTGGTAGAGTTCACGCAGCAACAGGTTCTTTTCACTGATGACCGAGGCCATATGCTGGTCATAATACATTGAGGAATAATGGAGGGTTTCGACAAGGACCAGGGGCACTTCGGGGTGTTTTGCCCTGATGATTCCCACGAACCTGATGTATTTCTCTCTCATTTGTTTTGGGTTGACATTGGGCAAACAGTCGATGACGAAGCAGGAGGCATCGATGTTAGCCAAGGCTTCGGCCACTTCCAGGTCAAGCTGGCCATTGCCGCTGAAGCCCAGGTTGATGGTTTCCCTGTCGAGCATCCGGGAGAGCTGGGACGGGTAGGCCATTCCCGGGCGAGAGGCACACCCCCCCTGGGTGATGCTGGTGCCATAGAAGACCACGGGCTTGTCCTTCCGGGGAGATGCCACCCGGGGAGCGGTCATGAGAGCTCCTTTTTCCACCCCTATTTCCAGGCGGGCTACCCCGTCATACAGCGGAAGGTAAAGCATATATTCCTTTTCCTCCCCTTTCATGTGATCCACCAGCAGAGCTGTAGTCTCCTTGCCTGCCGGTTTGCCGGTGTTGACATACCTCCACTGGCCTTCTTCCAGGCAGTAGAGGTCCACCCCCCTGATCCCTGTAGGGGCAAAGTGGCTCATCACCACCTCACCGGTCACCTCCCAGCGGCAGGCGATGGTTTTGGAGGCCGTCCTGAATCGCACGGCCAGCCCGGCACTGTTCCGGGACAGGGACCATACCGGGGGCCTGGTCCGGCTCTCCAGAGAGCGGGGCAACCTGCAGTATGGGGTAGGGGTATCGTCAAAGCCCCTCCCGATAAGCTGGAACTCCGTGGCATCATGGTACTCCAGGCTGTCGGCCCGGCCAGCCGCGGCAGATACCGAAAACCCGGAGAGGAGAAGTAGACCCAGCAGGAAGGGAAAAAGGCGGAAAGCCTTACTCCAGGAGGAGGAGGAACGAGGATCAGTCATGGCCAGCCATCGCCGCTCTTCTGAACCTCCAGAAATATTAACCAATATAAGCATAATACAATTTATTTCTCGAAATTTTCAACTATTTACCAAAGCTTGGTTTCGCATCGACTATTGCCCCACAGCAATCGCCAACGCTGGATTGCCCCATAATAACCACCCACTTCTGATGACCCATACCGGTTTCCAGGAACGTAATATTAATCTTTTCCTACCGGCTGGTGAGGACGATGCGGGCGCTCTTCACTCCTTTGGCCGTAGCTTCCAGGATGATTTCGCCGGGGGTTTCCGCCGACTGCACCAAGGCAGTCAACTGACCACTGAAAAGAGGCATCGTGGGAGACTGGAACGGGGTGAGGCAGACAGAATTGCCATTGGCGGCGGCTTTATAACGGCCTGCCCCCTTCACCGTGAAGGTAATATCGCTGCTGTCATGAGGGCAGAGGTTTCCGGCCTTATCGACCACCTTTACGTTGACGAAGGAGATATCCCTGCCATCGGCAGCAAGGGTGCTCCGGTCGGCTTCCAGCACGATATGATGAGGCTTCCCGGCGGTATGAATCTCCTTTGCCTCGGCCTCCCTGCCGTTTTCATCATAAGCGACTACCTTCACCGTCCCCGGCTCATAACGTGTTTCCATCCACATCAGCCGGTATCTTTTTTGGCGGTCGAGGGCTTCCTGTGCGGTCTTATTATCGCTGCCTTCCAGGGTCACCGACAGATCCTTGCTCCTTTTTCCCTGGCTTTTACCATTGATAAAGAGTTCGGCTGAAGGATAACTCGTGTAGACCATCACGGGCACCACCTCCCCTTCGTGGCCCTGCCAGTTCCAGTGAGGCAGCAGGTGCAGTGTGGGCGCTATGTCATTCCAGTGGCTCCGGTAGAGGTAAAAACGGTCCTTGGGAATTCCGGCCAGGTCAACTATCCCGAAGAGGGAACTGTGGCTGGGCCAGTCGGTATAGTAGGGTGTTGGTTCTCCCAGATAGTCGAAGCCCGTCCATACGAACTCCCCGATGCAATAGGCCAGGTCATCATGCTGGATGAAGTTATCTTCGGGCAGGTCAGACCAGTCGCAGTGTTCCAGGTCATAGGAAGAGCTCTGGTGGTCGTCGTATTTAGCCATGGAGCGGCGCACAGCCGGCAGTTTATAAACGCCGCGGGAGCTCACCGTAGAGGCCGTTTCGGCCCCCAGAACAATCTCCTGGGGCAGTTTTTTGTAGGCTTCGCGGTACTTATGCGACCGGTAGTTGAGACCGGCCACATCCATCACCGCGGCAAAATTGTTGTTCAGCACCCGGTCGGGCTGGTCCATCCCCTGGGTCACCGACCGTGTGGGATCCTCCCGGTGGCAGATATCCTGCAGGAAACGGGCGATCTTGGGTCCGTCGGCTGTTCCCTGGTCGGGCACCTCATTGCCGATACACCACAATACGACACTGGGATTATTGCGGTAGTGGTGCAGCAGGTTTACCAAATCCTTTTCGGCCCATGCGTCAAAATAGATATGGTAACCGTTTTTCATCTTGGGCGTTTTCCACTCGTCGAAGGTTTCGGCCATGATCATCATGCCCATCTCGTCGCACGCCCTGACCAATTCAGGAGCCGGCATGTTGTGGGAGGTACGGATGGCATTGGCGCCCATCTCCTTCATGATGCGCACCTGCCGGCGGATGGCGGCGTCATTGACGGCCGCTCCCAAAGGCCCCAGATCGTGGTGATTGCACACCCCCCTGAACTGAACCCGCTGACCATTCAGGAGAAATCCCTTGCCGGGGATCACCTCAATGGTGCGTATCCCGAAGGGAGTGGTGTATTCATCGCGGAGGCTCTCTCCTTCGTAAAGCCGGGAAACGGCCGAGTAAAGGTGAGGATGGTCGGTATCCCACAGGGCGGGTTGCTCCACGACCAGTTGTTGTTCGATGGTCCCCTCATCAAAGTGGGAGAGTACGCTTTTTGCTGACGCCACCTTGCGCCCCTGCGCATCGAGGATGTCGGTGACCAGAGTTATGGAAGCGTTCTCTATAGCAGCAGGTTTTGTTACCGTGGTGCGTACCACCACCCGGGCAAAATCCTCCCTGACCACCGGAGTGGTGACCTGGGTCCCCCAAACGGGAATATGCAGCTCTGAGGTCACCCGCAGATGAACATTCCGGTAAAGGCCCGCACCGGGGTACCAGCGCGACGATTCCGGAAAGTTCTCAAGGCGCACAGCCAGCAGGTTGTCCTCCCCGGGACGCAACAGTTCCGTGACATCAAAATGGAATGAGTTATAGCCATAGGGCCAGAATCCTGCTTCCCTGCCGTTGACATAGACCCGGGCGTTGCTCATGGCCCCGTCGAAGAGGAGCGAGGCCCGCATGCCGGGTTTAAAATCGGGAACGGTGAAGCTAAGCCGGTACCAACCCACCCCGATAAAGGGAAGGCCTCCCGTACGCCCGGCATGGGCCAACGCTTCCTGCTGCCCGTCCTGGGCAATGGCCATCTTCTGCAAATCGTTGCGCGCATCGAAAGGGCCGTATATCGCCCAATCGTGGGGTACCGTCACACGCTGCCAGCCTGTGTCATTGAACCCGGGGTCCATCGCCGTGGCAGGATCTTCACGGGTAAACTTCCACCCTTTCTCCAACAGCCGCTCACTCCTGACCTGAGCCTCAATTCCGGCAGGGATTAAAAGGATTGAAAGAAAAATGAATGGGATAATCGCGTTTTTCATAACTCCATCCTTTTTAATATTCAGTCCAAATGTAGCAGAAAATTACTACTTAAGGCAGGAACACCGGTGTGAAGAAGCGCTGTCGAATGAAAGTCGCATGGTGCTCCTACCACAAAAGGACAAGTATATTTGCTCCATGCGAAACGGAGTTCGGCGTAGCAACGCGGAGCCAATTCCACGGGCATGAAGCACCTTAACCGGCCTCACTGCCATATATAACTGAAGAACATATTATTAACTAACAAACAAGTGAAATCTCAGGAAAAGCGAAGTGTCGCCGCTATGTCAATGGATAAGAACTTCCCCTCTGTGGGCTGCCGCGGCAAAGTAACAGGCACTGTCTGCATCAATATATAGCTCAGTGGCAGGATGGGTCCGCAGGATGGTGGCAGGATAGGTTTCCACGATGGGTTGGGTCAGCGTGTTAAACACTGCTTTTGCTTTGGTTTTCCCGGGTACAACACAATAGATCTGGGGAGCACTTAACAGCATGGGAATGGTCAGGGTAATCGCCTGTTCAGGGACAAGATGCAATGCACAGAAGCATCCGTCATGGACCTGCTGCTGCCTGGATACCTCATCGAGCTTGATGACCTTTGCCCCATAAGGATCCCTGAAATCAGCCACATGAGGATCGTTGAACGCGATATGGCCATTCTCTCCGATGCCCATCAATACAATATCGGGAGGAAAAGCTTTCAGCTCAAGTTCATACCGGCGGGCTTCACTTTCGGGATCTTTTGCATTACCCCGGATAAAATGGACCGACCGGAAGGGTACTCTTGAAAATACCCTTTCATTCAGGTAGTTACCAAAACTCTGCGGAGCATCTTCGGGTAATCCGATATACTCATCCATATGAAAGGCATTTATGCTCTGCCAATCGATTCCGGGATATTCAATCAGTGCTTTCAGGAACTCATCCTGCGAAGGGGCAGCAGCAAAGATAATGTTCAGATAAGGTTTCACCTTCAGCAGGGAAATGATTTGCGTCCCTGCCGTCAATGCAGCATTATTCGCCATCTCTCCGCGGGTTTCAAACGTATTGATATGTAACTGATCGATGTAAAAGCTCTTTTCCATTGTTGGTATTTAAAAAAGTCACATTATGGCTAGCTACGGCCCGTCTGCTGACGGTTCCGTAAGCGTGGTTCCGTAAGTGTGGTTTTGTTAGCGTGGTATTGTTATTTTTCGTATACCGTTTTTCCTTTGATAAGGGTTTTTTGAATGGTGATTAGGTCATCAAAGAGGACCAGGTCTGCAAGTTTTCCCGGGGTGATGCTTCCCCGCTGGTCGTACACTCCGCAGATACGTGCCGGAGTGGAGGTTATCATTTGGATGGTTTCCTGAAGGCTGACGCCAGCCAGGTTCACCATGGTTCTCACCAGTCGGTCGGCAGTCGCCACACTGCCTGCAAATGCCTTCCGGTCGGGCATCTTGGCCACACCATCTTCCACGATGATTTCCTGCCCCCCCTGCAGGCTGCCCAGGATACTGGGTCCAGCGGGCATTCCTGCTGCCCGCATGGAATCGGTCACCAATGCAATGCGCGAAGCTCCCTTGATTTTATAGATTAATTGAAGCAGGCTCTGGGGAAGATGGACCCCGTCGGCAATGATCTCTACGGTCATATCGTCGATCAGAAAGGCACTTTCGATCACCCCGGCATACCGGAAGGCATTCCGGCGGGTGACCCCCGACATGGCCGAATAGAGATGGGTCACATGAGTGAAACCATTTTTAAAAGCCTCGATCACCTCTTCATAGATGGCATCGGTATGGGCAATAGAGGGAAGGATACCATGGTGGCTCATGAAACGGCCGAATTCCATGGCTCCTTTCAATTCCGGCGCTGCACTCCACCTTATAATATCGCTATATTTTTCCACGATGGGCTCATATTCCGCCGGATCGGGATCGTGGATAAATTTCGGATCCTGGGCACCCGACTGGTTGAGGGAAAAATAGGGCCCTTCAAGGTGCATTCCCAGCATAAATGATCCTTTCTCATTCAAAGCAGATGCTTGCCTGAATACGGAGAGGGTATGATGTAGTTCATCCATATCGCTGGTAAGGGTAGTTGGCACAAGTGCCGTGGTTCCATGTTGGGCATGCATTGTCGTAGCGCCCAGAAAGGCTTCCACAGTCCCGTCCATAAAATCGTGACCTCCAGCTCCATGGGTGTGAATATCAATAAATCCGGGCGTCACATACCTTCCGCCGGCATCAACTACCTTAGCCCCCACAAAGGGCAGATCGTCAGGCTCAATGGCCACAATTCTTTCCCCCTCAATCCAAACCGCATGATTCTGGATCAACTGGTAAGGCGTGAGAATCTTCCCGTTGGTGATTTTCAATCTTGGTGTCATATCCCGGATTTTATGAATGTTGCCTTTTAGCCTTCATCGGCGTCCAATGTTTGACCTTGTATCCGTACAGGGCAAAAAATACCAGATAGAGGTAACAGGGTAACAGGATGATATAGGCCTCGTGAATACTCCATACGTCGGCCAGCCGTCCGTAAATCACCGGGGAGATGGCATTTCCGCACAATCCCATGACCAGAAGAGATGCCCCCAGCTTGGTAAATCGTCCCAATCCCCTGATGGCCAGTGGCCAGATATTGGCATAAATCAGCGAATTGGGCAAACCCAGTGCCACCATGAACCAGATGGATATATCAACGTGGTGCCCCAGGAATGAGACCTCCCCATGGGTCACCATCACCAGAACAGACAACAGGGTACCCAGTAGAGTTACCACAATCAGCGCATTACGCTGACTTATATACCTTGGAATGGCAACAATTCCGATAAGGTAACCGATCATGGTAGCCCCAAGGGTATACGAAGGAAAAGTTTTGGCTTCGAGCAGGGTTAATCCCATCGACTGGGCGTACCCGATAATGGTATCGATGGCAATGATCTGCGATCCTACATGGAAGAAGATGGCCAGGGCGCCGAGGATTAGATGGGGGAACTGCCAGATGCTGGTTTTCCCGTGATGTCCATCGTCACTCTCCTCCTTGTTGGCCTGTGTTGTATTGATCTCGGGAAGCGGAGAAAAATAAACCAGCAACCCGATCAGGAATAACAGGGTACCGAGGATACTGTAAGGGATGATTACCCGTCTGATCAGGCTTTCGAGGGCAATATTCTTGTCAAAATCAGAGATTGTTCCCTCCTTCAGGGCATTGAACAATTCATTGTCGGTGACTTTAAGCACCACGGCTGCGAACACCAGGGGAGCCAGAATACCGGCCAGCTTATTGCAAACGCCCATGATACTGATCCGTTGAGCTGCCCGGTCAATGGGACCAATAATGGTGATATAGGGATTGGCAGCCGTTTGCAGGATGGCCAGTCCCGTTCCGATGGAAAAGAGCCCGGCAAGAAAGATGCCATAGGTCCGGGAAAGGGCTGCAGGCACAAACAGAAAAGCCCCCACGGCCATGATAAAAAACCCGATCATCATCCCCTTCTTGAAACCCAGTTTTTTGAGCAGCAGAGAGGCCGGCACCGACATCACCAGGTAGGCAATATAAAAGGCAAATGCTACCAGATACGACTGAAAATTGGTTAACTCAAGCGATATCTTGAAATAGGGGATCAGTATCGCGTTTACCCATGATACAAATCCGAAAATAAAAAACATTAACCCCACAAGGGCTATTGAAATCACCGATGTCCTTTTATCCATCCTGGAAATTTTCAAAGGTTTATTACCGTTTTTTTAATCCTATTTTTATAGTTCACCGGCTACCACACCATCCCATCTATCTCCACATACGAGCCGTGGGTCTTGAGACAGTTCATTTCCTCCTCTATGGCTGAAATGAATTAAGCGCCGGAGATTCCCTCGTTGCAGAACCCGATGAGCCATCCCCTGAGAGGAAGTTGGGTAACCCCTATTCAAGACCCAATAGTCCGGAAGGTGGCAGGAACTATAAAACCATCTCCCACCCTTTCTGGTAGGTTCGCGACCAGAGCTTCTTTGCTTCCTTATCGTTCAGAATATGTCCGTTCTCCGGATTGATATCCAGGGAATGTCCCACACGCTGGGCGATATTGCCCAACTGGACCAGCAGGGTGCTTTTATGGCCGCTGTCGATATCGGACCGGAGGGGTGTCCCGCGTGTAATAGCCTCATAAAAATTCTGAATATGGAGGCCATCGAGTTGCTGGGCCGGACTGGCAGGATTCCTGGGATCGATCTTTTCCTTGTCAGTTAAGGTTTCTGTGACCTTACCCGCCGCATCAAAGAGCGTATATCCATTTCCGCCGGTGATAAGAAGTGATCCATTTTCTCCATAGAACTGGGCGCCCACAGAAGAGCCCTCGATCGGGTGGGGACTGCAGCTGCGGCCTTCCCAGGTCATGGTAAAACCTTCCGGGAAATCCATGGTGATCACCTGAGTGTCGGGAGTTTCCCAGTCGTCAGTATAACGGAATCTGCCACCGTTGGAACTGACCCGGACCGGGAAGTCAACGCCCATCCCCCAACGGAGGATATCGACCATATGGGTTCCGTTATTCAAGGCCTCGCCGGTTCCCCAGTGCCAGAACCAATGCCAGTTATAATGGATATAGTTGTCCCGGAATGGTTTCCTGGGTGCAGGTCCCTGCCAGAGATCCCAGTTGAGCCACTCGGGGACCGGGATTTCCCGGCCCACCCCAATGGAGGGCCGTTTATTGGTATACCAGCTCTTCCCGAAATAGGGCTTGCCAATGGCTCCCGACTTGATCAGTTCGATTCCCTTGATCACATTGGGCCACGACCGGCGCTGGTTCCCCATCTGGAGGACCTTCCCGTATTTTGAAGCGGCTTTTACCAGAATCTCTCCCTCCCCGGGCGAATGGCTGCAAGGTTTTTCAAGGTAGACATGTTTTCCGGCTTTCATGGCCAGCAAGGCAGCAGGAGCATGCCAGTGGTCGGGCATGGCCACCACAATAGCATCCATATCTTTGTCTTCCAGCGCCTTTCTGAAATCGGGAGCCTGACGCGGTGCCTTACCAGCAATTTTTTCAACACTCGCCACACACCTTTCCATAGCCCTGGAATCGGTATCACTGATCGAAATCACATTCCAATTCTTTTGCTGGGCATAATTCCCGGCCAGTGCCAGGCCGCGCGAATTCACCCCCACCACACCCACATTGATGCGGTCATTTGCCCCGACGACGTTACAGTAACTTGCTGCACTGAACCCCGGCAATACCCCTCCGAACGAGAGCGCCGCGGTTCCCAGTACTGATTTTTTGATGAAATCCCTTCTGCTATTTTCCATGTCGTTTTAATTGATTCTGTTTATTTCAATGCTTTCTTACCCGCTTTGGAGGCCTTTTCCATTATCATATCGATGGATACAGGGACACCCTTTTTCTTTTTACTGAGGTCTGCAGCCTCCATAAAGGCCATTATTTCAATGGTTTCCTGTCTGTCGACCGGTTCAACCCCGGTCTGGAAAAACCTGATGATCTCTTCCAGCAAGGGGTTGTAACCGTTATAAGCCCCCAACTGCACTATGGCTTTTTCGCCAAAGATGGTTCCACCGTAATCTTTCTTCCCGGCACGCAGTCCCCTGAAGGAACCAATCCGCCCATCGCTCCAGATTCCGACAGCCATATCCGTATCCGGAGTGGTGATCCTGACCACACTCTTACACCCCGGTCCCATGGCAGTAAAGAGCGTTTCTACGCCATGAATACCATACCAGAAAAAGTCGGGGTGGGTTTTTTCCAGGGCGGCGGGACTGAAAGCCTCGGCACCCAATATCTTGCCCGCCGATCCCTCCTTCACCTCTTTCATGCCCTTGATATACCGGAGCGAGGAAGCCGAGAACACTGGAACTCCATATTGGTCGGCTGCCGCAAAAATGGCCAGGGCATCGGATAGCGAAGCAGCCATCGGTTTGTCGATGAACAACCTTTTTCCGGCTTTCAACACCGGAAGGGCCTGCTCAAGGTGACGCCGGCCATCATTGGTTTCCAGCATGAATACGTCAGCCCTGGTCAGCAACTCCTCCACAGAACCGACAATTTCCACACCCAGTTTCCTCATATCATTGGTGTACCCTTCTATCCGGTCCACACTGCTCTGGATATCAAGACTTCCTTTGGGATAGGCAGCCACGATGGTATACCCCCCGAACTTGTTCCCTGCAGCCGGGTCATTCATCGCTTTGGTAAAAGCGATGCTATGCGAGGTATCGAGTCCGATAATCCCCACCCTTTTCCCCGCTGTTTTTTCCTGCGCAAACAGGGAAGAGCCCAGAGTGAGACCAGCCCCTGCCAGGGCACTTGCTTTGATGAAACTACGCCTGTTGATCATATTTCCAGTTATTTATTTGTTCGTCCTTTACCGCTTTTATATTGAGTATAATTGACTTATTATGATGGCAGAAAATAGACAAAAAAATCGAATCGCCAGTCAGAATAGGACCACCCGTGGATGGGTCATCCGATAAAAAATGGTACAATCAGGTAATTTTCCAACAAATGTAGAAACATTTATGCCCACGCAATCGATTGTGTAACTATTTTTAATCGCTGGACCGTTGGATCTGAGGATCAAACATTGGGATTCACTCTGTCGACAACTCTGGAAAGTCTGAAAATATCAAGGATCTGCTTTTTTGTTTTACCTTCCATCTTTAAATACCGGCGCTCTCCTACGGGCAACAATACGGAATGGTCTGACTCTGTTATGCTTTCGTTGCTCTTCAGGCGTAAATCCTTAAAGATCGAAATCCGTGCATCTTTTACAGGTAACTCCAGGAGCTTGTCCTCTGAGATATGCCAATAAGTGATGT
>CAZKIU010000001.1:107896-126274 GCA_964552955.1 uncultured Prolixibacteraceae bacterium
TCTTTTACAGGTAACTCCAGGAGCTTGTCCTCTGAGATATGCCAATAAGTGATGTACCACTCCTTGTTTCTTTTAAATATAAAGGCCCTGACCTCTTTGCTGTGGTTGGAAATATTCTCAATTTGTTCATACGGGATGAGTTCATACTCTTCCTCCTCATTGATAATCAGCGTGAATTCCTGATTTGGATTTTGCAATAACTCCTTTTGTTTTTCAGTCAGCCAATTCCGGGCTCTGACATCTTCCCAGCGTCGCAGCACTTCCAAATTGTCGGATGCAAGGAGATGCTTTTTTACCACATCGGGAGTTAATTGTCCCATTGCAATCGGGCAATCCCAGGCGGCAGCTTTACTGGTTACAAATTCCAGAATGTCAGGTTGCGTGCCAATGGAGCGTTGATCTGGCAATCGATAATATATCCACCCGAAATTGATCCGTGTGAAATCTTTCTTCAATCTAGGGGCCTGCTCCATCTGGAACTTTCTGACAGCATCCTTTTGTTGTTCAGGAGGGAAGGCGTCAAATGCATTGGCTCCCGATAATATATGCCAGCTGAAATGGCTTTTCGCAGCACCTTCGGCAAAGAGGGGCCCCTGATTAAACTGTTTAATGACTTTATATTGAGCCAGGGGTACATTATAATTAAAGGGAGGATTGACCCCTTCGGACCCATCCATATACACAAACTGAAATCCTGCATTATAGATGTCACCGATTTTCTCGGCGATTTCATCCTGCAAGGAATTGCCCTGATTGATATAAACGCTTGATGCCATGTACTCGCTGACATCCAGAATACCCGCCGGTGTGCCTTTATCAGCTGGATAAAGCGTAGTGTTGTGAACCGCTCTCTTGCATCCGGTAAACTTGAAGGGAGGTTCAGTGGAATAATTCTCATAGGAGATTAGTTCAGGACCCACCTTAAGAATCCGGCATCCTTCCGCCAGGGTGGAGCCCTGAGGATTCTGTTCCACATACACCTCTTTATCTGTGGTTTCCAGATCCCTTGAGAGGTTAAAATGTCGGACCAGATTTAACCTGTGGTCTGGAATGGGAGTGATGTATTTGCTCTTTAACCCAACCTGAGAATGCAGGAAATGGAATCCTGGAGTGATTCCGGCATTTCTGATTTTTTGCAAAACCTTCACCATATCCTCCCCGCGATTGGGATAAGTCTTTGTATTCCATTCATAATCGCCGAGGTAATTCAATCCTCCTCCGCCAGCCAAAAATGCAGGATAGTAAATCAGGATACACCGGAATCCCCCTCTTTTAGCCAAGGCAATTTGTTCATCCACATTTTTGGGATTGATATTAAACGTATGAAAATAGGAGGCGTTAATCCTGTCCCCTCTCCGCATTTCGACACCCCGAGGAAGATTAAAATCGTGCTCAATTTGAGCCACATGGTCTAGAAGTTCATCAGATTTACAAACGATTAATGCGGCCCCGGTTCCCTTCAGTTGAATATCCTTCACCGCAGAGGCTTGCAGAAGGTGATACCCATCGCGTCGCTCCGAATCGATTTGCGTGAATTCATCCGTGGCCAGAATATTTACGGCCACTTTATTGTCCCACATGACGTTCAACCATTCTCCGAAATTCTTACGCTCCTTCACAGGGAGCTGTAACAGGGCAATCTCAGTCGCCGGAGGGGGTGTAATCTTCATATAGGAGGGGTAGGCATCCCCGGGAATGATAAAATCCTCCAGACTAAACCGGATATAGTTTTCTGTGATCGTATAACTGATCACCATGCTATATGGAATTATTTCAAACCCAACAATCAGCTTTCCATCTTTCTGGAAAAGAGTATCCGCCTGGTAGGTGGTTTTCTTGTTCAAATGAGCCAGTTTTACCTCATTGTTATAAGGTCGTTCCTGAGTGGCACTAAACATGGAAACCGTTGGATCGGGCTTCAGACACTCTTCATGATTCGATTTCAATATCAAACTCTTTGGAACGGCATTGCTTCCAATGGTCAGTTTAAACCGGCCATTTTCCAAAACAATGTCTCTCTTATTCTGACCAGACACCCCGCTAAATACAAAGAACAGGAGAGAGAACAGACAAGCACAATATTTACTCATAATCTTCCAGGAAATATTAAACATATACAAACGATACAAAAGAATAATCAGGTTTAGACATATAGAACCGGATGCCACTCCCGATTCTCTATTTTCACCTGCCATCGGCGATGAATAGGGGCAGCCAAATCGTCGCCCGCGACAAATTGAAGCCACAAGAGCCGACTACGCTCCGGTTCCGTCATATGCAAACATAAAAGAAATAAAGAATCGTGCAATCGTTTGCGTAAATTTATTCTTCTTTTTTTTGCCAAAATGACCCTGACCCTCGAAAAAAGGGCGTTACGCTTTGCCTTTCTCTCACACCCCAGGATCCCTTTTTGTAGAATCCCTGATTATCAGATCATTTCGAACAACAATGGTTTCAGTGGCAATCTCATGAAGGGGCTCCTCAATCTGACGGATCAACAGCCGGGCGGCCGTCTGCCCCATTTCAAATGCATGGTCATCGATGGTAGTCAGGGAAGGTTCGATGATCAGTGAGGTGGGTGTATTGCTGAAACCGACCACCGCCACATCGCCGGGAACTTGTAACCCTTTCCGCTTCACCGTCTGTATCAAACTGATTGCACTGGTGTCATTTGAGCAGAAGACTCCATCAGGCCGGTGCTCTAAGGACATGAACTTCAGTGCGGCATTCTCCCCGTCCTCGACGCTCAGATCCTCAGTGAAATAAACCAGCGTGTCGTCGGGTTCTATTCCATGATTCTTCAGCGCAGCTCGGTAGCCGTTCAGCCGGTTGCGGAAAATAGCAATACGCTGGTTACCTGCAATATGCGCAATGCATCGGCATCCTACCGAGAAGAGGTGCTCGGTAGCTTTCATGGCTGCCGAATAATCATCAATAACCACCTTGTGGGTCTCTATCTCATTGCAAACCCGGTCAAAAAAAACAAACGGGATATTGTTTTCCATGAAAACAGAAAGATGGTCGTAATTGTTGGTCTCAAGGGCCAGACAAGCAATGACCCCGTCGGCCTGACTGGCCAGCACCATCCGTGCATTCTCCTTCTCCCTTTCATAGGAATTGTTCGACTGAAAAATGTTCACGAAATAGCCCGCTTTGCTGGCTACCTCTTCAATACCGCTAATGGCCGACGATTGAAAATAACGGTCGATCCTTGGGATAATCACCCCGATCATGTTGGTTTTGCTTCTCCGCAGATTTGAAGCCACTCTGTTGGGATAATACCCCAGTTTTTTGGCCAGCTTCTGCACTTCATTGGTGGTTTTTTTGCTGATTCCCGGATGGTGCATCAGAGCTCTTGAAATGGTAGATGGGGAGACATTCAACAGATTCGCCATCTCCTTGATGGTAATTTTGGGCTTCCGCATGGTCATATTCAGAAAATCATTTCAGCTATCAGTGCTAATGAATCTGCAAATTAACAAGAAAAAATTATCGCCCCCTCCCCCTTATCCCATCACTCAACCTTACTCCATCACCCCGGCAGGATCTTTCCAGGTCCATTTCTACCCCTTGTCCACATGCCACGCATGCCTCCTTTCCGGTATGGATTCATCACCCTATCCATAATATAAATCAGTCCAAAAGTAGCAGAAAATTACTACTTTCGGCACTTCTTTAGTCCAATCATTGTGTTCGGAAGAGACCAGAAGCTTGCATTGAGAAACGGAGATCCCACCACTTTCCGGGACCTTTTCAGGATCCTTTATCCCAGGATGAAAGGGTACTGCCGGCTCTTTATCCAGGATCCGATGCAGGTGGAGGACATCCTGCAGGAGTGTTTTCTTACCTTTTGGGAAAAACGCAAAACCATCGATCCTGACAAAGCCATTGAAAGCCTGCTGTTCGTCATGCTTCGGAACCGTTGCCTCAATGTATTGAAGGAGGCCCGCCTCAGGGAGGGTAATATCGCAGCTTCCAGGCTACCGGTGAATGAGCTGCAACACCTCTATCACCTCGACTTCCTTGAAAAAGAGGAGAAAAGCCTGGAGGAAGAACTGATCCTCTCTTTTCATCAGGCGATCGACACCCTTCCTCCGCGGATGAAGGAGGTCTTTCTCCTTTGCAAGGTGGAAGGGCACCTGCAAAAAGAAGTGGCTGAAGATCTGGGGATCTCTGTAAAAGCCGTTGAGAAGCATGTCGCCGAAGCCCGGGAACGCCTTTCTCGTATCCTGATCCGCCAATACCCCCTTCTGGCCCCCCTGATCACCTTCATACTCCAATGACCAGGATTCCGGAGTCTCTGCGCTCACCTTATGGATAGGATCACTCCGCTGACCTGACGGATAGGATTTCTGAGCCGTGCTGACCTGACGGGTAGGATCAACTGGCTGCACTGACCTGACGGGTAGGATTACTGAGCTGCGCTGTCCAGACAGAAGGAATCATCCCTCATCACCCCGGAGGGACCACTTCCCTCCCGGAACCATCCATTTTCGCCTGTAATGCAATTTTTTCACATTCCGGGGTAGGGTTTTCTGACATCATATTGTACTCATACTATACGAACCATGGAAGAATTAATCATCAAATATCTTGAGGAGACGGCCACCGACGCAGAGAAGCGGGATTTGCTGCAATGGCTCAGGGAGAAAGAGAACCGAAAGGCTTTTTATTTTCATAGATCAGTTTGGGAAAAGGGACTGGAGAGCGGCCGTTTTCCCGCCGGTGGTGCGGAGAGTTGGAACCGCATCCAGTCAGGTTTATTAGAGAAAAGTTGTGAAGGATGGCAGAAATCAAGGAAGCTCACGCAGCTTTTAAGGTATGCTGCCATCTTCTTTTTTCTCACCACGCTGGGGTTTTCGCTTTTGTGGTATATCCAGGGGAGTCGACCCGGGCTGGAAGCGGTGACACAGATCATGGCCGACAACGGGCAGATTTCGCGGGCAGTCCTGCCTGATGGCAGCCGGGTATGGATCAACTCAGGATCCCTCATCAGTTATGATAGCGGGTACGGGATGAAAAACCGGAAGGTCAGGCTGACTGGTGAAGCCTATTTCGAAGCAGAAAAGGGGAACCGCCATCCTCTGGTGGTCGATTGCGGGGAACTGCAGATCAGGGTCACCGGAACCCGGTTCAACGTCAGTGCCTTACCGGGCTCCCAAATCATCGACGTCGTCCTGGAAGAGGGATCCGTGGAACTCCTCCGGCAACAGAACGCCTCATTCCGGTATTCACTGAAACCCGGAGAAATGGCCTCCTTTGACCTGGTCAACAAGAAAATGTCGGTGACCACCATCAACACCAGCCGTTTCACCTCCTGGAAAGAGGGGATTATCAACATCTACGACCAAACCCTGGAAGAGGTCGCCGAAAAGCTTAAGAGCCGCTACAACCAGACGTTTGTGGTCGATCCCGCGGTGAAGGATTACCATTACACTTTCTCGATCAGAAACGAATCGCTTCAGGAAATCATCGCACTGATCGAAAAGATAACACCCGTGGAAGCCGTCCAGGAAGGAAGTGTGATCACCTTCCGTTCGGGGAAGAAAAAAACTGAAGGCAGAAGGTAGTAAAAAAGCCGGAAAGTGCTGCAACACTTCCCGGCCGGTACTTACCATCTGTCGATGATAAATAGATTTTTTGACCTAAAATCGTGTAAAACTATGAAAAATTTCAAGTGGAAAGGGAGGGGATTGCCTCCTTACAGCAACAAATGGTTTAAAGTTATGAAACTGACGGTTTTCTTTATGCTTCTGGGGCTCATGCAGCTGTCAGCAAGCGTTTACAGCCAGAACACCAAGCTTTCCCTGGCCATGAAAAATGCCAGGGTCGTCGATATTCTGGAAGAGATCGAAGAGCAGACGGAGTTCAGGTTTGCTTACAGTTCGCAATACATTGATCTCAACCGGCGGGTGACGGTCTCCGTAGAAAAAAAGAGCATCCAGGAGACGCTGCATCAGATGTTTGATGAGGCGGGAGTCACTTTTACGGTGACCGACCGTCAAATTCTGCTCTATCCCGGGAGGATGGTCTCTGAAACCGTATCGGGGCAGCAGCCGCTGGCGGTCTCGGGTAAAGTCACCGACTCGCGCGGAGGGGCCATGCCCGGTGTTACTGTAGTGATCCGGGGTACCACCACAGGAACCATCACCGATTATGATGGCAACTTCACGCTGGCAAATGTCCCCGACAATGGCATTCTGGTATTCTCCTTCGTGGGCATGAAACCCCAGGAGATTCCGGTAGCGGGAAAAACCACCTTTAACGTCACCCTTGAGGAGCTGATCTTCGGTGTGGATGAAGTAGTGGTGACCGCACTGGGGATCAAGCGGGAGGAGAAAGCCCTGGGATATGCCGTGCAGGCTGTTTCCGGTGAAGGGTTGCAGACCGTGAAAGGAGTAGATATGGGCACCTCCCTGACGGGGAAGGTCGCCGGCTTGATGGTAAAAAACAGCACCGAGTTCACTGCCGAACCCGATATTCAGATCCGCGGGGAGAACCCCCTGCTGGTCATTGATGGGGTGCCCTATGGAAATATGAAACTCAGGGATATCCCATCCGATGATATTGAAAGCATCAGTGTGCTGAAGGGGGCCACCGCCTCGGCACTCTACGGATACCGGGGGGCCAGCGGTGCCATCATGGTAACCACGAAAATGGGTTCAGCCCAAAAAGGCCTCTCTGTGACCCTCAACAGCGGCACCATGTTCGCCGCGGGGTACCTGGCCATCCCCGAAATGCAATCTACCTTCGGCCGTGTCGTCAATACCGGCACCAACACTTATGCCCGCTCAGGCGATGGCTCATGGGGCGTGCCCCTCGACGGCAGGGAGGTGATCCAATGGGACCCCGTCTCCAAAAGCCTGAAAGCCATGCCCTATCTCCCCATTGGAAAAGACAATTTCGCCAATTTCCTGGAACCGGGGTATGTGCTCAACAACAATGTCAACATGGTCCAGCAGGGAGAATTCGGCAGCTTCAGAGCCTCGGCCACCTGGGTGAAAAATAAGGGCCAGTATCCCAACTCCATGTTCGATAAAATCACCTATGCCGTTGGCGGTGATATGAAAATCAACAAATTCACCCTCTCCTCCAACATGTCCTATAACAAACAGTTCTCCCCCAACAAGGGCTTCAGCGGCTATACGGGCTACGATCCCATGTACAACATGCTGGTATGGGCGGCTCCCGATTATGACGTCCGCCAGTACAAAGACTATTGGCTGGTTCCCAACGAGGTACAGAACAACAGTTATACCGCCACCAACAACAATCCCTATTTTGACCGTTTTGAGCGGACCCACGGCATCAACCGCGATGTCTTTGCCGGGAACATTAGCCTGAGCTACGACCTCACCTCCTGGCTGAAAGCCACCCTGCGCACTGGTTTCGACACCTACAGCGACCGCCAGGAGATCACCATCTCCAAGGGTTCCCTGCAAGGGGCAGGCAGCGCCAAAGTGATCCAGAATGGAACCGAAGTATGGGGTGAATCCCAGAAAGGTTCCTACAACCTGGGTCTCGGCCGTGGTTACAGCCTTAACAACGACCTGCTGATCTCCGGAAATAAAACCTTCGGTGATTTCACCGTCGACGGCTTCGCCGGAGGAACCATTTACTTCCGGCAAGACGACGGCATGGAAGCACGGACCCAGGGAGGATTGTCCATTCCTGCCTTCTACTCGCTGAAAGCTTCCATTAACCCCGTGGCGGTCGCCTCCAGCCTCTACCGCCAACAAGTCAACAGCTTGTTCGGAAGACTCTCCCTCTCCTGGAAAAACATGGTTTTCGCCGAAGGAACCCTCCGCAACGACTGGAGTTCCACCCTCCCCGAATCAACCCGCTCCTACCTCTATCCTTCGGTGTCAGGAAGTTTTATCGTCTCTGAACTCCTGCCTGAAATGGATTGGCTCTCGATATGGAAACTGCGGGGATCCTGGACCTCTTCCAAAACCCCGGCCGGTATCTACACCATCAACCAGGTCTACTCCATCACCAACAATGCCTGGGGGAACCTTAGTGGTGCCACCTACCCCAGCACCATCCGTGGGGTGGATGTGCGGCCCGAATCCTCCTCCACCTTCGAAATCGGCTCCGCCCTCAACTTCTTCAAGAACAGGGCATCGCTCGACATCTCCTGGTACAGCAAGAAGATGTATGACTTCCTTCGCTCTACCGGTATCACGCCTGCCTCAGGATACACCGCCAACTATATCAATATCGACGAGGAGATTACCCGCCGGGGATTGGAAATCACGGCCAATGTCACCCCGGTTAAGAAGGGCGACTGGCAGTGGGATCTCTCCCTCAACTGGTCGAAATTTGCCCGCTATTATACCAAACTCGACTCCCTCTTCTCGGCCGACAAACCATGGGTAGCCGAAGGCAAAAGGGTCGACCATTACATCCTCCGCGATTACCAGAAAGATCCTGAAGGAAACATCATTCACAACAACGGTTTACCGCTCTATTCAGGATATGACTCCATGTTTGGCTATTCCGATCCTGACTGGATCTGGGGGGCCAACACCCAGGTAAGATACAAGAATTTAACCCTGGCGCTGGCCGTTGACGGGCGCGTGGGTGGTATTGCCCAAACGACCACCGAGATGTACATGTGGCGGGCGGGTTCCCATCCCGAATCGGTTGTTGAAGCCCGGTACCTCGATGCCACCAACCCAGGCACCAAGAATTATACCGGACAGGGGGTGAAAGTCGTCTCCGGCGCAGCCACCTATGACACCTATGGCAATATCACCAGTGACAACAGGGTCTATGCCCCCAACGACGTGGCAGTAACCTATAAGACCTATATGGAAGCCCTCCACAAGGGAACCGCCTGGGGCGGTGCCCCCTCACCCGAGGACGCCTATAGCACTACCTTCTTTAAAATCAGGGAGATGTCACTCACCTATGACCTGCCAGCTTCGATAGCAGGCCGCTTTGCCGCCAAGGGAGCTTCCCTGTCCGCCATCGGACAAAACGTTTTCCTGTGGGCCAAACAATTCAAATATTCCGACCCCGACGGCGGATCTGAAAATTTCAGCGATCCGTCGATCCGCTATCTGGGATTTAATCTGAAAGTCATCTTCTAACCATACAGAATGGCTTGTAATCCTATTTGAAAATGACTTTAATGCATAAAATCATCGAAAAACGAGTATCATGAAGAAGTTAAAAATAATCATCGGACTGTTTCTCCTCGTTGCGTTCCTTTCAGGGTGCGACAATTTTGAGGATGTCAATACCAATCCGGATACCACCACCCAGGTCAGTGCCTCTATGCTATGCACCAATATCGTTTTGCGGACCACCCGGTTCAGCGGCAGGGATGCCAAGGTGCTGGTTGCCGAGAATGCCCTTCCCAAATATGTGGGCTATGCCAATGAAGGCCAGATGGGTGAACAGTACAACAAAATCGGCGGCAGCAGCTTCGAAGGGATGACCATTCTGCCTAACATCGACAGGATGCTGGAGTATGCCAAGGGCTCTGTCATGGAAGACTCCTACAAGGGAGTGGCCAGCTTTGCCAAGGCTTATATGTTTTTCAGGCTGACCATGGAAATGGGGGACATCCCTTACAGTGAGACCAACCAGGGTGCCGACGGTCTCTACCGGCCTAAATACGACACCCAGGAGACTGTTCTCAAAGGAGTTCTGGATGAGCTCAAGCTCGCCGACCAGTATTTTGCGATCGGTAAAACCTTCGATGGCGACCCGACACCTTACAACGGAAATCCTGATAAATGGAGAAGGGCCACCAACGCCCTCGCCCTTAAGGTGCTGATGACCCTCAGCAAAAAAGAGAGCGTGGCCTCCCTCGATATCAAAAACCGCTTTGCGGCCATCGTAGCCTCAGGCCAGCTCCTCGAAGCCAACACCGGCTTCCTGGGCCTGAATTATTCCTCCCAGAATAAACACCCGCTGTCGGGCACCAACGATCTCTTCACCAGTCGTACGGTGATCAGCTCCTTGCTGATCGACAACCTGAAGAACCTCAACGACCGCAGGATGTATTATTTCGCCGAGCCTGCAGGAGCACAGATCGCTGCCGGAATGACCGCCGATAATCCGGAAGCCTATGTCGGATTGGATGTCTCTATCGACTATGCCACTATGAATGCCGGCCACAGCGCCAACCTCTATTCGCTTCTCAATAAGCGGTACCTGACCGAGGAAGCCACAGAACCACGGATGGTCATTACCTATGCCGAGCAGCAGTTGATTCTGGCCGAAGCCCGCATTAAAGGATGGATCACTACCGGCACTGCCAAGGATTATTATGAGTCAGGAGTGAAATCAGCACTGGCTGCCGTGGGAGCCACTAAAGCCAGCTATGCCCACGGTAAGCCCATCGACACTGCATACATCAATGGCTATTTCACCGGAGAAGCCGCCTTTAAAACCTCCACCGAGGATCAATTGAAACAGATCTGGATGCAGCGCTACCTCCTCCAGTTCATGCAGGATGGCCAGTCGAGTTACTTCGAATACCGCCGCCATGGATTCCCCGCCTTCCCCATCAATCCGGCTACCAGCCTGAACGAAAACAACAAAAACGGCCTTCCCATGCGATGGCTCTATCCCTCTTCGGAAACCAGCTACAACCGCGAAAACCTCGAGGAAGCCCTTCAAAGGCAGTATGATGGTTATGATGAGATCAACAAAACCATGTGGCTGCTTAAATAGTCCCAATTCCATAAGTACCAAAGCCCCGGACTCACTTCCGGGGCTTCTTTTTTGTCCCCTGGCCACGAGCCCACCAGGGAACCCCTGATGACCCCCCCGATGCGGAAACTTCAATTATCTTGAAGCCGATGGAGATCCTCCCTGAAATTTCCCTAGATTTGGAATATGAACTCAACCGGGAATATCGGCAAAGGCTCTATCTCCGCACGGTTTGGAGTGGTAGCCCTGTTTGCCACGGCCATGGGGCTTCTCGAAGCCATTGTGGTAGTTTACCTGCGGGCCCTCTACTACCCCGGTGGATTCGCCTTTCCGCTCGCCCCCATGGCTCCCCCCATCTACAGGGCGGAGCTGGTCAGGGAGGTGGCCACCCTGGTGATGCTGGGAGCGGTGGCCTGGCTGGCCGGCAGAAACCGCCTCCAGCGCCTCGGCGCCTTCCTCTTCACCTTTGCCGTGTGGGACATCATCTATTATGTAGCCCTGAAGATCTTCCTGAACTGGCCCGCATCGCTGCTCACCTGGGACATCCTTTTCCTGATTCCCGTCACCTGGGTGGGTCCCGTTCTCGCTCCGGCCATCAACTCCCTGACCATGATCGCTATGGCCCTGCTCTGGTATACCCTCGACAGCCGCCACCCACCCCTTTCCCTCCGCCCTGCGGAATGGCTGCTCACCCTTTCAGGAGCCCTCCTGATCTTTTTTGCCTATGTCCGCGATTTTACCCTGCTGATCCTGCAAAGCAGAAACCCCGTGTCAGCAGGCAACCCCGCAACGGCCCAACAAATTACCCTGACCCTAAGCCACTATATCCCCGAACAATTCCTCTGGGGAATTTTCACCGCAGGGGAACTCCTCATCCTGACCGCCATGACCTTGACCTGGTGGAGAGTAAACCACAAACAGAAGCTCATCACCCAAAACAAGAAAGCCTTCATCACCTCCGGGCTCCCCCCTGACCTCCGGAATCTCTTTGAGACTCCCCCAAAACAGTAACACTATTCCCGATGAAATTCTCCAGCCTTACATTCAAGATTCAAGATTCCGCCATTCAGGTTTCAGGAGTCCCTCATTCAAGATTCAAGATTCCCTCATTCAGGATTCAGGATTCCGCCATTCAGGATTCAGGATTCCGTCATCGCTTCCCCATTTCTGATACAGGAGTTCTCCTTACCCCTGTAGTATCCCGCCGGCTCTTGGCCTTGGGAGTAATGCTACTGTGGATTTTCATGCCTATTCTAAGGTTGCATGGGCAGGAGGTAAAAATTGTGGTAGCCGCCACCTCTGACGTGCACGGCTGCCTCTTTCCCTACGATTTCGAAGAGGGCCAGCCCGGCAAGAGCTCCCTGGCCGGCGTATACCACCTCACCGACTCGATACGCCGTGTGGGGATTCCCCTGCTCCTGCTTGAGAACGGCGACCTCCTCCAGGGCACCCCGGTAGCCTATTATGCCAACTTTGTGCAGAAAAAACGGAAAAACCTCTTCTCACGCGCCCTGAACCTGATGGACTACGATGCAGCCACAGCAGGCAACCACGATATCGAGGCCGGTCCGGCCGTCTATTACCGTATGCAGCGTGAACTGCAGATGCCCTACCTGGGGGCGAATATCCTTAACGATACCACCGGGGAACCCCGTTTCAAACCCTACACCATCTTCCGGCGTGAAGGGATCACCATCGCCATCCTGGGGATGATCACTCCTTCGGTGCCCGAATGGCTCCCCCAGAAAATGTGGAAAGGACTCTCCTTCAGCGACATGGTCCCAGAAGCCCGCAGATGGGTGGAGATTATCAGGGAAAGGGAAGATCCCGATCTGATGGTTGGGTTGTTCCATACAGGTTTTGGAGACGATGAGCCTCTCGCCCCCGGGAAGGCCCCCGAGAATGCAGGCCTCAGAATTGCCCAACAGGTGCCGGGTTTTGACCTGATCGTCCTGGGCCATGATCACCGCCGCAGAAACGAATGGATCACCCGTTCCGACAGCAGCCGGGTACTGCTCCTCAACCCAGGCAATGCCGCCACCCACCTGGCTGTGGCCCAATTCACCCTTTCTGCCGGGAAAAACACACCTCCGCGCCTTCTGAAAACCGAAGGCACCCTCCTGAAGGTTCCGGAAACCCCGGGGGAAAACCGCTATACCCGCCGCTTCCGTAAAGACCGGAAAGCCATCGGGGCCTTCTCCGACCGGAAAGTGGGCACACTGAGCGCACCCATGACAGGTGTAGAGGCCCTCTTCGGGAATTCGGCCTTCCTCGACCTCATCCACAAGGTCCAACTCAAAACCACAGGTGCCGACCTCTCCCTGGCAGCCCCCCTTTCGGTGTCGGGAGAGATCTCTGCCGGCGACCTCCGGGTCAGAGACCTCTTCCAGATCTACCGCTTCGAGAATTACCTCTACACCATGGCACTCACCGGAGAGGAAATCAAAAACCACCTGGAATACTCCTATGGACTCTGGCTCAACACGATGACCTCTCCCAACGATCATCTCCTCCTGTTCAGCCCGGGCAGAAGCGACCGCAAAGCGCTGACTAACCCCTATTACAACTTCGATTCGGCAGCAGGTATCCTCTATACCGTCGATGTCACACAACCTACCGGAAACCGGGTCACCATCACCGGTTTCGAAGACGGCCGCCCCTTTGATCCCCTGAGAACCTACCGGGTAGCCATCAACTCCTATCGGGGCAGCGGCGGCGGTGGGCACCTGACCACCGGGGCCGGCATCCCCCGTGAAAAACTGCAGGAGAGAATCACCTGGTCTTCTGACACCGACCTCCGTACCCTTTTGATGCGCTACCTGGAAAACCACGGCACCCTCCACCCCACTCCGGGCACCAACTGGAAAATCATTCCGGAGGAGTATGCCTCCCAGGGCAGAGCCACTGACCTCCCCCTCCTGTCCCGCTGAACACACGCCGTTACCTCCTTGATATTTCTGCCCCGATCCCTATCGATGAAGAGGGGAATAAACCAGACTGATGGTTGAACAACCCCAAAGGTTGATCCTGATCGGAGGATGAACCAGACTAAAGGTTCAACCAATCCAAAGGATTAATCACGCCGGAAGAGATCAAAATTCACCGATTATGGTAATTTTGTGGGGGAGATAAACAGTTAAAATCAAATGATATGAAGAGAATTATCTTTCTGGCCCTTTTGCTGGCCACACAATTAATGGTGGTACAGGCCCAGGCGCCTGCCCGCCCGGGAGAGCGCCCTGCCCCCGACACCCGGGAGCAGTTCAAGGTAGGCATGGCCGGCTACACCTTCCGCCATTTCGACCTCGACAAAACCCTGGAGGCGATGCAGAAAGCCGACGTCCACTACCTGTGCATCAAAGACTTCCATCTTCCCCTGAACAGCACTGCGGAGCAGATCGCCGCCTTTCACGCCAAACTCAAGGCCAGCGGAGTCACCGGCTATGCCGTAGGCCCCATTTATATGAAAAACAAAGAGGAGATCGACAACGCCTTTGACTATGCCCAACGCGTGGGCGTCACCATGATCGTGGGGGTTCCCAATTACGAGCTGCTCCCCTATGTCGATCAGAAAGTTAAAGAGACTGGCTTCAAATACGCCATCCATCTCCACGGTCCCGACATGCCCCTCTACCCCGATGCCGACGACGTGTGGAACAACGTGAAAGACCTCGACCCCCGTATCGGCATGTGCCTCGACATCGGCCACGACACCCGCAATGGCAAAGATCCGGTGAAAGACCTCAAAAAATACCAATCCCGCGTGTTTGACATCCATATCAAGGATGTGACCGGAACCACCAAGGCAGGCTATTCGGTCGAGATCGGCCGGGGGGTCATCAACATTCCGGCCTTCGTGAAGATGCTCCGGAAAGTGGGCTACACCGGCGTCTGCAGCCTCGAGCACGAGAAAAGCATGCAGGATCCCTTCATGGGCATCGCCGAATCGATCGGGTACTTCCGGGGAGTCATCGAAGCCACCCGCAAATAACAGGGCTGGAGCCGGCATGGAATCTTCCTTTTTTTCTCCTCCGGAAATCTTCTCAAGCCCTGGCGGCTGCGAAGCGGCTCCGCATGGCCTGAACAACCATCCTGGGCCATACTGCGATATATAACTAAAGAACAAGTCATTAAATAGTTTAGTAGTGAAAAGTCGTGTATCCATGCTGATCCTGGCCCTCCTGCTGGCAGGATGTCGTTTTATTCCGGAGGAGACGACTGAAGCTGGCGGTCGCGAAGTGATTCCCTTCAGGGCGATCACCTTTCCCCTCACCGATGTGAAGCTTCTCGACGGGCCCTTTCTTGATGCCACCCGGCTGAATGAGGTTGCACTGCTCCGCTACGAACCCGACCGGTTGCTGGCCAAATTCAGGAAGGAAGCAGGGCTGAAACCCCGTGCTGAGCATTACCATGGCTGGGAAGACAACACCATCGCCGGCCACAGCCTGGGCCATTACCTGAGTGCCTGCGCCCTGATGTTCCAGACAACCGGCAACCAGGAATTCCTCACCCGCGTCAATTACATGGTCGACGAGCTGGCCCTTTGCCAGGAAGCCGACGGCGACGGCTACATCGGGGCTTTCCCCCTGGGGAAAAAGATCCTGGAAGAAGAGGTGGCCAAAGGGAACATCCGCTCCCAGGGGTTTGACCTGAACGGCATCTGGGTGCCCTATTACACCCAGCATAAGGTGCTGATGGGTCTGCTCGACGCTTACTTCCGTTGCGGAAATGAAAAAGCCCTCACGGTGGCGACCCGTTTTGCCGACTGGCTGGAGACCATCATCAGGGACCTCACGGGTGATCAGATCCAGGAGATGCTCCGCTGTGAACATGGGGGCATCAACGAAGCCCTGGCCGAACTCTACAACGCCACGGGTGAGGAGAGGTACCTCACGCTCTCGCGGGTGTTCCATCACCGCGAGATCCTCGACTCCCTGGCCAACGGGGTAGACATCCTTCCTGGGAAACATGCCAACACCCAGATTCCCAAGCTGGTGGGACTGGCCCGGCGTTTTGAGCTCACCGGCGCAGAAGAGGACCACCAGGCGGCCCTGTTTTTCTGGGACAGGGTGGTCCATCACCACTCCTACGTCACCGGCGGCCACTGCGACCATGAGTATTTCGGCCCACCCGACACCCTCCGCGACCGCCTCAGCAGTGAAACCACCGAAACCTGCAACGTATACAACATGCTGAAGCTGAGCAGCCACCTCTTCACCTGGGAAGCCTCCCCCGAGGTCGCCGACTTCTACGAAAGAGCCCTCTTCAACCATATCCTCTCCTCACAGCACCCCGCCGATGGCAGGGTGATCTACAACCTCTCCCTCGAAATGGGAGGCTTCAAGGAGTACCAGGATCCCTTTTGGTTCACCTGTTGCGTAGGCTCCGGCATGGAAAACCACTCCAAATACGGGGAGAATATCTATTACCATAACGATGAGGAACTCTTTGTGGCCCAATACATCGCCTCGGAACTCCACTGGAAGGAAAAGGGACTGAAGATCACCCAGCAGACCCGCTACCCCGCTGAACCTTCCACGACGCTCCGCTTCGAATGCCCGCAACCTGTTCCGGTCACCGTGATGATCCGTTATCCCCACTGGGCAGAAAACGGAATCATGATCAGGGTCAACGGCCTGGTACACCACCACAAGGCAAAACCCGGCAGTTTCATTCCCGTTATGAGAAACTGGAAAAGCGGAGATGAGCTGATGGTGGAAGTCCCCTTTTCGCTGCGGCTGGAACCCATGCCCGACGATACCAACCGGGTGGCCGTGATGTATGGCCCCCTGGTTCTGGCCGGTGAACTGGGAGCCGTCGAAGACACGGCCGCCCTGCATCCCGATTATGTGCCGGTGCTGATGACCAGCGACCGGAACCCGGCCCACTGGACAGAACCCGTCGCCGGAATGGCCAACACCTTCCGGACAGTGAACACCGGCAGACCCCGTGAACTGCTCCTCCATCCCTTCTATAAGGTCCACGACCACCGCTATTCGGTCTATTTCGACCTCTTCGACGAAGAACGATGGCAGGCCCAACAGGAGAAATACCTGGCACACCTCAGAGAGCAGAAAGAACTCGAGAGCCGGACGATAGACTTCTTCCAGCCCGGAGAGATGCAACCCGAACGGAACCACCGCTTTGAGGGAGACAAGAGCTGGACCGGCGAATTCCGGAGGAGGAAATACCGCGAAGCCGACCGCGGAGGGTGGTTTTCATTCCGCATGAAAGCCCCCGGTGATCAGCCCCTCCTCCTGGGCGTGGAATACTGGGGAGGCTACCAGGGCGCCAAGACCTTTGACATCCTGGTCAATGACAGAGTGATGGCCTCTGAGAACATCAGCAGTGCCCGCCCCGGTGAATTCTACGTCAAGGAATATTCACTGCCCGCCGACCTGAAGATAACCGGCAACAGTGTGACCGTGAAATTTGTCCCCCGCGAGGGACATCGGGCAGGCCCTGTCTTCGGGATCAGAATGCTTAAAGAGAAGGATGCAGCCATGGGCAGTGACCTCCCAATGAATTAACCCCGTCCCCATCTTCTCTTTCCGTGATTTTGATTATCTTGTCAGCCAGGCAGAACGCCCGATGACCTCCTGGTTTCTGCAAGGTCTCAGGATTATGCCCCACCATTTGAAGTGGTTATAATTAACCTTATCATTGCTTCCCATTGAACAGAAAGCTTCTGTATGGCTTGGTATTCATTCTATCCCCGTTTCTGACAGGCTTCTGCCTGGCTCAGGATGTGGGGTTTTCCCAGTTTTATTCCCATCCCCTTTACCTGAATCCGGCTTTTGCGGGGAGCCTGGGGGTTCCCCGGATCAACCTCCAATACCGTGACCAATGGCACGGCCTGCCCGATGCCTACGTGACACAGAGCCTCTCCTTTGACCTGCCCGTGCCCCGGCTGCAGGGCGGAGTGGCCCTTCATCTGATCAGGGATACTCAGGCAGGAGGAGTGCTGAATGCCCTCCAGGCCGGGTTCATTTACGCCTCCCACTTCAGGGTGGGCGAAAAATGGTGGTTCTCGGGCGCCCTCGAGGCAGCTTACCACCACCATAGTATCGACTGGGCCCAACTGGTCTTCGCCGACAATGTGGATCCCTACAGGGGAGAATACCTGCCCACCGCCGAAACCCCCCTCACCGACCAGAACTATGGATATGCCGACTTCTCAACAGGCGTGCTCCTCTATGGAGAACGCCTCTTTGCCGGTGTGGCCGTCCACCACCTCTCCCAACCTTTGCAAAGCTGGTATGATGCATCGGAGGAGAGCAGCCGCCTCCACCGCAAATACACCCTCCACTTCGGCACCCGCATCCCCATTCACGGCCATGGCTACTGGCGCAAGACCTTCGACCTCTCCCCGCAAGTGGTCCTCATGCAACAAGGCCCCTTCCGGCAATTCAACTACGGCATGCTGGCCAACTACCACGGCTTCACCGCCGGCACCTGGTTCCGCCAGGACCTCGCCTTCCATTACGATGCCCTCATCCTCCTGGTCGGATATATGAAAAAACGGTGGCACTTCACCTATAGCTACGACTTCACCGTGTCGGGACTCGGCGCCCGCTCCGGCGGAACCAGCGAAATCTCCCTCTCCTTCCTCCTCCGCGATTTCACAAAAACCCTCGCCTTCCCCTTCTACCGCCCCTACAAGGACTACATCGGAGAATAGTCTGGAATGAGGAATCTTGAGTCTGGAAT
>CAZKIU010000001.1:126374-129747 GCA_964552955.1 uncultured Prolixibacteraceae bacterium
GAATCTTGAATCTTGAATCTTGAATCTTGAATAATCTTGATTCAAGACACTATCAATTCAGTTCTATAGGGTCAATGCTTAACCTGGCCTGGGCAAAGGGAGGACCCTCGTCCTTGATCTTTATCTGATCAGGAGGACCTGGCCCTGGCGCGAGTGGGTGAAGCCCTGGATATCGGTATAATCGGCGCGCCAGATGTAGTTGCCCATGGGAGCCTCCCGGCTGTTGCGCAGAGTGCCGTCCCATGGATGGTCCAGGCTCTTCGACTCAAAGATCAGCTCGCCCCAGCGGTTGTAAATCTGCATCCGGAATCGCCCGGGATCCACCCCCAGCGTGAAAGGCATAAAGGTACGGTTTTCCGGAATATCGCTCCCCGGCCGGAAAGCATTGGGAGCATGAACATTGAACGGAAGGATGTCCACAACCATCGAGACAGTATCCTTGCAGCCCATCCCCGACACCGCCTCCAGAAGAACTGGGTATTGTCCGACCTGCCGGTATTCATGGCAGGGATTCTCCTCCTCTGAAAAACCCCCATCGCCAAACTCCCAGTGATACCGCTCCCCAAAAAGGGTCTGATTGGTAAACTTAAGGTTCGCCTGTTCGAGTAAGGCCACAGGATAGTCCACCTCAAAACGGGCTTCCGGCGTCTTATAGATCTTGACCATCTCCTCCAGAAGAAAACCAGCTTTGCACCCGGTAACCGGGTTGGTGATCAAGAGGGTCACATCATAAAAGCCCGGTTGGTTATAGGTGTGCACCGGGAACTGCTCTGTGCTGGTAGCCCCGTCGCCGAAGTCCCAGTTGAAATCGAGGTGATCGCTTACGTTGAGTTTTCCGGTGAACCGGACCAGATCCGAGTCGCAGGCCTGGCTCCGGTCGGTGGTCATCGTGAAATCGGGCGCCGCCCCGAAGGGAAGACGGGTCACCTCCCCCTGGCAGCCATTCTCACTCACCTGCAGTGAAACGAAGGGCTGCCCGCTTCCAAAGGGAGCAAACGACACCCGGGCCCGGTCCCAACGGGTCAGCTCAAAGGCACAATTCCCGAAATCCCAGTCCAGCCTGGCTGCGGGACTGGCATTCCCCGTGTAAACCACCTCACGGCTGTATCCCTTGCAGGGGTCGCCCGGATCATCCACAAATGCAAACGACGACGTGGGTATCTGATAAATCCCGGTGGTCAGCGTATCCTGGACCACACACCCCTTATCGGTCGTCACCGTATAAGTGAATTGGTAGGGGCCCCATCCGGAAACCGTAAAATCAGTAGACCGCTCCTTTTTCCCCGGAAAGGTGACCCCGGCCTGGGGAGTAACCCCCCAATTCCACGATTTCAGACTCCAGGCCCCGTCATCACCCGAAATCTGCGCCGTCAGCTTTCCCGATTTCTCCCCGCAGATCAGCGCTTCCCCGTCTATTTTCACTTCTGGCACAGGGTAAAAAGAGAGTTCCATGGTATCACTCGCGGGGCAATAAAACTGATTAGTCGCCGTAACACTGTACGCTCCGGGGGTGGAGACCTGGATCTGCGAAGTAGTGGCCCCGGTATTCCAGGCATAGGAAGGGGAGCGGCCTTGATCCTTGATCCACCTGACGTTCAAATTCCGGGCGTGGGGGCATCCCATGGTGTCGTTTCCGATCGTGATCCGGGGATCACTCAACTCCAGAAAAAGGGAGTCCTTCTGTCTGCAACCGTCCACCGTGGAGGCAGCAACATAGTACCACCCCCTTTCGCCCACGCTGAGATCCTGAAGCGTGTCCTCTTTCCCGGTGCTCCAGGTATAGCGGTCGAAATAGGGCCCCGCATCGAGCAACAGGTGGGTGCCCTGACATATCACAATGGAATCGCCGTCGAGACTCAGGTTGGGACTGGTCTGCAACCCGTCACTCAAATCAAGCACCAAGTTCAGGTTGAACCCCACCCCGTATCCAAACGCCTCGTTTCCGCCAAAACCATACACATAGGCAATGAATCCCCGGTCTGACCTGAAATTCCGCAGCCGATGGGTACCCTGTGTCAATTGAATACTCGCACTGGCATACTTACCATTGCCATAGGTCCTGAAATAACCCGCAGAAAGAGGCACCTCGTCAAGTAAAAGATTGCCGATATCAGCCACCGGAACCACAATATTGACATAATACACCCGCATCAGGGTGGATTGATAAGCCACAAAGGTCACATCGTTTTTGGCCTGGCTGACCGGACTGAGGATGAGCATAAAACCATCGCCATGGGTCACCCTGTCATTGCTCCTTGACTGGCTGTACTGGGCGACCAGGATGGGCTTATCGGCAGTGATCCGCGTGGGGGAACTCAGCGTGGTCTCGTAGAATTCTCCCTTATGAATTGTTACTCTTCTGACATTGTCAAAATAAATGGTCGTATTATTCTGGGCCGCCATGATCCTGAAGTAGTCCTTGGTCCGCCCGGCCAGGGGAACGGTGTAATACTCCCGGCCCCAGGTTTTCACCGGGGGCATCTGTTCATACATGTGATCCCACCCCCCGTCAGGAGTAGTAAAGGGAATCGTCGTACTCAGGGAGCCGCCGTACACCGCCACCGGCTTGTCAGCAGTGATCTGACTTCCGGAAAGATCTCCATACAGGGACTGCACCTGGTAAAGGTCTCCCCGGTTTAAGTTCACGCGCAGGGTATCTCCTTTTCTCGCCGGGCCATCGGGCTCTTCCGAGGGAAGGATCCCCACCGTAGTGTTATCTTCAGAAGCCACAACCACGAACTCACTGTTGCGACCATGATTCAGATTGGCCTCGTCAACATGAGGTTTGTAACACATGGTAAAATATTCCGTTCCCAGCGACTGCACCGGGTACATCACCGCCACGTCTGAGGAGTTATTGTCGTGATTCAGACAGTAAACATTGACCGGATCACTGGCCACCAAATGCAGCCCCAGAGGCAGCACCTTTTCCGAACCCACAGGTTCCACCAGATTGTAGGGAATTCTCAACTGGATGGCATTGTTGGAAGGCACGGTGAAGGACTGATTGTTATAAGGCGTGGAGGCGTTCCCGATGAAGATCTGAAAGGTAGCCCCCACCCGCGAGGAAACCGTAATCTCCACATAGTGGTTGTTGGTGTTTCGCCCTTCCATAAAACCGAACCAGAATTCGGTGCCCTCGGTCGACTTCTGGCAACGGGGATCCAGATTGTCCCCCCCGGCCACCAGAGTAACCAGAATCAAACACAAAACACCCACTGCCCGAAAATAGCGCATCCTTAAATCCATTTTTACAAATCCGGAAATCCGGTACTGACTCTTCCCAATTTCCGCATAAAGTTGACTTTTTTTTTCGAGCTGATGGATCATCCCCCCAATAATTTCCCGGGATAATAAAAAACACCAGTAAGCC
>CAZKIU010000001.1:129847-131180 GCA_964552955.1 uncultured Prolixibacteraceae bacterium
CTGATGGATCATCCCCCCAATAATTTCCCGGGATAATAAAAAACACCAGTAAGCCGGCTCCACTCCCGCTCCATTTTATATATTTGTTGTACTTGTAAACAGAGGATTAAACCGGCAGGTCATTTCATGGTCCAACGCATATCGCCAGACTAAAACAACACAAAATAAAAACTATTATGATCATGCGACTATTTATTCTCCTCTCCCTCCTTTTACCGGGCATGGCCCTTTATGCACAGCAGGCACTGTGGGGCGCTCCTGAAATTGTTTCTCCGGAAATCCATGCCGACCAGTCGGTCACCTTCCGGCTGATGGCTCCTGATGCCCGTGAGGTGAAGCTCTCGGGGGACTGGATGGCCGCCGAAGGGTGGCGGCCCGGATCGGTAGTGCTGACCAAAGATGAAAAGGGGGTATGGAGCCATACGACTGCTCCCCTGGGTTCCGACCTCTACAGCTACTGGTTCACGGTCGACGGCGTGCGCTGTACCGACCCGGCTAATGTCTACCTGATCCGCGACGTGGCCTCCGTCTTCAACGTCTTTATCACGGGGAACGGAAAAGGAGATCTCTATAAGGTGGGCGCGGTGCCGCATGGCACGGTGACCCGCCGCTGGTACCCCTCTCCCGGCAATGAAATGACCCGCCGTATGACCATCTATACCCCTCCGGGCTATGAATCGTCGAAGGATAAATTTCCAGTGCTCTACCTGCTTCACGGCATGGGCGGCGACGAGGAGGCCTGGATCGCCCTGGGACGCACCGCCCAGATCCTCGACAACCTGATTGCTGCCGGAAAGGCCCGCCCCATGATCGTAGTGATGACCAACGGCAATGTGGCCCAGGAAGCCGCCCCCGGCGAATCTAGCCTGGGCATGGCCAAACCTACCATGCAGCTCCCCCATACCATGGACGGCCAATTCGAGGAGACCTTCACCGACGTGATCAGCTTCATAGACGAAAATTACCGCACCCTCGCCAAAAAAGAGGGGCGCGCCATCGCCGGCCTCTCCATGGGCGGGTACCACTCACTCCACATCTCCCGCTACTATCCCAACACGTTTGACTATGTCGGCCTCTTCTCAGCCGCCATCCTCCCCAACGAAAAGGCCACCTCGAAGGTCTACGCCGACCTCGACAAAACCCTCCAAATCCAAATGAAAAACGGGCTCCAGCTCTACTGGATCGCCATCGGCAAAACCGACTTCCTCTACAAAAACAATGTGGAGTTCCGTGAAAAACTCGACAAAATAGGCATGAAATACACCTACTTCGAAACCGAAGGGGGCCATACCTGGACCAACTGGAGGGTTTATCTCACCGAATTCACCCAACT
>CAZKIU010000001.1:131280-166487 GCA_964552955.1 uncultured Prolixibacteraceae bacterium
TTGACGCGATCGTCGCGCAGATGACCCTGGACGAAAAAGTGAACATGCTGCATGCCAAACACATGTTTGTCTCGGCAGGCGTGGAACGCCTGGGGGTGGCCGACATGATCTATGCCGACGGGCCCTTTGGGATCAGGGAGGAGATGCAGCCCGACGGGTGGGCCGGACTGGGCTGGGAGACCGATAAGGCGACCTTTTTCCCCACCGGGTCGGCACTGGCAGCCACCTGGAGTCCTGAGCTGGCCTACGCCTACGGAACCGGCATGGCCCGCGAAGCCCGCCTTCGCGGCAAGGACATGATCCTGGGCCCGGCCATTAATATCCAGCGAATTCCCACCGGAGGCCGCACCTACGAATACCTCAGCGAGGATCCCTTTCTGAGCGCCCGGCTGGCGGTAGGCTACACCAAGGGGGTTCAGGAGAACGGCGCCGCCGCCTGCCTCAAACACTACGCCCTTAATAACCAGGAAAACAACCGCGGCACCGTCAACGTGATCGTCGGAGAACGCGCCATGCGGGAGATTTACCTGCCCCCCTTCCAGGCCGCCGTCGAAGAAGCCGACGCCTTCGGAATCATGGCCGCATACAACAAAGTGAACGGCTGGTGGTGCGCCGAAAACGACCTGCTCCTCAACAAAATCCTCCGTGATGAGTGGGGATTCAAAGGCATGGTCGTTTCCGACTGGAACGGCACCCACAGCACCGTGAATGCCCTCAAAAACGGGCTGAACGTCGAAATGCCCACCAAAAAATTCCTGGGCGAGGCGCTCATCGATTCGGTGAAGGCAGGCCTGGTTACCGAAGAATTAGTCAACCAGCGGGTACGCGAAATTCTGCGCGTCAGAATGGCCATTGCGCCCATTCCGGCGGAAAAAGCCAACAAGGAGATCACCTCGCAGCCCCCGCAGCAGAAAATCGCCTATGATGTGGCTTCCAAATCGATCGTATTACTGAAAAACGAGGGTATACTGCCCCTGGATCTCACCACACGGCCGGTCATCGCGGTCATCGGCGCCAATGCCGAACAGACCATGGCCCAGGGCGGACTGGGAGCCGGGGTCAAGACACTTTATGAGATCACCCCCCTGCAGGGACTGAAGAATAAAATCGGCGACAAGGCTGAAATCCTATATGCCCAGGGATATATCCCCGAGATATTCAGCTATGCCGATATGTTCCGGAAAAGAACGCCTGAAGAGAAGGAAAAGCAGGCCCGCGAAAAGGCCGAAAGGGTAAAAGGTCTGGAAAAGGAAGCCCTGGAAGTGGCCGCGAAAGCCGATATCGTTCTGTTTATCGGGGGGAACAACCGCTCGGTAGAAACCGAAGGCACCGACCGGACCACCATCCAGTTGCCGTCGGGTCAGGAGGGACTCCTCCAGAAGATCGCCGCCGCCAACCCCCGCATTGTGACGGTACTGACCAGCGGCGCCCCCAATGACCTGAGGGTGGTCCAACCCCTTTCCAAAGCGCTGATCCTCTCCTGGTTCAACGGTTCCGAAGGCGGCAACGCCCTCGCCGACGTGCTTGTGGGCCACATCTCCCCCTCGGGGCGCCTCCCCTTTACCCTTCCCGTTAAACTGGAAGACTCCCCCGCCTATGCCCTGAGAAATTACCCCCAAGGCAAAAAGGGAGCCGACGTCTTTGCCAACCTGGTTTCCGGAAAGGAAAAAACAGAAAACACCCCCCCTCAGACCGGTGAAAACCCGAAAACCACGGAACATAAACTGAACGAGGACCCCAACACCGCATATTATTCCGAGGAATCGCTGGTGGGCTACCGCTGGTTCGACACCAAAAAACTTCCCGTGATGTATCCCTTCGGCCATGGACTCACCTACACGACGTTCGAATATAGCACACTGACCACCGACAGGGAGAACTATGGTAAAAAAGAGGTGATCTCACTTTCGCTGGAGTTAAAGAACACGGGGAGGGTGGCCGCCGACGAGGTGGTCCAGGCGTATGTCCACCGGATCAATCCCTCGGTGGAGTGGCCCGCGAAGGAACTCAAGGCCTTTGCACGCGTTACCCTGGCCCCCGGTGAATCCCGCAAGGTGACCCTTGCGATTCCGGTTAAAAGCCTGCAATACTGGGATGAAAAATTGCAGGCCTGGAACGACGACCTCTGCAACATTGAACTGCAGGTGGGCGCCTCGGCCGGAGATATCCGCCTCAGAAAGGAAGTAGCCCTGAAATAACCTCCGGAACGCTATTCCGGGAATGTGGACCAGAACAGGTTATCGTCCAGGGCCATAATCAGAAAATACAAGATTTTTATTCCGTATACAGCACATAGGATTAAATTAAAAATCGCAATATTCACCTAAGGAAAACCATGATGAAGACCAACCGCAGATCATTTTTCAGGACCATGGGTACGGGAGCAGCAGGACTCGGACTGGCCCCCATGCTCTCTTTCCCCTCCTGTGTTGCCGGCGGGGAAGATGTTGCCGGCGGGGAAGAGGAACAACAGCTCTTCGTGGGCGACGATGTGGCCATCGCCACCACCCAATATGGAAAGGTACAGGGATTTCTCCTGCGAGGCATCTACAATTTCCGGGGAATACCCTACGGTGCCGACACCTCGGGAAAGAACCGCTTCATGCCGCCACAGCCCCCGGCCCCCTGGGAAGGCATCCTGCCAGCAGTATGGTGGGGCAACTCTGCCCCCCAGAATATGGACAACCGCTACGGCAACGCCTGGGCCTCGTTCGTCGACCACTGGAACTACGACGATGTGAGTGAGGACTGCCTGCGGCTGAACATTTGGACGCCCGCCCTGGAAGACGGCGGCCTGCGGCCGGTGATGGTTTGGCTTCACGGAGGCGGATATACCAACGGCAATGGGATCGAACAGGATGGCTACATGGGTGAAAACCTGAGCCGCAAAGGCAATATCGTCTTTGTCTCCATCAACCACCGGCTGGGGCCCATCGGCTTCACCGACCTTTCGGGCGTGGGCGGCGAAAAATATGCCTTCTCGGGAAATGCAGGGGCCCTCGATATGGCAGCTGCACTGGAGTGGGTCCGTGATAACATCGCCTTTTTCGGTGGTGATCCTGCCAATGTAACCATCATGGGCCAGTCGGGAGGCGGTGCCAAGGTGTGCGTACTCGCCGCCATGCCCGCAGCCAAAGGCCTCGTCCACAAGGCTGTCCCCCTTAGTGGCAGCTCCACGGAAGCCCTCAGCCAGGAGTATTCCCGCAAACTGGGCGAATATATCCTTCGTGAGGCAGGTCTCACCCCTGACCAGGTCGACAAGCTTCAGGAGATACCCTGGAAGGAGTACCTGGGGATCGCCAATGCGGCAGCACGGAAGATGGCGGAGGAGCAGCCGGCACCCGGTATGAGGGGCGGTTTTGCCCCCGTGGCCGACGGGGTGGTCCTTCCCACGGGTAAATTTTACAGCGATCCGGAAGGCCTCTCCGCGGATGTCCCCATGCTGATCTGCACGACCTTCCATGAGTGGGGCATGGCCCGAACCAATCCTGAAATGGAAGCCCTCACGGCCGAAAAGGCCATTGAGATGATGAAGGGAGGCAGTGGCTTCCGGGGAGGATTTGGCGACAAGGCCAAGGAAGTGTACGAGGCTTATGCGAAAGTGTTTCCGGAAGCCAAACCGATAGAGGTGATGACCCTGGCCGCCAGTAACCGCAAGGGGGCCATTGCCACCGCCGATGCCAAGGCCGCCCAGCCGGCACCCGTCTACCTCGCCTGGTTCGGATGGGAACCGCCCCTCTTCAACCAGCGCATGCGAGCCTTCCATTGCCTCGACATCTGCTTCTGGTTTGCCAATACCGACCTGATGCTCACCCATACCGGTGGCGGCCGGCGCCCCCGCGCCCTCTCCGACAAGATGAGCAGCGCCCTGCTCCAATTCATGCGCACCGGCGACCCCAACGGGGCCGGATTACCGGAATGGCCCCGCTATACCACCGAAAACGGGGAGACCATGCTCCTCAACGATCTCTGCGAAGCCAAAAACGACCCCGACAGGGAAGCCCGCCGGCTGCTTTAACATTCAATCGCATACCAGACGATCAGAAGCTTCCGGGCTCTGAGACTCCCGGGCTTACCGGACGAGGAAACAGGCCCCGGTTCAACGGGTATGGTAACGCATCCAGGCTCAACGGGCGAGGAAATGAATCCCAATTCAGCGGGCGAGGAAACAGGCCCCGGTTCGACGGACATGGAAACCCATTTTGGTTCAGGGGAATGTGACCCTCATGCATAGCCCCCCTGACATTATTCACAGACAACTAGCATCAGCCCAATAATTTATGAAATACCCCACAGGGCCGGCTGTGCCCCGGGGTTGCTGATGCCACCGCCCTTTCCTTAGGACCGGGAAGGGGGTCGTTAACATCCTGTTATGAAAATTAACGGGGAATCCGTTTTACTTTTGTGAGTTTTAGAAGTCAAAGTGCTTTAGCAGAACTTTTTTTTTGCCGGAAAGTTAAACTTAGAAATGTATTCATGGCTGTTGAGAAAAGGAAGATGACGAAGCTAATCACCTGGGCGTTGGTGCTTTTGGTGGTTATAGGGATGATAGCGTATCCGAAGATCAAACCTCTTTTTAAAGGGGGTAAAAGTGAAGGAGGCCCGGCGATGGGACAGGCTGCTCCCGGAGGGGGAGGACCCGGCATGAAGGGAGGACCCGGCATGAAGGGAGGCATGGGTCAGCAACCCACGCTGGCCAGTGGTTACGTCATCGTTCCCACCCGGATGGTCGACATTATGTATAGCAACGGCTCCCTGCTCCCCGATGAAGAAGTGGAATTGTCGTTTGAGACCTCCGGAAAGATTGTAGCCATCCATTTTACTGAGGGTACACGGGTGAAAAAAGGGCAACTGCTGGCCAAGATCAACGACAGACCTTTGCAGGCCCAGTTACTGAAGTTACAGGCTCAGAAAAAACTCACCGAAGAGAAGGAGTTCAGGGCGCGACAGCTCCTTGACCGCGATGCCGTCAGCCGCGAGAGCTATGACCAGGTGGCCACCGAGCTGCAGGCCCTTGAGGCCGACATCCTGCTGGTGGAAGCCCGCATCGCCGAAACAGAATTACGTGCCCCCTTCGACGGGATCGTCGGCCTCCGCATGGTGAGTGAAGGCGCCTTCGCTACCACCCAGACCAAAATCGTACGCCTGGTCAAAACCAGCCCCCTGAAGATAGAATTTTCGATTTCTGAACGGTATGCCGGAGAGATCACCCCTGGCTTCCCCATCACCTTTAATGTGGATGGTATCGACCAAACCTTTGCGGCCAACGTGTATGCCATCGACCCCAAGGTGAATGTCGACACCAGGATGATTGCGGTCAGGGCCCTTTATCCCAACCGCCAGAACGAACTGAATCCCGGCCGCTTCGGGAGAATCACCGCCCAATTAGCGGAAATTAAAGATGCCATTGCCATCCCCACCGAGGCAGTGATCGCCGAAATGGAGGGGGAAAGGGTATTTGTTTACAAGGGAGGCAAAGCCGAACAACGCAAGATTAAAATAGGGCTCCGTACGGCCTCGCATGTACAGATACATAGTGGTCTCGACTTCGGGGATACCCTGCTGACCACAGCTATCCTGCAGCTCCGCCAGGGAATACCCGTGCAGTTGGACACCCTGGTGACCAACCAGTCGGATACTGCCCGGGAAATCAGTACGAATCCTGAAATCCCGGCCCCATGAGTCTCTCATCCACAAGCATTAAAAGACCGGTACTGGCCACTGTCTTCAGTCTGGTGATCCTCCTTTTCGGGTTAATTGGGATCACCTACCTGGGAGTCAGGGAGTTTCCCAGTGTCGACCCACCGTTAATCTCGGTGGACACCTCTTATCCGGGGGCCAATTCCGACGTGATAGAGACGCAGATCACCGAGCCGCTGGAGCAATCGATCAATGGGATTCCGGGAATCAGGACGCTGACCAGCCGCAGCAGCCAGGGTCGCAGCAGCATCAGTGTCGAGTTTGAACTGACCGTTGACATGGAGACTGCCGCCAATGATGTGCGCGACAAGGTCTCCCAGGCGCAGCGGTTTCTGCCCCGCGACTGTGACCCGCCCACCGTATCCAAGGCCGATGCCGATGCCAGTCCCATCATGATGATCGCCGTCCAAAGCCCGAAACGGTCGCTGCTGGAACTCTCCGAAATCGCCGACCTCACCTTCAAGGAGCAATTGCAGACCATCTCAGGGGTGAGTGCCGTCCAGATCTGGGGTGAAAAACGGTATGCCATGCGGTTATGGCTCGATCCTGCCAAACTCGCGGGCTATCAGATGACCCCTCTCGATGTACGCAACGCTATCCTGCGCGAGAACGTGGAACTTCCGGCAGGAAGCGTCGAAGGCAACACCACCGAGCTGACCATTCGTGCCCTGGGACTGATGACCACTCCCGAGGAGTTCAACAACCTCATCATCCGCCAGGTGGGCGACCAGCTCATCAGAGTGCGGGATGTCGGCCGCGCTGAACTGGGGCCTGAAGATCTCCGCGGTATCATGAAGATGAACGGCATCCCCATGGTCTCCACCGTCATCATCCCCCAGCCGGGAGCCAACCATATCGACATCGTCGACGAAGTCTATTCCCGCCTGGAATACATTAAAAAAGACCTCCCCGACGATGTCGTCATCGATATCGGCTTCGACAATACCCAGTATATCCGCTCGTCCATCGATGAGGTGATGGAAACCATATACGTCGCCTTCGCCCTGGTGGTGCTTATCATCTTCCTCTTCCTGCGCGACTGGCGCACCACCCTGATTCCCATCCTCGTGATTCCCGTCTCCCTGGTGGGGGCCTTTTTCATCATGTACCTCGCCGGGTTTACCATCAACGTGCTCACCCTGCTGGCCATCGTGCTCTCGATTGGTCTGGTGGTGGATGATGCCATCGTAATGATGGAGAACATATATGTTAAGATTGAGCAGGGCATGACCCCCATGGAAGCGGGCCTCAAGGGTTCCAATGAGATCTTCTTCGCCATCATCGCCACCACCATCACCCTGGTGGCGGTCTTTATCCCGATCGTTTTCCTGGAGGGGATGACCGGCAGGCTCTTCCGCGAGTTCAGTATTGTCATTGCGGGGGCCGTGGCCATCTCGGCTTTCGTGGCCCTCTCCCTGACCCCCATGCTATCAACCAAGCTCCTTAAAACCAGGCACACCCGGAGTAAAGCCTACAACTTCACCGAGAAGTTCTTTGTGAAACTCAATACGGTTTACAGAAACTCCCTCGACAGTTTCCTGAAGAGAAAATACATCGCCCTGGTGATCCTGCTGGCTTCCTTCGTTTTGATTGGCGTGCTCTGGAAGACCATTCCAGCGGAAATGGCTCCTCTCGAGGACCGTTCCCAGATGAATATCAACGTCACCTCACCCGAAGGGTCGACCTATGAGTATAACCTGGCCTATGTGGAAGATCTGGCGACGGTGGTCGACAGGGCCATTCCGGAAACCGACAAGGTGACCACGATGATCCGCGGAGGCGGTGGTTTTGTGCGCATCGTGCTGGTGTCACCCGATATGCGCGACCGTTCACAACAACAGATCGCCAACCAACTCACCCAGGAGCTGCGTAAGAAAACCAAAGCCCGGGCCAACGTCATGCAGCAGTCGACCTTCGGAGGCCGCCGTGCCGGCATGCCTATCCAATATGTGCTCCAGGCCCCCAATATCGAAAAACTGCGCGAGATCCTCCCAGCCTTCATGGCTAAAGTACAGGACAACCCCACCTTCGTGATGGCCGATGTCAACCTGAAATTCACCAAGCCGGAAATCCAGATCGAAATCAACCGCGATAAGGCCAACCTCCTGGGCGTCTCCACCCAGAACATCGGGCAGACCCTTCAGTTAGCGCTTAGCGGACAGCGGTTCGGCTATTTCATCATGAATGGAAAACAGTACCAGATCTTCGGGGAACTGGCCCGCCAGGACCGCAATAAACCCCTGGATCTCAAGTCGCTCTATGTCCGCAGCAATACCGGGCAGATGATCCAACTCGACAATTTTGTCACCCTGAAGGAAACCACCGCCCCGCCGCAGCTCTTCCGTTACAACCGTTTTGTGGCGGCCACCGTTTCTGCCGGCCTCGCCGAAGGGAAAACCATCAGCCAGGGCATCGAAGAGATGGATAAAATCGCCGCCGAAGTACTCGATGAAAGCCTCCGGACGGCCCTGGCCGGCGACTCCAAGGACTTCATGGAGAGCAACTCCAGCCTGATGTTCGCCTTCATCCTGGCCATCATCCTGATCTTCCTGGTCCTCTCGGCCCAGTTCGAAAGCTTTAAAGACCCGGTCATCGTGATGATGACGGTACCTCTGGCCCTTACCGGCGCCCTCATTTTCATGTGGTACTACGGGGTGACCATGAACATTTTCAGCCAGATCGGACTGATCATGCTCATCGGGCTGGTCTCTAAAAACGGGATTCTCATCGTCGAGTTCGCCAACCAGCGCAAGGAGGCCGGCATGAACAAGGAGGAGGCCATCCGTTTTGCTTCGGCCGCCCGTTTCCGGCCTATCCTGATGACCAGCCTCTCCACCATTCTGGGGATTCTTCCCCTGGCCCTGGGCTGGGGCGAAGGCGCCCAAAGCCGCGTCGCCATGGGTATCGCCGTCGTCGGCGGCCTCCTCCTGGCGACCTTCCTCACCCTTTACGTGGTGCCCGCCATCTACCTCTATATCTCCACAGAATCGAAACATCTCCACCTGGACCAGGCCCCTGAAGAGACCACCTCCGGCTCCCCCCTGCCGGAAGAAACACTATAAGCCACCGGTGATATCTATATACTATGATGAAAACAAATAATCATACCCCGCTCCGGGCCCGCCAACAGAATTACAGCTTATCCCCGGGCCATACCCCGGGAGATCTTCCCGGAAAGCGGCTCCTGCCGCTCCTGCTGTGGACCCTTCTTTTGATGCCGACACTTCTTTCCGGTCAGGAGAAGATCGGCTTCCCCGGGGAAGGGCAGATCGTCGACCTGTCGGGGTGCATCGTGCGCGGACTGGAGAACAATTTTGACGTGCTGGTATCGCGCAACAACCAGGTGGTCAGCGAAAATAACGCCACCCCCGGCAATGCAGGCTACCTTCCCGAGGTCACTTTCAGTAACCGCTACGGGGGAACCCTTTATACTACCGATCAGTCGCTGAGTGACGGTGGGGAGAGTCTTACCAAAGGGATCCTTAACACCTCCAATGCGGCAGCCCTCAACCTGGGCATGACGCTTTTCCGCGGATTCCAGGTGCAGACCACCATGCAGAAATTAGAGGAGCTCAAGAAGGTGGGTGCCCTCAACGCCCAGATCTCCATGGAAAACCTGGTGGCCCGCATAGCCTCGGAATATTACTACTATGTGGAGCAGGTCAGCATGTTCCACAACCTGGCCTATGCCGTCACCCTGTCGCGTGAGCGGGTCCGCATCGACGAGCAGCGTTACCTTCTGGGAGCCTCCTCGAAACTCGACCTGCTCCAGTCAAAAGTTTACTTCAACGCCGACAGCAGCCGTCTCGACCAGCAGAAAGAGGTCATCAGGGCCGCCCAGATCCGTCTCAATGCGCTGATGGCCGCCGAAGATGTCGGGCAAACGATACAGCCCCGTGACTCGGCCATCTTTATCAACGAAAACCTCCTCTACCCCGACCTCCTGGCCTCCACCCTGCAGAACAATACCAGCCTGCTGATCGCCACCCGCCAGCAAGTCATCTCCAACCTCGATTACAAAATCATCGCCTCCCGCGAATACCCCTACCTGACCGCTTCTACCGGCTACAATTACAACTACAACGGCTATGAAGCCTCCACCATCCGGAATCAGCAGGTCAGGGGCATGAACTACGGCATCACCCTGGGCATGGACCTCTTCGACGGCTTCAACCGGAAACGCGAGAAAGCCAACGCCCGCATCGAAATTGAAAACCGCAACTACCAGTACCGCGAGATTGAACAGGAGGTCAAAGCCGACCTGCTGACCATCTTCTATGGTTATGAAAACAACCTCAGGCTGCTGCGCCTCGAAGAACAGAACCTGGAAGTGGCCCGCGAGAACCTGGAGATCGCCCTGGAAAGATATAAACTGGGGAGCCTGGCCGGACTGGAACTCCGGGAGGTACAGAAGAGCCTTCTCGATGCCGAAGAACGGCTTATCTCGGTGAAATACCAGGCCAAAGTGGCCGAGATCTCCCTGTTACAGATCGCCGGAAAGATCATGGAGCTGGTTCCCGGCGCCTGACATTCCCGATATTTTGCTACCTTGCACTGCAAAACCTACTTAACGGCAGTGCTATGAAGAAACTTCTTTTCCTGACAGGAGCAGTTTTGTTGTTGTTCCTGATCCTTTGGGGTTGCCAACAGACCGATGAGCCGGAACAGGCTAAATACCGGTTATGGTTTAAAGCGCCGGCGGCCCTTTGGGAAGCCGCCGTTCCCCTGGGCAACGGCCACCTGGGAATGATGCCCGACGGTCAGCTTTTCAATGAGAAGATCGTGCTGAATGACATCACCCTCTGGTCGGGAGGCGTACAGGATGCCGATAATCCCGAAGCGGCGCAGCATCTTCCGGAGATCCGCAGACTCCTCTTCGAAGGGAAGAACGACAAGGCCCAGGAACTGGTTTATAACACCTTCAGTTGTAAGGGGCCTGGCTCGGGACATGGCAACGGCACCAAGGTGCCCTACGGCAGCTTTGAGCTCCTGGGGCACCTCCGGTTGCAGTATGAGGGTGACACCACCCTCGTGGCTGAAGACTACCTCCGCCAACTCTCCCTTGACGATGCCACAGCTCTGACCACCTATACCCTCGGCGGCGTCCGTTTCCGCCGCGACTATTTCGTCAGCTTCAGCGATGACGTGGGGATCATCAGGCTGTCAGCCGATAAAAAGGGGCAAGTTAACGTGCGCATCAGCCTTGACAGGCCGGAAAAATTCACTACTTCCGCCGTTGATAACCGGTTGGAAATGACTGGCCAGCTCGAGAACGGCACCGATGGCAAGGGAATGTGTTACCGGGCCCTGGTGGCCGTGAAGACCGACAAAGGAAACGTGACCACCGAAGGGAACCAATTGGTGGTCAGCGGAGCCGATGAGGCCGTCCTCTATTTCTCCGCGGGTACTGACTATAAGAATCCGCAGTTTGAAGGAGAGGTGCAGGAAAAGATAGAAAAGGCCATGGCCCGCAAGTACCGCGATATTCTGAAGGAGCACACCCTCGCCTACCGCAAATATTTCGACCGTGCCGACATATCCCTGCCCCTGAACCCGGAAAGGGAAGCGCTTTCCACCCCTGAGCGGCTGCAGGCTTTTGCGTCAGAGGCCGATGACAACGGTCTGGCGCTCCTCTATTTCCAATACGGGCGTTACCTGCTGATCAGCAGCGCCCATGCCGGTTTGCTGCCCCCCAACCTGCAGGGGCTCTGGGCCAAGACCATCCAAACGCCCTGGAATGGCGACTACCACCTCAACATCAACGTACAGATGAACCACTGGCCGGCGGAAATCACCAATCTGTCAGAACTGCACCGGCCGCTGATTGAACTCACCAAAGGGTTGGTGGAACCGGGCAGTAAGACAGCCGCGGCCTTTTACAATGCCCGTGGATGGGTCGCCCATATGATGACCAATGTGTGGGGGTTCACAGCCCCCGGGGAACACCCCTCCTGGGGGGCCACCAACACCGGGGGAGCCTGGCTTTGCGCCCACCTCTGGGAACATTACGACTACAACCGCGATACCGCTTACCTGCTTGAAATCTACCCCGTGATGAAAGGAGCAGCCCTCTTCTTCCTTGACATGCTGGTGGAGGAGCCGCAGCAGGGGTGGTTGGTCACGGCCCCCACTACCTCCCCCGAGAATGCCTTTCTGATGCCGGGAACGGGTAAACCCGTAAATATCTGCATGGGGTCGACCATGGACAACCAGTTGATCAGGGAGTTGTTCGGGAATACCATCAAAGCAGCAAATCTGCTGGGGCTGGACCAGGAGCTTGTGCAGGAGCTGGCCCTGGCGGCAGGTAAGCTGCCCCCCAGCCGCATAGCGAGCGACGGCCGGCTGATGGAGTGGCTCGAAGAGTACGAAGAAGCCGAGCCGCAGCATCGTCATGTCTCTCACCTTTACGGGTTGCACCCGGGGGCAGAAATCACTCCCGAGGCGACCCCCGACCTGGCTGCCGCCGCCCGTAAATCACTGGAGGGTCGCGGTGACGGAGGAACAGGATGGTCACGGGCCTGGAAAATCAACTTCTGGGCACGCCTCCACGACGGCAACCACGCCTTCACTCTCCTGAAAAACCTCCTGGATCCCGCCTTTGACACCAGCTTCAACTACAGCAGCAAAGGGGGGACATACCCCAACCTCTTCTGTGCCCATCCCCCCTTCCAGATGGACGGGAACTGGGGAGGATGTGCCGGCATCGCCGAGATGTTCCTCCAGAGCCATGCCGGATTCATTAATCTGCTCCCTGCCCTCCCCGATCCCTTCAGTAACGGCTCCTTCAGGGGTCTGCGCGCCCGCGGAGGATTTACCGTTTCCGCAGAATGGAACGACAAAAAGGTGACCCGTGCCACCCTGGAAGCCTCCTGCAATGGCGACCTGCGCCTGAAAATGCCGGAAGGTGCCTCCTCGGTAACGGCCCGCCTCAACGGCAAGGAAACGGAAACCCCAAGAGAGGAGAACTTCCTCGTCTTACACCTGAATAAGGGAGACCAACTGGAATTGGCTTTTCTCTGAACCCGGTGACCCTAATTCACAAATTATTCACAGCCACCCTTTCCTCCATTTTTAAGGGTGCACTCCTTTTATGAACAATCCTTTACCCATGCTTTAACCTGCCGCTATGCGTAATCTCTCCAGGCTGATCCCCTTGTTCATGATCATTACTCTTTCGAGTACCAGCAGTATCATCCCCATGAGGAAGGCCGGCCACTCCCTTGAGAAGGGATTCGTCACCCCTCCTGATTCGATTCAGACCAGTGTGTACTGGTACTGGATCTCCGACAATATCTCCAGGGAAGGGGTGATCAATGATCTCCGCTCCATGAAGGAGGCCGGCATCAACCGTGCCTTCATCGGGAATATTGGGCTCGATGATGTTCCCTATGGTACCGTTAAAATGCTCTCCGAAGAGTGGTGGGAGGTGCTTCACGCGGCCCTGAAAACCGCCACGGAACTGGATATCGAGATTGGCATCTTCAATTCGCCCGGGTGGAGTCAGTCGGGAGGGCCCTGGGTCAGTGCCGGAGAGGCCATGCGGTATCTCACCGCTTCGGAAACCAGGATTACCGGACCACAGAGGGTTTCCATCCCATTGGCAAAGCCGGCCGAAATCTTCCAGGACGTCAGGGTCATTGCCTATCCTGCACCCAAAGATGACCAGCTCATATGGACCCCCGCTCTGGGAAAAGTCAATTCGACACCCCGGATCACAGGGCTGGACCAGCTCTTCGACCAGGATCCCCTGACGGGGGTCAGCCTGCCTGCAGGTACCGAATGGGTCATCGATATGGAAGCATCAGCACCCTTTACCGCCCGCACTCTTTGCCTCCGCACCACCCACCATCCGATGCAGTCGCCGGCTGAGCTTCAGGTCAGAGTGCCTTCAGGGGAATTCCGCACACTGGCGCAGTTCAACATCAACCGTTCCAACCCGGCGCTGAACGTAGGCTTTGACCCCTATGCGCCGGTGGTGATCGCCTTACCTGAGACGACTGCCACGGTCTTCAGGCTGGTCATCAAAAACCCGGGTGCAGGCACGGGACTGGCCGAAGTAGCCCTGTCGGCCTCCCCGCGCGTTGAACGCTACAGCGAAAAAACACTGGCCAAGATGCACCCCACTCCCCTTCCCTACTGGCATGATTACCAATGGCCTCCACAGCCTGAACCGGCAGACCGGGCTACCCTGATCAATCCCTCCACAGTGTTGGACCTCTCAGACAAAATGGCTGCCGACGGTACCCTGACCTGGGAAGTTCCCCTAGGGGAATGGATCGTCATGCGCTCAGGGATGACCCCCACCGGCACCAAAAACAGCCCGGCATCGCCCGAAGCCACAGGATATGAAGTCGATAAAATGAGCGCCCGGCATACCGGAAAACATTTCCATGGCCATATAGGCGCCATCCTCCAACGCATTCCGGCAGCCGACCGCAAAACGTTCAAAGTGGTGGTCCAGGACAGCTATGAAACGGGAGGACAAAATTTTACAGACGATTTTCTCTCTCTGTTCAGAGATAAATATAGCTACGACCCGCTCCCCTATCTTCCGGTTTACCAGGGGAAGGTCGTCGGCAGCCAGCAGGTTTCCGACCGTTTTCTGTGGGACATGCGCAGGATGGTCGCCGATAGGGTGGCCTACGAATATGTGGGCGGCCTCCGCAAAGTGAGCCACGAACATGGATTGCGCACCTGGCTCGAGAACTACGGACACTGGGGTTTCCCGGGCGAATTCCTGATGTATGGCGGACAATCGGATGAAATAGGCGGTGAGTTCTGGAGCGAGGGAGAACTGGGCGACATCGAGAACCGGGCAGCCACTTCCTGCGGCCATATTTACGGGAAGAACAAAATCTCGGCCGAATCGAATACCTGCGCCGGGGCTCCCTTCAGCCGGTATCCGGGCGTAATCAAACAACGGGGCGACCGTTTCTTCGCCGAAGGGATCAACAACACCCTGCTCCACGTTTACATCACCCAACCTTACGAAGAGAAGAATCCGGGGGTCAATGCCTGGTTCGGCAATGAATTTAACCGCAAAAACACCTGGTTTTCCCAGATCGACGCATACCTCCTCTACCTGAAACGGTCCAATTTCATGCTCCAACAAGGGCTGAATGTAGCCGATGCAGCCTATTTCATCGGGGAAGACGCCCCCAAGATGACCGGGGTCACCGATCCTCCCCTTCCGGTGGGGTACCAGTTCGATTATATGAATGCCGAGGTGATTGAAAAATTCATGACGGTAAAGAATGGGCTGATCACACTGCCCCATGGGACCCAATATCGCATCCTTGTACTGCCCCAACTCGAGACCATGCGGCCTGAACTCCTGGCCAAAATCAGGGAACTGGTCCGCAGCGGGGCCGTGATTCTGGGACCTGCTCCCCTGCGGTCACCCAGCCTTCAAAATCAGCCGGCCGCCGATGCTGAAGTTCAGAAAATGGCCGCTGAACTCTGGGGCAATGTCGACGGAGTGAATATCAAATCAGGAAAATACGGCGCCGGTACGGTCCTGAACGGCATGACCATGAAAGAGGCCCTGGCGTTTATCCACTGCATTCCCGACTGCCAGCTGCCCGAAGATCGCACCATCCATTACGGTCACCGTACCATGGGCGACACCGACATCTACTTTCTGACCAATCAGACGGGTGAAAGAAGGAGGGTGACCCCGGAATTCAGGGTGAAGGGGAAACAACCTGAATTGTGGGAAGCAGTAACCGGGAGCATCCGAATCCTCCCTGCCTTTGAACAAAAAGAGGAAAGCACAGCGGTTCCCCTGTCGCTGGAACCCTACGAAAGCGTCTTTGTCGTTTTCAGGGATCCTGCCGCTGCTGCTTCCACCAACCAGCTCAGCGCCAACTATCCGGAAGCAGAAGAGGTGATCCGGCTCACAGGCCCCTGGAAGGTCACTTTTGATGCGTCACAGCGTGGCCCGGCCGAACCGGTTCAGTTCGATACCCTGAAGGATTGGACCACCTCATCCGACCCTCGGATCAAGTACTATTCAGGAACAGCGGTTTATACCATCCCCCTTGAACTGGACCAACCTTCTGCCGAAGATCATCTCTTTCTCGACCTGGGCCGGGTAACAGCCATGGCCAGGGTAACCCTCAACGGCCACCCCGCCGGTGGCATATGGACCGCCCCTTACCGTTGCGACATCACCCGCCTGGTGAAACAGGGCACCAACGAAGTCACCATCGAGGTGGTGAACACCTGGGTGAACCGACTGATCGGCGATCAGTATCTCCCCGAAAATGAAAGAGCGACCTGGTGCACGGTCAATCCCTACAAGGCAACCTCCCCGCTACAGCCCTCCGGCTTGATGGGCCCGGTTAAACTTTTGCGCATTCCCTATTAAGCCTGAAATCCCGAACCAGCGGGAGAAGTACCTTGTAACCCGTTCGTGTTACGGTGCGGACGCCCTCAGGCCTGAACCAGGACTCCCGGTGTGCGCAATCCTACGGTACGGTCTCCCTATGGCCTGAATCAGGACTCCCGGTGTGCGTCATCCAACTTTTTTTGAATACCTTTATAGAGATAAAACCATAAAACCATGCAACTGAGAGTATCCCTTCTCGCGGTTCTGCTGATGACCGCCACCCTGTCACAGGGGCAATCCCTGCCCACCCGGGAAAGCATTCTGCAGAAGATGACCCTGGCCAACGCCTATTTCATGCAGAAGTGGCCTGATCCCGGGATCCCCATTGTAGGCGACAAGGTGCGCCCCAGCAATATCTGGACCCGGGCCTCCTACTACGAAGGATTGATGGCCTTATACAAAATCGACCCTGAAAAAAAATATTTCGATTATGCCGTGGCCTGGGGCGAAGCCCATAAGTGGGGCCTGGCCTGGAAAAACGACAACCGCAATGCCGATGACATGGGGTGCGGACAAACCTACATTGATCTGTACAAATTGGATCCCCGTCCTGAAAGAATTAAGATTCTGAAAGAGGCGATCGATAAGATGGTAGCCTCCGAAAAAATCGACGACTGGTGGTGGATCGATGCCCTCCAGATGGCCATGCCGGTCTTTGCCCGGCTGGGTGCCCTCGAAAAAGAACCCAGATACTGGGACCGGATGTATGAGATGTACAAGCATACCCGTGATGCAGAGGGAGGCCGGGGCCTTTACAACCCTGAAGACCAGCTCTGGTGGCGTGATAAAGACTTCCTGCCCCCCTATAAGGAACCCAATGGTGAAGATTGTTACTGGTCGCGGGGCAACGGCTGGGTGATCGCTGCCATGGCCCGGGTGCTGGAACAGAACCCTCCCTCCAGGAAACACCGGAAAGAATACAGCACCATGCTCAGGAATATGGCAGAAGCTCTGGTGAAGGTGCAACGGAAAGATGGTTTCTGGAACGTGAGCCTTCATGACCCGGGGAATTATGGAGGTCCCGAGAGTTCCGGAACCGCCTTTTTCGTGTATGGCATGGCCTGGGGCATCAACCATGGTTACCTGAAAAAGGGAAAATATCTTCCGGCAGTGATCAGGGGATGGAACGCCCTGTGCAACGAGGCCTTGCACCCCAACGGCTTCATTGGGTTCATGCAGGGGACAGGCAAGGAGCCCGCTTCGAGCCAGCCTGTGGGTTACGATACCATGCCCAACTTTGAGGACTACGGACTGGGAGCCTTCCTCCTGGCGGGCAGTGAGGTGTACCAACTAGCCCATTGAGTCTCACCCAATGGGGGAGAGAGGGTGGCTTCCAGCTGACCCCATGCGTGGTCCCGGTCAGGTGAAGGTTGTAAGCCACTAACGTGCCGGGCAGCCCGGAAAATAACCACCCAAATAAAACAGGGTCAACCGCTAAGCTCAGGTCTTAGGGATCTTTTATGACAGTGAACATAACCAGGGACTTATTGAACCAAATGAACAGGAGAGGATTCTATCACCCAGGAAGGTATATTTTCGCCCTCAGAAGGGGCGTTTTCACCCCCAGAAGGGGCGTTTTGCCCATGGTTTTGACCTTCATGGTCTTTCACCTGTCCCCCGGAATGATACTGGGGCAGCCTAAAACGCATGTTCTGGTGGTTCACGGGGGGGCCGGGGTGATGGAGCGGGAGAAGATGTCTCCGGAGCGGCAGCAGGCCTACCTTTACCATCTGGAACGGGCGCTGAGGACGGGTGATTCAGTGTTGCGCCATGGAGGCACGGCCCTGGATGCCGTAGAAGCCACCATCGTCACCCTGGAAGAGTGCCCTCTTTTCAATGCGGGCCGGGGGGCCGTATTCTCCTGGGAAGGGAAGAACGAACTGGACGCCTCAGTGATGGATGGCACTACAGGCCATGCCGGGGCGGTAGCCGGCGTCACCACCATCCGGAATCCTATCCGTGCGGCCCGTGCCGTGATGGAGAAATCACCCCATGTGCTGCTCAGCGGTAAGGGCGCCTGCGCGTTCGCCCGCGAGCAGGGCCTCGAAATGGTCAGCAACCGCTGGTTCTTCACCCGGGAACGGCACGACCAGCTTAAAAGCCTGAAAAAGAGATTGCGGGAGCGCAGTCAAAATGATAACCATGGCACTGTGGGGTGTGTGGCCCTGGACCAGTATGGCCATTTGTGTGCCGGCACCTCCACGGGAGGCATGACCGGCAAGCGCTTTGGGCGAATCGGGGATACCCCCCTCATCGGTGCAGGCACCTGGGCCGGCGATGCCACCTGCGGGGTCTCCTGCACCGGCCATGGCGAATATTTCATCCGCGGTAACATCGCCCGCGAGGTCTCTGCACGCATGGAATACCTCGGCGAAAGCCTCGAAGTGGCCTCAACCCGGGTCCTCGATAAACTGATCCGGGCGGGTGGAACCGGAGGCTTCATCGCCCTCGACGCCCGGGGCAACCTCGTCATGCCCTTCAACACCTCCGGCATGTTCCGGGGGTATATCCGCAGCAACGGAGAGAAAGAGACCTCCATTTTCGCTCCCTGAAGCTCTTCTTCACGGCAGTCACCCGGAACTGCTCACCCGTTCCAGATATGAAACGAAGAACCTTTCTCGAGGCGATGACCGCCACCTCCGGAATCCTTATCTTTGTCAGAAAGCTTCCGGCAATGACACAGTCTGAGAAAAAACAGGAGATTGATCCCGTCCTGCTTAAAATGGTGTACAACAACGTGGGATCCTCCCCCGGCTTGCAAGCCGCATGGGGATTGTCGGTATGGATCGCCTCAGGCAGCCGGTACCTGTTGTTCGATACCGGGGGTGACGCCTCCATCCTTCGCGAAAACCTCCACAATGCCCGGCTCGATCCGGCACTCCTCTCCACAGTCCTCCTCTCCCATGACCACTGGGACCACCGGAACGGCCTCGACTGGCTTCTGGGAACCACCGCTTTCGTTCCGGAGGTGATCGTCCCCGATGAAGTCAGGGAAGCTTATGCCACAACCTTCCCGGCGGCCCGCATCCGCGGAGCTACAGATGCCATGGAAATCGCCCCAGGCATCTGGACCACCGGCAGCCTTCCCACCACCTACAAGGGGAATCCCCTGTATGAACAGGCCCTGGTCATCGTCAGAAACGACAGGCTGTACCTGATCACTGGATGCTCCCACCCAGGCATTGGGCCCATCGTCGAAAAAGTCAACCAACTCTTCCCCGGGAAAAGCATCGCCCTGGTGGCCGGAGGGTTTCACCTGGGCCCCGTTTCCAGGGAAGAGACCGGTAACCTTACGGAGGCATTCCACCGCGAAGGAGTGGAAAAAATCGCCCCCTCCCACTGCACCGGCGAGGAGGCCATCGCCCTCTTCCGCCAGGAGTGGGGTGACTCCTTCATCGAATTCTACCTGGGCGATGAGCTGCTCCTCCCATAATACTTTAGGAATTACAGTATCAAAGCGGGTTTATTGGGGAGCTGATAGTACTTACTTTGTTGGCCTCCTATAATACTGTAAAAATCACAGTCTGAAAGCGGGTTCCATCGGATGATTTTATTATTTTTGATGGAATAAATGGGAGCTGAAATGGGATCAGAGACAATGAATTGCAAAGGAAGAGATAAGCACCCTGTCGGGCATGAGGAGTGGGTCAGGAGAATACGGAAGGAGGGTGTGATGCAGACCAGGCTGGCACACCGGCTGGTACTCCTTGTGTGGGTGGTGTTGCTCACAGGGGGTTCAGTGCTGAAAAGTGCAGGTCAGACCACTGAACTGCAGGCCATTTTTCTGGAGGGGTGGCAGCCTAAAACCATTGAGGTGACGGCTTACGATACGGTACCACAGACCACGCAGCCCCCTGGGGTGACGGTGACCGTCGATGCGGGCACGGTGTTGACCCGGGTTCCCCCGCAGGTCTATGGTCACAATGCGGCAGCCTGGGGCGGGAAACTGGACCTCAGCCCTTTGGCCGTAACCAACATCACCCATCTGAATCCCCATGTGATCCGCTGGCCCGGGGGAAGCATGTCAAACGACTATTTCTGGGCAGCCAAAGGCAAGGATACCCGCCCGAAAGATCTGCCCCCGACTTATGAATTCAAGGATCTGCAATATGGCCTCAATAACGGGGGCTGGACCATGTCGACCGACAACTACTACACCCTGCTTTCCAAAACAGGTTCCTCGGGCAGCATTTCCGTCAACTACTCCTATGCACGGATAGGCACCAGCGATGATCCCGTGCTGGCCGCTGCTAAATATGCCGCCGACTGGGTCCGCTACGACAAGGGGCGCACCCTGGTCTGGGAAATCGGCAACGAGAACTTCGGAAGCTGGGAGGTCGGATACCAGATCGATACCAACCTGAACAAGGATGGGCAGCCTAAAACCATCAACGGCGATCTTTATGGGCGTCATTGTAAGGTATTCATAGAGGAGATGCGCAAGGCGGCCCGCGAGGTGGGCGTCGACATTAAAATCGGGGTGGTGGCTATGGATAGCCATGTCTCCTGGGATGCCGTCCAGCAGAACTGGAATAGCCAGATGATGAAGCAGGTGGGCAGTATGGCCGATTTCTTCATTGTCCACAGTTACCATACCCCCTACAACGAGAATTCAAGCGTCTCCACGATCCTTGGTTCCGGGGCCAAATCGAAGGATATCGCCAAATATGTCACCGACGGACTGAAATCCAGTACTGGTCTGGGGCCGAAGCCGATGGCCATGACCGAATGGAACATCTTCGCCACGGGAAACGGACAGGGAGTCTCTTATATCAACGGGATGCACGCGACCCTGGTCCTGGGGGAACTGATCAAAAACAACTACGGCCAGGGCAACCGTTGGGATTTTGTCAACGGTTGGGATGAAGGGAACAACCATGGTCTGTTTGCCGATGGGGAGCCGGGCATCGCCCGCTACACCCCCCGGGCACCCTTTTATTACATGTATTACTTCCAGAAGTTCTTCGGCGATAAAATGATCCCCTCCACGGTGTCGGGCAGCAGCGACATCCTGAGTTATGCCTCCTCCTTCACCTCGGGGGAGAAAGGGATCGTCGTGGTGAACCGGGGCATTTCGGAAAGGGTGGTCACCCTTGACATCCGTCATTTCAAGCCGGGCCAGCGCTATTACACCTACCTGCTGACCGGCGGCACCGACAGCGGCAATTTCTCACGGAAGGTCTATGTCAACGGGAAGACAACATCACTCGAAGGGGGTGGGCCCGAGGATTACGCCAGCCTAAAGCCTTACGGCACAACTATCGATGGAGCGATCAGGGTGGCCCTGCCAAAATATTCTGTAGCGTTTATCCTCGTGGAAGGGAGCCGGCAGCGGCAGGCGCAGGAGATCCATTTCGACGCGCTTCCGGAGAAAACATATGGGGAAACGGATTTCGACCTCACGGCCACGGCCACCTCAGGACTGCCCGTGCAGTTCGCCGTCACCGACCCCAGGGTGGCCCGCCTCAAGGGCAATAAAATCACCCTTACCAGCGCGGGAAGCTGCGATATCATCGCCGTCCAGGAGGGGGATTCCCTTTATCTTCCTGCGGAAAAGGTGGTCAGACGGCTCACGGTGGCCAAGGCGCCTCAGACCATTACCTTCCCGGAATTCGCGGAGACGCTGACCGGCACACCCGATTTTGAGCCAGCGGCCACGGCTACTTCCGGACTACCCCTCACCTATACCAGTTCGAATACGGCGGTGGCCACCATCGTGGACGGAAAAATCAGGATCAAAGGGGCCGGGACAACAGTCATCAGCGCCCGCCAGAACGGGAACGCCCGCTACAACGCCGCTACAACGGTCGCCCGGGAGCTGGTGGTCACCCTCAACACGGCCCTTCCTGTTGTCAGGGAAACCGCCTTCCATCTCTTCCCCAACCCGGCTACCACACAGGTCACCCTCCGCTTTGCGCAGGAGAACCCCGGCTTTGTCATTTACAACGCCGTGGGCGCCATCGTGATGCAGCACCCCAGAGGCGAACCGGAAGTGACCCTTTCCACCATCCCCTGGGGAAGCGGGGGAATTTTCTATGTGAAGGCCGGAACCACCGTTAAAAGGATTACCCTGCTGAAGTAATTCCAGAGACTTACATCACACAGCAAGATAACCATACCTCTCCCGGATGATGTAATTGGCCACCAGGGCAACGTGACCATTCATTCTTCATTCTGCAGGTCATTCCTGTATATTGCAAATGAGGGTCACCTGATTGAAACTCCTACTCCACCAGCACCCTGACGCCTTCGCTGTGGGCAGCGAATTCGGGGGCGTACATACATTGAACGGTGGTGATCCCATTGGAGAACTCCCCTTTCTGGACGGCATGGAGCCGGTATTCGAAGACGTAGCTCCCCTTGGGCAGATAACTGATGAAGAAATGGGAAGCCGCGTCACGCGTCGACTCATAGTATCCCAGTCCGCCCTGCCAGCGGTAGCCCGAGAGGACGTTGACCGGCTCAAAGGCCGACGCCCGCATATCCTTCAGATGGATGTATTCCATGTCACGGTCGCTCTTGAGGAGGACCCTGACCACCACCTTATCGCCAACCCCGAGGTGATGGGTTCCGTCGAGGGCTTCCAGCACCGGCCCCTGCGGACCATTCACCTCCCTGAAGAGCTGTTTGCTCACATGCAGGGGGCTTTGAGCGGGGGTGATGTGGTCAAGTTGTTCAAAATACTGCCAGTAGGCGGCACCCCAGGCGATACCGGAATTGGGATTTTTCACTTCTATGCGGGCCATGGCAGGGGTGATGTCAGAGGCTTCCCGGCTCACCTTGAAATAGCCGCTTCCGGGTTCCGTAGTGGAGCCCAAGGCCAGGGTGGGATTCATCTGCCGTCCTCCGGCGGTGACACTGACCGGCTGGGCCGGTGCCAGCAGGTTATCACCCCGCATCAGCAGGGCCCATACCGCCTCGGCCGTTGCCCGGGTGGTCTTCCAGTCCTGCGTCTGTTTCTGTTTCAGCAGCCACACTTTGAGTTCTTCCACGGCCCGGGCATCGCCGGCCACCTCATCGAAGGCCTCGGTGAGCAGGGCATGGGTCTCCACGGGAGCTTCATGCCAGAACCAGCCCCGGGGCTGGCTGCGCCAGTACATGCCCATCTCATCACTGTGCAGCGCCGTCTCTTTCAGCGAACGCATGATGGCCGACGCCAGCTTCCCGTCCCCCATCCGGTGGGCCATTAAGGCCGTCATCCCCTTGGTGTAGCTCGAAGCTGCCGTCCAGAACTTCGCCGCCTGTGACCGGTAGTAATTCACCATACCAGTGAGCTCCTCCGGAAAGGGATGGCTCCCGGTGAAGAAAGTGCGGGCATAGAAATAGTGCGCCACATCGCTGGTGAAATGGTTGTTTTTCAGGTACTCCTTCTCCTCTTTTTTGAGTTTCTCAAAGCGGGAGAGCATCTCCTGGTCGAGGTAATGGATGGCATTGCCGGTGATTTCGTTAAGCAGGGGCTCCTGCTCAGAAGAGATGACGCCGCGGTGGTTCAGTCTGCCGAGGCCAGCCAGGATATGGCGGGTGATGTATTCACTTTCGGGCATGCCGGGGAACCAGGGCCAACCCCCGTTGACCGACTGCAACTCCTGCAGCTTTTTAAGGGAGGTGTTCTGTTCTGAGGCCATGCGGGCGGCATCAAAGAGAAGGGCGATCTGGCGGCGCCGTGCGCTTTCATTGGTAGCTTCCCGCACCCAGGGGCTCTCCTGGAGCAAAACGGCTTTGAGCTCCTCGTTCTTGTCGAGTTGCGAGCGGAGGCTGTCGCCGGGGAGTGCCTGCCAGGCATCGAAGACCCTGCGGAGGGCAGGATCACTGCCGGCCATATAAGTAGCCAGGGTGTTGGCATAAAAACGGCTGAAGACCTGCTCCGAACATTCATGCGGGAATTCCATGAGATAAGGCAGCGCCTGCACGGCGTACCAGGCCGGGTTGGAAGTGTACTCGAAAGTCAGCCGGAAGTTGCGCAGGGTGGAGCCGGCCTGACCCGAAAGGGCCAGCTTATCGAAGCGGAAGGTTTTGGTTTCCAGGCCCCGGATGGGCAGGGGCAGCGCTTCGGTGACCAGCATCCGGTTGGTGAGTACCGGCAGGGGGGCCTCTTCACCATCGAAGTGGGTGCCCGCGGTGGCCGTCACCCTGTAAACGACGGCTTCCAATCCTTCAGGGATGGTGATCTCCCACTCCAGGGCCACACTGCCCCCCTGTTCCACCTGAAAGGGCTTCACCTGTGACTGTACACCCATCAGATGGTCAACTGGCTGCATGGTGAAAGCGTCAAGGAAGGTGATGTGGGCGCTGCCCGTCAGGGATCGGCCCGAGAGGTTAGCGATTTTCACCGGGAAATGCAGACGGTCGCCTTCGCGCAGGAAGCGGGGCGGATTGGGGAAGAGCATCAGCTCCTTGCGGGTCACCGTGGAATAGTCCAGGGTGCCCGTCCGAAGGTCACGGGTGTGGGCCAGGGCCATCATCCGCCAACGGGTGAGCGACTCGGGCATTTTAAAGCGGAGGACCACCTCCCCCGCGGCATTGGTGGCCAACCGGGGTATGAAAAAGGCCGTTTCGTTGAAGTCCTTCCGGGGTTGTACCGGCGGCACCGACACCGGAGCCCCGGACCCTCCCGTCACACCACTTTCCGATTGTCGTCCATAGCCTACGGTGACCGGCAGAGGGTTCATGGCGGCCTCAGCATCGATATTATAGAATACCGCTTCCTCCTCTACCACCTGCGCCGAAGCCACAGACGACAGAGGTCTGGTGCCTCTGATACGGATATTACCTCCATCGCGGGCCATGACGCCCATCTTGAGGCTGCGCATACCGCCATAGAAATTCCACCCTGGCAGCCTTTCATATTCACTTTCAATATATGGCAATGGGTGGTGATATATTATATGATGCATCACCGGAGCGTTGCCGAATCCCGATCCCTGCCAGTGAAAGGTTCCGGGAAAGGAGGGATAGAGGGAGAAGGGCCAGCCATGGGGCGCAAAGGCTTCGAGGGAGGCATCGTACATGGTAGCCAGCAATTCGGCCACTGCCGGCGATCCCTCATGATCGCGGATAGTGATCCGCCACTCCTCCTCCGCACCTGGTTCGAGGGCACTCCGGAAACTCCCCGCCACCAGTTCCAGCTTTTTGTTGCTGTAAGGCACGGAGGCCCGCAGCGATTCGGTGAAGACCCGGTTGTGGCTGACCATGACCAGGGAGATAAGGATATCGCCGCGGTCACCTTCACCGACAGGGATCCTCACGATGGTCTGGCCCCTGTCAAGGGTCACCTGTTTCTTCAGAAGTTTGCCGCCCTTCGATTCAGCTTCCAGGAAAAGGAGCGCTTTCTCAAGGGGAGAAGCCAACAACAGGGAGACCTCCCCACCGGGTTGGCTTTCAGGCGTCAGGAGCCGGGCGGTCAGGGGGGTTGTAAAGGCTGTTTTACCCTCTTCGGGCCGGAAGAGGTGGAAGGTCTGGGTCATGGCCACCGCTCTGCCCAGTGCATCCCGGGCATTAAGCGTGAGCTCGTAATTCCCCGCGGGAAGATTAGCCGGAAGGGTGAACCCCTTTTCACGGGAGGTGTCAAAAGTACCCTTCACGGCGGCTTGGCCTCTGGCCCAGGTGGAGGCGTCGGCCTCGTTGTCATAGACTTCCCCGGGGAAAGCTTTCACAAATTCCGTGCGGCTCATGGTAAACCTGTCGGGGCGAGGCCATCTCCTCTCAAAGAAGAAGGGGTCAGAAGCCTTCAGGGGCGTGATGGTGTAAGAGCCTGCTGCCGGCAGGGGTTCCCCGCCCGGGCGGGTGACCGTGATGGTGACCTCCCGGTCGGTGATGCCGTTGACCCATTCCCCCAGGGAGGTGGTGACCATCAGCGGTTTGAAAGCGGCCGACACGGTCATCTCCCCGCTACGGGTCTCCCCGTTGAGGTCGGTCACATCGGCATAGAGTGTATAGGTGAAAACCACAGGAATGGAGGGGTCGACAGCAGGGTCGGCCAAGGCTTCAAAGGAGACGGAAAACCCTCCGTCACTACCGGTGAGGGTGGTTCCGTAGGCGATATCGGTATCGGGAGACACGGGCAGCCACTGGCGCCGCCACACAGGAAAGGGGAAGCGGGCATTGCGGACCACCCGCCAGGTGACCTGGGCCTCGCTGACCCCGATTCCGGCATAGTTGAGTGCTTTTCCCTGAAGGGTGACCTTTTCCCCCAACTGGAAGTTGCCCTCCGCAGGGGTGAAAGTCACCTCGAAGCGGGGCCGTTTGTACTCCTCTACACGCACCCCCACGCTGCCATAATCGCTGACGATCGCCATCTGTCCCGTCAATACCCCCTTCGGAGTGGCGAACGAACCTGAAAAAGAACCGAAATCATTGGTAGTCAACTCCTGCGAAGCCACCATCTGACCGTTGGCATCGTTCAGTTTCAAGGTAACCTGAAAGGAAGTCCGGATATTCTGGCGCTCACCCTCCTTTTCAAGGGCGATGCCCTTGAACCAGATCGTTTGTCCGGGCCGGTAGATCGAACGGTCGGTAAAGAGCAGAAGCCGGGTTTCCTTTTCCGGAGGGTTTCCGGGGAAGTAACCCCTGTAGAAGGGGGCAGAAATGAATTTTTCTTTTTTATCAGTGAGCACATAGTAACCCGCATTCAGGTTTTTATCGGCGGGTTGTTTAAGTTGTGCAGTGCCGTCACTGCCAGTGACGACCGGTTCTCCAGCCACTGAGATCTGTTTCCGGAGGGCAGGGTTGTATTTCCGGAAATAGGGGCGGATGGTCACCCCCTGGCGGGGCTCCCCACTCAGGCGGTCCACCACCCAGAGTTGATCCTGCTGTCCGTTGGTGGTACGGGTCACCAGACTAAGATGGGTACTCCAGAGCGGAAAACTTTGCATGATATCGGGATGCGCAAAATCTTTCTCCCGGGAGACCAGCACAACATAATAACCCGGGGCCAGGGGAGGCAGTTTCACCTCGGTACGATGGACCTGGTAATCTCCATCGTCGGGAAGAGACTGGCTCCAGGCCAGCAGGGGAGTTTCTTTACTGTATTCCTGAATATCTGGTTTATTTCCGGAGAAGATCTCTTCCAATGAAGGTTCATCGGCGACCACCCTGAAGTGGAGGGCCGGCGTATTCCGGTATTCTACCGACATTAAAGCGGGAAGCCCGGGGACCACTTCCGCAGGAATGGAAAGGTTGAAGAAGGAGAACTTGATTTCCCCGGCCAGGCTGAGGCAGTTTTTACCCCCCCGGGTGTCAGGGAAGCGGGTGGCTGTTTTTTCGGCCAGTTCCAGGGCCTCTTTGAGGTCCCATTTATGTTCATCGGATACGAGGGGCTTATAATTCCGGCCTTCTTCCATCATCATCCGGGCAAGGGTGTAAAGGATTTCCGCCGATTCGGGCTTGTCCTGGTAGCGGGAGGTCATCTCCTGAAGAGCTCTCATACACAAATCAGAGCGGTCGGCCAGGGTAGAGCGGTCGAAGACGAAGTTGAGCCGCTGGAGGTCGGCGTCGACCAGGGAGGCCACATCCCCATTGACCCTGAAGCGCAGCAGTTCCTGGAAAATCGCCAGGGCCTGAATACCTGGGGAAAGGAGGGCTGCATGGGAGCCTTCACCCCCAGGGACACCTTTATTTTGCAGGGTAAGGGGCATAGTGACAAATTCCCGGACAGGGCCGAAGAGAGCGGGCTGGTCCCATGGGAATCCCCTCATCCCTGAAGGATCACTGTGAACGGCCTCCTTGAAATAGTCGATAGCCCTGAAGGCCAGCAGATCATAGAGGGTAGGGCGCAGGTTGCGGGTTTTGGCGTCCCCCTCAAGGGCATCGCTGTACGCATCCACCGGGGTGGACTGCAGCAGGGCGGCGTCGGTCAGTGAGAGGAGATAATAGTAGTGGATGGACTGCCTGAACTGAATGCGGTCGCCCGTTTCCAGCTCAAAGGGCCCACTACCGGAAGGTTGGCCCCCATGGGGGGTGACCTCCCTTGTAATAGCCCCCTCTGTGTGGATCCCTCCGCCTCCGGCCCCAGGGGTGCGCTGGTCGATGGTCCACCGGTTGCTGTTGTAGTAGGTGGAATAGAGTTGTGCCAGCAGGGAAGCCAGGATTTGCTGCTGAGGGGTCCGGGCTTGTTCCATTTCTGCGGTGAGGAATGCGACCTGGGTGGCATGAGCGTTCTCCTGAAATTCAGGTTCCAACTGCAGTCGCATCAGCAGGGCTTTGAGGGCCTCTCCCCCATTGCCGGCTCTTTTGCTCTCATCGTAAATCGCATTCACCTTGTCAAAGGCCGATTGCAGAAGGCCCTGGCTGATCAGGGTGTCCACCTCGTTCCACCTTCGGGGCTCAATTTTCTGTGCCATGGTCGTTATCGTCAGGAAAGTTAACATCAAAACGGGAATCAGTTTTTTCATGGTCATCCACTTTATTTTCTAAAATATCTGTACTCACTTAGTCACCTGCAGGACGCTTCAGCGCTGCCATGGATCATCTTAACACCATTTCCGCCAATCAGTTACTTCTCAGTGGCAGGAATTCCCTTCCTGTTCCAGGGGTTCTAAAGCAGGCTGGCATGCCGAAAAGATATGTTAAGATACGACAAGGAGTGAAACTAAATGTGTTGTTGTCAAAAACAGTGCCTGATTTCTGGTGGCCCCCGGAATAAAAAAAAAGCGGTTCAGATCCGGAATAACCGTGATCTGAACCGCTAAGCAGGGAGATCAATAACAGACGCAAGGGGAGGGAGGAGCCGTACCAGGATCAGACTATCGGTTACGGTTACTCCGTCAATGGTTCCGGCAACAACACCCGTGTTGAAACGGAGGCCTTTCACCGGGAGTATCCTTACCCGTGATCCATAGATGGACAGAAACAAGTAGCTGCCCCCGAGCGTGAACCGTGGCGACCTATTTCACCCTGACGATGGTCTTGATGGACTGGGTCATGGGAACGGTCATATTCTGAGGGCCTGAGATGGCTATGCTCATTTCCATTTCGGTGTCATTCTCGGTATAGACGATCATTTGACGGATGGGGTCAAAAAGGGAGTAGCCCTCCACTTTGGCGTTCCCTTCGATGAACATCTCCATCCCCATCTGCGATCCCTTGCCGTTCAGGGCGACGGTTCCAGAACTGGTGATCTTGAAATATTCCTTGCCGTTGCGATTTTCCTTGCCGGCCAGGGTGTATTTGTTGTCAATGGCCATTTCCAGGGCAAAGGGAGCTCCCGCAGCCGCCTGTTTAACCTCCGTTTTGGTTTCATCCCAGGACTCTCCTATTTTGACCTCTTTTCCGGGAAGAACGATCAGATTGCCTGTTTCCAGTTGATTGACGACACTCGCCGCTTCCGAGGAATCGACCTTGGCCGTGGAAACCACATTTCCCTCCGGAGAGAAAACGATCCTGGCGGCATCTTTCAAATCGCTGTATTGCATGGAGGTATCCCTGCCCATGGCCACAGTATGGATGGAGATGTCCTTCACGGTCATCAGCACAGTAGCGTTCCCTTCCGGAGAGAGGGACTCTACATTAAACCCATTGACCGCCTTGATCTCGGCGATCACCTTCATCTCCTGGCCCATCATGGACTGGACGGTATTCTGGAGGACTTCCGTCTCCTGGAGGAAAGTGGTGCCTGCCTTGAATCCGTATTTAAGCAGGACGGACTCCTGTGCGTTGGTGGTGGTGCTCAGGACGAACAGAAGCGCCACAATAAGCATTTGGGTAAAATTTCTCATCATTTTAGTCTTGAGTTAATTGAATTTATCACGTTAGTATCATTTAATCAGTGCTATCCGGGTCATCAGGGCTTGACAATTTTCAGGTATATATCCTCATTGGCGATCCGCAGGGCAGTGTTGAAGACCAGTGTAGCCACGCGGGCCGCCTTGACAGGATCGACAGAAGCGGGGTCGTCGCTCACCTTGTGGTAGTCGTCGTGGAGCCCCGTAGATATGTTAATCCCTGACACCCCCTTCCGGAAGAAGTTATAATGGTCGCTCCGCGTAAAAAGACTCTCCTCTTCAGGAAAGTTTTTAAGCTGGACTTTTTCGGCCTCTTCCAGCAATATTTGCGCCAGGTCGGGATTAAAGTTCAATCCACTGATTTGCAGGGTATCGCTGCCGTTGCGGCTGATCATGTCGAGGTTGAGCATGACGACGCTTTTATCAAGGGGTACGAGGGGATGGTCGCAATAGTATTTAGAGCCATAGAGCCCCAGTTCTTCTCCGGCGAAGAGGATAAAGAGGATGCTGCGTGCCGGTTTCTTCTTCGCGGCAGCGAAGGCTCGGGCGATGGCCATGACTCCTGCCGTTCCGGAAGCGTTATCATCGGCCCCATTGAAGATGTAGTCCTCCCCTTCTTTGGCATTTTTCTGGTATCCCACATGGTCGTAATGGGCCCCGATGATCACGAACTCCTTTTTCAGGTGGCGGTGGCGGCCTTCGATCAGTCCCACGACATTGTGTGCCGTGAGCTGGTTGAGCGTCAGTGCAGTACGCAGGCGTGCTTCCGTATCGGGGAATTCAAAGGAGGCGGGGTTCATTGTGGCGTCGATCCGGCGCTGGAGGTTTCTGAGGGAGTCAACGCTTCCGAATAGGGCCTTAATGACAGATTCCCCCACCTGTACAAACGGAAGGAGGGGTTCATCGCCGGCAAGTTCCACAGGAAGGTTGTCGGAGGGGAGGAATTTGGAGAGGCCAGGCCAGGGGTATCCCTGTGGCGTCAGCAGCATATGGTTGAGGGGGTCGGTGACCAGAAGGAGACCGACAGCACCATGACGGCGGGCGTTTTCCATCTTGGTGACTAAAAGGGAGTGGCAGGTCTCCTTCAATCCGCCGAATACCGAAAGAGAGTCCTTTTCTCCGGGCTCGTGCTTCATGATCAGGACGATCTTGCCGCTGACATCGAGATCGCGGTAGTCGTCATAGTTGTATTCAGGGGCGGTGATCCCATAACCTGCAAAGACCAGGGAGGCATCAACCAGGGTGTCGGCGGTCAAATCAAAGGGGGTGTAGTCGGTGCGAAGGCTGAAGGTTTTGGTTTGGCCACCCCGGGTGACCGAGAAGAGGCACCGCTGCTGATCGAGTCCTTTGGTTTGAAAGGGGATCTCCTGAAAGCGGGTGCCCCCGGCCGTACCGATGCCCAGCGAATCCATCTCCGCAGCGAGATACCTGGCAGCCCTGTCGAGCTCCGGACTTGGGGTGTTGCGCCCCTTCATGGAGTCGGAAGCCAGGAAGCCTATGTGGCGCGCCATCAGCTCATGAGAGACCGACAACACCTCCGGGGAGACCTTAGGCGCAGTAACTGCTTTCTTATGTGCCTTCACCGCGGGAGGCTGCCCCGCTGTTCCGGAGGAGTTCAGTGAGAATAGAGGGCTGCTGGTAAACAGAAACAAAAGGATCAAAAGAAGGGTAAATCCCCTTCTCAATCCATTGGAGAAGTGGTTCATCAGGTCGATTTTTAACCTATGAGACTCCGGGAAACCTAAAATATTACACCCGGCAGTCAAAAAAACCCTAAGGAAGAGCGTGAAAAGCCTTCCTCAGGAAAGGGGAGGCCGGTTATTTCAGGGGATAGCAGCCCGGGTAGGATTTGTATTTGACGGGCAGGCTGAGCATTTCACGCAGGTGGACCGGGAGGGGCATGGCATGGGCAGCCCCCGTGAAGGCAGGATTCAGCGTGTAGTTGCCCAAATGGAGACCTTTGAACAGGGGCGTATTTTTTTGCTTCACCACCAGGGTGTGTTGTGCAGCTCCGTCGAAGAGCTTCTGCAACGCTTCCTGGTCGGAGGCCGTCATCTGGCAGGTCCCACCGGGCACAGGGGCCCCCTCCATCAAAGGTTGCTGGCCGCCATCAGGATCCTGCACAAAGATATTGTAGTCGAAAAAAGTAAGCTGCGGGCGGGTCAGCTTTCCGCAGAGGTCGGGATGCTGAATGACCTTCATCAGGGGCACACGACATTGGTCGGTGCCCACCATCAGGTTGTTGAAGACCTGGTGCCCTTCCCGTTGATCGACACCCGGGCCGGTGGAAATATGCCAGCCGAAATGGTCGGCATTGGCACCACGGGTATCGCGGGTGATGACGAGCGGACTGTTAACGAAGGTATTCTGGGTGATCACCGCGTTGGAGGCATTGAGGATGGAAACCCCCTGGTCGCAGTTTTCGAAGAGGTTGCCGGCACAGACCACCCCCTTGGAGATCTCAAAGAAGAAACCATTGTAGTTGACCCAGGTGGCATTGGGATTGGCAGGGCCACCCCGGTTGGTGCCCACATCCTTGACCCAGTTGTTGAGGAACTGTCCGTCGACATTGCCCACGTCGTACCAGATACCGTTCGACAGGGGCTGGTCGCAAACCAGGTTATCGCGGCAGATGATCCGGTGGGTCTGGTTGAAGATCTTGACGGCAGCAGGATAATAACCACTGATATTTTCGATGTTGTTGCGCGAGAAGATATTCCGCTCCAGGAGGCAGTCGTTCGACGACTGGATAAAAATACCCTCGGTGACCGTATCGTGGACCTTGCAGTGGCGCATCACCATCTGATCGCCATGAAGGTAGCCGCCTACCCTTCCGCAGAAGGAGAAAGTACAATGCTCAAAGAGGGATCCCACGACATCCTTGCCGAAGGTCGAGGGGTCGGCGATGTTGCCGGGAAAGCGGGCGTCGATCTCCACGCCGGCGTAGGCATACTGGGTGAGGGTAATGCCGCGCATGATGACCCCCTTGTGGTCATTCGGCCTGCCGTTGATATCCTTGAGGACCCTGAAAAAGGCCCGGTTATGGGCGGTGATTTCGACCAGCCGGTTTTCGGGGTCGGTGCCGATATAGACAAAACCCTTTTCATAATCAATGAAAAAGCTGTTTTCATCCACTTCACCGGGCCACCCGGCAGAATGGAGCAACCGGCCGTCGACAAAGACCATATCGTTATTGAAGACATGAAGAGGGGTGCGCATGCCGTGGCGGTCGGGGACCCACCAGTCGTCGGGATAGGCACGGAAGAGCGTTTTCCAGGGTGTTTTCCAGAGGTTCCCGCGCAGCCGCTGCCATTGGGTAACGACCTGCGTGCCCTTGAAGACGGGTTGTTCGTCATTGTAAGGTTGGATGGTGATCCCCTGGTTGAATTCGAGGTCGCCCGAACGGTAGATGCCCCCCCGGAGGATCAGCACATCGCCGGTCATGGCCTTGGAAATGGCATTTTCAATGGTGGTGGGGGCCGCCAGCTGATCTCCTGAAGCCTGGCTGTTGCCGTCAGGAGCCACATAGATGATTTTACCTGCGGTCTTGGGCAGGGGCCAGCTCTGATTCACAGGACCGTAAGGCCCTCCGGAAGGCTGGGCAGCCACGGAAAGCCACCCGCCGGCTGCCGCCAGCAGAAACATCATCTTAACGGGGTGAACCAGCTGTTGCATGATCCTGGCCGGACGAACTGGCTGTTGTATGACCTTGGCCGAACGAACTTGCTGCCCTATTCCCCTGACCCAGTGGAACCTCTTTAAAAGGTCTCCCCACACCTTCCCTAAAATCACTTTCTCCATTTGCCTGCGCTTTAATTCGTTGTTCTATTTGTGATCATTTTTAAACCAGATGATTTCTCAAATTTAAGAGAATTATGAAAAATATCCTTAGTTTTATGTTCGATTAATCATAAAACCATTGATCCTATGAATACAAAGAGATGCCCAGTTATCGTACTGACGCTCATGCTTTTTATGATAAGTCAGGCGTTGAATGCTCAGATTATCAATCCGCGTGAAGTAGCGAAAGAGAAGGCCACCCAGCGCACCAATTCCCGTATCGATCAGGGAATAGACCGGGGGATGGACAAGATGGAGGAAGGCGTTGGCAAGCTTTTCAAAAAGAAAGGGAACCAAGGGGAAGAAGAGAAGGCTGAGGAAGCTGAAGAGGCTGTTGAACAGGAGAGTGGAGCCGACGAAGGAGAGGAGGAGACGGCGCCTAAGGCAACCTCCCCGCAACCTGAAAAGACGAAATTGCAGTCCACCACCCAGTATGATTTTGTTCCGGGCGACAAGATCCTCTATTTTGAGGATTTCAGCCAGGATGCCGTGGGTGATTTTCCGGCGCTGTGGACCACCAATGGCAGCGCAGAGGTGAAGACGGTGAACGTGGCCCCCGGGAAGTGGTTCCATATGAATGGAGAGGATGCGGTATACTGTTACACTAAAGAGATCTCCTTTCCCGATAATTTCATCGTCGAATTTGACATCATTCCCGATGAAGCCTACGACCGGGGCATTGTTTTTACCCTGTATCAGGAGAATCCCGAGGATCCAAAGGAACTCAACGATGATTTGTATCCCGGGAAGGGGGGCGTGCATATCGTCCCCACTGCGGAAGGATGGGAGACGCTGGGGTATACCGACAGTCCCGATGACTCGTGGCTTACCGGCGAAGCCACCAAGAATCCGGTAGTGCTGGAGCAGGTCAACCATGTGATTATCTGGATCCAGAAACGACGGGTGCGTATTTACCATGAGGGGGCCAAGGTGGTTGATATGCCCACTAATATCTATCCGGGGATTGCCTTCAACAGGATCCGGTTTTCAGGTTGGGACCGGGGTAGTTGGCCTATGGTGACGAATATTAAGGTCACCACAGCAGCCCCCGATACCCGCAGCAAGCTGATCACCGAGGGAAAACTAGTCACCTATGGGATCACCTTCGATGTGAACAAGGCCGATATCAAGCCCGAGTCGCAAGGAACCCTGAAGAGCATCGCCGATGTGCTGAAGGAGAACCCCGGGGTACGGGTAAAAATCGTGGGCCATACTGATAGTGACGGGGATGACCAATTGAACCGGCAATTGTCACAAAGGCGCGCTGAAGCGGTTAAGACCGCCCTGGCCACCACCTACGGCATCGACGCCTCTCTTCTGGAGACCGAAGGAGCCGGTGAAAGCAAACCGGTGGCCGCCAACGACACCCCTGAAAACAAGGCCAAAAACCGCCGCGTCGAACTGATTAAACTCTGATCCACAAAAAGGCTCAGACCTCAGGGCAGTAGGCCGCTTCGCGTCAGGCAGTGAGCGGCACAGCTCCCAGACAGTGGGCGGCTACGCTTCAGGCAGAAACTGGCTCAGACCATGAGCGACCCGGACTTCGGGCATCGAGCGGC
>CAZKIU010000002.1:0-124999 GCA_964552955.1 uncultured Prolixibacteraceae bacterium
ATGGAGCAAATATTCATGCCCTTTTGTGTTAGAAGCACCATGCTCGTTTCATGTGTGTACTATTTTAGTTTTTCATTGGCGCGATGCCTTGTGGCGTCACGGCTGCTTTTCTTATCCAGGTTCCTGCGGAGGGCTTCCGTCAGGTCGACACCGGTCTGGTTGGCCAGGCAGAGCAAAACCCATAAAACATCGGCCATCTCATCGCTCAGGTCGCGCCCCAGGTCACTCTCCTTGAAAGATTGGTCCCCATAGGTGCGGGCCATGATCCGGGCCAGTTCCCCCACCTCCTCGGTCAGAAGGGCCAGGTTGGTGAGCTCACTGAAGTACCTCACCCCAAAAGTCCTGATCCAGGCATCAACAAGCTCCTGTGCCCCACGGATCGTTATCTGCTCCTGTGCCCCATGGATCGTTATCTCTCCCATACAACAAAATTAACCATTTAATAGGTAAATTTTCCATCATGCCCGGTTCATTTCGTGCCCCTACCGCCGTACCCCGCTTCAGAAATCCCGGTTGCGGGAGTCTATGATCAGGGTCACCGGGCCATCGTTGACCAGCGCCACCTTCATATCGGCACCAAAAACACCCCGGGCCACCGGTTTCGCCAGGCCTTCCTCCAGAAAGACCCCCAACCGGTCATACAGCTCTACAGCCTTCTCTGGCCGCGCTGCCCTGATGTATGAAGGCCGGTTCCCTTTTTTCGTGCTGGCATGCAACGTAAACTGACTCACCAGCATCAGATCACCCCCTGTCTCCTGTAACGACAGATTCATCACCCCCTGCGCATCATCAAAAATCCTTAACTGAAGCATCTTTTTGGTCAGCCAGGCAACATCCTCCTCCCCATCGGATTCCTCTATCCCTACCAACACCATCATCCCGCGACCAATGGCCGAAACCAGCTCCCCATCTACCCTGACAGCCGCCTCTAAAACCCTCTGTATGACTACACGCATCTCAATTTTCTCTTTATTTTTACAAAAATAAGAATTGGCAGTGAACTTTCTGACAGGAAATTTGTTTAACTTTAATTTTAAAAAATAGAACAAACGAGACTAAACAGCATAAATAAGTGATATGAAAAAGATATTTTTTGCGGCTATGTTATTTCTGGTGGCCTGTACCACCCCCAGAGAAACGGTGGTGGAGGAGTTGGAGGTGACCACCAACCTGACGGGATCAGGGAACGCCCTGACGATGGAGATCACCCGGGGAAAGGCCTATAACCATCCCAGCCTGGCGGTTTGGGTGGAAGACATGGAGGGCAACTACCTGGAGACCTTGTTTGTCACGCAATATGTCGCCAGGGGGGTTTATGGTCATGGACAACTGGGACCTGGAAAGTGGGACAACAAGGAAGGAGTGGTACGTCGCCCGGCAACCCTTCCCTACTGGGCCCACAAGCGGAACGTGAAAGCCTCTGACGGTCTTTACATTCCTTCACCTGAAAATCCAATGCCCGATGCCCTGACGGCAGCCACTCCCGCCGGAAGTTTCCGCCTGAACAGTCACCTTACCACAAAAAGTGATCACCGGTTCAGAATATTGCTCGAAATCAACCAGGCGTGGGATGCCAACAACTTCTGGACCAACGGTAAATATCCCGGTGACAACGACTATTTCGGCTCCCTGCAGCCCTCTCTGGTTTATGCCGGGGTCATCGATCCTGCTCATCCTGACCAGGAGGTTTTTCTTAATCCTATCGGGCACGGTCATCCTTCTGGTCAAGATGGTCATCTCTATACCGATCTGACTACCCTGACCACTGCCAGGGAAATCCTGCACAAGGTGCGCGTCTTCGTTAAACCCTGAAAACCACACAAAACCATCCATGTCCAACATTCAAACCCTTATAAAGCATTTTAATTCTATGTTTAAAATAAAAGATATTCTTCCGCTTCTGTTCCTGTTACTTTCATTCAATGCCTTCCCGCAGCAGGCGTCGGTCAGGGGGCGGGTTTTTGATGCCGTCAGCAATGAACCGCTTCCATTTGTGAATGTGGTGGTTGCGGGGACCACCACGGGGACCATCTCCGATATGGATGGTAATTTTCTGATCACCGGACTCAAGGCGGGATTTGTGCGGTTGCAGGCCTCCTTTGTTGGGTATGAGCAGGCTCTTTCGCCCGAGATCGAGATCAGCAGTGCCCGTAATGCCTCAGTGGATATTCCGATGCGTGTCAGTGCGCAGCAGATTGAAGAGGTGACGGTGAAGGCCACTCCTTTCCGCAAGACCGAGGAGAGCCCCGTGAGCCTGCGCACCATTGCCATCGGCGAAATCGAAAACAGTCCGGGTGCCAACCGTGACATCTCGCGGGTCATCCAGTCGTTTCCGGGGGTGCAATCCACGCCTGCCTTCCGCAATGACATCATCATTCGTGGCGGAGGGCCCTCTGAGAGCCGCTTTTTTCTCGACGGGGTGGAAGTGCCCAACATCAACCATTTTGCCACCCAGGGCGCCTCAGGAGGCCCTGTGGGTATTCTGAACGCCGACCTCCTCAGGGAAGTCAACTATTACTCGGGGGCCTTCCCGGCCAACCGGGGGAACGCCCTGAGCGGGGTCCTGGAATTTGCCCAGGTCGACGGCAACAGCGATAAGCTGAAATTCCGCGGTTCCGTGGGGGCCTCCGAACTGTCGGCAACCCTCGACGGCCCTGCCGGAGAGAAAACCACCTATATCGTCTCTGCACGCCGCTCTTACCTCAAATTCCTCTTCGGAATCATTGAGCTGCCCTTCCTGCCTACCTTTAACGATATGCAGTTCAAGGTGCGCACCCGCTTCGACAAAAAGAACGAATTGACCCTCACCGGACTGGGTGCCATAGACCTCAACGAGCTCAACCTCGACATCGACAACCCCGACGACCAGCAAAAGTATATCCTCGGAACCATCCCCGTCAACGAACAGTGGAATTACACGGTAGGGGCCGTCTACAAACATTTCCGCGAAAACAGTTACCAGACGGTGGTCCTCAGTCGCAACCACCTGAATAACAGCGCCTGGAAATACCTCGAGAATGACGACAGTTCCGAAGAAAACAAAACGTTTGACTACCTCTCTGAGGAGATCGAGAACAAGTTCAGGGTGGAAAACAACACCCGTATCGATGGCACCAGAATCAACTTCGGCGCCTCTGCCGAGCAGGTGACTTACACCAATAACACATCGGCCCGAAGGTATTACGGCGGACAGGTGACCGGTATCCACTATGAGACCGACCTGAACCTCCTGAAATGGGGTCTTTTCGCCCAGGCCAGTAAACCCTTCTTCGGGGAGCGGCTCACCCTTTCGCTGGGATTCAGAGCCGATGCAAACAACTACTCGAGCCAGATGAACAACCTGTTCAAGCAGTTCTCACCCCGCTTCTCGGCTTCCTGGGCCCTTACCGACCAGTGGAGCCTCAATTTCAACACCGGCCGCTATTACCAGATGCCCTCCTATACCTCCCTGGGTTATAAAGAAAACGGGAAGTATGTCAACAAGAGCACCCAGCTGAAATACATCTCGGTAGATCATCTTATCGGGGGGTTGGAATACCGGCCCCGGACCGGCATTCTCTTTTCGGCGGAAGCCTTTTACAAAGGGTACGGCCGCTATCCGTTCTCGGTCAACGACTCCATCAGCTTGGCCAATAAAGGGGCTGATTTCGGGGTCATCGGCGATGAAAAGCTCACTTCCACCTCCGATGGAAGAGCCTATGGCGCGGAATTCCAGACCCGGATCACAGGAAAGGGTTTTAACCTCAACCTCTCCTACACCCTGGTGAGAAGCGAATTCACCGACTGGAAAGGTGATTTCATCCCTTCCAGCTGGGACAGCAAGCACCTGCTGATGCTCACCTCCACCAGGGAGATGAAACGCAACTGGCGCGCAGGGATCCGCTGGCGCTTTGTAGGAGGACTCCCCTACACCCCGTGGGATCTGGAGAAGAGCGCCATGGTAGAGGTATGGAACCTGACTGGCGGCCCGAGCCCCGACAACCAACACCTCAACAGCGCCCGTTTCAATCCCTTCCACCAACTCGACGTCCGTATCGACAAGGCATGGTACCTCAACCGGTTTACCGCCAAATTCTATATCGACTTCCAGAATTTCTACAATTTCCAGGCTGACCAGAACGACATCGTCGTCAGGGACACCAACGCCCAGGGTGAGTTCATTCTGACCGATAACGGCACACGCTACCAGTTGCGTACGGTCAAAAACACCACCGGCACTTTTCTCCCCTCCATCGGGATCATCGTGGAATTCTGACATGGAGAGCAGCTTTACTCCTGAGAGGGCCATCTGAAAACCTTCCAGCCCATCTCCGGTTCCGGCCTGCTCTTTTTTAATATCTTAGTCCATAAAAAACGGCGGGAGATTATGCTGTGCATCCACCTGAAAGAGACCGACCCCTGGTTTTGCCTGGCGGCAGAAGAGTTTCTGCTGAAAAACCACACCGAGGATATCTTTATGATCTGGCAAAGTGAGGATACCGTAGTGGCCGGTAAGCACCAGAACATGCTGGGAGAAGTGAATTACCGGTATGTAAGGGAAAACGGCATCAGGCTGGCCCGCCGGATATCGGGAGGGGGAACGGTATTCCACGACCGTGGAAATGTCAATTTCACCTATATCAGGAATGTGTCAGGACCCCAGGAGATCAGCTTTTCACGCTTCACGGAACCGGTCAGGGGAGCATTGGGGGAGCTGGGTGTTGTGGCGGAGACTTCAGGCCGTAATGATCTGCTGGTGAAGGGGAAGAAGGTGTCAGGGAATGCCGAGCATGTCTATAAAAACAGGGTCCTCCACCATGGGACCCTTCTTTTCGATGCTGATCTGGCGATGCTGGGACAGGCGATCCGGGTAGTCCCGGGAGCCTACCAGAGCAAGGCCGTCCCATCCAACCGCAGCGCCGTGGCCAACATTTCCGAGTTCCTGCCCTCCCCCATGACCATCGACACATTCATCGCCCATATTTTCGGGTATCAGCTTTCACGGGTGGCCAGCAGCCAGATGTACACGGTTCCGGAAGAGGAACGCCGGGAGATTGCCCTGCTGGCAGAGACAAAATTTAAAACCCCGGAGTGGACCTTCAGCTATTCGCCGGCTTATACTTTCTCTCGTACCAGTTTTCACCCTGAAGGCCCATTGGAGATAACGCTGCACGTCGAAAAAGGAATCATTGTCAAGGCAGCAATAACCGGTGACTATTACGGTACTGCCATGGCCCGGAGGCTGGAAGGGCATCTGGAAGGCATCCCCCATCTTTATGAATCCCTGCTGGAAAAACACCAGATACTGGGAATGCCTTCAGACCCCGAAATCCTCTACAGCTATTTCTGAAACCACCTCCCGATTCCAGATTCCATCACCTGACCGTGTCGTTCCTGATCTCCGTGATTGTAGTATCCTGAACCGGAAGCGGTGCATCGGTCCAGGAGAGTCCTTCAGGCTGCATCTTCCAGCTCTTGCCGACCATATCACGGTCCCAGGTGTTGGAGACATTGTCGATATCCCAAATGATCTCCTCCATGCCATCGGAGAGAAAAACGGTACTTCCTTCGGGCACTTTCAGGGTCATATCGAGGCGTTGGTCGCGCCATTTGGCCTGATCGCCCAGCAGGTACCAGGGGTCGAAGGTCAGGACGGTGTCGGCCAGCTGGTAGTGGTAAAGGATGGTTTGAATGTTATTGTTGGCATCGCCCTGGGTACGGCCTCTCGATTGTTTTTTAACGACCAGCACAAAATCATTGGTGGCTGATTTTTCGATGTCGAGGCGAGGTTCTCCCAGCAGCACTACCTTGTCGTCGGCCAGGACGGCTTTACAACGGGGCAGGTCGGCTTCCATCTCCCCGAAGTCGTCAAATTTGTCTTCTGCCAGCTTCAGGTAAAGGGTTTTCCCCGGTGTGGGATAGAGGGTTTCGCTCCCGGAGAGCGTGGCGTTGCTCTTGAAGTTGCCGGCTTCCCTGGCAGCCACCGTGACCAGGCCCATCAGTCCCACCAGCCATAACCCGACCATGATCAGGCCAATAGCCGTGTTGTTGGAGCGGTAACGGAAGACCAGCTTGGTGCCTGCATAGAGTATGGCCAGCAAGGGAATGCCCACCAGCAAAGCCAAAAAGGTCACCCCCCAGGCTGCCCCGGAAGGCGTGATAAACTGGTTCAGCAATCCGTGGAAGGGCAGGTCGGGATTCCACATCACCGGCCAGTCGGCCAAAAAAGTCTGTCCCACGATAACCGTCGAGATAAATCCCAGCAGTCCCAGAAATCCCGTCATGATCAGGAAAATTCCGACGGTGACGGCAATGATGCGCAGCAGCGAACGGGCCACCTCCGGCGACCGGTCGGCCTGTCCTGAAGCAGTAACCTTGGATGCAGATGCTTTGGTGGCAGGAGGGGTGATCCCCGCAGCAGCAGCGGTAGTGTCTCCCTGAGCATCATCCCGGACCGACTTTTCAATGTTTGAAACAGTCACCTCTTCTCCCCGCATTTCAAGACGCTGGGCGGTGGTCTGTGCCCTGGGAACCGCAATCCAGAGAATCAGATAGGCCAGTAAGCCCACCCCGTTGGCAAAAAAGAGGACTACAAAAATAATGCGCATCACCAGGGGATCTATCTTAAAATAAACCGCCAGGCCACTGCAAACCCCTGCAAATACCCGGTTGTCGCCGTTGCGGTAGAGACGCCGCTTCCGTTTAGCCGTAAACGAGGCACCCACTTCTTCCCCTTCCTGGGCCTTGAAATCCTCGGGCGTCCCCATCGTGGAGATCACCTCATCGACCCACTCATTGATGATGACTTTGTTTTCTCCCTTTCCCTTTTCTGTAAACAGCTCCGCGATACGCATCTCTATGTCTGCCACAATCTCCCGGCCTTCCTGGGTGTTGCCGAAATGACTCTTCAGCTTGATCAGATACCCCTGGAGCTTCTCATAGGCATCTTCCTCTATGTGAAAAAGTGTTCCGCTGATATTAATGGTGAATGTCTTTTTCATGGTTTCCTTTTTTAATTGTTTTCTGTTTTTTCTGCTTCGGTGGTTGTTTCCTGGTGCGACTTGATCCGGGCTACCGCTTCAACCAGTTCCAGCCACGACATTTCCAGCTCGCCCAAAAAAGTGCGTCCTTCAGGGGTCAGTTCATAATACTTCCGCGGTGGCCCCTGCGACGACTCTTCCCACCGGTACCCCAGCAAACCATCATTCTTCAGACGATTCAGCAAAGGATAGAGGGTCCCCTCCACAACAATCATCCGGGCCTCTTTCAGCTCTGCAATGATGTCACTGGCATACCGGGGCTTGCCACTGAGTACCCGGAGAATGCAGTACTCCAGGATCCCTTTGCGCATCTGCGCTTTCGAGTTTTCAATGTTCATTTCTTGCTCCTTTCATTTGTTTAACTGTTTTGGCTTTGAGGCATGTTCTGTCGCAGGTCCATGGCTTCCTGCCCTGCAAAACAACCTTGTTTATTCATGGCGCTTCATGTTATCCGGCACATTATTCCTACCTGGATCTTTTTAAAGAACTATTCCTTCCTTTACATTGTAATTGGTATTGCAAATATATAAAATTGTTACAGTACCATGTAACACACGGTACTATATTTTTTTACTTTTTTTTTTCGCGACTTCAATTAAACCACTCATAATCAACATCTGATTCCTGTCATGATACGGCTTTTCTCTCCCTTTAGACTGTCCTTCCGATATCCTGACCCTCTGACCCTCTGATATTCGGTCCTTCCGACCTTTTGAAATTCTGATATTCTGACCTTCCGAAATTAAAAAAGGCCGCCCCTTTCGGAACGGCCTTCGCTTGCTTGTAAGGTGAGATTTTGGTTAATTGAAAATATAGCGTAATCCGAACTGGATTCCGAAGACGCTGGAGGTAGTCATGCTATTGGTGAAGGTTTCCACCGGCAGTTTACCATTGACGTACGACATGGTATAGGTAGGCACGTTGTTGACGTTACCTGCTGAACGCAGAATAGCGCCGTTGGAGACGGTCAGGTTTTTAGCGACCCCCCAGTCGGCTCCGTCCATGGCGCCGAAGTGGCGCAGGACAGTGCTGGCCAGGTTAGCGGCATTGAGGATGTCGGCGCTGATCTGGATCACGTTTTTCTGGCCTTTGACCATGACTTTGAAGTCCTGGAGCAGTTTGATGTCAAAACGGTTGTACCAGGGGAAGTAAGCCCCGTTGCGTTCGGCATATTCTCCTTTGTGTTTGCTCAGGTACTTGTCCTGCTCCACATAGCGGAAGAAGGCGTTGGCTTGCTCCTGGGCGGTATAGGTGACCGAACCGGCTTTTACGTCGACGAATTTGATTTCAGAAGGATCCTTCGGAATATAGATCAGGTCGGCAGTGACGCCGTCGCCGTTGAAGTCATTACCATAGCGGTAGGAGAAGTTGCCAGCGTTATAGCCGGAATAGTATACCGAGAAGGTGGTTGCGGCCATTTTCTGGGCGTACTCCAGCTTATAGGAGAGAGAGCCGACCACTTTATGCGGAGTAAGGTACTGCGAATAACTCAGGTCGAGGTCGTTCTGACCGCGGACCGATACGTTGTTGGACCAGGCGGAGGCGGCCTGTGACCCCGGGTTGCCGCTGATGTCCTTAGCCATCGAGTAGGTGTAGGCGACCATACCTTCCAGGTTTTTCACCACGGGGAAGGTCAGCTGGGCGGTCAGGTTGTAGCTGTAACCCTGATCGGTATTTTCCATCACCATGGCGTTGGAGATGGAGGAGACAATACGACGGCCGGCGGTAGTAGGAGTCCAGATCGGACGGTTATCGGGACCGTTGTAGGTCAGGGCCGGGTTGGAGGGAGCCAGGTTGGCATCACGCTGTACAATAGCGTTGATGTCTTTGGTATACAACCCTTCGAGGGTCAATACCATATCGAGCGGGAGCTTGACGTCGACAGCCAGGTTGCTTCTCCACACCTGGGGCATTTTGAAGTCGGGGCTCACCGAGGCCAGAGACCCGGGGGCTACTTTACCGGCCGTGGTCGGGAACAGCGTGGTATTGGAAAGATGGAACTTGGGATCGGGATTGAAATCAAGGGTAGCCAGATGGGCGGTGTTGGTGATTTCGACCGTATTCTGGATCATCCCGCTGTTGGTAGGCTGGTTGGTGAAGAAGACAAAGGGAAGCCTTCCGGTGAAAATCCCGGTACCTCCACGCAGCTTCAGCGACTTGTCACCATTGACATCCCAGTTGAAGCCCACGCGAGGAGACCACAGCAGTTTGGAGGCGGGCCATTCGCCCAGGTTGAGTTTTTCACCATTGGCAAAGGTCAACGCGGAAACGGCCGGGTTGTCGGTCAGCTCGTTAAGATAAATGGGAAGATCCACGCGTACCCCGTAGGTCAGCTTGAAGTTTTCAGTCACATTGTAAATGTCCTGGAGGTAAGCCGAGAACTGTCCAAAGTCCAGTTCAGCCATGGGTTTGTCTTCACCCTCAGTCAGCGAATAGGTGATCCCAAAGGCAATAGGCTGGCTGGCTCCGCCGTTGATATGGTCCTTGAAGGCGGCAAAATCCTTGAAACGATAGAAACTGGTTCCGTAACGCATGTAAGCATTTCCGAAATAGAGCTTCTCGAAGGAGGCCCCTGCCGTCAGGGTGTGTTTCCCAAGATAATAGGTGAAGTTATCGGTGAAGGTCAGCACATTGTTGATCACATCGTTGTTAAAGGTGAACAGCTCATAACCGGCACTCATGTAGGAGTTTCCGTTGCCATCCCAGATGTCGATAAAGGGGAAGATAGAGCTGGGGCTGGTCCGTTTATCCCTGATTTTGGTATAGGTGGCCAGGAACTGGTTGGAGAATTTACCGCCGAAGTTGCTGTTCAATTCACCCACGAGTGAATTGACGGTATTCAGAAAACCGTAGTTGGTATTCTGGAAAGACATGGCATCCTTGCTGACGCGGTTGGAGGTAGCCCTCGGATTGGGAGCACTGTTGCCGTTGACGATCTGGTCGTTGCTGCTGCTCACGGTATTATACCTGACGGTGAGCTTGTGCTGTTCACTGATGTTCCAGTCGACGCGGGCCAGAATCTTATGGTTCTGGCTGGCAAAGGAGCCATAGCTTTCGTAGGGACCGGTTTCATAACCATACTTGGATTTCAGCAGGCTGCTGAACTCTTCCAGGTCGCTGGCGGGAACACGGGTGACATTGCTGCCAGTGACTCCGCTGCGGGCGGCAAGATATTCCATTCCCGGGTAGGGCGAGTTTTCATATTCGCCATTCACGAAGAAGAAAAGCTTGTTCTTGATGATCGGTCCGCCCAAACGGCCTCCGATGATGGTCGTGGAGGTCTTGGCCGCATCGGGAAGCCGCTCGCTCCCAACATACCGGCCGTTCAGATTCTGGTCACGGTAATAGCTGTAGACCGACCCGCTGAAGGTGTTGTTACCGCTCTTGGTCACGGCATTGATCCCGGCACCGGTGAAATTGGCCTGCCTGACGTCGAACGGGGCAATATTGACCTGCACCTCCTCGATGGCATCGAGGGAGATAGGCTGGGCATCACCACCCGGCATGTTATTGGTGCTGAGACCAAAATTGTTATTGAAGTTGGCACCGTCAATGTTGATGTTGTTCAGACGACCATCACGACCGGCAAAAGCATTGCTTCCGCCCGATAAGGGCGACAACCGCGTGAAATCACTGATGCTCCGGCTGATGGAAGGCATGGTCGTAAGCACTTCGCTGCTGATATTGGTAGCCGCACCGGTCTTGTCGGTGCCGAAGGCCGAAGGCTTCGCACCCACCACCAGCACTTCTCCTACATCCACCGTGCTCTCCTTCAGCGTGGAATTCAAAATGAAGGACTCACCCAAAAGAAGCGTGATCTCACTGTATTTCCCCGTAGAGTACCCAACAAATGAAATATCCACAGAATAGGGACCTCCGGGGCGCATCCCCTGGATGGTAAACCGCCCTTCACTGTTGGTAATGGTTCCATACTGGGTCCCCGATGGAGTATGGACAGCCACTACTGCCGCTCCCGGAAGCGCTTCACCTGAGTCGGAAATAACCCTTCCGCTCATCCCTGAAGTAGTCACCTGAGAATATGCTGCTGCCACCGAAATAAACAGGAACAGCATCATCACTGTTAGCTTTCTGACTTGTTTGTTCATACAAATTTTCATTTTAAATTTTATGACGCAAAAATAGTTTTTGATTCCTTATTTTTTAATCAATTTTAACACTTAAACCCCTGAACATACGGCTTCTTCTCTCTCCAGTGCCTGAAAAACTTCGCCCATAACAGGATAAAATCACTTCATCATACTGTATTTCAAAAGCTTAAATCGATTTTACATCAGGTCACTTGTATGCACTTTAAATGTAGAATTTATCAAAAATGTAACCACTGATTTCTCTCTTAAAGATATAACCAGTTATCAACAAATTATCAAACTTTTTCACTATACGGGCAAGGCCCGCTCCTATTGAAACAAACCTGGCTGGAACAGGCTGAAAAGGAACTGACAGGAAGTGAAAAGAAGAAGATTTGACAGGAACAGGCCCTCAGGAATCGGACAGGATAAAACGATTGATAATCTGACCGGTAGTGCCTGTGTAGAAACGGCGGGAGCCGTTAAAGATGCGCCTGCTCCGGAATCCATGCACTCAGTTGATGGTTCTGTTGCCCAGTTTGTCAGAAAGGCTTTTTTCAGCCTTTTTCAGGTTTTGGATTTTGGCCAGTAGTTCAAAGAGACGCTCGTCATCGTTCAATTTATGAACCACCCCGATTTCTTCCTCCAGTTTTAGATGCATCTCTTTGATTTTCATCAATTTGAATTCATAAAAAATCCGGGGTACCAACCAATCCAGAATTTCGCTCTCCTTTTCCGTGAAGGCCCCGGCTTTGTTCCACCGTTTGCTCTCCACCCATTTTTCGGCCAGCAAGGTACTGGCCATCTGACTCACTGCTTCGTCGGGGTGGTAGATGAAATACCTTTCGGGTTGAAACGTGGGGTCCCCGATTCTTTCGGCCGTCTCCTCCACGATGGTTTTGAATACAGGCTTATCCGATATGATCTCGTCTTCCTTGAGCCCGGAAATCAGAAATTCCCCCACGGTGATGATTTCCGGTTTTCCGGGGTGTTCACCTTCACGTTCAAAGAGAGGGGTGTTGCAATACCGGAGCAGGAAACGGAGCAGTTCCATCTCCTGAGTGGTCAGTTCCTCCGGGGTGGTTTCGGTAATCCGGGGAGGCCGGGGGCTTCTAACAGGAGCCACGGCAGGAAGGGGCGTTCCGGCCACTCCCGACCGGTTGCTGAGGATCTTGCGCACTTCGCTGTAGAGGAGGGCTTCTTCCACATCGAGCTGACGGCTGCATTCCCTGATATAGACCGAACGGGCGACCGGGTCGGGAATCACCGCTACGGAGCGGATCACCTCGCTGATCAGCCGGGCCCTGGCCATCGGATCGCTGCCTGCCTCTCGCAACAAAAGGGTGGTCTTAAACCGGATAAAATCGGTCTCGTTCTCACTGATGAACTTCAGCAGTTCTGAGGAGCTGTGTTTTCGGGCAAAGGAATCGGGGTCCTCCCCCTGTGGCAGCAACAGCACCTTAACATTCATGCCCTCCTCGAGCACCAGGTCGATACCGCGCAGGGAGGCTTTAATGCCTGCCTCATCGCCGTCGTAAAGAATCGTTATGTTGGAAGAGAACCTGCGAATCAGCCTGATCTGGTCGTGCGTCAGGGCTGTGCCAGAAGAGGCCACCACATTCTCAATGCCCGACTGGTGAAGCGAGAGTACGTCGGTATAACCTTCCACCAGGAAACATTTGTCGGCACGGGCAATCTCCCTTTTGGCATGGAAGATCCCGTAAACTATCCTGCTCTTGTGGTAAATCTCCGATTCGGGAGAGTTGAGGTATTTGGCGGTATCGGGTTTACTGATCAGGATGCGCCCCCCGAAACCGGTCACCCGCCCCGCAATATTATGGATGGGAAACATCACCCGGCCACCAAACCGGTCCCGGATCCACTCCTCCCTCCTGATGGTCAGTCCCGTTTTCTCCAGATACTCCATCCGGTACCCCTCCTTCTGCGCCGCTTCCGTAAAGGTGCTTTTTCCATCGGGGCAGTATCCGAGTTCAAACTTACGGATGATATCGTCACGGAATCCCCGCTCCCGGAAATAGCTGAGTCCTACCTGCCTTCCTTCGGGTTCCTCCCATAAATAACGTGAGAAATATTTCTGCGCGAAACCCGATACGATCATCATGCTCTCCCGGTCGTCCTTTTGCTGCTTCTCCTCCTCCGACTCCTCTTTTTCGACCACATCGATATGGAATTTGCGGGCCAGGTATTTGAGGGCTTCCGGATAGGTAAGGCTCTCATGCTCCATGATGAAATTAACAGCAGTTCCCCCCTTGCCGCAACCAAAACACTTGAAGATGCCCTTGGAGGGGGACACCGTGAATGAGGGGGTTTTCTCGTTATGGAAAGGACACAATCCCAGATAGTTGACACCTCGTTTCTTCAATACTACGAAATCGGAAACCACTTCTGTGATCTCAGCGGCATCGAGGATGCGTTCAATGGTTACCTGGTCGATCATGGTGCAAAAGTAAAAAATAAGATCCGCCTTTTGAGGAAATCAGCGCCGGAACATCTATTTTTAGAATCTTCAATCCATGGGAAAAAATACCCCGGCTCATCTGCACCAGGGCACACCATGAAAACCGGATTGAAGCCACGGAGGAATCCCTGGAATTGCCGGTACTGCCGGAGAGGTTCATTGAAATCCAATATACTTTATATCTCAGTTTATGAACAAGAAAACCATAACGATCCTAGTCTTTCTGCTGGTAACGCTCACGGCAGGGGCCCAGCGTTTTGAGGGGGGTATCCTGGCTGGCTTTAATGGCACCCAGGTAGAAGGGGATTCCTATAAGGGATACCACAAGCCCGGGGCTCTGGCCGGATTATGGGTGCAGACCGACCTGGCACCGGCGGTTTTCGCGGGTTTCGAACTTAAATATGCCCAGAAGGGGGCCCGCAACCGTCAGGATCCCAAAAACCCCGTCCCAGAGAAATACATCATGCGCCTGGGATACATCGATATGCCGGTCTACGCCGGATTCCGCAGCAGCGACCGCATCTCGGTGATCGGCGGGGTCTCCTTCGGCTATCTGGTCCATTCGGTAGAAATCAATGAAAACGGCCCTTTCCCCCCGGAAGACCAGAAACCCTTCAATGACCTCGACCTCCAGCCTTTCCTGGGTTTTCAGTTCGACCTCCTGGAGCAGCTTAAACTAGACCTGCGACTGGCCTATTCCGTTCTTCCGGTGAGGGGAAAACCCGACAACGACCTGTGGTACTGGCGCCAGAACCAGTTCAACAACGTGATCTCCATGGCCCTCTATTACCGCCTCGACCGGTGACCGGCCCGATAGCCCCGTCGCGCCCCGCTGAAAGCCGCCCTCCTGCCCGAAGCAGTGTAAAGTTGGCGCTTCATTAGCCCTCTTTCTCTTCCCGAGGGTGTTGGAAAAACAATGGAACCAGATGACGGTGGCCTTTATTGCAGGAGTTAACTAACATAAAGAAAAGCGTTTACCCATGAGCAAACGGAAAATAGTTGTAGCGGTGACCGGGGCCAGTGGCGCCCTTTATGCCCGGCTTCTTTTAAAACGGCTCTTCACCCTCAGAGAGCAGTTGCAGGAAGTAGGGGTGATCTTCTCGGCCAATGCCACAGAGATATGGAAATATGAGGCAGGGGAATCCTTTAACGCGGTACCCCCCTTCAAAATCTATGAGCGGAATGACTTCTATGCCCCTTTTGCCTCTGGCTCCTCCTCCTTCGATACCCTGATCGTTTGTCCCTGCTCGGCCGGGATCCTGGGGCGCATAGCCGGGGGCATCTCCGATGACCTGATCACCCGGGCGGCCGATGTGATGCTTAAGGAGCGGCGACGGCTGATCCTGGTCCCCCGCGAAACCCCCTTTAACCTCATCCATATCGAGAACATGAAAACCATCACCCTGGCCGGAGGAGTCATCTGTCCTGCCATTCCCTCCTTTTACTCCCGCCCCCAAACCCTGGAGGAAGCTGCCATGACGGTCATCGACCGCGTGCTCACCCTGGCAGGATTCCACCACGACGGCTTCCGGTGGAACGAATAAAAAAAGGGAGTGATTACCACTCCCCTTCTCCTCTTTTTTAATAAATGATCCTGTCAGGCCGTCTGACCCAACAATCTGATCGTGTCATTGACGTAATGCAGCTTCCTGAGCTGCTCATCTTCCACATCTACCTTGAAAATGGTCTCAAAAAAGTAGGTGAAGATGGTCCAGTCGGTGGAATCAAAATGAAGATCATCCTGGAAGCTCGCTTCCAGGGATATATCCTCCTTCCGAACCCCCGTTTTGCGCAAAACCCTGTATAGGTTTCTCCGGACGGTTTTGATCTCCATATTCATGCTTGTAACTTTGCCGATTCGTTTTAAACAGCAATCGAATAAATGAATTTTCGGGTCAAATATATTCATTTTTAATAAACCGCTTCATTACTTAATAGTATTTAACCTAAGGAGTTCAGATTCAGATAAGATTGAAGTAATGCACAAAGGTCAGTGGTTCAGCAGGTGTTCCAGCCACTCCCGTTTCAGGAGGCTATAGACCTTAAGGTTGAAAAAGCGATCGGTATGGTATTCTCCTTCTCTTTCGGTTCCCTCGGCGGAAAAACCAAGTCGTTCGGGGATGGCGGCACTCCGGAGGTTTCCTTCCGCTACTTTGATCTGCAACCGGTTGAAATTGAGATTCCGGAAGCCATAATTGATCAATTTGTCCACGCTCCGGCTCATCAATCCCCGGCCTTCCATTTTTTCGATCAGCCAATACCCGATTTCAGCCCGGTGGTTGATGAAATCCATCTCCTTAAATCCTACCAGTCCGGCAAAATCTCCCCTGAACCAGATCGTATACACCTCGTTCCGGATTTTCTCAGGGGGTGAAAGGAGCATTTTGATGTATTGCCGGGAATCCTGAAGGGTACGGGTCTGGTCGACAAAGGGCAGCCAGCGACGGAGAAAAATGCGGTTCCGGTCAATGGCCTCGAAGACCGTTTCAGCATGGCTCATTCTGATCAGTTCCAGGTGGGTATAGTCGTCGATCTGCAGGTATTCCATAAGAGATCTTTTTTAACTTTGCGTTAAATGTTGAGAATAACAAAAATAGCTTTTATGAGATTGAAACTGTTGTTAGGGATGGCTTTTCTGTTGGTGTGGGGTACTTCCTGCAGTCAGAAGAGTGGTGTGGGTCAGGGGCCGGTGGTGATCATTGAAACGCCGGAAGGTGATATCAGACTCAGGTTGTATAATGAAACCCCGCTGCACCGCGACAATTTTCTGAAGCTGGCCCGTGAGGGGTATTATGACGGGGTTTTGTTTCACCGGGTGATCCGTGAATTCATGATTCAGGCGGGAGATCCAGACTCCAGGAAGGCTCAGCCGGGGGTTCAGTTGGGCAACGGCGGGCCCGGGTATACCGTACCGGCGGAGATTGTTCCGGGGTTGTTTCATAAAAAGGGGGCCCTGGCAGCTGCCCGCCTGGGTGACCAGGTCAACCCGCAGAAAGCTTCCAGTGGATCGCAGTTTTACCTCGTCGAAGGCAAGATATGGCGCCCCGGCGAACTCGATACCCTCGAAAACCGCCTGGTGGCCAACCTGCAGCAATCGATCCTCAGGCAGGTCATCACCCCCGCCCAGGAAGAACTCAACAAATACCGCCAGGAGAACAACCAGCAAGCCTTCAATGAGCGGGTAGCCGTTCTGCAGGCCCGGGCCGACAGTCTCTTTCAGGCGGCCCCTAAGCCCTCCTTCTCTGAGGCCCAGCGTCAGGCCTACACTACCATAGGTGGATCGCCCCACCTTGATGGCGGGTATACCGTCTTCGGGGAGGTCATTGAAGGACTGGAGGTGATCGCGAAAATCTCGGCTGTTCAGACCGATGGTGCCAACCGTCCGCTGAAAGATATGCCCATTAAGGTTAAGGTAATAGACTAAGAGAGCGGCGCCTTCCCCTCCGGGAAGAAGGCGTGTTGGGGTGAACGTAGGGCTTCCGGAGATCAGAAAGGGAACGGCTCCGGGGTGTCAACCTTACCAGAGCCATTTCGGGCCGGTGCGTACTTTAACTTTTCAGACGCCTCAACCCCGACAGTGCGCCAGTGCCTTACCAGAGCCGTTTCAGGCCGATCAGGGCCTTTACCTCAGCCAGGGTTCGGGCTGCCGACTCACGGGCTTTTTCCGCCCCCTCACGCGCCACCCGGGCCAGGTAAGCTTCATCGCTGCGAATGGCAAGGATCTTTTCCCGGATGGGGGCCGTAAAGGCAATGATATCAACGGCAAGCTGCTTTTTCATATCGCCGTAGCGGATCTCACAGTGGTTGTATTTCTCCTCGTAGAATGCCACCGTTTCCGGTGCCGACACAATTGACATCAGCGTGAAGAGGTTCCGGATGGGTTCGGGCTTTTCCTGGTTCATCACGGTCGGACCGCTGTCGGTGACGGCGCGCATTACTTTTTTCCGGATCTCTTCGGGATCTTCATAGAGGAAAATGCCATTCCCTTCCGATTTGCCCATTTTCCCGGAACCGTCGAGGCCGGGCACCTTGATCATATCCTTGCCGTCGAAGGTAAAAGGCTTGGGCAGCGGGAAAACCCGGTGGCCATACATATGGTTGAAACGGGTGGCGAATTTGCGGGCCATCTCCAGGTTCTGCTCCTGGTCTTTGCCCACCGGCACGAACTGGGCCTTGTGAATGATGATGTCAGCAGCCATCAGCACCGGATAGGTGAGCAGTCCGGCATTTACATTATCGGGGTTCTGCCGCGCCTTCTCCTTGAAGGAGGTGGTCCGCTCCAACTCTCCCAGATAGGCATTCATATTCAGGAAGGTGTAGAGTTCCACGACCTCCGGAACATCACTCTGGATGAAGATGGTGGCCAGGTTGGGATCAATACCGCAGGCCAGATACTCGGCCAGCACCTGCTTCACCCCCGCCTGGAGATTGCCGGGCGTCGGATGGGTGGTCAGCGAATGGAGGTCGGCAATAAAAAAATAACAGCGGTATTCCGACTGCATTTTCACGAAACTGCGCACAGCCCCGAAATAATTACCCAAGTGAAGATTCCCCGTGGGGCGGATGCCGCTCACCACGATCTTTTGTTTTTTTTCCGTCATTTCCTCGATTGAATTTCAGCATTCCCCGCTCGGGAACTGCCGCAAAAATAGCGCTCCCTTTTAAAAGTTCCAATTCCCGAAAAATAAAAAAACAGGCTGTAACTTTTGGGACTTCTCTTCCGTCTTATGGGAGAAAAGCTTCGGAAGCAGCATGACCCTGGAGGAATACAACCACTCTGTGACCCTTTATGCCGACCGGTTATTCCGGTTTGTGGCCAAAAATGTGAAAGACCATCATTTTGCAGAGGATATTGTACAGGAGAGCTACGAGAAGATGTGGAAAAATGTGGCGCGGGTCGACGGGGAGAAGGTGAAGGCTTATCTTTTCACCACCGCCTACCATACCATGATCGACAGGTTAAGGAAGGAGAAGCGGATGGTCCCTGCCGCCGAGTTGCCGGCAGGGGGAGCAACAGTGGCCCACGGCTGGTCCGATGTCAGGGAAAGATTGGCCGAGGCAGTGGACCGCCTCCCCGAAATGCAGCGCATCGTATTGACCCTGCGCGACTATGAAGGCTATTCCTATCAGGAAATCGGGGAAATGACCGCCCTGAACGAATCGCAGGTAAAGGTTTACATTTACCGGGCGAGGGTTTTTCTGAAGAATTACATTGGTAAACCGGAAGTTTTGGTATAACCCGCTATGAAGATCACCCGCGATAATTACGAATCCTGGTTTCTCGATTACCTGGAGGGGCACCTCGAAGAAGGGATGGCCGGGGAATTCCACGCTTTCCTCAGCCTGAATCCCGACCTGCAGGAAGAACTGGAGGAGTTCCGGGAGGTAAGGCTTCACGCTCCGGAATTTCATTTCGCCGGAAAAGAGAGGCTTTTCAGAGATCATTACGACCTGCCGGGGGAGTTTGAGACGGCAGCCGTGGCCCGCCTGGAGGGAGATCTCACCCCGGAAGAGGCGGCCGCTTTCGATCATTATCTCGGCACCCATCCCGGAAAAAAGGAGGAAGCCGCTCTTTTTGAATTAACCCGGCTGACCCCTGATGAGCGCATGGTTTTCCCTGCCAGGTCGAGGCTGATGCGCCAGCCGGCAGTCGTCCGCCTCCGCCAGTGGAGTATGCGGGTCGCCGCTATCCTGTTGACCGCCCTGCTCATTTATACCCTCACCGACTCCCCCACCATCCCTCCCGGCAGTCACAAAGAAACACCGGAGATGGCGGCGCGGGAGAATAACGGGGGAAGAGAAGGGGAAAATAGTGGGAAGAACCATGAGAATATCCTGCCGGAACCACCGGCAACCATACCCTCTGGCGCTGCTTCCGGCACTCTGGCAGAAACCCGTGAAAACCTGACCGCCGCCAGGACCAGCCCCTCTTCCGGGGCTGCGACACCGGGTCGTAGTTCCACCCTGTCACGGCGTGGTGAAACTGTCGTAGAGGGCGAGGGTTCCCTTTCAGGAGGAAGGAGAGCTGATGCAGGGATTCTGATGGCCACGAATGCAGTATCGGAAGGCCTGGCTCCGGCAACGCACGCCAAATCCGGCACGGCCATTGGCTCCTCCCATCCGGCAGGACCGCTCCCTAACACCCGCCAGACGCAGGCACCCGCCCTGGTGGCTTCCCTCCAGGCACACCTCTCCCCCCGGGAAGAGAACATCAACCTGGCCAGCATCACCTCCATACCTCACCCGGCCACTGCCATGGAACCCCTGGCCGAACCCCTGGCCCAGGAAAACGAAGCCCTTCCCCTGAGCGAAATAATTCTGGAAAAGACAGGCCTCGCCGATCTCACCGTGTCCAAAGTAACCCGTTGGGGCCTCCGGCTGGCTACCGGACTGTCAGGGGAGAAATTCCGCTATCATACCAATTCCGAAGGGGAAATCACCGCCCTTAACCTGGAAACCCGCCTCCTGGGACTCTCTATCCCCGTGAGCCACTGAGGCTTTTCCCCTCAGAAATCAACCTTTTTGCTATACGGGTGTTTTTTTTCGCCCTCCTGTAACTTCCGGAATCGGTTCCCCGTCATACGGTCAGAATTCAAAAAACAGAAAATCATGAAGAGACTATTTCTACTTTTATTGGCCGTTGCCAGCCTCATTACTACCCGTGTAGGAGCTCAGGATACCACCCGTGTGAAGGCGACGGAGAAAGAGATTATGACGGTGAAGGAGGATTCTACCAAAACCGTCGTTAAGGTAGGCGACAAGGATGTGGTCACGGTCACTGAAGAGGGCACCGGCACCGTGGTGAAGGTGGGTGAAGACGGGGTGATCGTGGTCGATGACAGTTACGGTGGTGACACCGTGAAGATTCGTATCGGCAACCGGAACATTAAAATTGTGGACAACGGGAACGGGACTTCGGTACGTACCTCCCGGGAACCTTCGGAGAAAAAGAAGGTCCACCGCAAATTCGACGGCCACTGGGGGGGCTTTGAGATGGGGATCAACACCTTCCACACCACCGACTACTCCCTTTATGAGGGCACAGAATTCCAGGGGTATGATTTCTTCGACCTCAATCATGGCAAATCACTGACGGTCAATATTAACATAGCCGAAACAGCCTTCTCCAACGAGCGCAAGACCATCGGAGTGGTCACCGGACTGGGGTTCAGCTTCATGGATTTCCGGTTTGATCAGGCCAACCGGACCATCGCCAAGGGATCTCAGTCGCCCTATATCCTGGAGCCGGTCATGTTCGAGAAGGAAGCTGACAAATCGAAGTTCAACGTGGTCTATCTCACGGCGCCCCTGATGCTGGAGATCGCCACCCCCCTGAAACTCGACGCCCATCGTCTTACCCTGGGGGCAGGAGTCATCGGCGGACTGAACATCGGTTCCCATACCAAGGTGAAAAACGGCAGCTCAAAAGATAAAGAACGCGGCAGTTTCAACCTCAACCCGCTGAAATATGATCTGACAGGCCGTATAGGTTTCGGCGATTTCTGCCTCTTCGCCAATTATGGTATGACGCCCCTCTTCAAAACGGGCAAAGGACCCGAACTGGTGCCGCTGACCATCGGGATCTCCTTCACGAATGCCAGTTTGTAACCCGAAGGGCGATTCTCTTGCCCGGAGGGGTGCTGAAAAGCCACTTTATTGTAACTTTGTCACGGATCCACTCTCAGGTGGGTCCGTGATTGTTTTATAATCTGTTCATGGGTGGATCTGTGATTGTTTTAGGATCTGCTTATGGGTGGATGCGTGATTGTTTTTTATGGGTGAACTGAAAAAATACCCCGGTTACAGACCGGCAGCTCCAGCCCTCCTGATGCTTATTTTCCTGCTCGCATCGCTCCGTGCTGCGCCGCTCCCGCCTGAAAAACCGGTTGTCCCCGGCCTTTCCCATGCCCCTGCAACAAAGAACCAAGGCAGGGATACCCTCCGTATCATCCGGAAAAACCCTGAAAAAATGCTCCGGAATATCGACTTCAGGGAGAGGAGCGACCCCGGCTTTAATTTCTGGGAAGAGGAATTTTCGGGCCACTGGGCAGGGATCGATTTCGGACTGAATACTTTCCTGCATACCGATTACAACGGGTATGACAACGCCTTCTTGAAAAACAACCTGATACGGTCCAATAGCTTGTTCATCAACCCCTTCCAGCACAGCTTCGGGCTGAACAGAAACAAAAACACCTTCGGGGTATTGACCGGACTGGGTTTATGGCTGGAGAGTTACCGGCTGGAGAAGAATACTACCCTGGAGAAGAGAGCCGACGGCACCATCGTACCCAAAATCCTGGTTTTCGACGATAACCAGAAATCCAAGTTTTCCCTGGCTTACCTCACCGTGCCCCTGCTGGCCGAACTGCAGATTCCTATGGGGCATGATAAAAACAGGCTTTTCCTTTCGGCCGGAGTAGTAGGAGGGTACCGGCTCGACAGTCATACCAAAATCAAATACCGGCTGGAGAGAAAAAAGGAAAAGCTGAAAACCCCGGGCGACTTCTCGCTGCCCGATTTCCGTTATAGCCTGATGATCCGCGCAGGATACCGCAGTTTTCAGTTTTTTGCCCTGAGCGACCTCCGCCCCTTATTCCAAAAGGAGGCCGGCCCGGAAGTGACCCCATTTACCTTTGGGATAACCCTGATAAGTTTCTAACCTTTAAAATGATACCTCATGAGACTATTGTTGATCAGCAATTCGACCATGCCGGGGGAGCCTTACCTCGACTATCCGAAGCATGAAATAGCCGGTTTTCTGGGCCGGCGGCCGGTGACCGCCCTTTTTCTCCCCTTTGCGGCCGTCACTTTTTCCTATGATGAGTACGAAACCAAGGTCGAAGAGCGTTTTGCGGAGGTGGGCCACCACGTGACCGGTATCCACCGTGTTGCGGATCCCATTGCTGCAGTCCGTCAGGCCGAAGCCATCGTGGTTGGGGGAGGAAATACCTGGCAATTGGTGCGGAGGATGCATGAACTGAAGATCATGGAGCCCATCAGGGAGAAGGTGCTGGCAGGAACTCCCTTTATCGGGTGGAGTGCCGGCGCCAACGTGGCCTGCCCCACCCTGCGCACCACCAACGATATGCCCATCGTCGACCCGCTGGGCTTTGAAACCTTGGGCCTCCTTCCCTTCCAGATCAACCCCCACTACCTCGACGCCAACCCTGAAGGCCATGCCGGGGAAACCCGCGAACAACGGATCCTGGAATTCCAGGAAATCAACCCCCTTGTTACCGTGGTCGGCCTTCGTGAAGGCACCATGCTCCTCAGAGAAAACAACCATCTCACCCTCATCGGAAACCACACCGCCCGCATCTTCAGAAAAGGATTACAGGCGGAGGAATGGCCTTCCAGCCAGGATTTCTCGCCCCTGCTGGCCCCGGAAAAACCACTCGCCTGATCCTTCCGGCGATCGGTTCCGGCCATCAGGCCATGAACTCTCCTGATCTCACCCTTAACCGACAGGCCGTTCACAGGATGTTCAACATCCGCCCTGAGCCTAGGCTCCTTTGTCAAGGCAGTGAACCGAAAACCCGATGAATCAGCAAATTCTTCCAAACGAGTCATTTCCCAACCTATGTACAAACCGATCACCCTTTTATTTCTTTTGCTCATGATCGCCGGATGCACCCGCCCCAAAGCCGACCTGGTCGTATTGAACGCGACCGTTTATACGGTCGATTCCCTCTTCAGTATAAAGGAGAGTTTTGCCGTCTCTGAGGGTAAAATCATCGCCATAGGCCGTTCCGAAGAGATCGCCTCGCGCTTTGAAGCCAGGGAAACCCTTGATCTGCAGGGCAAATGCGTATATCCCGGCTTTATCGACGCCCATGCCCATTTTTACGGCTACGGCATGAACCTCCTCGAATATGCCGACCTGAGCGGCACCCGTTCTCCGGAAGAGATCTACGACCGCCTCCGGGAACATCATGAAAAGACGGGGGGCGCCTGGTTGTTGGGGCGCGGCTGGGACCAGAACGAATGGCCGGTGAAGCAGTTTCCCGACAACAGCGCACTGGACCGGCTATTTCCCGGGGTAGCCGTTTACCTGGTCCGCATCGATGGCCATGCCGCATGGGTCAGCTCCCGTGCGCTTGAGCTGGCGGGGATCACCGCACAGACCCGCGTCGACGGGGGAGAGGTGCTCCTGAAAAACGGGCGGCCTACGGGAGTACTCATCGACAATGCGGAGGCCCTGATGAGCGCCGTCCTTCCCCAACCGGGAAATACACTGCAAGCCCGGGCCCTGCTGGCTGCCCAGGAGAAATGCTTCCGCGCGGGCCTCACTTCGGTCACCGATTGCGGCCTGCCGAAAGAGGTCATCCTCCTGATGGACTCCCTCCACAAGGAGGGAAGGCTGAAAATCCGCATCAACGCCATGATCCATCCCGACCAGGAAAACCTCGACCACTTTCTGACCCGGGGGATCTATAAAACAGAACGGCTGCAGGTCAACACCCTCAAGCTGTACGCCGACGGGGCCCTGGGGTCGCGGGGGGCCCTGATGCTGGAACCCTATGCCGACGACGCCGGCCACCGTGGACTTCAGATCGCCCCACAGGACTACTACGACACACTATGCCGCCAGGCCCTCGAACACAACTACCAGGTGGCCACCCATGCCATCGGCGACAGCGCCAACCGGCTGATGCTCCAGACCTATGGCCGCTGCCTCGGAGGTAAAAACGACCGCCGCTGGCGCATTGAACATGCCCAGGTCATCCATCCTTCCGATTTTGCCCTCTTCGAGCGTTACTCCGTCATTCCGTCGGTACAGGCCACCCATGCCACCAGCGACATGAACTGGGCTGAAGAACGGCTCGGCCCCGAAAGAATTAAGGGCGCCTATGCCTACCGTCAACTGCTGGCCCAAAATGGATGGATCCCCAACGGTACCGACTTTCCCATCGAGAAAATAGAACCGCTGTTCACCTTCTATGCCTCGGTCTTCCGGAGTGACCACCAGGGCCTTCCTGAAGGCGGCTTCCAGCCCGGAAACAGCCTCTCCCGCGAGGAAGCCCTCCGCTCCATCACCCACTGGGCGGCTAAAGCCTCTTTTGAAGAACACGAAAAAGGAAGCCTCGAACCCGGAAAATGGGCCGACTTCATCATCCTCGATACCGACCTGATGAAAGCCTCCCCCGAAGAAATCCTCCACGCCAAAATCCTCGAAACCCGCATCGCCGGCGAAAGACTTTTTTGAGAAGAGAAAAATCTGGTCTGATTCCACCCGGTCACCCGGTTTTCTGAATTACAATATTGCACCGAAATGCTCTGATTAATTTAAAACGCGACGCAACAACAGGTTGAGAAAGTGGTCTTAATAGTAACACCACGGGAGGAAATTCATAGGTTGAGAAACAGGTCTTAACCTTAACTTGGCAGGATATAACTTATATGCTGAATATGAGGAAAATAGTCAGTTCTCTTATTTTAACGGCTCTGGCAGCGGGGCTGCTGCCTGGGTGCTACACAGGGAGTGGTGACGACACCTGGCTTTTCAGGAAAGAGGTGAGTTTTGAGATCAGCGAACAGTTGCATCCCGGGAAGACCATACGGGTCCTCGAAGCCAGTGACGACCAGAACTATGGATATGCCTCGGGGAAAGAGGTTTTTATTCTCCGGAACGGACTGGAGAGCCACTATGAGCTCACTTCCGAGGTTCTGGACCTGGCCTGGAACGCCTGGGACCAGTCGTGGTGGGCAGGGACCTATTCCTCCGGGTTGGCACGGATCGGGAAGGGGAGTGTGACCTATTTCACCAAGGCATCACACCAACTGCCGCGGGATATGGTCTTTCACGTCGCCTGCGATATCAACGGCAGGGTCTGGTTCAGCAGTTCAGCCCACCTCCTGGGTGGAGCGGGCTGCTATGACGGAGGCACCTTCACCTTTTACACCCCCGATAACTCCCCCCTCCCCGATAACCTCATCAAGAGTATTGTCTGCCGCGGCGAAAAAACCTGGATCGCCACGGGAGGTTATGTCACCCAGCAAAAGGTGGTGGAAATCACCAGCGACCAATGGATATTGCTGCCCGTGGAAGGGTATTACCTCACCGACATGGATGTGAGCAGCCAGGGCACCCTCTATGTCATCGACGATGTCAGCCTCTCCTCCTCCTTCATGACCAATAAAGTCTACCGTTGGCGCAGCGATTCGGTGACCAACATTTTACCTGGCATTTCCCGGTTCGATTATTGGCCCCGGCTGCTGAAGGCCGACCAGCGCGATTATCTCTGGCTGGCAGGCTTCGGTGGAGGTGAAAAAACGGATCTTTCGGTTTTTGACGGTGAGACGTGGCAGGAGGCCCCCGAAGGCTTTCCTAACCTGACGATCTACTGCATGGCCGTAGACCGCTCCAACAGCCTCTGGTTGGGCACTGACGACGGAATTTACCTCCTCCGGCAATGAGGGCTATTTTTTCCGGGATAAAAAGATACCCATTAATTGAACACCCCGCCGCAAATAGCAGACTCACCCTCTGAAGGAAACCACCTCCCACTGAACCACCTCTGGTCCAATGCCCTCCTGGTCACTGTTTCTCATACCGTCATCAGGGCGGCCATAATCCGGTCCGAGACCATGATACCGGCGGGGGAGAGGCGGAGGATTCTTCCTTCTTCGATTAGGGTACCCTCTTTGAGAAAGGGGCGGGCCGAAGCCAAGACAGGGGCAACAGCCTCCTCCCCGAATTCACGGTGAAGTTGTTCAATGGAAACGCCCCATTTGGTGCGAAGACGGGTGATAAGGGTGTCGTTGAGCCGGTCGGTGGGGGTCAGTTCTTCTGATTCAAAGGGTATTTTACCTTCTCCCAGGGCCTGGAGGTAGGTTCGCAGGTCGGCCACGTTCCACTGCCGCGACTGGCCGTTGTAGGAGTGGGCCGAGGGCCCCAGTCCCAGGTATTTTTCTCCCGACCAGTACCCCAGGTTGTGACGCGAGTAAGCACCGCCACGGGCAAAATTGGAAATCTCGTAATGGTCGAAACCGGCTTGCGCCGTTTTGAAAATCAACAGCCTGAATTGTTCCAGGCTCTCCTCCTCGGTAGCCTCACTGAGGATCCCTTTCTGCAGAAACTCATAAAAGGGGGTACCCTCGTGCCAGGTCAGATGATACGCTGAAATATGGCTGACAGGCAGGGAGAGGGCCGTATCGAGGTTCTCCTCCCATTGGGCAAGGGTCATGTCAGGCAGGCCGAAAATCAGGTCGATGCTGATATTGGTGAATCCCTCTTTCAGGGCTAAATCGACGGCATCCAGGGCCTGACGGGCCGTATGGCGGCGGTTCATGGCTTTCAGATGGTCGTCGTGAAACGACTGTACTCCCATGCTGAGGCGGTTGACCCCCATGGCCCGCCAGGCAGCCGGCTGACCAGGAGTAAAATCATCGGGGTTCGCCTCCAGGGTGACCTCGGCATCGGAGGCCACCCTAAAAAGGGCCGACACCTTCTCCAGCAAAAAGGCAACTTCACCCGGGGCTAACAAGCCGGGAGTCCCCCCCCCAAAATAGAAGGTATCCAGGATCTCCCCTTCCAGATATCCCGCCTGCCTCTCCGCTTCATGGGCCACCATCTCCAGAAACCGCGGTTTGAGCCCTAATTCCGTGGTTTTATAAAAATCACAGTAGTGGCACCGCTTGCGGCAGAAAGGAATATGAATATACAGGCCAGCCACTACAACCTGACCAGATCCTCGAATTTCTCGATATCGTCGGCGATGATTTTCAGGGAGGTCTCCTTGTAAAATTGGGAGGTCACCTTGCGGAGTTCCTCATATTTGAAGTGGACCGGACAGAAGGGTTTGGATTCATCATGGGCCTTGCAGGGCCTAAGTCCAATCAGGCAATTGGTGAAATACTCCTCTCCGTCGACATTGGTCACGATATCCCAGAGGGAGATCTCTTCCGGGGGCTTGGAAAGACTGAACCCCCCATTAGGGCCTTTAGTGGAAACCAACAGTTTCTGCTTGACCAGGTTCTGGAGGATCTTCCCCAGAAACGGAGATGAGAGGCTCAGGTCGGCAGATATTTTCTTGATGCCGATACGGGTTTCGTCACCCGAATACTTGGCCATGTAAATGAGTGCGCGTAAGGCGTACTTACAGGTATTTGACAACATATTTCAGTTATTAAGAGTTTTCCATTGATGGCTGAAGGAGCGGGTGGCCAGGCGGGGCATTTTCCGGTGTCTGCCGGCAGGGGAGGGGAGGAGGGCTATCAGACTATTCGCGGTACGGCCCCCGAATCTTTCGAGGCGCGACCGGCGGGCAAAGAGATAGCGGTAGGCTATCATTCCCCTGTTCCACAGAGGTTTTCCTCCGGAAACTTTCTGCATCCTTTGCCGGTTGAGGAGCAATAGGTCAGACAGGGGAATTTTCACGGGGCATACTGTACTGCAGCGGCCGCAGAGGGTGCATGCATAGCTGAGATGGCCGTAGTCCCTGAAACCACTGTAGAATGGAGTGATGACAGAGCCCACCGGACCGGTATAGACCGATCCATAGGTATACCCCCCCACATTCCGGTAGATGGGACAGGCGTTGAGGCAGGCCCCGCAGCGGATGCAGCGCAGGGCGGCATGTTCCTCCTCCCGGGCAAGCAGGCGGCTTCGCCCGTTGTCGAGGAGGATGACCACCATCTCACGGGGCCCGTCTTTTTCACCAGGCGCACGGGGTCCCAACAGAAGCGTGTTGTAGGCCGACACCTGCTGGCCCGTACCATGAAGCGCCACCCACTGAAAGAAAAAAGGCAACTGCTGCACCGAAGGAATAACCCGCTCTATACCGGCAATCACGATATGCAGATCAGGAGACGAAACGGTCATCAGTGCATTGCCCTCATTCTCGGTGAGCCCTATCCCCCCGATGTCGGCCACAATGAAGTTGGCCCCGGTGATACCAGCATCGGCTTCCGCGAATTTGTCCCGCAGATGATACCGTGTGAAAGCAGCTATTTCCGCGGGAGTGGCCCCTTCCGGGGTTCCGAACTTCTCCGAAAACAGACACGCCACATCTTCGCGCGACTTATGCATGGCGGGTGTCAGAATGTGATAGGGTTTCTCCCCGGCCGTCTGAACGATGAATTCTCCCAGGTCGGTTTCCACCACCTCCCAGTTGCGGTGCGATGCTTCTTCATTGAAACCGCACTCCTCCGTAATCATCGATTTGCTTTTCACTACCCGGCAGGAAGGATTCCGGGAGAGAAAACCGCCTGCAATCTCCAATACCTCTTCGGCAGTACGGGCCCAGAAAACCTGCGCTCCGCGGGCGGTAATTTGTCGCTCAAACATCTCCAGATGACCGGACAGAGAGGCGAGGGCTTCCTCCTTAACCCCGGCAGCATACTCCCTGAAGGTATCATAATGGGGATGACGCATTTTTCCCCGGGTCACAGCCTCCTCATATTTCCGGATATTGTGACCCAGAATGGCCCGATGCCGCCGATCATAGGCTATCACCGAATCCCGTAAAAATTTCTTCTCCCCTCTGTAGGCCATCCTTATAGTCCCCTTAATGGCTCCCGATATCTTTAATCAGGATTCTTCTTCCTTACAGGACAACGGAATCTGATCAATTCTGTGCTGGTGCCGGCCCCCTTCAAAACGGGCATTTAAAAAGCTCTCCACGATAGCCACGGCTTCTTCATCGGTGACAAACCTTCCGGGAATGGCACAGATATTGGCATCGTTATGTTCCCGTGCCAGGCGGGCTATCACGGGGTTCCAGCAGAGCGCTGACCTGATTTTCTGGTGCTTGTTGGCTGTAATGCTGATCCCCTGTCCCGTGCCGCAAAAGGTCACTCCCAGAGAAAACTCTCCCTTACTGACCGCCCGTGCAATGGCATGGGCATACTCCGGATAATCACAACTTTCATCGGAATAACACCCCAGGTCGGCAAATCGAATCCCATGCTCCCTGAACCAGACCATTAATGCCTGCTTCCTGGCATATCCGGCATGATCACTTGCCAACGCAATGACTCTTTCCTCCATAATCCGCTTTGGTTATTTCCCTTCAACAGCCTTGATCCGTTGAAAAGAACAAATTTAATATATTTTAGTTCTTTATCCTTTATTCTTAAATAATATTGAGGACAATTCCTTTGCCTCCAACGCGTAGACCATCATCAGGAATGATGCGAGCAGGGCCGTGTTCACAGGGAATTTCAGCCAGGGGGACAAACGGCTGGTGAGCAGGGAGAGGGAGAAAACGAGGATGGCCACGAGGAAATAGCTTCCGATGCGTTTCAGATCATATGGAATAGGATAGTATTTCTGTCCCCAGAAATAATTGATAACCATCATAATAAAGAAGCAGATAAAAACGGTAACGGCCGATCCCATATATCCCATCACCGGTATCAGGAGGAAATTGAGCAGGATGGTAATGGCAGCACCTGCCAGGGCGATATAGGCGCCGTACCAGGTCCGGTCTTTGAGTTTATACCAGATCGAAGCACTGAAAAAGATCCCGAAGAAGAGATCGGCCATTAGGATCAGGGGAACCACTTTGATGCCCTGCCGGTATTCAGGGGGGATCAGGAGTTGCACACCATCGATGTAAAGGGTCATTCCCAGGAAGATCAGAAGGCCGAAGAGGATAAAATATTTCATGACCACGGCATAGATGACCGGGTCGGAGGAGGATTCCGTAGAACTCCGGGCAAAAAAGAAGGGTTCAAAGGCATAACGGAAGGCCTGGATAAACATATTCATCAGTACCCCCAACTTATAGTTGGCTCCGTAAATGCCCAACTGGAACATCGGATCTTTTTCTGTGGGTATAAGAAAAGGAATCAGTATTTTATCAATATTTTGGTTGACCATACCCGCCAGTCCGATGATCAGGATAGGAAAGGAGTAACCCATGATTTGGCGGAAGAGGGAACGGTCAAACCGGGGTTTAATGGAAAGAATCTCAGGCATCAACAGGAGCAGGGTGGAAAGGGAAGCCAGCAGGTTGGCCAGGAAGACGTATCCTACACCCAGCGAAGGATTATAGATCAGGGCAACGAGAGAATGGGGATAGTGTTTGATAATCAGAGGACAAATGGAAAGAAAGAAGAGATTGAAACCAATATTCAACCCGATGTTAACCAGTTTGACGAAGGCAAATTTAATGGGACGGTTTTGGAGCCGGAGCTGTGCGAAAGGGATGGCCGTAATGGCATCCAAACCAACGGTGAGTGCCAGCCACCATACATACGAGGGGTGTTCCCCGTATTGCATGGCCGTGGCGATCTCTCCCCTGAAAAAAAACATCACCAACAGAAAAAGGGTAGTGGTGGAAAGCAGCGAAATCAGTGCAGTGGAAAAAACGGTGGCAGGCTGGGGGTGTTTTGAAGCGAACCGGAAATAGCCTGTTTCCAGACCATAGGTCAGCAGGATCATGGCAAAGGCCACATAACTGTAGAGATTGCTGACCACGCCGTATTCTTCGGGTCTGAAAATGCCGGCATGGTAAGGTACCAGCCACCAGTTGAGAAAACGCCCCACGATACTGCTCACCCCATAAATGGCCGTATCTCCCAAAAGTTTCCTGAAAGGATTCAAAGCTGAGAATTTTTGGCAAAGATAGAGGAGATCTGTTTACTTTTGCATCAACCTTTGATTCTGTAGTCATGAGAAATTATATGGTTCTGGTGGAGCTTATTCTTCTGGTCCTGATCTGTTCCTGTACCGGAAAAGCCAACAAATCTTCCAAACCGGTCACTACCCTTGAAATACTCCCTTCGGCAAAAAGTTACCACATGGGTCAGCCGCTTACACTGCATGTCAAAACCAAAAATGCAGGAAAAGAGCTGGCCAAAACCGAAGTATACCTCAACGACCTGTTGGTCCTTTCAGGCAACCAGGCCGAGATGACCCAAGAGATCACCGGACAAGGGATTCTGGGCGTCAATACCGTCAGGATCGTGTCAGAAAACCATGACGGCAAGGCTTATACCCTTCTCCGGAATTTCACCCTTCTTTCCGATACGGAACCGCTCTCCTGCAATTACCGGGTGGTCAAAGATTATTCACATAATAATGAACATTTTACGCAGGGACTGGAATTCCATAAGGGTTATCTCTATGAAGGAACGGGTGAAAACGGCAAGTCAGCACTTTACAGGATTGACTTTCCATCAGGGAGAATCAGCAGATCAGTAAAACTGGATGAGCAGTATTTTGGGGAGGGCATCACCATTCTGGAAGATAAAATTTATCAACTGACCTATAAGCACCGGAAGGGTTTCATTTACAACCTCTCTGATTTTGGGGTCACCGACAGTTTTGCCTTTGCTTCGCAGGAGGGATGGGGACTCACCAATGATGGAAATTACCTGATCATGAGCGACGGAACCGAAACCCTGACCTGGATCAACCCGGTTGATTTTTCGGTAGTCAGGAGAGTTCAGGTGGCCGATCACCTGAAAGTCTACCGTTATCTTAATGAACTGGAGTATGACCATGGTTTTATCTGGGCCAATGTATGGGGGACCGATCTGATCCTTAAAATTGAGGCATCCACGGGAAAAGTAGTGGCTCAGCTCAACCTGAAAGGGATACTGAGTGTCATGGATGCCCATTCCTCCGACAGGATTGACGTCCTCAATGGGATTGCCCTGATGCCCGGTACCGGGCATCTTCTGGTGACAGGCAAGTTATGGCCCAGAATGTTCGAAATAGAAACCGGTTGCTCAGAATAGGGTGGGGGAGTCACCATATCGTGACCGTCCCAGGTGCTTGTAAGCCAGCTCTGTCACCTCTCTGCCCCTGGGAGTCCTTTTCATAAATCCCTCCTTGATCAGATAAGGTTCATAAACCTCCTCAAGGGTTCCGGCATCTTCGCCTACGGCGGTGGAGATCGTGGAAATTCCGACCGGTCCTCCCCTGAATTTATCAATGATGGTCACCAGAATCCTGTTGTCCATATCATCGAGGCCGTATTTGTCTATATTAAGGGCTTCCAGGGCATAGCGGGTGATTTCCAGGTCTATTTTTCCTGAACCCTTGACCTGGGCAAAATCGCGTACCCTGCGCAGCAGGGCGTTGACAATACGCGGTGTACCCCGGCTGCGGGAGGCAATCTCCACGGCTGCCCGCTCCTCAATGGGCACATGCAGAATCGATGCCGAACGCTGTGCAATGCGGGTAAGAACCTCCACATCATAGTATTCGAGATGAAACTTGATCCCAAAACGGGCACGCAGCGGCGACGTAAGCAACCCCGAACGGGTGGTTGCACCCACCAGAGTAAAAGGATTGAGTTCCAACTGTATAGACCGTGCACTGGGCCCTTTATCTATCAATATATCAATTCTGAAATCCTCCATGGCAGAGTAAAGATACTCTTCCACCACGGGTGATAAACGGTGAATTTCATCTATAAAAAGGATATCATGCGCCTCCAGGTTGGTCAGCAATCCTGCCAGATCTCCAGGCTTATCCAATACCGGACCTGAAGTTATTTTAATGTTGACGCCCATCTCATGGGCAATAATAGAGGATAGAGTCGTCTTTCCCAGTCCGGGTGGACCATGAAGCAGAACATGGTCAAGGGATTCACCCCGCTGACGGGCTGCTTTTACAAAAATACGAAGGTTCTCCACCGTCTGCTCCTGGCCGCTGAATTCCAGAAATGATAATGGCCGCAATTGATTGTCAAAATCACGGTCCTTCTCATTATAACTTTCTCCTCTGATATCCAGCAAATCCGCCATGCCTCCTGTTATTTCATATTTAAAGCCCCGAAGATATCATTGAGTTTCCGGATATCAAAAGGTTTTGACATATACTCATCCATGCCGGCCTGCAAACACTGTTCCCGGTCATTATCCATGGCATTGGCTGTCAACGCAATAATAAAACTGCGCCTCCCCAGTTCCTGCTCCAGTAACCTTATTCTTCTGGCGGTCTCATATCCGCTGATCCCAGGCAACATCAGGTCCAGGATCACTACATCTGCCCCTTCATGGGCCATCACTTCCAGCGCCTTCTCTCCCGAGGCCACCAGGTTCAGCTCATGCCCCTGCCTTCCCAGATAAAAGGACAGTATCTTCTGGTTAAGCGGATTGTCCTCTACCACCAGTATCTTGTAACAGCTCATATTTGGGTATTCATTAGTTGCGTTATATTTATTTAAATATTTAAGAATTGTTTAAAGTTGAAAATAATGAAGATAATACTGTGCTGTTAATAGGTGTTGAAAGATTTCAGAAGAAATTAATCCACTCCAGGGTAACACACCTTTTAAAACCATATTAACAAATTTACGTTTCTTAATCGTCGGTCTTTCAATTGAAATAATAATTTTTTCAATGGTTGTTTATAACTTATACCTCCTGATTCCCCGATGATATTAACAGGAGAGTGAAGGTTGATATTCCAAAAATAAAAAAAGAAAAAGAACCTAAGGAAAGATGCCGTTTTTTGTCAGATAAAATTCGGAACGGATTTGTCAAAAATTGAGCTGTGAAATTATTTCATTTTTTTGAGATACTTTTGAACAATGATGTCATCCGGTAACAATGTACAAGTTATTGAAATAAAACATTTTATTAATTAGGGTGAAAAATGATTTCAACATACTGCAAAAAAAGCTGGATGCTTTTCGGAGGAAGTACCTTTTCTATCAGTTGGCACGGGGAATTTTGATTTTCGGAGCCCTGTTCATTGTATCATTTGTCATTGTTAACCTCCTCGAGTATTTCCTCTATATGCCTCAACTTTGGAGGAGGATTCTGTTTTTTACCACTTTACTTTTTAATGGATTGCTGGCAGTCCGCTATGTTCTATTTCCTGCCATCCAATGGTCAGGTATTATAAAACTACTCAATAACAGAAAGTTAAATAGCATCATTGCACATTATATTCCAGGTATTAAGGATAAGCTGATTAATGTGCTGGAATTGCACGACCAGCGTGATCCTAAATATTCCGAAACCCTTACAGAGGCTGCTATCTCTCAAAAAATTAGTGAACTTAAAATTATTGATTTTACGGGTGCCCTTAGTTTAAGGCAATTGCGATCCTTGCTGCTTTATTTCCTGGTGAGTTTTCTGGTGGTTTCCGTTATTTTAATGGCCAACAAATCGCTTTTGACTGTTCCCGGAAACCGAATCATCCATTTTAACCAGGAGTTTGTCAAACCCGCTCCTTACCAGTTTATTCTCCTCACCCCTTCGCTTGAAGTGGAAAAAGGAAGTGATTTCTCAGTAGAGATGGAATGCAGGGGAAAAGAATGGCCCTCGATGATGTATATCAACATAGGGGGCAATAATTTTCTGATGAAATCTTCTGGAGAAGGCAAATTTGTATATGATTTCAGTACGGTGGTGCGCTCCGTTGATTTCTATTTCACCGATCTGAAATATAAATCCTCTGGTTTTTTACTCGAAGTTGTGGCCTTGCCGGTTATCAATCATTTTGAAGTGGTGGTACAACCTCCCGGGTATACCGGGGAAGGAGAAAAAACGGTGCAAAATACCGGTGATTTTAAAATCATGGCCGGAAGCCGTTTGACCTGGAATTTTGAGTGTTTCGATACTGATTCACTTTGGATTAAAAGCGGCCAAGGATCTGTATTAAAAGCAGAAAAACAGGGAAAGAACAGCTTCTCACTCTCTTCAGGGGTGGTACGTTCAGATAATTATGAAGTTATGGTTGCCAACCAGAAAACAGGGAAAAAAATGGCCATGACTTTTACCCTGCAGGTGATCCCTGACTATTTTCCTGAAATCAGGGTGACCCAAATCCCCGATTCCCTTCACCTGACCAGGTTTTATTTTAAAGGTGAACTTCATGATGATTACGGATTTTCAGCTTTACGCTTTCATCTGGTTTCCGGCGAAAACGATTCACTCTTTTCCATTCCGGTCGTACCGCAAATGAGGGATCAGGAATTCTATTATACCTTTGATTTCCTGCAGTATGCTTCTTTTGGAAAATCAATCAGCTATTTTTTCTCGGTGAGTGACAATGATGGTGTAAACGGGCCTAAAACCACCACCTCTGACAGTTACCTTTTTTCCTTCCCCGACCGGGATGAATTGAAAAAGACACAAGAAGAAAATTATGATCAGTTGACGGAATTGATGAACCAAAGCAGCCAGGTAGCTTCAGAACTTCAAAACAGTATCAGGGAGTTACAAATGAAAAATCTGAATGGGAATATTTCTGAATGGGAGAAATCAAGGTTAATGGAGGAGATTCTTAAAGAGAAGACCCAATTGGAGGAGATGCTGGAAAAGATCGAACTTCTCAATCAGGAACAGAACAGCTTTCGGAACACTTTTACCCCTCAACAGGAAGAGATCATGAAGAAGCAGGAGCAGTTGCAGGAGTTACTGGATGAAGTGATGACCGATGAGCTTAAGAAATTGTTGGAAGAGTTCAGTCAGCTGGCGGAGGAGTTTGACAGTAAAAAGCTCAATGAACTGAGTAAAAAGATGGAATTTTCCTTTGAAGATCTCTCCCGGCAACTCGACAGAAATCTGGAGATGTTGAAAAAGATGGAAATAGAACAGAAACTGGAAGATATTGTTCAACGAGTGGAGGAACTGAAAGAGAGAAATGAATCGGGTAAAAATACGTCAGAAGAGGGGAAGGCGCCCAACGAGATGGCACAGGAGATGGAAGAAGAGCTCCATGAACTGAATGATATAGAACAAGAGCTTCAGTCGGTAATGATGGAGAACCAGGAATTGGAGAAACCTGTGAATTTTGATGATTTCAGGGAAGAATTCGGGGAGATCAGGGAACATTTGAAAAAGGCCGGTGAAGAGTTTGGGAAAAGCAATCGCAAAAAGGGGTCTGAAAGTCACAAAAATGCCGGCGATCAATTGGGGAATATGGCCTTTGCCATGCGTCAGATGCTAGATGCCGGCAACAGTAAACAAAATTCAGAGAATATAAGGGATTTACGGCAGATCTTAAAGAACCTGATTCATCTTTCCTTCAGTCAGGAGGATATTATGGAAAAGGTAAGATCCTCCTCCACAGGGGATCCTGCCTACCGTGTATACAGCCGCCAGCAAAAAAGTATATCGGAACAGAGCAGGGTGATCAGGGATTCTCTTTATGCACTGGCTAAAAGATCCCCGGAAATTGGAAATGTTGTGAACAATGAAATCCTGGCCCTGGAATTTAACTTGACCCGATCAGAGGAGCTGATGGGGGAGGGGATCTATTTTCAGGCCGCTGCCAGTCAACAGATGGTAGTCACCGCTGCCAACAATCTGGCCCTCTTCCTTAGTGATGCCTTGCAGAATATGGAAAATCAACAATCAGACGGGCAGGGAGAAAGTGATAATCCTTCGCAGGGGGGAAAATCGGGTAAAATGAGTGGTCTTAAGCAACAATCTGAAAATCTGAGGAATCAGTTGCAACAGATGATTGATGAGATGAAAAAAGGAAACCAGGGCAACATGAGCCGCCAGATGGGTGAATCTCTGATGATGCATGAAATGATGCAACAGATGTTACGTGACCTGATCAATGGTGGAAATCTGGGGGGTGATGCCCGGAAACAACTGCAGGCTATCGATCAGTTGCTGGAACAAAACCGGCGCGATATTATGAATAAAAGAATTCAACCTGATCTGATCCGGCGACAGAATGAAATTAAAACCCGGTTGCTGGAAGCTGACCGCTCTGAAATGGAAAGGGACCAGGATAATAAGCGGGAATCTAATACGGCTGATGATAAATTTTACAGCCAGCCAGCCTTGATTTTTGAAAAAAACCAGGATAAAAATATAACCATTGAACATATTCAACGTAGCAGGTTGAACATGAATAACTTCTTTCAGGACAAATACAAAAACTATGTAGAAAGGTTCAATTCCCATGCCACAGAGTAAAAAATCAATTATCATTTCTTCTGATACTGCGGAATTGACACTTGTAGAAAATTTCCTGACTGAGATGTTTAAAACGTTTCAGGTGGATCAGGAACTATTCGGTAAAGTACTGGTTTGTCTCAACGAGGCTGTCGTCAATTCCATCATGCACGGGAATAAGTACGATGAAGCCAAAATGGTCCGTATAGAGTGTTTTGCCTGTAAGAAATATCTCTATTTCAGAGTAATTGATGAAGGAGAAGGGTTTAATTATGAAGAACTTCCCGATCCGACTTGTGTGGAAAACCTGATGAAAGAATCAGGAAGGGGAATTTTCATTATCAGGAATTTTTCAGATGGTATATTTTTCAGGGAAAAAGGAAATATTATTGAATTCAAGATAGATAAAAGTGGGCAGAATTGATTTTTTCTTTGAAGATGTGGCCAGGATCAGGGTTAAACAGGATTTCTTGCGTTCTGTTATCAGGGGAATAGCTGAAAATGAGAATAGAGAGACGGGGCCGGTCAATGTAGTTTTCTGTTCCGATGCATACCTGCTTCAAATCAACATTGACTTTCTGGCACACGATTATTATACCGACATCATTACCTTCGACAATGGCACAGCTCAACTGATTGCCGGCGAACTATATATCAGTATCGACAGAATAAAGGAAAACAGTCTTCTGTATGGCGTTTCCTTCAGGATGGAACTGGCCAGGGTCGTCATACACGGCATATTGCATCTTGCCGGTTATAAGGATAAAAGTCCGGGTGATAAAAAGAAGATGAAACAGAAGGAAGATTTTTATCTTCGCAGGTTCGATGTAGAAACGCGTTACTGATGCTACCTGAATACGATGTGATCGTGGTCGGTGGAGGCCATGCGGGATGTGAGGCAGCGGCTGCGGCGGCTCACCTGGGTTCCCATACTCTGCTGATATCCATGGACATGACCAAATTTGCCCAAATGTCCTGCAATCCTGCGATGGGAGGTATTGCCAAGGGACAGATTATCAGGGAAATAGATGCTTTGGGAGGCATGTCTGGTATCGTTTCTGACCGGACCTCCATACAGTTCAGGATGCTTAACCGCTCTAAAGGACCTGCGATGTGGAGTCCCAGAGCTCAGATTGACAGGATGCGTTTTTCGGAAGAGTGGCGACGTATTCTTGAAAACACCGATGGACTGGATTTATGGCAGGACACAGTGGTCAGGCTGCTTATTTCTGAGGGAGTCGTCAAAGGTGTTATCACACGGCTGGGTGTGGAGTTCAGGGCCAAGACTGTTGTTCTGACTAACGGTACTTTTCTGAACGGTTTAATGCATGTGGGCCGTAGCAAGGTCGAGGGCGGCAGAATGGGTGAGTCAGCCTCCTATTTTATCAGCGACCAACTGGCTGAAACTGGCTTCAAAACGGGTCGGCTTAAAACCGGTACTCCGGTGAGAATTGACGGCCGGTCGGTGAATTTTGAGCTCCTGGAAGAACAGAAGGGGGATACCGGTGGTTATAAATTCTCTTTTTTACCGGATGAGAAGTCATCATTAAAGCAGAGGTCCTGCTGGATTACCTTTACCAATAAGGAAGTCCATCAGATTCTGAAATCGGGTTTTGACGACTCGCCCATGTACAATGGGACCATTCAAAGCACGGGACCGCGTTATTGTCCAAGCATAGAATCCAAACTGGTGACTTTTGCCGATAAGTTGCAGCATCAATTGTTTCTTGAACCTGAAGGGGAGGAGACCCGGGAGTTTTACCTCAATGGTTTTTCCAGTTCCCTTCCGTGGGATGTGCAGTATGCAGCCCTGCGAAAAATCAAGGGGTTAGAGCAAGTAAGGATCTACAGACCGGGTTACGCCATTGAGTATGATTATTTTGATCCCACCCAGTTGCGTGCAACGCTGGAGACAAAACTGGTGCATCATCTCTTTTTTGCGGGACAGATCAATGGAACAACCGGTTATGAGGAAGCTGGTGCCCAGGGGTTGATGGCGGGGATCAACGCACATCTCAAGGCTAAGGGTGAGAAGGAAGAATTTATCCTGGGCAGGGATGAAGCCTATATCGGAGTACTCATTGATGACCTGGTGACCAAAGGGGTGGATGAGCCTTACAGGATGTTTACCAGCCGGGCCGAATATAGGATATTGTTACGTCAGGACAATGCCGACGAGCGGTTGACCCGTAAAGGAGCTGCTTTAGGATTGGCATCTCCTGAAAGGGTGGCCCTGCTGGAAGGGAAATTGGCTTTGCGGTCTGAAATTACCGGGTTTCTCCGGAACTTTTCGATCAAACCAGAGTATGCCCAATCCGTACTCGAGAAAAGGGAGACGGCCCTGCTGAAGCAACCCGTGAGGCTGATCGAATTGCTGTTAAGACCTCAGATTTCTATCGTGGATTTGGTGGAGGAAATCACCCCCTTTGGAGCCCATGTAAAGCGCCTCGGAATGGGGGAACGCTCTGCTGAAATCTTGGAATCCGCCGAAATTTCGGTTAAATACGAGGGGTATATCAACCGGGAGAAAGCCTTGGCGGATAAGTTAAATAGACTGGAACACATTGATATTCAGCGAAAATTCGATTATTCAACCCTTCAAAGTCTTTCCACTGAAGCGCGGCAGAAGCTCACGGCGTTGCAGCCTGCCACGATCGGACAGGCCAGCCGGATTCCCGGGGTCTCACCGGCCGATATTCAGGTGTTGCTGATTTTGCTGGGTAGATAAATGTTCCACGTGGAACAAAAAAAGGTAAACCAATGGATTTAAAGAAATATATCAGAGAGGTGGCTGATTTTCCCCAACCGGGCATCAGTTTCAAGGATATTACCACCCTTATCGGGGATGCTGCGGCTTACCGTGAGGTGGTAGACCAGATCACGGCTCATTTTGCCGATCAGGGGATCACCCGGGTGGTTTCCCTCGAATCGCGTGGTTTTATTGTAGGGGGTGCCCTGGCTTACCGGCTCGGGGCCGGGTTCGTGCCCATCCGTAAGGCCGGAAAACTCCCTGCCTCCACCATCGCCATGTCCTATGACCTGGAATATGGGACCGATACCATAGAGATCCATGCCGATGCCCTCTCCCCACAGGATGTGGTTTTGATTCACGATGACCTGCTGGCCACCGGGGGGACCGCCCTGGCCGCACTCAATCTGGTGCGTAAAATGAAGGTCTCCCGCATTTATCTCAGCTTTATCTGCGATCTGCAGTTTATCCAGACCCCTCTCAAGGAGGAACTCCAAAAATACGAGCCCCATGTCCTGGTCAGCTACCCATAATCCTTGCCCTTGAGTGAGAAAATCATCAACCGCCACCTGGCCCACCTGAAGGAACTCATCGCCTTGCTGCCTGACCTTCCGGGGATCTACCAATATTTCGACAATACTGGGATGATCATCTATATTGGAAAGGCCAAAAACCTGAAGAGGCGGGTCTCCTCCTACTTCAATAAAACCCCGGAAAACAGGAAAACCGCCCTGCTGGTGCGCAATATCGCCGATATCCGTCATATGGTGGTGGACTCGGAAGAGGATGCCCTTTTGCTCGAGAATAACCTGATCAAGAAATACAGGCCCCGCTATAACATCCGTCTCAAAGATGATAAGACCTATCCTTGGCTTTGTATCAAAAATGAACGGTTTCCCAGGGTATATAAAACCCGGCAGGTCGTACGCGATGGTTCCGAATATTTTGGCCCCTTTACTTCCTGGATGACGGTATCGACCTTGCTCGAACTCATTAAGAAGCTATATAAGCTGAGGACCTGCAATTACCTCCTGACCGAGGAGAACATCGCCAGAAGCAAATACCGGCTTTGCCTGGAATACCATATCGGTAACTGTAAGGGACCCTGTGAGGGACTGGTGAGTGAAGCGGTCTACAACCAGGGCATCTCCGAGATCAGGGATATTCTTAAGGGAAATGTGACTGGTGTCATCCGCCAGTTAAAGGAACTCATGCGACGGCATGCAGGCGCCTACCAGTTCGAAGAAGCCCAGATGGTCAAGGAGAAAATCGCGGCGCTCGAAAAATACCAGAGCCGTTCCACTGTGGTGAGTCCCACCATTACCGATGTCGATGTCTATACCATCGATTCGGATGAGAAGGTGGCTGTTGTCAATTATCTGAGGATTATCAAGGGAGCCATTGTACAAACCTACAGCATGGAAATCCGCAAACAGCTCGATGAGCCTGACCAGGAATTGCTTTTATCCGCTATGGTCGACATCCGGCAAAGGTTATACAGCCAGGCCCGTGAAATCATTGTCCCTTTCAGGATCCCAGCCGTTCTGGCCAATGTGAAATTTACCGTACCCCAGAAGGGGGAAAAGGTCAAACTTCTGGAGCTTTCCCGCAGAAATGCCCGCTACTACAGGTTGGAAAGAGAAAAACAGGCCGCTGCTCAAACCCCACTACGACCCGCGGAAAGGATTCTGGAGACCCTTCGTAAAGACCTGCGGATGCAGGAGCTTCCGGCGAGAATTGAATGTTTTGATAACAGCAACCTCCAGGGCAGTTTCCCCGTGGCAGCCTGTGTGGTCTTTATCCAAGGCAAACCGGCTAAAAGGGAATACCGTCATTTCAATGTTAAAACCGTTGAAGGAATCGATGATTTTGCCTCCATGGAGGAGATCGTGACCCGCAGATACCGCCGGCAACTGGACGAAGCGCAACCCCTCCCGCAATTGATCGTCATCGACGGTGGCAAAGGACAGTTGTCTGCCGCCACTTCCGCCCTGGAAAAGTTGCAGCTCCGGGGTAAAATCACCATTATCGGTATTGCCAAACGTTTGGAGGAGATCTATTTCCCGGGTGACCAGGTTCCGCTTTACCTGGATAAGAAATCGGAATCCCTGAAACTTCTCAGTCAACTCCGCGACGAAGCCCACCGCTTTGGCATTACCTTCCACCGTCAGAAAAGATCCTCCGGTTTCCTCCAATCAGAACTCGATGGTATCACGGGCATTGGTCCTGTCACCATCCAAAAACTCCTCCGGAAATACCAATCGGTGCGTAACCTCCGGCAACTCTCGCGCGAACAGCTCTCTGCCGAAATCGGTAACGCCCGGGCGACCCTCCTTTACAATTATTGGCTCCAATCAGCAGATTCTTCTCCCGTTGATTCGGATAAGGTAGGTGAAGAATAGGTTATAAATAACTGATATACAGTTTTCTATATTCTATTTAACAAAATATAATACGAATCCTTGTGTTGAAATGGAGGGAGAAGCCGCTGGGTCGGGGATCTTCGTTTCTGGAAGGGATCAGGTTAGACCAGTTAGCGGTCAGAAGGGTTGCCGGTATTTATCGTCTGATTCTAGGAGTCCGAGATAGCTGATATAACGTGAGAGGGCGATGTCTCCTTTTTCCACGGCATCTTTGACGGCGCATTGCGGTTCATGAGTATGTGAGCAGTTATTGTATTGGCAGTTGGAAGAGGTGGAAAAGATTTCACGGAAATAGTGGGATATTTCCCAGGGTTCCATTTCCAGCATGCCAAAGGCTTTTATGCCTGGGGTGTCGATAATATAACCGCCGAAGCTGAGTTCGAAGAGTTCTGAAAAGGTGGTCGTATGTTTTCCTTTCTCGTGGTAGTCTGAAATTTCGCAGGTACGCAGGTTCAGTCCGGGTTGGAGCAGGTTGATCAGGGTGGATTTACCTACACCGCTGTGCCCGTTGAAGACGCTGATTTTGTCTTTCATCTTGTTTTTGAGATCCTCCATCCCTTCCATGGACAGGGCGGAGGTGTGCAGGCAGGGGTAACCGAGATGGGTATAAAGCTGGGTGAGTTGGTGAAGGGTTTCGAAATGTGCAGGCGTGTATCTGTCGGTTTTATTGAACACCAGTACGACAGGGATACGGTAGGCTTCGGCAGAGGCCAGGTAACGGTCGATGAAGGTGGTTGTCGTGACAGGGTAGCTGATGGTGACGACCAGGAGAGCCTGGTCAATATTGGCGGCTATGATATGGGCCGGATGGGAGAGGTTCTGTGACCTGCGGATGATGTAATTTTGCCGTTCGTAGATCTTTTGGATCATGCCGATAAGCTGCCCGTGGTCCTGACTTTCCTTTTCAAGATATTGAAAATCAACCCGGTCGCCCACAGCGACCGGGTTGGTGGTTTGGATTCCTTTTAAACGGAGGTTTCCCCTGATACGGCATTCATAGCGGGTGCCTTCGTCATCCCTGACGGTAAACCAGCTACCAGTGGAGCGTATGACTATTCCGCTTTTCAAAGGTCAGTGTGATTGATCAATTCCAGTCCAGGATGATTTTCCCGCAGTTGCCTGCTTCCATGATATCAAAGGCTTCCTGGAAGCGGTCGGCCGGAAACCTGTGGGTGATGACGCCTGACAGGTCCAGTCCCGAGAGAAGCATCATTTCCATCTGGTACCAGGTCTCATACATCTCCCTGCCATAGATGCCTTTTAAGGTTAATCCCTTGAAAATCAGTTTTCCCCAATTGATGGTGGTGGAGGAGGGCAGCAGGCCCAGGAGGCTGATTTTTCCGCCATTGTACATGTTGTTGACCATATCGTTAAAGGCGGCGGGGGATCCTGAGCATTCGAGGCCCACGTCGAAGCCTCCCACCATATGGAGGGTTGCCATTTTTTCGCGGAGGTTTTCCCTGGTAGGGTCGATGACCAGGGTAGCTCCCATTTTCATCGCCAGTTCGCGACGGAAGGGGCTCAGGTCGGTCCCCACGACGTTACGGGCACCCGCAAATTTGCAGATCGCGGCAGCCATAGCTCCGATAGGGCCTCCAATGCCGGTAATCAGCACATCTTCTCCCAGCAGGGGGAAGGAGAGGGCCGTATGGGTGGCATTGCCCATGGGATCCATGATAGCCAGGATTTCATCGGGAATGCGTTCATTGATATGAAGCACGTTTTTGGCCGGTACCGCCAGATATTCAGCAAAACCCCCATCGCGGCTGACCCCTATTCCGATGGTGTTTTCACAGATATGCTGACGGCCCCGGCGGCAATTCCGGCAATATCCACAGGAAATGTGGCCTTCCACTGTCACCCGGTCCCCACACTTCACATTCTCTACCTCACTGCCGGTCTCTACCACATACCCCATGTATTCATGTCCGATGATCACCGGCGTTTTGATCGCCGATTGTGCCCACTCATCCCACTTGTATATGTGCAGGTCGGTCCCGCATATGGCCGCCTTGCTCACTTTGATCAGAACATCGTTGGGACCTGGTACAGGTACAGCTACCTCCTCCATCCAAATGCCCCTTTCCGGCTTACTTTTTACTAATGCTTTCACTGCTCTATGTGTTAGTTAATGACTTATTTTTCATTTGTATACGGCAATAAAGCCGACTGAAGCACTTCATGCCATGGGTTCCGCGTTACGCTGCCGAACGCCGTGTCGAATGGTGCAAATATCTATCTCCTCATACCCCATCTCAGTCGGGTGGCACGGTTCATTTAACTTGATTTTTTCCGGGTGAAAGGTAAGATTTTAGGATGAAAAAAAAGGATAAAAAATCATGGTTCAGGGTTACGCCTTATTAAGTTATAATTATCTGAGGAGGTCATTACTATAGGATTCATGGGTTCAATTCTATGGGAATCCGGAGGTCATTACTATAGGATTCCGGGGTCATTACTATTGGAAAACGGGGGTTATCCCTCCTGGTTTCGGGGGTTGGCATGGAGGTGGAGATCGGTGTGGCCGATTGACCTGATAGGATACCAGGCGGCCAGAAATCCAATGGTCAGCACGACCCCTGCGATCAGCAACAGGTCGGGGATCTGGATGTTGACAGGATAGGCAGAAATGACAAAGGAGCCTTCTCCTGGAAGGGAGACCAGGCCGAAGTGGATCTGAGCCAGGCAGACCAACCAGCCCAGGAGAAGACCGGCGGTAGTTCCTGCCAGAGAGATCAGCCATCCTTCCAGGAGGAAGATCTTCCTGATCAATTGATGGGAGGCGCCCATGCTTTGCAGGATCATGATATCTTCTTTTTTGTCGATGATCAGCATGGTCAGGCTGCCCAGGATGTTGAAGGAGGCGATGACAAGGATGAAAGCCAGGATCAGGTAAGTGGCCCATTTTTCCATTTTCATGGTTTTATAGAGGGAGTCGTGTTGCTGGTATTTTGTTTTGACCAGGTAGTCGTTTCCGGTTTTCTCCAGAATGGCTTTTCTGACTTCTCCGACCTGGTATCCGGGGTTGATTTTCACTTCCAGGGCGCTCACTTTACCTTCGGCTTCCAAAAGTTGGCGGGCAAAGGCGATGGGTACAAAGACCGTGGTGGCATCTACCTCCTCCAGAAGGGCAAAAACTCCTGAGGGATAGCAGCTTCCGTATTTGAGGGCTTTCTCGGGGGAGAAGGAGGCTGTAAGTCCTCTTGCCGGAACAAAGAAGCCAAGGGGCGTAGTAAAACCCAGGCTGATGCCCAGATACGAGGCTACCCCCTGTCCGGGCACTACGAAACACTCCCCGCTGTTTGTAGGCAGGAACTGCCCGTCGATGATCAAGCTGTCGATGCCGGTGATCTCTCTGAACTGCTCATCCACTCCTTTCATGGTGGCGATGAACTGTCGCTCTTCGTAGGTCAGGAGGGCATTGCCTTCCAGGACTCCGGACCAGGCGGCGACTCCGGGTAGTTCGGCCAGTATTTGGGTGGTGAGAGGGCCTGGATCGAAGAATTTCCCCTCGCTGGGGGTAATCTTCAGATCGGGATCCAATTGGCTGAAATAGGATTTAATGAGGCCGTCAAAGCCGTTGAATACCGACAGCACCACCACCAGTGCGAAGGTACCAATGCAAATGCCTGTGGCAGCAATTCCCGAGATGAGGTTGATGACATGTTGCTTTCTGCGGGAGAAAAGGTATCGCCTGGCTATGAAGAGGGGAAGGTTCATTGGTTCAGCAGGCGGTCGATATTCTCGAGGTAGGTAAGGCTGTCATCGATGAAAAACTCGAGCTCGGGGATGATGCGCAGTTGTTTGGCCACCTTGTTGCCAATCAGTCCGCGGATGGTTTTGGTCATATGCCGTACCTGTTTGAGTGTTTCCTCCCCTTTATCGGGAGGGTAAATACTGAGGTAGCAGCGGGCCAGCGAGAGATCACTGGTAATGCGAACGACGGTGACGCTGATCAGCAGTCCCTGGAATTCACCCCTGAGTTCTTTCAGGAAGAGTTCGGCCATCTCTTTCTGGAGGAGCCGGGCTATTTTATTCTGACGGGTTGTAAATTGTTCCATAAGGGAGAATTAAGCCTTCCAAAAGTACGCTTTTTTTCCTTAACAGTTCCCTGAAAGTAAAAGGGAGCCATGGTGCCGGTTTCTTTTAAAATGTGTATTTTTCGGAATTGATACAGAAAAGGAGATCCATGCGTACCGTCAAAATCGAAGAGAGGGAGAAGATAGACCGGATCATCAGGTCGTGCAAGAGCTGTTATGTGGCCATGAGTGATCAGGATCAGCCTTATGTGTTGCCCATGAATTTCGCATTGGATGGGGATACGGTGATTCTTCACTCGGCGCAGTCAGGCCGCATGTGGGAAACGCTCAAGCGGAATCCGAGGGTATGTATTAACTGGACGTCAGGGGAAGAGCTGGCCTGGCAGGATGTCGGGGTAGGGTGCAGTTACCGTGTGGTATCGAGTTCTGTTCTGGCCGAAGGGGAGGCAGTAATCGTAGAAGCGTATGACCAGAAGGTGGAATGCATGGAGCGGCTGATGGCACAGTACAGCGATCGTACCTTCAGGTTCAGTGAGCCCTCTATCCTCAATGTAGGAGTCATCAGGGTCAGGGTGCATCATTTTTCGGCCCGAAAGTTCGGGGCCAAGGCGGTTACTCCCTGGAGTAAGCCGGAGGATGATTATAGCACAGGGGTGTAAGCTCCTGGTAATAAACAAAAGGGAGTATCATGATATTCGTCACCGGTGGCACCGGGCTGGTAGGCAGCCACCTCTTGTTGTCGCTGGTCCTGAAATATGGCAGGATCAGGGCACTCAAACGCAGCAACAGTGATATAGGGCAGGTAAGAAAGCTCTTTTTGCGTCACCATGAAGATGGCGGGTCACTTTTTGACCTGGTGGAGTGGTGCGACGGTGATATTCTGGATCTCTATTCCCTTGAAGAATTGCTGGCAGGGGTGGAAACGATCTACCATTGTGCGGCCATTGTTTCGTTTGATGGCCGGGAACGGGCCGCAATGATACACAACAATGTGGAAGGAACGGCCAACCTGGTCAATGCCGCACTCCATTGCGGGGTGAAACGGATGTGCCATGTGAGTTCCAATTCGGCTTTGGGGAGCAGCAGAAACGGCACTCCGGTCACGGAGGAGACCAGTTGGATTCCGGCACAGAGGAATACCGGCTATTCGGAGAGTAAGTTTTTCTCAGAAGCTGAGATATGGCGGGGTGCTGAGGAAGGATTAGAGGTGGTGGTGGTACAGCCATCCATCATCGTAGGTCCCGGAAAGTGGGCCAGCGGGAGTTCTTCTTTTTTTCCGTTGATCTACAGGGGGTTGAAGTTTTACCCCGGAGGGATCACCGGCTTTGTGGATGTACGTGATGTGGTGGATGCCCTGCTTCTGCTTACCGGGGAAGCGCATTTTGCGCAAGCCCGGGGGCATAAATACCTGCTTTCTGCCGAAAACCTCTCCTACCGTGATTTCTTCAGGGAGATTGCCGGAGCCTTGGGGCGGCCGGAGCCCCGTTATAAAGCTTCGAAACTGATGCTGGAGGTGGCCTGGCGCGGAGCTGCCCTTTGGTCTTTAATAACCGGGAAAAGGGCCGTCATGACCCGTGAAACCGCCGCCAGTGCACGCTCCGAAAACTACTTTGACGGTTCAGCCATCACCCGCGCCTTTGGATGGGAGTACCGGCCTGTAAAAGAGGCCATTCGTTATACGGCATCCTGTTACCTCGATGAGCTGAACCCTGGCCCCTGAATCCATCCTCCACCGTCAGCTCAGGGGACCCTCACTCCACACCCCCCGATGGCACATCAGGAGTGACCACAACCCGATGGCCGGCATGACCGGTGATGCTCCGGAATGGTTCCTTCAGGTATGGAATACCAGTAAGGGTATTGAGGTGTGGAACAACATTTTACGGGCAATACCCGGATTGAACATCCGGGCCAGCATGTTTCTTTTGCGGGTGGTCAGTGCGATCACGTCGATTTGCTCCTGGGTGATGAACTGCTGCAGTTCCTCCAGGATATCTTCACCGATGATGAGCTGACAGTCGAAATGCTTGCTGGGATATTTACCCAACAGAATATCCTTCATTCCCTGCAGTTTGGCCATATCCCATATCGGTTCTTCACTCCGGCCTACATGGACACAGTGGATCTCGGCATGATAAGGTTCAATGATCCGCATCAGTTTTTCGATGGCCACAAAGTCCTTTTCGTCGAAGTTGGTGGCATACAGTATTTTATGAAAACGGGTAGCGATATCTTCCGGGGTTTCCTCCGGAATAGCCAGCACAGGCACCCTGGCATCGGTGATGATCTCAGCCGTCACACTGCCCAGGATATCCTGGTCACTGCCTGCCTTCCCCTGGCTTCCCATCACTATAACCATCACCTGGTGTTTCTGGGAATAAGAAAGAATATCATCGCGGGGATCCCCGGCTTTGATGATGAATTCCGTTTCCACCAGGTTCCATACCTCTCTGGAAAAATGGTGTACCAAACCCTTGAGGAAGGTTTCCATGTGTTCCCGAGCATTTTTTTCGGCATTCTCGAGGTGAACCACCAGTCCGGTATCAAAAGCATAAATATCGCTGAAGGGGACCGAATAGACGATGGGGTTGGGGTAAGCGTGGAACAGCACCATTTTGGCTTTCAGGGAGCGGGCAATACCAAAGGCCACCCGGGCAGCTTTCATGGAATAATCAGAGAAGTCAACGGGGACCAGGATCTGCCGCTCGCTCTCCTGCAGCGGAGGATGCTGTGTGGTGGTCTTACCCAGGAACTCTTCCAGAATAGGGAAGGCTTTTTCCAGTTCCTCCTCCCTGATCTGTACCCTGACAGCTAAGGAGGAGGTACCCTCGGGAAGGTTAAGGTCAACCAGGACAGCGTCAATTTCCTCCTTATCGAGGAGGGTTTTCAGGATTTGAGCTTTAGCGAAGGGAAGGGTGGCAATGGTCAGCAGTTTCTGTTTCATGGCGGTAAGTTTTAAAAAAGCCGGTAATCACGTATTCGAGAAATGTGGCAAGAGGTTACATCTGTCGGCCTCAAAAAGGGGGTTAAAAGAAAAAAAGCCCTGCTGGCAGCAGCTTTTGGGGCAACTCCGGCAGGGCCATCAGGGGGGGAATCTTATTCCCGGTTGTTATCGGAGGTGGAAAGCCTCTTTGATGGGATCGACATAGTCGAGTTTCTCCCAGGTAAAGAGTTCGACTTCCATTGTTTTGGGCTCGTGATAAGGGGGATTGAATTGTTTGATGACTTTAATGGGCGTGCGGCCCATATGGCCATAGCGTGCGGTTTCGGCATAGATGGGAAGACGGAGGTGGAGGCGTTCTTCGATCATTCCGGGTCGGAGGTCGAAGAGTTCCGTCACTTTAGCGGCGATTTCGCTGTCGCTCAGGGCCACGTTTTTGCGTCCATAGGTATAGACATAAAGGCCGACAGGGCGGGCCACGCCGATGGCATAGGCCAGCTGGATGAGAATTTCGTCAGCCACGCCGGCAGCCACCAGGTTCTTGGCGATATGGCGGGCCGCATAGGCCGCCGACCGGTCTACCTTGGAGGGATCCTTTCCTGAGAAAGCGCCACCTCCATGGGCCCCCTTGCCCCCGTAGGTGTCTACGATGATCTTCCGCCCCGTGAGGCCCGAATCTCCATGAGGCCCTCCGATCACGAATTTACCTGTGGGATTCACATGGTATTCAATGGAACCGGTAAAGAGTGCCTGCATACGCGGAGGAAGCTGCGCTACCACCCTGGGAATCAGGATGTGGATGACATCTTCCCTGATCCTGGCCAGCATCGGCTTGTCTTTGTCAAATTCATCGTGCTGGGTGGAAACCACGATCGTGTGTACCCTCAGCGGCGTGTGATCGTCGCTGTATTCGATGGTGACCTGTGATTTGGAATCGGGCCGGAGGTATGGCATGGGGCTGTTCTTTTCCCTGCGGATGGCGGCCAGTTCAATCAGAATCCGGTGGGAAAGCTCCAGCGGCAGAGGCATATAATCATCGGTATCCTTACAGGCATAACCGAACATCATCCCCTGGTCCCCTGCTCCTTGCTCCTCCTTACGGGCCTTCTCCACCCCCCTGTTGATATCCCCACTCTGCTCATGAATCGCCGTGAAAATCCCACAGGAGTCGCCGTCAAAACGGTATTCCGCCTTGGTGTAACCTATCGATTTGATCACATTCCTGGTCACTTCCTGAATATCTACGTAGGTGTTCGATTTGACCTCCCCGGCGATCACTACCTGCCCGGTGGTCACCAGGGTCTCAATGGCTACCTTCGACTCGGGATCGTAGGCCAGAAATTGGTCCAGTAAAGTATCGGAAATCTGATCGGCTATTTTGTCGGGATGACCTTCAGAAACCGATTCGCTTGTGAATAAGTAACTCATAATACAACAATTTAAGTGCCTTAAATCGAGGCACAATTCAACAATCCGTAACTCTTACTACAGGTGAAGTGATTAAACAACAGCCTAGCTGCCCGATTGTTTTAGCATTTTTAAGTGGTTGCAATCAATCACAAATTTTTCCACGTAGCGAGTGCAAAGTTATAAATCTTTTTATATGTGAAAAAGATCTTTTTGGCTGCAGGAAAGTGACAGGATTATTTACGGAGGGCTTCGGCGCCGCCTGTGATTTCAAGGATTTCCTTGGTAATGGCGGCCTGGCGGGCTTTATTGTACTGCAGGGTCAGTTGGCCCAGCAGGTCGGTGGCGTTATCGGTGGCCTGATGCATGGCGGTCATCCGGGCCCCCTGTTCTGCCGCCCAGGAGACCAACAGCGCCTTGTGAAAAATGATCTTCAGCCACATGGGGATCAGATCGGTCAGGACCTCCTCCCTGGAAGGTTCATAGATGGTATCTCCGGTCCCCTTTTTGCGGCCCTCCACGGGAATTTGCAATGGCAGAAAGGTCTCCTTGACCTGCGTATATTGGGCGGCATTGACGAAATCATTGTATACCAGTTCTATGGCTTTGTACGTTCCGTTGAGAAAACTGCTCATCAAGGTGTTGCAGGTTCCGGCGCACTGGTCATAATCGATTTTGTCAAAGAGGTGGTTATGACTGCCCGTCACTCTGATCTTATGCGATTGGAGGAACCTTTCCCCCTGTTTGCCGATCGCCATAAAATCGACCAGGTCGTCGTGGGCTTCCTGGAGGTATTTCTCCTCGATCAGGTCCATGGCGGCATGGATCACTGCCGAGTTAAAGGCTCCGCACAACCCCCTGTTGCCTGATATTAATACCACCAGCACCCTGCCGCTGCTCCTGGCGGCAGTGTAAGGGTTTGCATCGGTATCTTCCAGCGCTGATGCGGCTGAATGAAATATCTCTTTGAACCTGATGGCGTATGGTCTGAATCCAATGACTGCGTCCTGGGCTTTTTTCAACTTGGCTGCCGAGACCATCTTCATGGCACTGGTCACCTGACGGGTGGTTCTGATCGATCCGATGCGGGTTCTTATTTCTTTCAGTCCTGACATATATGGGGCGCGCGATGGTTTTCAGGTCGCTATTTGGTTGATGTATATTTCTCGGTCACTTCGGCCGCGGCTTTCTGGAGGACTTTTTCGACCTCTTCCGTGAGCACTCCTTCTGCCAACTGGTCCAGGACTTCCCGGTATTTGAGTTCGAGAAGCTCCGTGAATTCCGTTTCGAAGGTTTTAACCTTGTCGACGGGGACTCTGCGGAGCAGTTCCCTGGTTCCGCAATAGATGATAGCGATCATATGATCCAGCCTGACGGGTTGGTACTGACCCTGTTTGAGGATTTCTACATTTTTCCGGCCTTTATCGAGGACGCGCAGGGTAGCTGCGTCGAGATCGGAGCCGAATTTGGCGAAGGCCTCCAGTTCCCTGAATTGGGCCTGGTCGAGTTTGAGGGTTCCGGCGATTTTCTTCATCGCTTTCACCTGTGCGGTACCTCCCACGCGCGATACCGAGATGCCCACGTTGATAGCAGGTCTGACACCGGCATTGAAGAGGTTGGTTTCCAGGAAGATCTGACCATCGGTGATCGATATCACGTTGGTGGGAATATAGGCAGAAACGTCGCCTGCCTGGGTTTCGATGATGGGCAGGGCAGTGAGGGATCCTCCCCCCTTGACCTTCCCTTTGAGGCATTCGGGGAGGTCGTTCATCTGGCAGGCTATCTCATTGGAATCGATGATTTTGGCGGCTCTTTCGAGCAGCCTGGAGTGGAGATAGAAGACATCGCCGGGGTAAGCCTCGCGGCCCGGGGGCCTGCGCAGCAGCAGGGAGACTTCGCGGTAGGAGACGGCCTGTTTGGAGAGGTCGTCATAGACGATAAGGGCATCCCTGCCGGTATCGCGGAAGTACTCCCCGATGGCGGCACCGGCGTAAGGGGCGTAAAACTGTAGCGCCGCAGGTTCGGAAGCCGAGGCCATCACGATGATGGTGTAATCCATGGCCCCATATTTTTCGAGGGTGGCCGCCAGGGTGGCTATGGTGGATCCCTTCTGGCCTATGCCCACATAGATGCAGTAGACCGGTTTTCCCTTTTCGTAATTGGAACGCTGGTTGATGATGGTGTCGATGGCCACGGCCGTCTTTCCAGTCTGCCGGTCGCCGATGATCAGCTCCCGCTGTCCCCGCCCTATGGGAATCATGGCATCAATGGCCTTAAGACCGGTTTGCAGCGGTTGTTTCACGGGTTGCCTGAAGATCACCCCGGGGGCCTTACGTTCCAGGGGCATCTCGAAGAGTTCCCCTCCAATGGGCCCTTTGCCGTCGATGGGTTCTCCCAGGGTGTTGATCACGCGGCCGGTCATCTTTTCTCCCACCATTATGGAGGCGATCCTGTTGAGTCTTTTCACCGTATCGCCTTCCCTCACGGTTTCAGAAGGCCCCAGTAGCACAGCCCCCACATTGTCTTCCTCCAGGTTCAGGACAATACCCCGGGTGCCGCTTTCGAACTCTATCATCTCATTGGACTCAACATTGGCCAAACCATGGATGTGGGCGATGCCATCGCCCACCTGCAGGACCGTCCCCACCTCGTCGAGGTCGGCACGTACCTTGAACTGTTCCAACTGCTTGCGGATGATACCGGATACTTCTGATGGTCGTATTTCAGCCATTTCTGTCGTTGTTTTCTGTTAATGTTTATTTTGCCAGGAGGGCGGTTCTGATTTTTTTCAACTGGGTGGCTATACTGCCGTCGTACTGCTGGTCTTCGATACGCAGGACCATTCCTCCCAGAATTTCAGGTTTGACCTGGTGCGTGAGATCGATTTTTTTCCCTGTTTCATGGCCAAGAACCCGGCTGATATTTCCCAGGTGGGTGTCGCTGAGCGGGGTGGCTGTGGTCACGGTCACCGGTAATATTCCCTGGTCGGCCCTGACCATATCCAGAAAACTGCGGCATATGCCGGGAAGCTCATTTTCACGGTTGTTGCCGGTCACCAGCAGGATAAACTGGAGCGTCAGTTCATGGAGGGAGGCCTGAAGGCTTTCCCGGAGGATTTTTATTTTCAACGCGTTATTAATCACAGGATTGCTGAGGAGCTGTGAGAACTCTTCAGACTGGTTGTATAGAGAGAGCAGCGCCGTCATGTCGTGGTGCAATTCCATCAGCACTCCCCTCTCTTTTCCGGTCTGAAAGAGGGCTCTGGCATACCTGACGTGAATTTTACCCTGGTTCATGGTCAGTTGAGTTTGAAATCTTTCAGCTGACCATGGATGATCTCTTCCTGGCGGGAGCTGATTTCCAGTTGTTCCTGCAGGATTTTTTCGGCGATCATCACGGAGGTGTCGGCGATTTGGCGCCGGATATCGCCGAGGGCTCTCTGTTTTTCGTTTTCCATTTCTTCGCGCAGGCGGGCCATCATTTGCCGGGTTTCGGTGGTGGCTTTTTCGCGGGCCTCGGCCAGTATCTGTTCTCTGATATCGCGGGCTTCTTTCAGTATCTGCTCTTTGTCCCTGATGGCGTCGGCCCTGATCTGTTCCTGTTCGGCCTTCAGGTTGCTGATCTGGAGGCGGGCTTGTTCCGCCGAGGTCAGGGCATCTCGAATCGACTCCTCCCGCTGTTCAAGGGCAGAGAGGATGGGCTTCCAGGCAAAGCGCTTCAGGATATAAAGGACGGTCCCGAAAATGACCACCATCCAGAAAATAGTTCCTACGGCAGGTGTTACCAGTTCCATTATCTATGATTTTAAAATAAAAAGCCTGCAGGTCCCCCGGTCATCCCCGGGGACCTGCGGTGAGGGGTCAACCCAGGAAAATGACCAGGATACAGGTGATCACGGCAAAGAAGGCCACTCCTTCGATGAGGGCAGCCGAGATGATCATCGTGGAGCGGATGTCGCCGCTGGCTTCAGGTTGCCGGGCGATAGCATCCATGGCATTGCCACCAATACGGCCAATACCCAGTCCTGCCCCTATCGTGGCCAGTCCCGCTCCCAGGGCCGCCCCAAAGGAACCCAGAGCCACTTCAGCTAAAAAAACTAATAACGCTGTCATAATGTCAATATTTAGTTGTAAATCAATTTATTAATGATGTTTAGCCGTGGCCATCCCAAAATAAAGGGCCGACAGCAAGGTAAAGACAAAGGCCTGGATAAAGGAGACCAGGATGTCAAGCAAGAGAATGAAAATGCTGAAAACGACTGAAACCGGACTGATGAGCCAACCCCCGGCAGGGCCGAAGAGTTGGCTGAAGATAAAGATCAGGCTCACGAAGACGGTGACGATGAGATGGCCTGCCATCATATTGGCGAACAATCGGACCATCAGCACGAAAGGTTTGGTGAACATGCCGAAGAATTCCACGAAGGGCATCACCGGAAGGGGGTATTTCATCCACCAGGGGACGTCGGGGTTGAAGATTTCTTTCCAGTAATGTTTATTGCCGCTGAAGGTAGTCACCAGGAAGGTGACTACGGCCAGGACCAGGGTGACGGAGATATTTCCGGTGATATTGGCCCCGAAGGGAAAAACAGGAATCAGCCCCGTCAGGTTGTCGACCAGGATAAAAAAGAACATGGTCAACAGCAGGGGCATGTATTTATCGTAGTGGTTGCCGATGGCGGGGCGGGCGATTTCATCGCGGACAAAGAAGATGACGGGTTCTACCAGGTTCTGGAAACCGGTAGGGGCTTTCCCTTTGTTTTTCTGGGTGGCCCGGGCCATGGAAAGCATCAGGACCACCAGAAGGAGGGCAGCGATGAGGGTTCCCGCCACCGTTTTGGTGATGGAGAAATCGAAAGGTTTATCGGTGATCTCCCCTTGCTCATTGATTTCCACGATCTTGCCCTCGTATTTTCCTTCGGGGGCGATGGCGAAACCCTTCCAGGAAGCCTGCCCGTGGTGGAAACGGGAGGAGAAGAAGGCCTGAAATCCTTTCTCATGGCTGTAGAGGAGAATGGGAAGAGGCACTGAAATATGGGTGGCACCGATGGTAGCGATATGCCATTCATAAGCGTCGGCAACGTGGTCTATCACAAATTTTCCTGCATCAAAGGGGCCTTCTGCATGGGCGGTTTTATCGCGCTCCTGCGCTGCGGGGTGCTCTGCCCCGGCTTGTGGCTGGCGCTCCGTAGGAACAGGGGAGTGTTCTGCCCGGGTTTGGGGTGCCTGTTGCGTGGCGGCAATGTGATGGTTTGCAAAGGCTGATGCCCTTGTCAAATCCCCGGGAAGTGCTCCGGCACGAATCATCGCCCCCGGAATCAGCAGGAAAAAGAGCAAAAGATAACGGTGCAATATGTTCATGGTCCAGACCTTCATTTGCCTGTCAGGGACAAATGTAGTTAATTTTGGTTTTCCCTGATATAGCGGCTGATGGCCGATACTTCCAGAGAGGTATAGAAGAGGTAGAGGATCCCCCAGGCCAGGACCAGGGTGATTCCTTTTCCTGGTAACATAAGGAGGAATATCAGGACCATAGCGATATAAAAGACAAGCCTGGCCATGGTAATGGCCATACTGGTACGGGTAAACCGGCCGGTGGACTGGGTGGCACTTCTGACCTGAACGGAGTAGGAGATCAGGGAAAAAAGGGAGGCGATCAAGGGAAGGGGGATCAGCCAGGGGGTATACTCTTCTCTAAGGAATAAGTAGAACACCCCGCATCCCGACAGGTAAAGGAGGGATGTCAGGAGCGCTAAGCGCAGGAGGTATCTCCTGAGGGGCGCTTTCATTTAAGCTTTTTTGGGCTCCTGGGGAACTTTTTCGGGGAGGGGACCCATCTGGCAGGTGCCAGTGAAAAGGGATCCCGGTTCCACGGAGAGTTTGGTGGCGATGATATCGCCGGTGACTACGGCGGTCGATTTAAGGGTCAGCAACTCGGCAGCCGAGATTTTCCCCTTGAAACTACCTGAAATCTCAATATTGGTGCACAGTACTTCCCCTTCGATATTCCCGGAAGCACCGATGACCAGCCGCCCTTTGGTCTTGATGTTACCGCGTAGATGGCCGTCAATTCTGATATCACCTTCGGCTGCTATGTCCCCTGTGATTCTGGTACCCGGACTAATCAGGTTGATATTCTGGGAGGGGGTCTCCTGATATGCTTTCTGATTCATCTTCATTCTATTTAATGATTTTTGATGTCAGGTATTTTTATTCCACTACACCGGGCATCCCGATTAAGCCGGGACCAACCGGAATGATTCACTCGCCCCCGCGAAACGAAGTTCAGCGGAGCGAATGATATGTGTTTCCCGTAAAATGCCAAATGAACGTAATAATTGAAACACATGAAATCCAGGAAATAGAAGCGCTAAGATAAAAAAAAGATCAGAAATTCTTCTGATCTTCGGGGTTGCTGTTTAAACGGCAATTTCTTTTTCGATGACCTGTTTCCCCCGATAGTGTCCACATTCAGGGCAGACGGTATGATACTGAACGGTAGCCCCGCAGTTGGAGCAGTTGGCGAGGGTGGGAACCACAGCTTTGTCATGGGTTCTGCGTTTGTCCCTTCTGGTCTTCGAATGTTTATGCTTAGGATGTGCCATAGCTATTTAATTATTTAATTGTTATTCATTAAATCTTTAAGTTTATTCCATCGGTCATCTCCCTTTTCCTCATGGAGGGGAGAATATTCTTCCAGTTTTTTCAACATTTCCGGATTGCAACCGCCGGGGCCTCCCTGAGGGGAGAGGTGGAGCTGTTTCAGGGGAATGCTGAAGATAAGGTACTCATAGATGATTTGGGCGACGTTGAACTGGTAATCGTCGGGGTGAAGCCAGATGACCTCATCTTCCTCGTCCTGTTCCGTCTCCCCGAATTTGATGTAGAGGCGCGCCGTCTTTTCCACCGGCTGGTCATACTCTTCCAGGCAGCGGTCGCAGGTGAGCCTGACCGTTCCGGTGATCCTCAGTTCAAGGGTCATGAAACTGCTCCTCTTTTCGAGGATGATGGTCGCTTGCGCGTCTGCCTCTTCTATGAGACTGTTCTCAAAATGTTCAAAGAACGAACGGCCTATGTGAAAGTCAAACACATGATTTCCTTCCTTTAATCCCTTGAAGGCAATGTTATATGTTGACAGCTTTTCCACGGCCCAAAAAAGTGTTGCAAAATTATACATTTTTGCATTACCAACAGAATTTTACTTGAAAATATTTGAAATCCGCTATTTACATCTCTTTTGGCGCAGGGAGGGGGAGATCAACAAGAGATGAAAGAAGGCCTTGAAGGAACCGGATGCCGTGATCGCGGCTCCGTCAGGACGAGGCGTTTCGATATTATCCTTTTGTGGTGTTCCGGTGGAGGATGATTCTGAAAGTGGTTCCCTTGCTGATCTCTGAGTCGCGGATAAAAATTTTCCCCTTGTGGTAGTTTTCCACGATTCTTTTGGCCAGGGAGAGCCCCAGTCCCCAGCCTCTTTTTTTGGTAGAGTAACCTGGCCGGAAGATGGCTTTGAACTGTGATTTGTGCAATCCTTTTCCGGTATCGGTGATGTCGAGGAGGACATGGTTCTCTTTTTCCTTCAGGCTGAGGGTAATGGTTCCTTCGCCGTTCATGGCGTCGATGGCATTCTTGCAGAGGTTTTCGATGACCCAGGAGAAGAGGGCTTCATTGAGGGGGAGTTCCCAGAGGGTGGCCGGGTCGGCATGGAGTTCGAATTTCACTTTCTCCGATGTACGACGGCGGAGGTATTCCAGGGTGGTGGCAAGGACCCTGCTGAGGTCGGTATGGAGGAGTTCGGGCCGGGAGCCTATTTTAGAGAAGCGTTCGGTGATTTTTTCGAGACGTCTGACATCTTTCTCCAGTTCATCGACGGTAGCCCCATCGACCTCCTTAAGGCGCAGGAGTTCGATCCAGGCCATCAGAGAGCTGATGGGGGTTCCGAGCTGGTGGGCTGTTTCCTTCGACATACCCACCCACACCTGGTTCTGTTCGGCGCTCCGGGAGGCACTGAAAGCCAGATAGGCCACACCGATAAAGAGAAAAATGACCATCAGCTGGATCACCGGGAACAGACGCAGGTTCCTCAACAGGTAAGATTCCCGGTAATAGAGGAACTGCCGGGTATGGTCATCGATAAAGATTTCGATGGGAGGATTCTGGAGTTTCATTTTGCGGAGTTCCTTCCTGAGGATTTCGTTTTCACGTTGAGGGGGGACGGCAATGTTGGCGTGGATCAGGATGGAGTCGTTACTGCCGGTGACGATAAGGGGGATCGAGGTATTCTGGTTGCTGATCATTTCGATCAGGGAGATGTCGGTTTCGGAATCGAGGTCGCCGCTGGCCAGCCGTTTGATGGCTTCAGCCCAGAGTTCCACCTTTTTCCGTTCTTCCTGTGACAATTTATCGGTCAGCCAGTTGGTATAAAGGAGGGAGGCCAAACCGATGAGGATAGCCCCCAGAAAAAGGAGGATTTTCCAGCGTTTTTTTTTCAGGTAAATGTCCAAAACGTATGGTGATTAGTTATTGACCTATCAACGCAGGAAGCCGCGGAAAATTATCTGCCCGGTGCAGGAAGCCGTTAAAATTATCTGCCAGCCAGCAGGAGGGCTTCCCTGACGATGGATTCTGCATCGAACCCGCATTCCTTATAGAGTTGTTCCAGGGAACCGTGTTCAATGAACCGGTCGGGGATGCCCATGATTCTCACCTGTGCGGTGTAGTTATGGCAGCTTTTGAATTCAGTGACAGCGCTGCCGAAGCCGCCGACGACGCTCCCATCTTCGATGGTGATGATTTTGGAATACGTCCCGAAGATGTGGTGAAGCGTTTTATCGTCGAGGGGTTTGACGAAGCGCATGTCATAATGGGCGGCGGATACTCCTTCTCGGAGCAGTTTTTTCACGGCGCGTTGGGCGAAGACGCCCGGTTTTCCAATGGTGAGGATCGCCAGGTCGTTGCCTTCGGAGAGTTGGCGGGAGGTGCCGGGTTCAATTTTTTCGAAGGGGTTTCTCCAGTTGACGGTGGTGCCGCAGCCCCTGGGGTAGCGGATGGAGAAGGGACCGCCGCCCTCGAGCTGGGCGGTGTACATCATGTTACGGAGTTCGGGTTCGTCCATGGGGGCGGCCACCACCATATTCGGGAGGGTGCGCATATAGGCCAGGTCGAAGACCCCGTGGTGGGTGGCTCCGTCTTCCCCCACCAGTCCGCCCCGGTCAAGGCAAAAGACCACCTGGAGGTTCTGGAGGGCCACATCGTGAATGACCTGATCGTAGGCCCGCTGCATGAAGGTCGAATAGATGTTACAGAAAGGCACCATCCCCTGCGTCGCCAGTCCGGCGGCAAAGGTCACGGCATGCTGTTCGGCGATGCCCACATCAAAGGCCCGGTGGGGCATCTTTTGCATCATGATGTTCAGGGAGCATCCTGAAGGCATCGCCGGGGTGATGCCGACGATTTTATCGTTCATCTCGGCCAGTTCCACAATGGTTTCGCCGAAGACGTTCTGGAATTTGGGCGCTTTCTCGAGTTCACAACCGCAGGAGTAGATTTTTCCGGTCAGTTTGTCAAATTTCCCGGGGGCATGGTACTTGGTCTGGTTGATTTCGGCTTCGGGAAACCCTTTTCCTTTTTTGGTGATGACATGGAGCAGTTTGGGTCCTTTGATTTCGCGCAGGTCGGCCAGGACGCGGCTGAGTTGCAGGACGTCATGGCCGTCGACCGGGCCGAAGTAGCGGAAGTTAAGCCCTTCGAAGAGGTTGCTCTGGTGCAGGAGAAGTGATTTAAGGGCGCCTTCCATTTTCTGGACGGCGCGGCGTGCCAGGGGCCCCAGTCCGCGCAGTTTTCCCAGCCCTTCCCACACCTCATCCTTGAGCCGGTTATAGGTCTGCGAACGGGTGATGGAGAGGAGATACTGGCTCATGCTCCCGACGTTGGGGTCGATGGCCATGTTGTTGTCGTTGAGGATCACCAGGATATCGGATTTAAGGAATCCGGCGTTGTTGAGCCCTTCGAAGGCCATGCCTCCTGTCATGGCGCCATCACCGATGATGGCCACCACCTTGCGGTTTTCCTTTTTGAGTTTACTGGCTTCGGCGATCCCCAGGGCGGCGGAGATGGAGGTCGAGGAGTGGCCCACGCCAAAGGCGTCGTATTCGCTTTCACTGCGCCGGGGAAAACCGCTGATGCCTCCCATTTTCCTGTTGGTATGGAAGAGGTCGCGCCGGCCTGTGAGAATTTTATGGCCATAGGCCTGGTGCCCCACATCCCAGACGAGCTGGTCATAGGGTGTTTTATAGACATAATGGAGGGCTACGGTCAGTTCCACCACCCCCAGGCTGGCGCCGAAGTGGCCGGGGTTGTGGCTGACCGAATCAATGATAAAATCACGTAACTCGCTGCAGACCTGCGGCAGATCGCTTTTAGCCAGTTTCCTCAGATCTTCAGGGGAATGGATGGCATTAAGCATAGGGTAGTCCGATGGTTCCATTCAACAATGATTTCGGGGGTCAAATATAGCATATTTGTATGCAATCGCTTCGTTAGGATAGCCGTCGCCGGCAGAGGATGAAAAGCCGTGGTGCTACCCGGGGATGAAAAGCCGTGGAGCTTCCCGGGGATGAAATGCCGAAGTGTTTCCTGATGAGGCAGGCGGGTGGATGCTGCCGTGAAGGAAAACCAGGAGGCCAGGAGGAAGCCGGCATTCCATGTCCGGGCCCCGGAAGGTCAGAGCGGCACCGTATAGCGTGCGGCCAGCTGGAGCCCCTCGAGGGTCAGCATCGGTTCGATATGGGTGATGGCGGGGATGAGGGGAGCCATGACGGTGCTGAGGCCGCCGGTAGCCACCACGATGAGCTTATGCTGCAGCTCTTCTTCCGTCCGCGCAATCATACTGGTCACCAATCCGGCATACCCCAGGACTATGCCTGATTGGATGGCATGCATGGTATTCTGACCCAGGACCGAGGGGGGCGGGACCAGGTGGACCCGGGGGAGCTGGGCGGTTTTTCCGGCCAGGGCATTCACCACGGTGTTCATGCCCGGGGCAATGGCGACGCCCAGGATCTTCCCCTCTGAACCCACAGTGGTGAAGGTCAGGGCCGTCCCGAAATCAATGACCATGACAAATTCTCCATATTTTGTATAGGCTGCCAGGGCGTTGGCTACCAGATCAGATCCAATTTGATAGGGATTCAGGATGCCCAGAGGGAGCCGGTCGTAGGTTTCCGGGCCCAGGATCACCGGCCGCAGATCGAGGAAACTGGAGAGCATGTCGATGAACGGTTGGACCAGGGTAGGCACCACGCTGCTCAGGACCACCGACGTGATTTGCCCGGGCATCACCTCGCCGTTGGTAATCAGTGTTCTGAAGATCACCTCATATTCGTCAGCTGTCTTTTCACTATCGGTTTGTATCCGCCAGTGGGCCATCCATTCTTCACCCGAATGAATCCCGAAAACAATGTTGGTATTGCCAATGTCGATAACCAGAAGCATAAGCTTAAGTATTAACTGCCGGGTAACCACCCCCGGCAAAGTGTTTGAAGGTGCAAGTTTATTCAAATTTTAACCATCCCTGCCCCTGATTTTAAAATATCCATTGTTAAAATTGATTTGTAGCGGATTAGTCTATGAAAATTTTATAAATTGGTCGTTGGAATTTAAAAAGGCAATCTGATGCAAAACTACCGTAATCCTTTGATTTTTGTGATTGAAGACAACCCGGTATACAACGACCTGGTCACCGGGATCCTTAAAAGCAAGCACTTTGACAACCTGCGTTCCTTCCGTAATCCGGAGGAGGGGCTCAGGGAGATCCAGCAGAATCCCGACATCATAATTCTGAATTACGCCTACAGTGGTTTTACGGGGCTTGATTTGATGAAGAAGGTGCATCAGACCCGGCCGAAGGTTACTTTTATCTTCCTCAGCGGCCAGAACAGTGTGGAGGTAGCCGTGAGCATCATGCGGCAGGGGGCTTTCGATTATATTGTCAAGAATGAAAAGGCCCCCGAATATGTGGTGTCGGCGATCAGGCTGGCCATTTCGGGGGAGAAGCGGCAGAGTGTCAGGAGAGGGCTCCGCTGGGGGGCGGTCCTGCTCTTTCTGCTGATTCTTTTTCTGTTCATTGTGATCCTTTCCCTGGGACTCTTTTCCGACCAGTTCAGATTATTCTGAGCAGAATGCTTATTTTTCGGAGTCTTAACCAAATACTCCGGACGTGAAAGCACTGCAGGTTTTCAAAAAATACAGCGCCCTGTTTTGGGCTTCAAATGTCATAGAACTCTTTGAGCGGTGGGCCTGGTATGGTTTTTACATGGGTTTTGCCCTATATCTGGTGAATTCTGCTGACACGGGGGCTTTGGGGTTGTCGCAGGGGCAGAAGGGAGTGATCATGGGCACGGGCTCGATGCTGCTCTATTTAATGCCGCTGTTTACGGGGGCGCTGGCCGACAAGCTGGGCTACCGGCGGATGCTCTTCCTGGCGTTCGCCCTTTATATCTCGGGCTTTTACATGATTTCCTCCTTTCGTTCCTTCGGCGGGGTCTTTTTTGCCTTTATATGGACCTGCACCGGCGGGGCTTTTTTCAAGCCCATCATCTCGGCCATGATTGCGCGGACCACCGACAAGGAGAGTTCCTCCATTGGATTCGGCATCTTTTATATGATGGTTAATATCGGTGGATTTATCGGTCCGTTCATAGCGGGGATTCTCTTGCAGCGCAGCTGGGATTTCGTTTTTTACATGTCGATGGGGGCCATCGGGCTCAACTTCCTGATTACCTTTCTTTTCTTCCGGGACCCGGTAACGCGTGATGAGGGCCAGCCGGCGGGGAAAAGCATCCTCCAGGCCCTGCGGAATATCAGGGAGACCCTCCTCAACTGGAAATATGTACTTTTCCTGGTGATCATGGTGTTGTTCTGGACCGCCTTCAACCAGTTGTACTACTCTTTTCCGGTGTTTATAGACCACTGGGTAGACACGGCCACCCTTTACCGGGGTATTGCCGCCTTCTCTCCCGCCCTGGCTGCGGCCATAGGGACTTCTGAGGGCACCATAACGGCGGTGACCCTTTCGAGTATGGATTCCTTCTTCATCATCGTGTTCCAACTGGTGGTGTCTGCTTTTGTGATGCGTTTCAGGCCCCTGGCGGCCATGATGGGGGGCATCCTGGTGCTGGCGGGGGGGCTTTCCCTGATGTTCAGCATGCAGAGCGGGTGGCTGATCCTGCTGGGGGTTCTCATCTTTGGCCTGGGCGAAATGGCCAGCTCCCCGAAGTTCACCGAGTACATCGGGCGCATTGCCCCCGAAGATAAAAAAGCCCTTTACATGGGCACCTCTTTTCTGCCCGTTGCCGCCGGCCATCAGCTGGCAGGATGGCTCTCGGGAGGGATCTATGAGCGGATCTCCGATAAATACAGCCTGTTGGCTGAGGAAGTTACGCGGCGGGGGATCTCCCTTCCGGCGATATCGGAAACCTTTTCGAAAAATGACTTCTGGCAGGAGGCTGCTTCCCGCATGGGCATGGATTCGGCCCAACTGAGTCAATGGCTCTGGCAGAACTACCATCCCTGGCACATCTGGTACCTTTTCAGCGGCATCGCCCTCCTGGCCATGGTTCTGCTTTTGTTTTACGACCGCTTCATCGTTTCCGGTGATGCTTAAGTGCAAAGGCTTGTCCGGTGAGGAGGGCTGTGCAGGTGCAGGAGTCCTGCAGACTCACCCTGATTCACCGCTATGTGTCGTCACGGAGGAGAGATTCAGGTTTTGAGCGCTTATACGGCACAAAAAAGGGGTTCCCGCACTGGCAGGAAACCCCTTTTTTAAGGTTGTTATTCCGGATTATTCGTTGGCGGCTTCTCCGGCAACGGGGATGACCGCATTCTTCATGTAGCCTACGTCGCCCATGATGAAGGTGTCGGGACCCAGTTTGAGGTCGGAATTCATCATTTCCTCGAGAGTCACCTTTTTGCCGGTATAAGCTGAAACGCGGCCCATGATGGCCACCATGCAGCTCATGGCTGTGGCTTCGGCCTCATTGATCGGTTTGTCTTCGCGGATGCAGGTCACCAGGTCGATATGCTCCTGGTCATAGGGATTGACATCGACCGATTTTTTGGGTGAACCGCTTTCATCAAGCGAATAGGGGAAGCTGTAGATTTCATTGCCGGCCAGGTCGTAGATTTTGTTCTGGCAGTTGGTATAACCTTTGGTTCCGCGGATGTATTCGCTGACGTTGTTTTCGCAGCCGTTGATCTGGCGGCACATGCTGTGCATGTGCATGCCGTTGTCGTAGACAAAGTCGACCGAGAAGTTGTCGAACTGGTCGCCGGTGACGCGGCGCTGGCGGGAGCCGAAGCCCACGGCGCTGGTGGGATAGAGCCCGGTGAACCAGTTGATGACGTCGAGGTTATGGACATGTTGTTCGACGATATGGTCGCCTGAGAGCCAGGTCCAGTTGACCCAGTCGCGGATCATGCATTCCATTTCGCTCCAGTCGGCCTGGGGGTTGCGGTGCCACAGCTTGTTCTGGTTCCAGTAGGCGTTGGCTGAGATGATATCGCCGATGGCGCCGGTGGCGACCTGTTTGTAGACCTCCACATAGTCGCGCTGGTGGTGGCGCTGGGTGCCGCAGACGACTTTCAGTCCCTGGCTGTCGGCCATCTTGGCCGAGGCCAGCACACTGCGCACGCCTGCCGGGTCAACGGCTACCGGTTTTTCCATGAAGACATGTTTGCTGGCCTTGACGGCTGCTTCGAAATGAGCGGCCCTGAAAACCGGGGGCGTACAGAGGAGGACCACGTCGACCCCTGAATCGATTACTTTCTGGAAGGCGTCAAAACCCACGAAGCAGTTTTCTTCGGCCACCTCCACGTTGTAGTCGGCTTTAATTTTGGCTTTGCAGCCATCGATGCGGTCCTGGAAGACGTCGCCCAGGGCGGTAATGGTCACGTTGGGGCCGGCACCCAGCCAGTTGAGGGCAGCTCCGGTTCCACGGCCTCCGCAGCCTACGACTCCTGCCTTAAGAGGTTGCCCGTCGGGGGCCTTGTCCAGCAGCGGCGGAATGAAAAGCTCGTCGAGCTTCTTAAAGGGCTGCCCTGTGATCAGCGATCCTGACTTCTGGCCACCTCCCGCAGAACAGGAGACCAGGGGATTAAAACCTACCACACCAGCAGCACCTACAGCGGCTGCTCCGGTGATGAATTTCCTTCTCGAAAAATTATTATTGCTCATAATGAAGTATTTAAAAAAAGATGTATTTATTTTTATTTCTTACCGGTTTTTTCGTCGAAGTCGCAGACCACCCTGAAAGAGACGTGGTTACAGTCGGAGAGCCACCATTTGCTTTTGGGCATCTGGGGGTCTGTTTTCAGCCAGGCTTCGGTTTGGGTGTGATCGCGGGCGGCACTACGTACCCAGGTGGGATCGCTTTTGAAGGTTCCCCCCCTGATGACGTGTTCCTGTCCGGTAGCCGGTCCGCGCGGGTTGGTAGCCCCATCGGTCAGGAGGCTGTAGGCATCGGGGGCATACCAGTCGGCACAGTACTCAGCGGCATTCCCCAGCATGTTCTTCAACCCGAAGGGATTGGCCTCCACCTTGTCAGGGGTTTGGGTACGGCTCATGCTGTTGGCTTCGTAGATGATATATTGGCTGATTAAGTCGTTTTCCTTTCCGAAGAGGCGGCCGAAGAACCCCTTTTTCATGAAGTCGCGGGGTTCCCCTTCGAAGAAGTAAGGGGTTTGGGTGCCACCACGGGCTGCGAACTCCCATTCAGCCTCGGTGGGGAGGCGGTAGTTCTTGCCGGTGACCTGGGAGAGCCACTGGCAGTAGGTTTCGGCGGCGTAGTAACTCATGGTGATGGCCGGGCGGCTGCCCATGCCCCAGTTCTGATCGGGTTGACCATAGGGGGGGGTAGGGCCGGTGATGGCATCCACCCCTTCCAGGCTCCGGGTTTGCACTGAATCGTTCAGGGCGCGTGCTCCTTCGGTATCGGTCGATCGCCCTTCGGCGGCTGTAGCCGCATAAAAGGCCAGAAACTCATCCCACGTCACCTCTGTCTCCGCCATGAAAAAGGGAGATACGGTGACCTCCCTGGCCGGTCCTTCATCTTCCTTGCGGAAAGGTTCATTTTCGGGGCTGCCCATTCGGAAGCTTCCCCCCGGAAGGGCTATCATCTTAAACGAAACGGCCGTACCGGGAATGGTCTCGGTGTAACCCTCCAGGCTGGTGACCTGGGCCGGCTGCGTGAAGCGTTCCTGGCTGGCGGAAGCCTGACCCCCGAAACCCACGTTTTTGTCGTGTTTCCGGTTGGGATCATAGTGCCCCACATCGATATGGCAGTTCAGACAGAGCAGTTCATCTTCCTTCTGGGTGTAATAGAGATGGGCTTCCTGCCCCTCTTTGGTCAGGGTCCGCGGAAAGAGATTCTCGTGGCACTTCACGCACGATTCCTGATAGGTGAAATGCTGGGCCACCTCTACCGTCCTGCGGGCTTCCCAGTTGAATTCAGCACTGTCCTTGAAGAGAAAACCGTATATATCCTTGGCCCCCAGTTTGATCTTTTCTGTCAGGTAACCTTCCCCCTTCGGCGGTAGATGACACTCCACACAGTCCACCTTGATCCCACTCGGCGTATCATAATGGGTGGAGCGTTTCCAGGAATTAAAAACATGAGGATGCACATGGCAGACCTCGCAGAAACCATTGGTGGAGGTAGCCTCTATTCCTTTGTGCGATAGCAGGGTAAGACCAATCCCTGCAATAAATCCGGTTAATATAAGTAGCAGAAGTTTGTTCCTGAAAAAAGAGCCCATGTTCTTCACATCCTCCGGAATTCCGGTTTTGTTAAGGTTTATAAAATTTTTCAACCTCAAATTTAGTAATTTATCACAGGCTGGGTTTTGGAAGTATGGGTTTTAGGCTTATTTAGAATCGGTATGGATTATGTAGGTCTCCCCGGAATTATCCCTGTTTTCCGTAAATTAGAGAGGAATACAGAAGCTTACCCCATCGGGGCGTATCAGGGATGCGAGGTCTGGTCAATGACTTGCTGGAGTTGTTTTATCCTCCATTGTGTGTGGCTTGCGGCAGGCGGCTGGTCACCCAGGAGAGGTATCTTTGTCTACACTGTATGGAGGATCTGCCGAGGACGCGGTTTCACGCGGATCCTGCCAACAAGGTGGCGCAATTGTTCTGGGGGCGGGTACCGGTGGAGCATGCCACGGCCTGGTTGTTTTTTCGCAAGGGAAGCCGGTACCAGCGGTTGGTTCATTATCTGAAATACAAGGGATTGAAGGAGATCGGTGATGAGATGGGGAGGCTCTTCGGGAGTGAGCTGAAGGGATCGCCCTTTGAGGAGGTGGAGGTGGTGGTACCGTTGCCCCTTCACCGGAAGAGGGAGCGGCAGCGGGGGTATAACCAGAGCGAATGGATCGCGCGGGGGATTGCTGATTCCCTGGGGATTCCCCTTTCCGTGGGTAACCTGGTGCGGAGCCGGATCACCTCCACGCAGACCCGCAAGAACCGCTTTGAGCGGTGGCAGAATGTGGAGGGGATCTTTACGGTTCTCCGGCCGCAAGAGTATACCGGCCGCCATGTGCTGGTGGTCGATGATGTGGTGACTACAGGAGCTACCCTGGAGGCCGCCGTGGTCGCTCTCCGTGATGCAGGTTCCTCCAGGGTAAGCCTTGCCACCCTGGCCTGTGCCGAGGTGGGATAGGAGAGTCCTCCCGGAGGGGGCTCTCCTATCCCTGATTGGGGTGGCGAATCAGGTTACCATGCATCCTTCAGAGAATGCCATGACAAGCACGTTACTCTCCTTTCCTTGCGTGAGGTGGGGCCTCAGGCTGAATATCGCCACCCTAACCTGCACCGGTATGGGAAACAGGCAAGCCAGCCCTCTTCAGGCATGCCCATCAGACGGGGGACCTATCCCACGGCTTATTCTTCCGGTGATGGCAGGTTATTGGCAGCCACCACACTGATGGTGATGCCTTCCACCTCCAGGGTTTCACCGGCGCGTATCTTGGCCCGCCGGCGGTATTCGGTTGCTCCGTCGCGTTGGACCATCCCTTCATCGACCATCATCTTGGCATGGCCCCCGCTCTCACTCAGTCTGAGATATTTCAGCAGGCTGATCAGCTCGATGTATTCGCCGGTCAGCTTAAATTCCATCTTTCGTTTTATCATTGGCGTTCAGTAGTTTCAGTTCTTCCTGTAATTTGCGTGTGAGCCCTGCCACCACGATGTGGTAGGAATCATCGATCCAGCTTTTCAGCAGGGGGGAGGGTATAGCAGAAGTATCATTGACGTTGTTCCAGTGGATATGGCTCAGATGGGAGGCCGGGGAGACACAGGTCCACTCTTCCCTCATCTCCACGATTTTGGCGGGACTGTTTTTCAGGGCGATACCGGTTTTCCCTTCCAGGTCAGCGATGCAGAAGATCTTGCCCATCACCTTGAATACCAGGGAAGTCTCATCAAAGGGAAACCCTTCACTTACCCCAGGCCGCGCCAGGCAATAATCACGGATCTCTTCAATGTTCATAACAAGGTTGAATTAAAGGCATTATCGTAGTGTTCCAGGTCATAGGCATTGTTTTCGAGCAGGGTCACCAGGATGAGGTCAAAGCGGGTGTCGCCGTTCCATCCGTGGTAAAGGACCCAGGCTTCGGCGGCAGTGATGATATTTTTCATTTTCTGAGGGGAGATGGCGTCGGTAGGGTGGGCAAATCCTTCCCCTTCACGGGAGCGGACTTCTACGATGACTACCTCCTCTCCGTCACGGGCCACGATGTCCAGTTCCAGGTGGCTGATCCGCCAGTTGGTATCCAGGATTTCATACCCCTTCGTCTCGAGGTAGGCCCTGGCGATGTGTTCGGCGGAATCGCCCGTCGCCCGGGTCGAAGGCCTGTTCTTCCCTTTCAACATGGTTGAGGTTTAGAATTTTTCACTGATCTGAAAGATCATGCTCTCTTTCCAGGACCAGCGATGAAAGGCCGGTTTCCGTCATCAGGGTATAGGTGCCGCCACAGACCAGGGCCTGGTTGGGATGTTCATGACCCGCAGGAAAACCGAAGGCCACGGGATAACCGTAATCCCTGACTGCATCGAGGATAATCTCCTCCACGTTTTTTCCGAAGGGATCCTCGTTGTCTTTCATATCGGTAAAGTAGCCCACAACCAGTCCGGCCAGTCCCTCCAGTTTACCGGCGAGCCGCAGGCTGACCATCATGCGGTCGAGGTGGTAGAGGTATTCCCCGATATCCTCGATATAGAGGATTTTTCCCAGGGTGTCGGGTTCGCAGGGGGTTCCCATCAGGGCGTAGAGGAGGGAGAGGTTACCCCCGGTGAGGGGGGCCGTCCTCTTCCCCGGCCGGTTCAGGGGGTTGCCTGCCCAGATGGAGGCGCTTTCCTCACCGCGGAGGAGGGCCATCAGGCTCTGGAAGCTCTCATTGGGTTGGCCGTCCTCGCCGAGGCTATGGCGACCCATGGCGCCATGGAGGGAACGGTAGCCCATATGGTTCAGGGTACTGTGGAGCAGGGTGATATCGCTATACCCAACCACCCATTTGGGATGCTTGCGGAAGCCCCTGAAATCGAGATGTTCGAGCAGCCGGATTGTCCCATAGCCCCCCCGCGAGCAGAGAATAACATCGGCGGAAGGATCGTCGAGGGCCTCCTGCAGGTCTTCCAGGCGTTCCTGGTCGGTGCCGGCAAACTGAAATGAACTTCCTGTCAGATGTTTGCCCCATTCCACCTGGTATCCTTCGCCCTTCAGCCAGGTGGTCAGGGCCGTCAGGGGGGCAGCTTCGCATTTTCCCGCAGGCGATACCAGACGGAACAGCGATCCCCGCCTCACCGGCGGCGGCGCAATGAACTTCCTCTCCTGCTGCTTATTCTTCTTCATTGAAAACAAAATATAAAGCTAATGAAACGGTCCAAAAATCACAATAAAACGGAATGATTTTTGAACGAGGGGAAGATAAGGAAAACCGGCATCAATACCATCCTAACCGTGAAAACAGCCGCAAACATATCCTCCATTCTGTTACTGCTGGTGCTTTTCCTGGACGGGACACCAGTACAGGCAGGTCTCTTCAGCTCCCGGCCCGATTCGATCACCCTGTTCTATGACCGCGGGGAGTTGCTTCTTCCCGGGGAGTCTTTCCGCATCGGAGTAATCTCTTATCTGAAAAACGGGAAAACCAAAAAAAGCATGGGTTTGGCAGGGGGGAGCCATCTTTGGTGGAACTACCGCGTGGAGGTGAAAGGGGGCGATTTCAACGGCGGAAAGGTGACGGTCCATGAGCAACTGGTGCCTTCCAAAGGTAAGTATATCAGCATCAGGGTCTACCCCAGGAAACAGCCTGAACTGGCCCGGGAGTTGCTGCTCCCGCTGAATTATGAAACCGAAATTGTCTACCGTCCGGTCGAGCCATTCGACAAGGCTCCCGGAAGTCAGATCAGGGGTGAGCTGGTGGCCCGTTTTGACAATGGTATGGAAAGGGTGTACGATGACTTGCGCAACAGCCATGCGGCCGGGTACTACCGTTTCTGGGCCGACGGGGGGAGCTGGCAGCGGGGCAGGTTTGTCATCGAGCCCGATTTCACCCGCATCAGGGAGCACCGCAGTGATCTTTACGTGGAGGCACTGCGTAACCAGGGGCTCACCGACACCTTCTCGATACTGCTCGACTACCGTCATGATTATGCGATGTGGTTCCGGGGGAGGGACGGTATGCAGGGTTTCTCCGGTAACAATGGTTTCAGGGGTTCCGCAGGAGAAGCAGGGGGTCACGGGGCGCCCGGACAGGATGGCGAGTGGGGCTATGACGGTCCCGATGTGCATGTGTGGGCCGATCTTTACTTTGATTCCCTCCTTCAGTACAACCTCCTTTATATCTATGCTGAGAATCTCTTTACGGGGGAGGAGTTCCGTTATTTGGTGAACCCCGATGGCGGCCACCTGGATGTGGTATCCCGCGGGGGCGATGGAGGTGATGGGGGCGATGGGGGCGATGGCGGTCAGGGAGGTACAGGCCGCGATGGCGAGAAGTGGAAGGAAAAAATCAGGGTGAAGAAGATTGAAAAGCAGCCCTTCAAGGAGAAGAGCACCCGCCGGGAGGTGCGTAAGGTGACCAACCGGGAGGGAAAAGAGGAGGAGGTGGAAGTAGATGTGGAGGTCGAAGAGATCGTTTACCGCGATGTGGAGGTCTGGGTGGAGGAAGAGGTAGAGAAGCAGGGGCCAGGTGAGGACGGGGGCCCCGGAGGTTGGGGAGGCCCGGGCGGACTGGGAGGGTTTGGTGGTTATGGGGGCCATATCAGTCTATTCTTTACGGAAGATGCCTGGCCATACCGGCATCTCATTGAGGCGCGGGTTCCCGGCGGCTCGGGGGGCAGGCATGGCCGTGGCGGGTTGGGCGGCCCCGGCGGTCCAGGGGGCTACGGAAATCCCTCCGGAAATGCAGGCTCCCCCGGTATGAACGGGCCTGAAGCCACCGGATGGGCCGACGACGGCCCCAGCGGCCGGGTTATCTACGGCTCCACCGAAGAATTCTTCTTCTACCAGCCGGCGGAAAAATGAATTCAGGTGAGCGCCATCCCTCTCGCCTGAGGGGAGACCGGCATGCGAAAAGATACTAAGGAAGGCTGTAACGGAATCGGTTTCCTCATCGGTCTAACCGCGAGGATTTTCAATTATCTTTGTCCCCCGCAAATAAAATGACCATCCATGACTGATTTCAAGCGCACGCTGATCACCTCGGCCCTGCCTTATGCCAACGGGCCCGTCCATATCGGCCACCTGGCCGGGGTTTATGTGCCCGCTGACATTTTTGCCCGTTATCTCCGCCTCCGGGGCGAAGAGGTGCTTTTTATCGGCGGTTCCGACGAACACGGGGTACCCATCACCCTGAAAGCCAAAAACGAAGGCATCACCCCCCAGGATGTCGTCGATAAGTATCATACCATGATCAAAGATTCGTTTCAGCGGCTGGGCATCTCCTTTGATGTCTATTCGCGGACGAGCGCTCCCATCCATTACGAGACAGCCTCCCAGTTTTTCCGTAAGCTCTATGATGAGGGGAAATTCGTGGAGAAGACCTCGGAACAGTATTTTGACGAAGAGACGGGGCAGTTTCTGGCCGACCGCTACATCGTGGGCACCTGTCCGAAGTGTGGCTTCGAGAAGGCTTATGGCGACCAGTGTGAGAGCTGCGGCACCTCGCTGAGTCCCACCGAGCTGATCACCCCCCGATCGATGCTCAGCGGCAATACCCCCGTGCTGAAGGAGACCAAACACTGGTACCTGCCCCTCGACCAGTATGAACCCTGGCTGAAGGAGTGGATCCTCGAAGGCCATAAGGAGTGGAAGTCAAATGTCTACGGTCAGTGCAAGTCGTGGATTGACAGTGGTTTACAGCCCAGGGCCGTCACCCGTGACCTCGACTGGGGCGTTCCCGTTCCGCTGGAGGAGGCCTCAGGAAAAGTGCTTTATGTCTGGTTTGATGCCCCCATCGGCTATATCTCGGCCACACGTGAACGCACCCCCGAATGGGAGAAATGGTGGAAAGCGCCCGACACCCGGATGCTTCACTTCATCGGCAAAGACAATATCGTGTTTCATTGCATCATCTTCCCGGCCATGCTGAAAGCCGAAGGGAGCTATAACCTTCCCGACAATGTGCCGGCCAATGAGTTTCTCAACCTGGAGGGCGACAAGATCTCTACCTCCCGGAACTGGGCGGTATGGCTCCATGAATATCTGGAGGAGTTTCCGGGCAAGGAGGATGTGCTGAAATACGTCCTGACGGCCAATGCGCCAGAGACTAAAGACAACGACTTCACGTGGAAGGATTTTCAGACCCGTAACAACAGCGAGCTGGTGGCCATCCTGGGTAATTTCGTCAACCGGGCGTTGGTGCTCACTGAGAAGAATTTCCACGCCATCGTGCCTGCTCCGGGCGAGATGAGTCCCAATGATCAACAGGCCCTTGAGGCTTTGTCCACCCTGAAGGGGGAGATCGAGAAGAGCCTTGACAGCTTCCGTTTCCGGGAGGCACTGAAGAATGCGATGGATATGGCCCGCCTGGGCAACAAATATCTGGCCGATGAGGAACCCTGGAAGGTCATCAAGACCGATCCGGAAAGGGTGAAGACCATCCTGTACGTGGCGTTGCAGGTGACGGCCAACCTTACAATAGCCATGGAGCCCTTCCTTCCTTTCAGCATGGAGAAATTGAGGGGTTTCCTCAACATCGACCGTTTCGGTTGGGATCATCTGGGCCACACTGCCCTGGTGCCGGCGGGCCATCGGTTGAATCCGTCGAGCCTCCTCTTCGAGAAGATCGAGGACAAGGAGATCGAACGGCAGGTAGAGAAGCTGCTGGCTACCAAAAAGGCCAACGCGGCAGCCACTGCAAGCGTCACCCCGGCGAAGGAATCCATCAATATCGACCAGTTCGGAATGATGGATATCCGTACGGGTACGGTAGTGGAAGCGGAGAAGGTGGCCAAGACCCAGAAGCTCCTGAAACTGAAAATCGATACGGGGATCGATGTGCGGACGGTGGTCTCGGGGATCGCTGAGCACTACACCCCCGAGGAGATGGTCGGCAAACAGGTGTGCATTCTGGTCAACCTGGAACCGCGGCCGCTGAAAGGCATCGAGTCGAAGGGGATGATCCTCTGCGCTCAGGATCCCACAGGTAAGCTGGTGCTGGTCTCCCCGGAAACGGTGGTCAAAAACGGCGCGGAAGTCAAATAAGTCAGGGACGCGCCACGGGAAAGCCTTCGGCAGGTTGATTTTGAGTATAAGGTAAAAGGCTTGCGGCCTTACAAGCGGACTTCGTCAACGATCCGGCTGGCAGAGTCTGGGTAAGGGTTCAAAAATAAAAAGCGCCGGTGGATGCCGGCGCCCTTCGTAGGGGGTCATGCCGTTGTTACGGGTTGGCCGCTTACCCCATATAATGTCACCGCTCTCATTACCGGGAGCGGTTTTTTTTATGGGAAATATGGTCTGACAAATTCTCTGATGATTTGCTCCAGGGGAAGGGGCTGGCCCAGGGCCTTCACGAAGGCACTGCCGATGATGGCCCCGGGAGCGTATCTGCAGGCCTTCTCAAAAGTGGATTTGTCGGAGATGCCGAAGCCGATGAGCCGCGGGTTTTGCAACCCCATATGATCGATACGGCTAAAATAATCCACACTGAAATCTTTCGCTTTCTTACCGGCTCCTGTGGTGGCTGCCGAGGAAACCATGTAAAGGAATCCGCTGCCCAGGGTGTCGATTTCCCGCACTCTGGTTTCACTGGTCTGGGGCGTGATCAGAAAGATGTTGTGGAGGTTATTCTCCTCGAAAAAGGGGCGGAAATGGTCCTGGTACTCCGCAGGGGGCAGGTCGGGAAGGATCACCCCGTCGATACCGGTTTCGCGGCACTGGCGGCAGAAGCGCTCCACGCCGTATTGCAGCACCGGGTTGATATAACCCATCAGGAGAAGAGGAATAGAAACCCGCTCCCTGATCTTCTCCAGCTGACGGAAGAGCACCTCGAGTGACATGCCGTTTTTAAGGGCGGTGTCGCTGCTTTTCTGGATCACGGGACCGTCGGCCGTAGGATCGGAGAAGGGGATTCCGATCTCCACCATGTCGGCACCGTTTTGCTCCAGGAGTTCGATGACGGAGACCGTGTCCTCGAGGCGTGGGTAACCCGCGGTGAAATAGACCGAAAGGATCTGGTGTGATTTGCGGGAGAATAATTCGTTGATCCTGTTATGCATTTCGTTAACTGTTATGGATGTTGTTTATTATGTTGTTGCTGACTTCTTGCAGGCTTTTAAATTGCCGGAGAACTTTATAGGGTATCAGGTGCTTCCTTTCAGTAGCCATAGGCCTCTAAGTAGGTTTGCATATCCTTGTCGCCGCGACCAGAGAGGCAGATGACGGTGACCTCCTCGGGGCGGAGGGTGATTTTGGGGAGGGCGGCCAGGGCGTGCGCCGATTCGAGGGCGGGGATGATCCCTTCGAGGCGGGTGAGCAGGAGGGCGGCCTCGAGGGTCTCATCGTCGGTGGCGTTGAGGTAGGTGGCCCTTCCGGAGGTGAATAAGTGGGCATGGAGGGGGCCAATGCCGGGGTAGTCGAGGCCTGCGGAGATGGAATAGGGTTCGGTGATCTGTCCGTCCCTGTTTTGCATGATTATGGAGCGAGCAGCGTGGAGGACGCCGGGTGAGCCCACAGCCAGGGTGGCGGCCGTCTCCTGGGTATCGGCACCCTTTCCTGCGGCTTCCACGCCGATGAGCTGCACCTCAGGGTGGTCAAGATAGTGGTAGAAAGCCCCGGCAGCATTGCTGCCTCCGCCCACGCAGGCCATGACCCGCGTGGGGAACGGTGAACCCGTCTGCTCCTGCAGCTGCCGTTTCATCTCTTCGCTGATGACCGACTGGAAGCGCGCCACCATGTCGGGATAGGGGTGAGGCCCCACCACCGACCCGATGATATAATAGGTGTCCTCCGGGTGGTTGATCCAGTCGCGCATCGCCTCATTGGTGGCATCCTTGAGGGTCTGGTTGCCGCTCATGACGGGAATCACCTCGGCTCCCAACATCTTCATCTTACGCACGTTGGGTTCCTGTCGTTTCACATCGAGGGCCCCCATGTAAACCACACATTTCAGACCCTTGAGGGCGCACACCGTTGCCGTTGCCAGTCCGTGCTGTCCCGCTCCCGTCTCGGCGATGATCCGCGTCTTGCCCAGCCGTTGTGCCAGCAGCACCTGGCCGATAGTGTTGTTCAGCTTGTGCGATCCGGTGTGGTTGAGATCCTCGCGCTTCAGGAAAATGCGGGTTCCATAATGTGCGCTGAGCCGCGGCGCTTCATACAAAGGAGAAGGCCGCCCTACATAATCGCGCATCAACAGATCGAATTCCTTACGGAACGCCTCCGTCGCCATGATCTCCAGATAACGCTCCCGCAATTCACTCACGTTGGTATACATCATCTCGGGAATCCACGCCCCGCCAAACTCCCCGTAGTACCCTTTGTCGTTGACTTGGTAATTTCTCATTTCTAATGGATTAGTTTTTTATCCTTTTATTCTTATTATTCGCAGTTGATCCAGAAACTCCCTCAGTTTTTCCCGGTTTTTGAACCCCGGACTATCCTCGAAGCCGCTGTTGAGGTCGATGCCATAAAAGGCAGGATGACCGATGGCGGCAATGGCTTCTGCATCGTTTTGACCGATGCCCCCGCTCAGGAAAAAGGGAGTCTCCAGGTGATAGGTCTTGAGCAGGCTCCAGTCCCATTTCTTTCCGCTGCCCCCCCAGCCTTCCGATCCTTTTTCGAAGAGAAAATAGTCGGCAGCCCCTGCATAGGCCCGGGTGATTTCAAAGCTGAATCCGGGATGGATGTGGAACACTTTGATCACTTTAAACCCGGCCTTTCTGATGTGCCGACAGCTTTCAGGAGTTTCATTCCCATGGAGCTGCACATGGGTGAATCCGTACTTCCCGGCCTGGCCGGTCACTGCTTCCGGCTGTTCATTGACGAATACGGCCACTTTCTCCTTGGAAGTATCCGTGAGCCGGAAGAGCTCCTCTTCTGTCATCCCTGACACGTTGCGGGGAGAAGGCGGGTAGAAGATAAAACCGAACAACGCGATGGGCAGCGCTTCCAACTCCTCCCGGTTTTCGGGATTTTTCATCCCGCAGACCTTAATTTTCAATAGTTTATTCATACTCAAAGGATAATCTCAACAACACCATTTCCGGCGATGGTGCAGGATTGTTCTGCTTCCACCCCCGGTTCTGCCAGTGATTATTGGTGTTCACCATTGATTTGTTCACCAAGGTCACATTTCTGGTTTATTATTAATTCCGTATTCCTCAACTGATCAATAAATTGCCTGCATTCTTCTGCCGGATCCTCATTCTTCATGAAATGCTCTCCCATCAGGAAACCCCGGAATCCTGCCTTGTGGAGCATAAGGATGGTTTCCGGCGAGGAGAGGCCGCTTTCCGATATTTTGACCCATTCGCCGGGAATCAGGGAGGCCAGGTGTATGGAGGCGTCCAGGTCGACGGTGAAGCTCTTCAGGTTGCGGTTGTTGACGCCAACCAGGTCGACCAGGGGGGAGATTTTATCCAGTTCTGAAGCGTCGTGTAATTCGAGGAGGGTTTCCATGCCGAGGGACCGTGCATATTGGGCCAAGTCATGGATCTGTTCCGGGGTGAGGCAGGCGGCGATCAGCAGGACCACGTCGGCGCCAAAGGCTTTGGCCTGGGCCACCTGTAAAGGAGCCATCACGAAATCCTTTCTCAGGATGGGGGTTTCGGGGTTGGCCAGCCGGGCAGTCTCCAGGTCGCAGAGGGTTCCGCCGAAGAAGAGAGTGTCGGTCAGAACCGAGAGTCCGGCGGCCCCTGCTTCGGCATAGCCACGGGTCACCTCTGCCACCTTCGCCGTGGCATGGATCACCCCTTTGGAGGGGGATTTTCGTTTGAATTCGGCGATGATACCCGAGGATTCCGGATGAGAGAGCTTCTCCTTCAGGGAAATACAATTTCTGTTGAAAAGCCTTCCCCGGGTGAAATCGATCTCCCGGAAGTTTTGTTTCAGTTCTGCGACTTCCGCCGCCTTGGCGGTCATGATTCTGTCAAGGTAGGTATTCATTGGAGGGAGATTAATTGGTGAAAGGTGGCCAGGGCTTTTCCGCTTTCGAGCGATTCGCGGGCGGTAGCCACGCACTCCTCCCAGGAAGCTGTGGGCCGGAAACAGCGGATGCCTGCCGCGGAATTGGCTAAAACCACATTTTTCTGTTCGCGGGTCGACCGGTTACTGAGCACATCCATGAAAACGGTGGCGGCCTCCGCTGCTGTGCGGCCCCCGTGGAGGGCTTCCGGAGCGATCGAATGGAAACCCAGGGAGGCCGGCTCAAGAAACTCTTCCCGCATCCCCGACATCAACCTGATCCTTCCGGTGAGAGAGATCTCGTCGTAGCCATCGAGGCTGTGGACGATGAGGCATTGGTTTCCCTGCTCCCGGTAGACCTGGCCATAGAGATCCTGTACCTGGGGGGAGTAGACCCCGATGAGCTGGTACTGCGGAAACGCCGGGTTGATCATAGGACCCAGCATGTTGAAGAAGGTCTTGGTTCGGAGGATTTTCCTGACCGGGGCCACATATCGCATGGCCGGATGAAACAACGGGGCATGCAGGAAGGTGATCCCTGCCGTTTCTACCTCCCGCCGCAGTTTACCGGGTTCGTTGCTGAAGCGGTAACCTGCCTGCTCAAAGAGATTGGAGGAACCTACCGGACTCGAAACCCCGAAGTTACCGTGCTTGACCACCCTGAAACCCGCCCCTGCCAGCACAAACGAGGATATCGTGCTGATATTGAAGGTCTGCTTCCCGTCACCTCCCGTTCCACATACATCAATGGTCTCATATTCAGACAGATCCACAGCCAGACAGAGGTTCAGCAAGGCATCCCTGAAACCGGCCAGCTCTTCCGGCGTGATCCTGCGCATCTGAAAAACCGTCAGAAAGGAGGATATCTCAATCTCTGAGTAGTAGTTTTGCCCTATCCTTTGCAAGACCTCCTGCGCCTCCCTTTGCGTCAGGCTCTTCCCTTCAAACAAATATTCCAATACCTCTTTCATCTGTTTAAATTATTAAGCTGATATGGTAAATTACTCGAAACAGATGTAATACCCATGTGGTTAATCATCGCGGTTGTTGCATAATTGATACATGGGTATTTCATATGTATATCATTATAGTGTAAGCGTTGGTGGCCACAACCGCCTGTTTTTATATGCTGAGCCAGTTGGCGATGATTTTTTCCCCTTCCGGGGTGAGGAGCGATTCGGGATGAAACTGCACGCCGCGGACGTCGTAATGGCGGTGGCGCAGTGACATGATCCGGTTTTCATCGTCGAGGGCGGTGATTTCAAGGCATTCGGGAAAATGGTCACTATCGACGATCCAGGAGTGGTACCTTCCGGCCTCAAAGGGGACAGGGATACCCACGTAGAGCGGTTCATTTCCGGAGACGACATGGACCGGGGTAGCCACGCCGTGGTGCACGTCAGCGGTGTTGAGCAGCCGCGCTCCGAAATGCTCGCCAATGGCCTGGTGGCCCAGGCATACTCCCAGGATACTTTTCAGGGGCGCCCACCTGCGGATCACTTCCGGCATCCTCCCCGCTTCCGAAGGAATTCCCGGACCAGGGGAGAGCAGGATCTTATCATAGTCTTCCAGCTCGTCTATCACTACTTCGTCATTGCGCACGACCCTGACTTCCTCACCGGTCAGCTTTCTTACCGCATGCACCAGGTTCCAGGTGAAGGAATCGTAATTGTCTATCACTATACACTTCATAAGTCCTAAATCTTAAATCTTAAATCTTAAATCTTGAGTCTTGAATGTCTTAAGTACAAGTCTATTTGATCTCTTCGGCGAGGGTGATGGCTTTTTTGAGGGCGGCGAGTTTATGGTAGACTTCGAGGAGTTCGTTTTCCTCGGAGGAATGGGCCACGATGCCTGCTCCGGCCTGATAGAAGAGGCGGTTGTTTTTGCTCAGGAAGGAGCGGATGACGATGGCGTGGTTGACGGTTTGGTCGAAACCCAGGTAGCCGATGCATCCGCCGTAATAGCCGCGTCGTTGGTTTTCATAGCTGTCGATCAGTTGGATGGCCCGGTGTTTGGGAGCGCCCGAGAGGGTTCCCGCCGGAAAGGTTTCCCCCAGGACCCTGATGAGGTTGGTTCCGGGGGCCAGTTTTCCTGACACCTGGGAAACGAGGTGGATCACGTGGGAATAGTACTGTACTTCGCGGAAGCTGTCGACGGTCACCTCGGTCGCGTTGCGGCTCAGGTCATTGCGGGCCAGGTCGACCAGCATGACATGCTCGGCATTTTCCTTCGGATCGAGGGCCAGCCTGGCCGCCTGTTCCTTGTCGTAGTCATCGTTGCCGGTACGCCGGAAGGTTCCCGCGATGGGATGGATAGATGCCCTGCCTCCTTTAATGCGGATCTGGGCTTCCGGACTGGAACCAAAAATCCGGAAGGTGCCATAATCAAAGTAGAAGAGATAAGGGGAGGGGTTGACCGACCGCAAGGCCCGGTAAACGTTGAAATCGTCGCCTTCAAAGGGTTGCGAGAACTGGCGGGAAAAGACCACCTGGAAGACATCCCCCCGGTGACAGTGCTCTTTTCCCCGGGTCACCATCTGCCGGAAGTCGTCATCGCTCAGGTTGGAAGACTCCCCGCCGGTGGTTCTGAAGCCCGTGGTGATGAAATTGAGGTTGACCAGGAGATGGTGGATGTAGTCCATTCGGGAGGCCTCCTCCTCCCGCAGGTTTTCCACCAGGTACATCTGGTTTTTGTGGTGGTCGATGGCGATGACGTACCTGTAAAAGCAGTATTTCACCTCCGGAATCCGGTATTCCTCCCTGGCTGGGGCGTTGATATCTATTTTCTCGAAATAGCGGACGGCATCGAAATTCATGTAGCCATACACGCCATTGATGGGGAGGTGCGATTCCCCGGCGGTGATTTGGAAGGAGTTGTACCATTGGTCCAGGAGGTCGTGGAGTGGTTGATCGCGGGTGATGGCATAGGTCGCCGGAGTATGGTCCTGCCGTTCGATGGTGACCACCCCCTGGTCGGCCGTAAAACAGGAGACCGGCTCGAAGCAGATGAACGACCGGGCGTTCTCCTGTCCGCGGTAATCGGAACTCTCCAGCAATACCGCCTTGGGAAAGAGATGGCGCAACCGCAGGTAAACGCTCACCGGAGTGACCGTGTCGGCCAGGATCTTCCTGACTACCGGGAAATAGTTTTGTGTCTGCATATTGTTTTTCTGAACGAGGTACAACAAAAAAGCCTGCTTCGGTCAAGAAGCAGGCTTTCGGATATCTTAAGGTCACAGTAAAAGCAGGCTCACTTCTTGCCGGGAGAGCAGGAAGACCACCAAAACCAAACTGCGAATCTCTGATTCATTTCAAATATCAATAAGGGATGCAATTAAAGTGATAATTTTTAACATGAACAACAAATCTCCCAAAAAAGTTGAAGGAGAGTCCGGAAATTAGTGTTGCCCCAGGAATAACTTTCTTAATTTTACCCGGGGTATAGCTTTTTCGCGGTTTATGTGGGGAAACTGGAATTTTCTTCAACCCGATATTTTGGGAGTGGTATCACTGTTGTTTCTGATCACATCGGTGGCCATAGCCGTCATTGTGATTTCCGAGAACCGGTCACCGTACAAAACGGCAGCATGGATACTGGCGTTGGTGTTGCTTCCGGGAGTAGGACTGGTGTTTTATCTTTTTTTCGGGCAGGAGTACCGTAAGAACAAGATGTTCTCACGGCGGGGGCTCAGGACTTTGGGGCGGTTCAGGACGCTGACCAACCGGCAGTTGCGCCTGTTGCAGAAGAATGAGTTTCATCTTCCCGAGGCCGCCCGCGAGAAGGAGAAACTGGTCAGGTTGCTGATGCGCAATTCCCAATCTTTGTTGACCACTGGAAACCGGCTGATGATTCTGAACAACGGGGAGCAGACTTTCAGGGTGCTGTTTGGGGCCCTGGAACAGGCCAGGCACCATATTCATCTCGAGTATTACATCATTGACGAGGATGAGAGCGGAAATCAACTGAAGGAGATTCTGATCCGTAAAAGCCGCGAAGGGGTGGAAGTCAGGCTGATCATCGACGATGTGGGGTGCTGGGATCTATCCCGTAAATATCTGCGTGAGTTGCGTGCGGCGGGTGTGGATGTCCGTGCTTTCATGGAAGTGCGTTTTCCCCGTTTCACGCACCGTGTCAACTACCGGAACCACCGAAAGATCGCCGTGGTGGACGGCGTGGTGGGGTTCACCGGGGGGATTAACATTGCCGACCGTTACCGTAAAGGGGTGGAAAAGATAGGACCCTGGCGGGATACCCATCTGCAGATGGAAGGGGATGCCGTACGTTCCCTTCAGGCGGTGTTTGCTGCCGACTGGTATTTTGTTAGCAGGGAGAACCTGTCAGGGCCGGCCTATTTCCCGCCGATGACCATGAAGCCCGGGACGGCCGTCCAGATCAGCGCCAGCGGTCCCGATTCCGACTGGGAGAGCATCGGCCAGGCCTTTTTTACCGCCATCACCGGGGCCAACAGGGAAATTGCCATCGTTACCCCCTACCTGATGCCACCTCCACCTATTGTCAATGCCCTGAAAACAGCTGCCCTGGGGGGTATCGATGTGAAGATCCTGATGCCCGAATTCTCCGATGCCCTTATTCCCAAATGGTCCTCCTTCTCTTTTGTGGAGGAACTCCTGGAAGCGGGTGTGCGTATTTATTTTTACCAGAAAGGATTCATTCACAGCAAGCTGGTGATGGTCGACGGGCTCTTCTCTTCTATAGGAACGGCCAATTTGGATTTCCGGAGCCTGGAAACCAACTTTGAAGTGACTGCTTTTATCTATGATGAACCCTTCAACCGTCAGTTGATGGCTTACTTCCGTCTTGATCTCCGCAACAGCCGCGAGATCATGCTGTCAGAATGGAAAAGGCGCCCCCGGATCTCACGGCTCAAGGAGTCTCTGGCCCATCTGGTCAGCCCCATGTATTAGGGGCTGTGGTAAACCGGGGTTCATGCCACTGTGTGGGGCTTTTACCTTGAACCGTTAATCGGGTATATTTGTTCACTATAAGTAAAGGAAAGCCGGATGACGTTAAAACTGCCTAACTGGAAAAGTCAGATTTCAGGAATACCCTGGCTGCTGCTCATTATGGGGATGATGATCCTTCCGCAGATGCTGCCGGCACAGACCGGTGGGTGTCAGGTGAGATATGGGGTACCTCCCGTGGAGTGCCATATTTCCGGAGAGTGGGGTCATGCCCGGGTGGGGCCGCCAGCCGGGTTTCTGGACAGCCTCAAGTCGGCGGTCAAAAAGGGAGATCTCATTGTCAGTTATGTTGATTTTCCCGACAGTGCCCGGGTGGCCATGGAGTACGCCGTATCGGTCTGGGAATCGCTGATTGCCTCTGACCTGCCGATCTATGTGGAAGCCCGCTGGGAAAAGCTGGGGACCACGACGCTGGGAAGCTGTGGTGCAGAGAGTTATCATGTCAATTTTGAGGGGGCCCCGGTGCCCGACACCTGGTACCCCGTGGCATCCATTTGCACCCCAACAGAAAGATTTTTTACAGGTTGCCATAAAAAATGAAACAGAACCTTATATTTGTACCGTTAATTATGTAGAAAAAATGAAATTTTCTGTTGAGAGCGGTTTTTGCTTTTGGTTTTATTATTTCGGGCGGATCTCCGGGGCTGAAAAGTGAATATCGTGTGCAGCAGGCAAAAGATAAGATACAGAAGGTCCCGGATTTCCGGGACCTTCTGCGTTTATAGCATTTAAAACAAACATCGGAGGAAAGATGAAAATTGCGGTGATAGGATTGGGATTGATTGGGGGCTCTATGGCCAAGGATCTTCGCCGGTCGGGTTTTGCCACGGAGATCGTGGGGGTCGAAAGCAATGGGGAGCATGGTGCCGAGGCGTTGCGATTGGGCATTGTGGACCGGTTGGTTGGTCTGGAGGAGGCGGTCTCTTCAGCCGACATGGTTGTGGTGACCACTCCTGTCGACGTGGTCCTGGAGTTGTTGCCGCGTATTTTGGATCTGATTACACCCCAGACCACAGTAGCCGACATGGGATCGACCAAACGGCGGTTGACGGAGGCGGTCAGGGATCATCCCCGCCGCCGGAATTACGTGCCTGCTCATCCCATGGCCGGAACCGAGAATTCAGGTCCTTCGGCGGCGCTTGAAAACCTCTTCCGGGGGAAGATTGCCATCATTTGTGATCAGGAGTTCAGCGGCCCGCAGCACCTGGCGCTGGTCGAGAAGATGTTTCATGCCCTGGGAATGAACCTGGCCTATATGAGTTCCGATGAGCAGGACCACAGTACCGCTTTTGTATCGCACCTGCCCCATGCTGCGGCCTATGCCCTGGCCAATGCCGTTCAGGACAAGGAAGACCGCAACATCATCTTTGATCTGGCCAGCGGGGGGTTCAATTCGACGGTCAGGCTAGCCAAGAGTTCCTGCTCCATGTGGCACCCCATCTTTGAGCAAAACCGCGATTATATGGTGGAATCGCTCAATGTTTATATGAAGCATCTGGAGCAATTCCGCGATGCAATCCGCGATGGCGAGAGTTCCCGGCTGGAGGAGCTGATCAGGAATGCCAACCGTATCAGGGCCATCCTCAACGGGGAGAATCCCCAATTTCTGAAAAATGAAGAGACTTTTGTGAAATTTTACACCAAATAGCAATGAATACCAAGTTGGAAATACGCGCTGTAAGGGAGTGGCTGCCCCAGATCAACAATCCCCTGCTGATCGCGGGGCCCTGCAGCCTGGAGAGTGAGGAACAAGCCCTGGCGACGGCCCGGTTACTGGCCCGTGACCACCGGGTGTTTGTTTACCGGGGAGGGGTGTGGAAACCGCGCACCCGCCCTGGGAGCTTCGAAGGCGTGGGCTCCATAGGTTTGGAGTGGCTCCGGAAAGTAAAGGAGGAGACCGGCCTTCCTGTGGGCACCGAGGTGGCCAATGCCGCTCATACCGAGGAAGCCCTGAAGCACGGCATCGATGTGCTTTGGATTGGGGCCCGCAGTACCGCCAGCCCTTTTGTGGTCCAGGAAATTGCCGACGTGGTCAAAGGGACCGATGCCGTGATAATGGTTAAAAATCCCGTCAATCCTGATCTGCAGCTCTGGATGGGAGCCATCGAAAGGGTGTACCGTGCTGGCATCCGCAACATCGTGGCCATCCACCGGGGGTTCACTCCCTTCGGGGAAACCAAATACCGCAATTACCCCAACTGGCAGACGGTCATCGAATTGCGGCGCCTCATGCCGGAAGTACCGGTCATCTGTGATCCCAGCCATATCGCCGGCAAACGGGAATACCTCTTCGAAATCGCCCAGAAAGCTTTTGATATGGGGCTCGAGGGACTGATGCTGGAGTCGCACATCGATCCCTCCTGTGCCCTGAGCGATAAGGAGCAGCAACTGACCCCGGCCGACCTGGGCAAACTCCTCGACCGGCTGGTCATTCGCCACCAGAGTGCCAACAATCCCCTCTTTGCAAACCAGCTGGAGATCCTCCGTAACCGGATTGACGCCCTCGATAACGAACTGCTGGAGGTCCTCTCCTCCCGTATGGATATTGTCAGGGAAATCGGTAAATACAAAAGGGAAAACAATGTCACCGCACTGCAAATAAACAGGTGGTCCCAACTGATGGATGACCGTACGAAACTGGGCAAAAAACTCAACCTCAACGAGGCCTTTACCAAGGTGCTCTTTCAGATGATCCACGAGGATTCGGTAAGGATCCAGACAGAAATCATGGACAACCATGATGACAGGAATGGGAACTGAACTCCCGAGGAGTGCCTTCTTTAGCAGGCCGTTAATACGAATCTGTCCGATAAATTTCGGCGTTTCTTCATCTCAGGAGAGATGTCTGAGGTGCATCAGGAGGGGGTCCTGAATCTCCAGGGCATGCTGATCCAGGGTTCTCCGGCATAGTGGATTCCTACGCGGGGGTGGGTGGTGAATGCCGGTTTTTCCGGGGAATCTTCCACCCGGAGGCGTTGGCTGGTGGCCAGCGTTTCCCCGTAAAAGGAGCGGTCGATGGCCAGCAGGCGGCCGACCCTTCCGGGGCCTTCGATCCTTCGCTGACCCTCAGGGTCCCAAAGACCGCGGATCAGCACTGCCGAGGCATTCCCTTCCCGGCCCGTGACAAAGTTAAGCATCCAGTACATCCCGTAGATGAAATAGACATAAACCACTCCTCCGGGGCCGAACATCACCTGGTTGCGGGGGGTCATCCCCCTGCCGGCATGGCAGGCCCGGTCTTCCGTACCCCGGTAGGCCTCTGTCTCAGTGATCACGAATCTCTCCTCCCGGCCCTCAGGGTAACACCTTACGATGACCTTCCCCAGCAACGCAGGGGCCACCTCCAGCACATCACGCAGGAAAAAATCAGCCGTTAACCTTGATGATCCCATTGCTTCAGGTCTGATGCCTTGATCTCTGTTCATTTGCACCTCCCGCATCACTCTATGGTCATTTATCCTGCAGATCACCTATAAGGGTCCTTGGTGCTTCAGGGATCAATAGTTCTCCCCAGGCCACTGAAGGAACATGAATGGCTATTCTAATTTCTTTTTCCTGTATTCCATAAAGAAATAGCCGGCCACGGCCAGCAGCAACAGCAGGGAGCCGGCCAGGGAGACCTTATTGCCGGTGAAGAAAGCGGCTGGGTGGAACCTGAATTCCACGGTATGCGCTCCGGCAGGAAGCACCATGGCCCGCAATATATAGTTGGCCCTGAAATGGGGCGTCTCCTTGCCATCAACAAAAGCCTTCCACCCGTCGGCATAGTATATTTCGGAGAATAGGGAAAGTTGTTCAGAGGCGGCCTTGCTGGTATATTTGAGATAATTGGGTTGGTATTCCGTCAGGGAGATGAAGGCAGTGGAATCAGGTAGGAAGGTTTTTCCTTCCACGAAGGAGGCAAACCTTCTGTCGACCACGGCTTGATCAGGGGAGGTCACCTCTTTGATCGTTTCAATCTCTTCATCAGCATTCGCCACGACCTTAAAGCTGTGGGCGAACCAGGCGTTGCCCCAGGTTTGGTTGTTGACCAGCGGAGGTGAATTCAGATCAAAGATGATATACCTGGTGTTGAGCATGTTGAGAACAGGGAGGGTGCCGAAAACCGAATCCGGGGAGTGCTGGTTGCGGAAGCCCGTCACCATTTCTTCCAGTTCGGGCGTGAGATGGTGGTCGATCATTTCCTGGTAGCGGCGCAGTTTCACGGCGCTGTATCCGCCCACGTTCTTGTGGAAATAGGAAGCCCGGGCGTCCTGCCAGGGGTTCTGCAGCGGCAGTACCCGATAGCTCAGATCCTTGTCCTTAAGGATTTCCAAATCGGCCACGGTGGGGGCATAAACGGAGGCCACCTGTTTTTTGGTGGTGAAATCCTTTTGGCCCAGGTATTTCTTGTCGATGAACCAGAGGTCGGCGAGGATCAGCAGAGCCAGGGTGCCGTAGAACCAGGCGGGTTTGATTTTTTTCAACTGCCACAGCAGGAGCGCTCCGGCGGCCAGGGCGATGAAGAGGAAAGAGCGGAAGGCCGAGCTGCGGAGCATAGCCTGCCGGTCACTGGTGACGGCCTCGAGGAGCCAGTCGGGATAGGAAGTGTCGAAAGGAGCTGAAAAATCCCCAGTGATGCCTGGCACCAGGGCCAGCAGCAGAGAGAGCCCCCCGGTAATCCCTAAGGCCCATTTCACTCCGTTCATCCACACCTTTTTCTCCACTTTTCCTCCGGAAAGGTCACGAAGGGCCAGGAATCCCAACAAGGGCATCGTGAAGCAAGCAATGATCAGGGTCATCTCCGGGGCCCTGAATTTATTGTACATCGGAAGATAATCGAGCAGGAAGCTGGTCAGGGGCATCACATATTTTCCCCATGCGAGCACCACAGAAAGAACCGTGGCCCCCAGCAGCCACCATTTGTCTCTCCCCTGGACGACGAACAGCCCCAATACAAAGAGAAAGAGGATAATAGCCCCGGCATAATAGGGACCACTGGTAAAGGGTTTGTCGCCATGATAGAGCACAACACTGCCCAGGGCCTGCCGTGGATTCTCCACGCCCTTCTCCCTGAGGACTTTATAACTCTCTGACGCCATGTCAGGATTCGTCGTATGGCTTCCCCCCATATAGCCGGGAATCAGCAAAGTCATCGTTTCAGAAATCCCCTGGCTCCACTGGACCACGTAATCCTTGTCTAGGCCGGAGGTTTGGTTTTCAGAATTATGGGTCAGCTCTGATTTTCCGCGGATGCTCTCCTTGGAGTACCGGTAGTGGGTAAAGAGATAGGAGAAGTTCACGGCCAGCGCTAAAAGGGTTCCGGCCAGCAAAAGGCCGGTGGTTTTCAGGAAGGCGGGGATTTTCTTTTCCCTGAGGGCCACCACGAGTTCGGAAATTCCGAAAACAATCAGCGCCAGCATACCGTAGTAGGTGATCTGAGGGTGTGCGGCCATGATCTCCAGCGCCAGTCCCGCCGTGAAGAGCAGGGCTCCCTTGCGCCGGTCATAGCGGAAGGCCATCAGGGCGCCGGCCACCACCACCAGCAGGTAACCCAGGGCATACGCCTTGGAATTGTGACCCGCCTGGATGATGATGATGCCGTAGGTGGAGAAACCATAAGCCAAAGCCCCGGCAATGCTCAATCCCTGTCCGACTTTCATGCTGCGCAGCAACACATAAAAACCGATGAGATACAGGATGATCATCGCCGCCGGATGAAACAGCTTCCGGAACCCATCCTGGAAGTAGTTCAATAGGTTGCTGTTGTAAACCACTGAAATCATGTATCCAGGCATCCCCCCGAACATGGAATTGGTCCAGATTGCCTCCTCCCCTGTAGCCTTCCGGTAATCGACGAGTTCTTTTGACATACCGGTGTGACTCTGGATGTCGTGCTGCGCGATCTCTTTGCCTTCCAGCAATGGGAACAAATAGAGGTAAGCCACGGCAATAAACAGGATGATGATCGCGGCTTCGGCCCCAATTCCGGAGAGGATCCCCTTCTTCTTCATGGTATTCAGTTTTAGATGAGCTTGTGGCAAAAATAGGGATTTTATGGCTCTTTTATTAGCTTTGTTCCTCATAATGGGAATCATCATCAGGCAATCGGTTAAAGGTGCCGTCTGGTCTTACCTGGGAATCGTCATCGGGTATATCAACGTGGGGTTGATCATGCCCAAGTTCTTTGATACCGCCCAGATCGGACTGGTCCAGCTCTTTGCCTCCGTCTCCCTCATCTTTGCCCAATTCGGTACCCTGGGATTCACCAGTGTCATCAACCGTTTGTTCCCCCTTTTCAGAGATCACCGCCAGCACCATAACGGCTTCCTCTTCCTGGCCCTGGTGACCGGCTTACTGGGATTCGGACTGACCGTCGGGGGATTCGTATTCCTAAAGCCCTGGATCATCGAAACCAATACCGCACGCTCTCCCCTGATCGTCGAATATTTGTGGCTGTTGATGCCTTTGGTACTCATGCGGATTTTCTACACCCTCCTCGACAACTACAACAAGATGTTGTACGATGCCGTCACCGGCACCTTCTGGCTTGATTTCATGCACAAGGTGGTCAACCTGCTGCTGATCCTCCTCTTTGCCTGCGGACTGATCGACTTCCCCATCTTCTTTGCAGGTTATGTGCTCTCCATGAGCATGCCCCTGATCCCTGTGGTGATTGTACTCATCAGGCGCCACAACTTCCATCTCGAACCCCGGCCTGCCTTTGTCACCCCCCCGCTGAAAAAGGAGATCGGCATGACCATGCTCTTTGGCTTTATCAACGGACTGGCCTCCATCATCCTTCTGAATGTCGACAAGGTGTTCGTCAACCAGTACCTGTCGCTCGAAGAGGTGGGTATCTTTGGCGTCTCCACGCTCTTTGCCTCCCTGATCAGGGTGCCCTACAACTCGGTGGCCAAGATTGCCATCGGCCTCATCTCGGAATCATGGAAACGGAATGACCACGCTCACATCTCGGAGATCTACCGGAAGGCTTCCCTGAATCAGGCCATTATCGGGGTTCTCATCTTTGCCGGAATTGTAGTGAACCTCGACAATATTTTTGCCTTTCTGCCGCCGATATACCAGAGCGGCCGATGGGTATTGATCATCTATTCGGCAGGAATTCTGGTCAATACAGTCATCGGACTGGCTGGAAATATCACCGAGATTTCCCGTTATTTTCGCTTCAACACCCTTTTCCTGGGGATTTCCATTCTTATCCAGTTTCTCTTGAGTTACCTGCTTATACCCCGGATGGGGATCACCGGGGCGGCCCTGGCTACCGTCATCACCCTGGTGACGATCTCCCTCTTTCAGGCGGCCTTGCAGCGCATTGCCTTTGGCATTTCAGGAATGACCTTTCAGCTTCTGCTGGTGGTGGGCGCCGGGGGAGCCGCCTTCCTGGCAGGATGGGCGATGCCCCGCCTCCCCCTGATTCCCGATATAGCTCTGCGCAGCCTGATCGTCACGGCACTCTTTATGACCATCATCCTCCTGCTCAGGATCTCTCCGGAAGTCAACGACATGGCCGCGAAATCCTGGTGGACAGTGAAACGGTTTTTTCGCCCGGAACACCAAACGCCCTGAAGCACCATGGTATTAGGAATGCCCCGGCCATCCAAACCCGGCCCAACCGTCAAATAGAAAATGAAAAACAACATAACCACTGGAGTACGTCACTCAGCGAAAGAACAGATATGAAGCCTGAAGACCAATATTACCGGAATGAAAGAAGTGAAATGGCCGCCTTCCTGCCTCCGGCCGTTTCCCGTTCCCTGGAATTCGGTTGTTCACAGGGACTCTTTTCCAAGCGGATCAAGGAAAAATACGGGGCCGAATGCTGGGGGGTGGACCTGGATACGGCATCTATTGCGATGGCGGCCACCCACCTCGACCAGGCCCTCTGCGGTGACGCCACCGCGGTGCTGACGACCCTCCCCCGTGCCTACTTTGACCTGCTCGTATGCAACGACTTTCTGGAGCACCTGCCTGATCCTGGGGCCTTCCTCCGGGAAGCCGCGGCCGTCATGACCCCGGGGGCCACCCTCGTCGCTTCGGTCCCCAACGTCCGGAGTTGGTCCAATATCCTGGAACTCCTGGTGTACAAGGAGTGGAAATATAAAGATTCCGGTATCCTCGACCGCACCCATCTCCGCTTCTTCACCCTGAAGAGCTTCCGCCGCTTTCTGGAAGAGAATGGTTTGCATATAGAAATAATGGAGGGCACCAGACCCTCCTCGTCTAAAGTCTTTATGATGACCAACCTGCTGACTCTCGGATTTATCGGCGACATGAAATTCAGCGGACTAGCTGCCCGTGCTAAATTTGGAAATAAGTTATGATAGCCGCAGGTTCTTTTCCTCTGGTGTCGGTCATCACGCCCACCTACAACCATGAACGGTATATCGGGCTATGCATCCAATCGCTTCAGGCACAGACCTATCCCCATTGGGAGATGGTCCTTATTGATGATGGGAGCAGCGACCTGACGGGCACCATCGCGGAGGAGGTGGCCGCCGGTGATGGCCGCATCAGGGTACTCCGGCAGGCCAACACGGGGATCTTCAGGCTCGCGGAAACCTATAACCGGGCGCTGGCCGTGGCCCGCGGTAAGTACATCGCCGTGCTGGAGGGGGATGACACCTGGGAAGCCCATAAACTGGAGCTGCAGGTGAGGGCCATGGAAGCGCAGCCCGATGCGGCCATGTGCTGGGGACAGGCCTTCAATACGGGAAATGATGACGGGAAGGTGATCAGGAGCTATCCTGCCATCGATTCCCCCGATGCCCGGTGGTACATGAACGATCCTGCAGGATCCATCTTTCAAGTTTTTCTCTTCCGGAATCCTATTCCGGCTCTGACCATGCTGATCAGGCGGGAAGCCCTGGAGAAAACAGGGGGCTTCAGACAAAGCTGCGGTTTGCCGCTGGTCGACCTGCCTACACTTTATGAACTGGCCTTTCAGGGGAAATTTATTTTCATACCGCAACCCCTGGGGACCTGGCGCAGTTACCCCACTCAGATCACCAAGATCCACACCGCTGCCATGTGGGAGGGTTGCCGCTGCCTGGCCATGCAATACCTCCACCACCCCGGTGTGGCCGCTGCCGTCGGGAAGGAAATCACCCCCTCACAACTCACGGCTTATTACAACCGTATGCTGGTCATCGGTTATTCGCGGTCGGGCCGCTATAAACTGATCAGAAAAGAGTTTGCCTCAGCCCGCAAAGACTACTTGCGCTCCCTGTTACACTATGGGTGGGTGGAGCCGGTATGGAAACTGCGCTCACTCACGGGCTTGTTCTTCAGTCTTTTCCGGCTCGATGTCGAAGGGCTGGCCCGTTTCCTGGGTAAAAAGGCCTACCGGTAGGAAGCTGTCAGGAGAAATAGCGCCGGAAAACTTCTATGATTCTTTCTTCCCGTTTTTCCATGGAGTAGAGTTCCAGGGTGCGTTGCCGGGCCTGGTGACCGGTGTTCATGGTCAGCGCCTTACGTATGGCCTCCTCCAGAAGAGCCGGATCTCTTTTGTCGATGATCACCCCGCAGTCGCCGATGGCATCGGGGATGCCGTTGACCCGTGAACCCACAGGAATACAGCCGCACAGCATGGCCTCACCCAAGCTCACCGGCATCCCCTCGGTGATGGAAACCTGCACATATACAGTGGCCCTGTTGAGGGTTTCGTTCAGCAGTTCCGCGGGACAGAATGAGGGGATGATCTCCAGGTTGGGAATCTCCGATACCCTGAATTGAGCCTCCGTCCACTCCATCAGATCACGTTTGAGGCCGATCATGACGAATTGCAAGTCGGGGCATCTGCGGGCCGTCTCGATGAAAAGGTCAAAACCCTTGTTGTAGAAATCAGCGGTTTTATGCATGGTGCCAATGGTGGCCACCCTGCGGGGATCCCTGGCTATCTCAGGCCTCCTGACGATCCGGGTGGCATCGATGCCGTTGGGGATTACCTCATAGTTTCCTCTGATCTCCCCAACATAGTGGCGGATCCCGTCAATATGGGGATGGTCGGGATGGTAAAAGAAATTCTCATGGTAGATCAGGGAGGCATGGTTGGGGATCACCAGGGTGGCGTGGCGCAGGGCATATTTCACCAGAGCACCCCGTAACTTTTTGAGATAGACCCCTTTTCCCAGCTCCCGGTAACAGACTGCCTCCTGTCCGCCCGCGAAGATCACCGTTGGTTTACCCAGAAGGCGGGCCACCGCTACCATCACGGCGGCATGGTAATCACCAAACCAGCAAACGAAGAGCCCGGCCTTGCGGCCCCTGGTCAGCAAAAACCATTTCAGCTGCACTAAACTGACCAGAAAACGGAGCTTACCCGAAGTCTGCCGCACCAGAAAAGATTCCACGGTGAAATGCTTTTCCAGAATCTTCTGGTCGGTCCGGATAAATGAGGAGTCGGCCGGCTTGATGTAAAGGATTTTCAAGGGCATATTACTATGTTTTCTGCGGATGTTCTGACAGGCAATGGCGGATCCCTTCCCGGAAGGGAGTGAGCGGTTTCCATCCTGAGGCTTCCGAATATTTCCGGATATCGGCAAAAACATCCCATATTTCATTGGGCCTTTCCTTTCCGGAGGCTTTAAAGGGCTTGGTGATCCCTGACGTTTCCATCACGGTGGTGATGATCTCTTCGACACTGACCGACTGGCCCGATCCCAGGTTAAAGACGTGGAATCCTTCCATTCCGATACTCCGGATCAGCGCGTCGGTGAAGTCGGAGATATAGAGGTAATCGCGTCGCGGGCGCAGGTCCATGACCGTGACTTCAGGAACAGCAGGATCGGTGACCTGCCCGATGATGAAGGGGATGAGAAAGTCGGACCTTTGGCCGGGACCATAAATATTGACCGGGCGGAAGACGACCACCGGCACACCGAAGGTCGAAGCATAAAAGCGGCAGGCTTCCTCCGCCATGAACTTGCTGTGGTTATAAGGACTTCCGGGATCCACAGGATGGAGCTCGTCAACCGGCAGGTAGCGGGGAGTGCCGTAAATATAGGAACTCACATAGGTCAGCCGGCATCCGGTTTTACGGCAGTGCTCCAGGATGTTGACCGTTCCCATGACGTTGGTCCGGTAAAAGGGGGCAGGATTTTCCCAGCTCAGGGGCACATAAACCATGGAGGCCAGGTGAATGATATGACTGACCTGTAATCCGCTGAAGTCAAAGGTGGCGATATCGCCCTGCTTCCGGTCGAATTCCAGAACCGCACGGCCCGATTCCCTGAGGGTGCTGACCAGCTGGCGGCCAATGAAACCATCGCTTCCGGTGACCAGGATGGTATTTGGGCCGGTTACTCCCATGGCAGGAACTGCTTTCTCGACCGTTCGAACTCCTCGATGGCCACCATGTAATCGTCGGGGCGGCCGATGTCGAGCCAATAACCCGCGTGGGGGGTGACCTCCACTGGTACGCTCTTCTCCAGAAGCTCCAGCATCAGGTGGTCGAAGCCGAAGGCTCTTCCGGAGGGGATATAATCGAGGATCTCTCTGCGGGCCATATATACACCCATACTGACCACGTATTCGCGGCGGGGTTTCTCGATAAAGCCGGTGAGCTGGTGGTTAACGTCGGTTTGTAAAACGCCATACTCGCTGACGTCGGTGCGGTGGTGGGCCGAAATGGTGAAGATCTTGCCGTTACGGCAATGGTGTTCATGGAAGGCGGCGAAGTCCATGTCGGTGAGCACATCGCCGTTCATCACCAGAAATTCGGCAGGCAGGTCAGGAATCAGCTTCAGGGGGCCCATGGTGCTCAGGGGGCGGTCTTCGAGGGAATAGTCGATGTGAATGTTCCATTTGGAGCCGTCACCGAAGAAGGCCCTGATGATGTCGGCCTGGTGATTGACGGTCAGGGTGATATGGTCAAAGCCAAAATGGGCGAGCTGCCTGATGATGATTTCCAGCACGGGATAGTCCCCCACGGGCATCAGCGGCTTAGGGAGGACCACGGTGTAGGGGCGGAGCCTTGATCCTTTGCCTCCGGCCAGTATAACAGCCCTTTTAGACATTGTAGATTCCGGTTTTGTATTGACGGAGATGGTCAGGGTTGGAAAACCAACGGATGGTTTCGGCCAGTCCCGTTTCCAGGGGGGTGGAAGGCCTCCAGCCGGTACTTCGTTCCAGGAGAGAGGCGTCGCCCAACAGCCGTTCCACTTCGCTCTTCTCAGGTCTGATTCTCTCCTGGTCGGTGACAATGGAGGCTTGGGGGTGGATCATTTGTATCAGCAGACGAGCCAGGTCGCCCACCGAGATCTCCCTGCCGGTGGCGATGTTCACGTCGCGGCCAATAAGCTCAGGACTGCGGGCGATTTCGAGGAACCCCCGGGCGGTGTCTTTGACATAAACCAGGTCGCGGGTGGGTTCCAGGGCGCCCAGATGAATCTCTTGCCGCCCTTCCAGCAATTGGGTGATGATGGTGGGAATCACCGCGCGTGCCGACTGCCGTGGACCATAGGTGTTGAAGGGCCTGACGATGGTCACCGGCACGCCGAAGCTCCGGAAGTATGCGTCGGCCATCGCATCGGCACCGATCTTGGTGGCCGAATAGGGCGATTGCCCCTGCCGCGGATGGGCCTCATCAATCGGTACATATTGTGCGGTGCCGTACACTTCCGAGGTGGAGGTGACCAGCACCCGGCTGACCCCCTCTTCCCTGGCCGCCTGCAGGATGTTCAGCGTTCCGTTGACATTGGTCTCTATATAGCTCGCCGGAGCCAGATAACTGTAAGGAATAGCAATCAGCGCCGCCAGATGGAAAACCAGGTCCACCCCCTTCATCGCCGCTCTGACACTGAATGGATCCCTGATATCGCCGGTGAAGACTTCCAGATGGTTCCTGGTCTCTTCCGGCAGGGTGTCGAGCCAACCCCACGCGTTGAAGGAGTTGTAAAGAACAAACGCCCGTACATTGGCCCCCGAGGCGACCAACAATTCAGTCAGGTGACTCCCGATAAATCCTTCGGAACCTGTGACCAGAATTTTCTTCCCGTTCAGATCCATGTTTTCCTGCTCCAATCCATGTTGTCCTGCAAACCTAATAAAAATAAGCCGTTGGCCGGAATCTCCGCTCCTATTTTTTGGGAAAGGGCGGTCATTCCCCGGGCGGTCATTCCGGTAACCCTTTTACGTCCCAATCAAAAAGATGAGATGCGGCCAAAAAAAAGTCGTTATTTTGTATCAGGTAAAATCGTCATGCAGAAAATCGTCACCATCGTAGGGGCGCGCCCCCAGTTTGTCAAGGCCTCGGCGCTGAGCCGGGCCCTTCTTCAGGCCGGAATCCCTGAAGTGCTGGTCCACACCGGCCAGCATTTTGACGATAACATGGCCGATGTCTTCTTCCGGGAGATGGAAATACCGGAGCCTGCCTACAACCTGGAGATCCACTCCCTGCCCCATGGGGCGATGACCGGCCGGATGACCGAAGCCATCGAAAAGGTGCTGCTGGAGGAGAAACCGTCGGCCGTGGTTGTTTACGGCGACACCAACTCGACCCTGGCGGGTGCCCTGGCGGCGGCCAAGCTGCACATCCCCGTGGCCCATGTCGAAGCGGGCCTCCGCAGCTTCAACCTGCGGATGCCCGAGGAAATCAACCGCATCCTCACCGACCGGATCTCCTCCTGGCTCTTCTGTCCTACGGAAACCAGCGTCGCCAACCTCCGGAATGAAGGATTTGACCATTTCCCGGCCCATATCCACCTCACCGGCGACGTGATGTACGACGTGGCGCTCCATTACAGCCGTCTTTCCGGAGAAAAATCAGGCCTCATGAAGCGGTTGGGGCTCCACGGGCGCCCCTTTGCCCTGGTGACCCTCCACAGGCAGGAAAATACCGACGACCTTTTGCGTCTTTCGGATATTATCGGGGCCCTCAACGACCTCTCCCATACCATGGAGATCGTCCTGCCCCTCCATCCCAGAACACAAAAAGTGCTGGCCGCCCACGGGATGCAACTCCATTTCATCCCTGTCGACCCGGTAGGCTATTTCGATATGGTGGAACTCCTCAAACACTGCACATTCGTGATGAGCGACAGCGGCGGCGTCCAGAAAGAGGCCTTTTTCTTCCGGAAACATTGCCTGGTATTGCGCGATGAGACCGAATGGACGGAATTGACGGAGCTGGGTTACAACTTCCTTGTGGGTGCCGACCGCGAAAAGATTGTGGCGCAGGCATACCAGGTTAAAGGATTGCGCCGTTCTTTTGCGGAGACACCTTACGGCGACGGCACCGCCGCCCTTAAAATTGCTGAAGCAATAAAGAACTATACATAATTGATCTACTGTCATGTTGTCTCTGTGCCTTTGTATTTAAATTAAAAGTCTACCCATGGAAAAGCCAATGAATATACAGATGGCCGACCTTTATGGCCAATATCTGAAAATTAAAGAGGAAGTCGATGCGGCCATGGCGGAGGTGATCCGCAGCACGATATTCATCAAAGGGGGGAAGGTAACCGAATTTGAACGTCACCTTGCTGAGTACCAGCAGGCGGAGGTGATTGCCTGTGGCAATGGCACCGATGCGCTGCAGATCGCCTTCATGGCCTTGGGACTGGCGCCCGGCGACGAGGTGATTACCTCCCCATTCACCTTCGTGGCCACCGCCGAGGTGCTGGCCCTGCTGGGACTCAGGCCGGTCTTTGCCGATGTGGATCCTGCCGATTTCAATCTCTCGCCGGCCCTGACCGCTGCGGCCATCACCTCCCGCACCCGGGCCCTGCTGCCCGTCCACCTCTTCGGGCAGAACGCTCCTATGGAGGAGCTCCTGGCCTTGGCCCAAAAGCATGGGCTCCATGTGGTGGAGGACGCCGCACAGTCCATCGGTTCTGATTACCTTTTCAGCAACGGGGAAACCCGCCGGTCGGGTACCCTGGGGATCATCGGCTGTACCTCCTTTTTCCCTTCCAAGACTTTGGGGGCTTTTGGCGACGGGGGAGCCCTTTTTACCCGCGACGGGGAAATGGCCACCCAAATCCGCTCCATCGCCAACCACGGGCAACGCATACGCTACCACTATGAACGGATTGGGATGAACTCGCGCCTCGACAGCCTGCAGGCAGCCCTTCTCGATGTGAAACTCAGACACCTCGATGCCTACGTGGCCGCCCGGCAAAAAGCAGCCGATTATTATGACGTCCACCTCCAGGGGGTAGGCGACCTCCTCCTCCCTGAACGGCGCCCCTGGTCCACCCACTCCTTCCACCAGTATACCCTGCGCACCTCCCGGCGTGACGCCCTCCAGGCCTTCCTGAAGGAACGGGGCGTCCCTGCCATGGTTTACTACCCGAAACCCCTCCATCTGCACGAGGCTTACCACTACCTCGGCTACGGCCCCGGTGACTTCCCCGTGAGCGAAAAGCTGGCCCAAACCGTCCTCTCCCTCCCCATGCATACCGAACTGGATGAGTCACAGTTGGAATACATTGTAAATCAGATAAAAGTGTTCTTTTAGAGGGACCACCCTACTTTAGTAAAGTATTTTCTTATTCAGGAGGGTAAATCATTGGAAAAATGATCCCTTTCTGAAGCGATCACTCTTAAACAATATTTTCTTATCTTTACTTCAAAGATTGTATCAGTGGTCAATAATCAGCTCATCGAGGAAATAACGCGTATACTGAAAGAAGAAGGGGCGCAGAAGGTTATCCTCTTTGGTTCATACGCTTCCGGAAATCCGGAAGAGGAAAGTGATCTGGATCTGCTGGTTATAACACCAGGCGATTTTATTCCAGCATCTAACCGGGAGAAAATGGATTTGCACCATCAGTTCAATTCGAAAATAAAGAGTTTCAGGAGTTTTATTCCCATTGATTTGTTGGTTTATACGAGGGCTATGTTTGAAAAAGCTATGGACTCACCCAACCTGTTTTTCAGGGAGATCCAAACAAAAGGAAAAGTGCTCTATGAAGCAGTCAACTAATGCCTGGCTTACCGCTGCTGAAGACGATTTGATGGCAATTGAATCCTTACTTTCGAATGCTTCCCTTACCCATATTGTGGCGTTTCACGCTCAGCAAGCTATTGAAAAATCCCTGAAGGCTCTTTACGAAGAATGGAATATTCCGGTTATCCGTACACATAACCTGGAGACGCTTTTTTCAAAGGTGAAGTCCAATTGGGATACCGGATTTGATGATAAGTTACTGGCCGAAATGGACCGGCTTTACCTGGATGCCCGTTATCCGGGCGATTTTGGATTGATGCCCTATGGAAAACCTACTTATGAAGAAGCCAAAACATATTACGAGGAGGCAAAGCGTTTTCGTGACTTCGTGGTGAACAAACTGATGTGTCAATGATGCAAAACTATTATTCCCATCCGACAGCAGTTGTCGACGAAGGAGCCGTTATCGGCGAGGGAACGAAGATCTGGCATTTCTGTCATGTGATGGCCACGGCACGGATCGGCCGCCGCTGTAACCTGGGTCAGAACGTTTTCGTTGCAGGCGATGTGATCCTGGGTGACAACGTTAAGATTCAGAACAATGTCTCCCTCTACACGGGGGTAATCTGTGAGGACGATGTCTTTCTGGGTCCTTCAATGGTTTTCACCAACGTGATGAATCCCCGGAGCGGGGTTAACAGAAAGGAGGAGTACCGCCGCACGCTGGTCAGGAAAGGGGCTTCCATAGGCGCCAACGCCACCATTGTCTGCGGGGTGACCCTGGGGCGCTACTGTTTCATTGGAGCCGGGACCGTGGTGATCCGCAACGTGCCCGATTATGCCCTGATGGTGGGCAATCCCGCCCGCCAGACCGGCTGGATGAGTGAAGCCGGCGAAAAACTGCTCTTCCTCGATGGCCATTTCGCCCAGTGCCCCCTCACCGGCGAGAAATATGTGCTCGAAGGCGGTGAAGTGCACAAATTCTCGGGACCTTCGCCCATGATCGTCTGAAGATCAGTTATGTGTCAGGATTTATCCAAAGATTGTATATAAATGGATATATCCATTTGTATCCATTTGTATCCACTTTTGCGACAAAAGCCCATATGATCGGATAACATAACAGAACTTCAGTAATTATCAAAACTTGCAGAATAGGTATGTTTTGATAGTCAGAACTGACTTTGATTGGCTGTGCCTATCCTGATCATCTCCCCTGCCAGGTGGCGGCGGGAGAATTTTTCGATTTCCCGGGGTAAAGAATGTTTTTCCCCTTTTTGCCACAAGAGGAAATTTTGCTTCAGGGCAGAACTTATCCCTGTTACATCGCCGAAGGGATGGTAGCTGCCAGCACCGGCCCCGGTGAGAATGACTTCGCAGTCGCTGCCCGGAGGTCCTATTGCCAGGATGGGCCGGCCCAGGGCTATATATTCATACATTTTTCCCGGAAGGATCTCCCGGGCATTGGGGGAATCGTTGAGCGGCAGCAGTAATACCGCGGAGGTACCCAGTACCCGCAGGCCGTCCAGGTGTTCCATATGGGGGAGGACTTCAAGCTGCTCCCCGAGCCCATGATCCCTTATCTCCTGCAGGATGGTCCCATCGGTCTGCCCGATCAGCCTGATCTTCAAATTTTCCCCGAAGAAAGGGATTTCTTTTACCATTCCGGCCAGGGCGGTCCATAGGGCCGAAGGGTTGCGGTCGCGGTTAAAGGCCCCGAAGTGGCTGATGACAAAAGAACCGGCTGCCTGAGAATGGTCTATGGACGTGGCAGGCTCCTGTTGATCCCCAGCAATGCGGGATTCCCAGGGTTCAATTTGTACATTTTCACCGGGTAGACCCTCCCTGGCCACGGCAACAGGTGCGTATGCTGTCTTCTCTTTAAACTTCTCACTGTCAACTGTTCCTTCAAAGTCCTCGGGGTCATACCCGTTGAATACGACATGGACTTCCCTGCCGGCGAGGACCTCCAGTGAACGCTTCATGCCGGGGGTCACGACGGTGACCACATCAGCGGCCGTCAGCACCTTTTTTTCCAGCCGGTGGTGGAGCCAGTCGGCCACTCGGGTGAGCTTCAGCCGGTGGTAGAAGTCGATGCCCGTCCAGGGATCCCGGAAGTCGGCCAGCCAGGGCACCTTCACCTCTCTTTTTAATTTCAGGGCGATGAGGTGCATGCTATGGGGAGGGCCCGTGGACACGATCAGATCGACAGGATGCTCCGTGAGGTATTTGCGGAGGAACCGCACCGAAGGCCTTACCCAGAAAACACGCGGGTCGGGGATCAACAGGTTGCCGCGGAGAAAAACCGCCACCCGCTCTTTGAAGCTACCCCGGGAGGCTTCTGAAATATACCCCGACTTAAAACGGCTCTCCTTTGACCGGCCCGTCAGTGTCCGGAAGAAATCGTAGGGCTCCCAGATGGGGCGGCACACTACCTCTGCTTCCGGGGGTACCTCTGCCAACAGACTCTCATCCATTACCGAAGGATCAGGATTCTCCGGTGTGTAGATGACCGGCTGCCAGCCATATTCCGGCAGGTACTTTGACATCTTGAGCCAGCGCATCACTCCGCCGCCCCCCGCCGGAGGCCAGTAATAGGTTATGATCAGCACGCGCTTCATGGAGATCAAAATAAGCGAAATTATCTCAGATTGGATCAGCAGCCTGCGCAATCTGTAAACAAGTTGCTACCGGAGCGTCGTCATCAGTTGGGGCAATCTGAAAACAAGTTGTTACCGGAGTGTCATCAGCAGCTGGCGCATACTCACCTTTTCTGCTACGATTTCCCTGATCTTTCCGACCGGAATCCGCTCCTGCTCCATGGTATCGCGGTAGCGGATGGTCACGGTATCGTCCTGTTCGGTCTGGTGGTCGATGGTGATACAGAAGGGGGTGCCGATGGCGTCCTGGCGACGGTAGCGCTTACCGATGGAATCCTTCTCATCGTACTGGCAGTTGAAGTCGAATTTCAGGCTGTCGATGATTGCGCGGGCCTTTTCGGGCTGCCCGTCTTTCTTGACCAGCGGGAGCACCGCCAGTTTCACGGGGGCCAGTGCCGGCGGAATGCGCAGCACCGTACGGGTATCCTTCTCCCCGTTGGCGCCCGTCACCTCCTCCTCATGGTAAGAGGCGGCGATTACCTGCAGGAACATCCGGTCGACCCCGATGGAGGTCTCTACTACATAGGGTACGTATGATTCGTTTTTCTCGGGATCGAAATAGCGCAGTTTCTTCCCGGAATATTGTTCGTGCTGCGACAGGTCGAAGTCGGTGCGTGAGTGGATCCCCTCTACCTCCTTGAAGCCGAAGGGGAAACGGTATTCGACGTCGACGGCGGCGTTAGCGTAGTGGGCCAGCTTCTCATGCTCGTGGAAACGGTAGTTTTCGCTGCCGAAGCCCAGGGATTGGTGCCATTTCATGCGGAATTCCTTCCACGTACGGAACCACTCCAGCTCGGTGCCGGGTTCCACGAAGAACTGCATCTCCATCTGTTCGAACTCTCGCATCCGGAATATGAACTGGCGGGCGACGATTTCATTCCGGAAGGCCTTGCCGATCTGGGCGATCCCGAAGGGTATTTTCATCCGGCCGGTCTTCTGGACGTTGAGGTAGTTGACGAAGATCCCCTGGGCGGTTTCCGGGCGCAGGAAGATCCTCATGGCTCCGTCGGCCGTCGACCCCATGTCGGTCGAGAACATCAGGTTAAACTGGCGTACTTCCGTCCAGTTGCGGGTCCCCGAGATGGGACAGACGATCTCATTGTCAAGGATGATCTGGCGCAACTCCTCCAGGTTGCTGTCGTTGAGGGCTTTGCTGAACCGGCTGTGCAGGTCGTCCCATTTCTGCTGGTTCTCAAGCACCCTGGCATTGGTGGCCCTGAACTGCGCCTCATCGAAGGCTTCGCCAAACCGCTTCCGGGCTTTATCGACCTCCTTCGCGATTTTATCTTCGATTTTAGCCAGCTGCTCCTCGATGAGCACGTCGGCACGGTACCGCTTCTTGGAATCCTTGTTGTCGATCAGGGGGTCGTTGAACGCGTCAACATGGCCCGAGGCCTTCCAGATGGTGGGATGCATGAAAATGGCCGAATCGATCCCCACCACATTCTCGTGGAGAAGAACCATACTGTCCCACCAATATTTCTTGATGTTGTTCTTCAGCTCGACCCCATACTGGCCGTAGTCATATACTGCTGAAAGCCCATCGTAAATTTCACTCGATTGAAATACGTAGCCATACTCCTTGCAATGGGCCACCAGTTTTTTAAAGACATCTTCCTGAGCCATGTTGAATGATTTCTGATTATTTGACCGGCAAAAATAAGGGATTAAAACAACAATTTGTTTTCAGAATTCTGTTCGCCTGGTTTTTTCTTACAAACAGCGAGATCCAAAGCTGTTAGCTTTTACAGCGACTTTTTAGGATCAGGGTAAATATTTCCAAAGAAATGGGACTCCACCATCCAACAAAGTGCATGAATCAGGGGCAAATGATATTCCTGAACAGAAGCGGTCCGCTGTCCCGGAACATTCATCAGGATGTCACACAATTCTTTCATTTTACCTCCCGACTCACCGGTTAATCCAATTACAGTCAGTCCTTTGGCTTTTGCTACTAATATGGCGTCTACAATATTTTGCGAGTCTCCTGAACTGCTGATAGCTAATAAAACATCGCCCGGATTCCCATACCCCACCACCTGTTGTGCGAAAATGACGTCGGCACCATTGTCGTTGGCCACCGCAGTAATTAAGGCGGTGTGAGCGGTTAAAGAAATGGCGGGCAACCCCACCTGCAGTTTTTCACTGAGCCACGCTCCCCGATCGCCGCCCACTTCTATTAATTTGTTTTTAAGCCATTCGTCCACCGGTCGTTTGTGCTCAAATCCCTTCATGAGTTCAGCCACGATATGATCAGCATCAGAGCTACTCCCTCCATTGCCGCAAGCCAGTACTTTGCCCTTTTTCTCATAACAGTCGATCAGGCACTGACCTGCTTTAAACAGCTCGTCCCTTAACGTCTCCAATGCCGGATAGCGTTTTACTAAATCATCCAGAATTATTTGTAACATTTGAATATCAATTATTGCCGGAATTCCACGTTTTCAACTTCTTCTAAAATGACAGTCCATTTAGCCCCCCAACATCGATACCTGCCCTCTGCATTATTCTACCTCTTCAAAGTCGACATATTCACCCTCGTTGGATTGGGTGGGGTTCTTCCTGCGGTTTTTCTCGAGGGTCACATCTCCTTCGGAGCGCTGATTGCGTTGCTGATCCCTGAACTGCTGCTCCATGCGCGACTGCATATTATGCATGGTTTTCCTCATCAGCAGGGGAAAAAGGTAACGGGTCACCAGTTTAAAACCATACCAGATGATCAGAATGATCAGAAGGGTTCTGAAAAAGGAGACGATAGTGAGTAATATTAAAAGGTTCATTATGCGTATTTAATCTACTGTAATAAAAAAGTTAGCCCCCCCAAATCAGAGGAGGAGCCATCGCCAGGAGCCGTTTATTGGTGGCTTTCCGGTGGTTATGGATCTGTTCCTGATCTGATCGGGGAGTGCCCAATCCTCGTGCAATGGACGGGGTAAAATTAATGCTTTTTATTTTTTGATGATGTTTCCGCCTGAAGAGGTGTTGATATTGATCTCGGAAGGGGTTCCCTGGTAGAAGATATTTCCTCCGCTGGAGGCGTCGGCGGAAAGTTCGTTCTGTACGGCCACCCACATATTTCCTCCGCTGGAGGCGTTGGCTTCACAGGCGGAAGTTAAAAAGCCGCCGGCTTTAATGTTGGCTCCCGAGGAGGTCTTGACCTTCAACTCCCGGGTGGTGCCATCCAAACGTATGTTGGCCCCCGAAGAGGCAGTCAGGTCCACCAGTTGCCCGTCGATTTCCAGCCGCAGGTTGCTGCCTGCCGATCCATGGATCTCCAGCTCGCCGGCCACCAGCTTGTTCCCGGTGGTGATGTTGCTCCCGGCTGTTCCGGAGATCTCCTTCAGGTCCTTAACGGTGACCACCACTTTCTTTTCATTCGCCTTCCAGATGTTGGCCAGCGCCCTGATCTCCAGAACCCCGTTTTCCACGCGCGTCTCGATCAGCTTGTGCAGGTTGGCATCGGCCACCACCCTGACCCCCTGAGTCTCACCCTGAATCAACTCTACATTCATCCCCGAAGTGACACTCACTCCTGAAAAGTCTTCCACTTTACGCTCCTCACTCCTGACCTCTCCATTGCCCTTGACCGAAGGACCCATGAAAAAACAGGAGCTCAAAAGCGTCCCCAGCAGGACCATCGTGCTAAATAAAAACAGCCGCCTCATAACTTTTCGCCTTTATCGTCGTTTGAATTTCAATACAAACATATATTCTTCACCCTCAAAATGGTATCCTATTTCGCCGAACGGGTGAAAATTACCGGTAAAAGGGGCTATTGCCGTATGTTTTGCTAATTTTGCCCTGCTAAAGATGATTGTCACATGAAGCTCAGAAAGTTAGTTTTTACTTTGGTAGTGGCTGCCGGATCGGCCATTTTTCTCTTTGGATTCACCAATGACCAGAAGAATTTTGAAATCGCCAAGAATCTCGATATATACTATTCCCTCTTCCGGGAACTGAATGCCTTCTATGTGGATGATATCCAGCCCAACAAGCTGGTCAAAGCCAGTATCGATAAAATGCTGGAATCGCTTGATCCCTACACGAATTACATTTCAGAAGAAGATGTGGAGGATTTCAGGTTCATGACCACTGGCGAATATGCCGGGATAGGTGCCCTGATCAGCAAGCAGAACAACAGCATCATTATCGCGGAACCTTATGAAGGGTTTCCTGCCCAGAAATCGGGACTGAAGGCCGGGGATATCATTCTGGAGGTGGAAGGGAAAACCACCACCACCATGACCACCGAGGATGTCAGCAACCTGTTGAAAGGCCCTGCCATGAAACCGGTGAAAATCAAGCTTCAGCGGCCCGGTGAAAAAAAGAGCTTCGAGGTGGATGTCGTCAGAGAAAAGATTGTCATCGATGCCGTTCCTTATTACGGCATGGTGGATGAGAAGACCGCCTACATCAGGTTGTCCAATTTCACCCAGGATTGCGGCGACGAGGTGAAAAAGGCTTATCTGGAACTGAAAAATAAGCATAATCCGGAATCGCTGATCCTTGACCTGCGCTCCAATCCCGGGGGTCTGCTCATTGAATCGGTGAAGATCATGAATCTTTTTGTGCCGCGCGGATCGGAGATCGTCAGCACCCGCGGCAAGGTCAAGGAGTGGGACAATGTCTACAAGGCGACGCAGCAACCTCTTGATACTGCCGTACGTATAGCGGTGATCACCGACCGGGGTTCGGCTTCGGCTTCCGAAATCGTTGCCGGGGCGATGCAGGACCTCGACCGGGGACTGGTCATCGGTACCAGAACCTTCGGGAAGGGATTGGTGCAGACTACTCGTGATTTGAGTTATAATACCAAGCTGAAGGTGACCACCGCTAAATATTATGTTCCCAGTGGCCGGTGTATCCAGGCCCTCGACTATTCGCACCGCAATGAGGACGGTAGCGTAGGGGTGGTTCCCGACTCCCTTATTTCTGAATTCAAAACCAGGAAAGGCCGCAAGGTGTATGACGGCGGTGGCGTGGTCCCTGATATAAAGGTAGAACAGGAGGATCTGAGCAGCCTGGCCGTGGAACTGGTCACCCGCTTCACCATTTTTGACTATGCCACCCGGTTTGCAGCCTCCACTCCCTCCATTCCCCAACCTGAGGAATTCACCATCACCGATGCCATTTATAACGACTTCACGGCTTTCGTGAAGAATAACGGTTTCCGCTACGATTCCGAGACCGGCGATGCCTTTGCTGAACTTCTGAAAACCGCCCGCTCCGAGAAATATTACGAGGTGGCTACCGAAGAATTCAAGGCGCTGGAAGCCCGGCTGAAACCCGACCTGGACAAGGATATGCAGCTCTTCCGCAAGGAGATCAGCGACCTGCTGAAGGACGAGATCGTAGGCCGCTATTATTACCAGAAGGGAGCCATCAGGGCGGCCCTGCGTGACGACCCCGATATCAACAAGGCACGGGAGATTCTGAAGGACCAGGCAGGCTACGCCCGTTATTTCGCTCCCGGAACAGTGATCTCAGCCAACTAAGGCTATAACGCTGACCGGAACTGCCGGAGGAAACGGACGTCGTTTTCGAAGTACAGACGGATATCTTTGACGCCGTAGAGGAGCATGGTGATCCGCTCGATACCCATGCCAAAGGCATATCCTGTATATTTATTACTGTCGATATTGCAGGCTTCCAGCACGTTGGGGTCGACCATGCCGCACCCCAGAATCTCGAGCCATCCCGTGTATTTACAAAGGTTGCACCCTTTTCCCCCGCAGATGGAGCAGCTCACATCCATTTCGGCGGAGGGTTCCGTGAAGGGAAAATAGGAAGGGCGGAGGCGGATTTCGGTATTTTCGCCGAAGAGTTCCCTGGCAAAATAGAGAAGGGTCTGCTTGAGGTCGGCAAACGACACATTCTGGTCGACATATAATCCTTCCACCTGGTGAAAAATGCAGTGCGAGCGGGCCGATATGGCCTCGTTGCGGAAGACCCTTCCGGGGAAGATGGCCCGGATGGGCGGTTGCATGCGTTCCATCACCCTGATCTGGACGCTGGAAGTATGGGTACGCAACAGGATGTCGGGATTCTTTTCGATGAAAAAGGTATCCTGCATGTCGCGGGCGGGGTGTTCCGGAGGGAAGTTCAGGGCCGAAAAGACATGCCAGTCGTCTTCGATCTCAGGGCCTTCGGCGACCGTGAAACCCAGGCGCCCGAAGATGGTGGTGATGCGGTTGCGGACCAGGGCCAGGGGATGACGTGATCCCAACCCCAGGGCATCGCCGGGGGCCGTCAAGTCGGCACGGCTCCCCTCTTCCTGGCGGGCTTCCAGCAACTCCTTCAGGCGGTTGATTTTCTCCTGGGCACTGTTCTTGAGTTCGTTGAGGGCCTTGCCTACCTCTTTCTTCAACTGAGGATCCACCTCCCTGAACTCGTCAAAGAGCTGGCTGACGGCCCCCTTCTTGCTCATGAACCTGAGCCGGAGCTCTTCAAGCTGGGCCACCGTCTTTGGTGCTGCCGCCTCAATTTCCCCTTTCAGGGCTTTTATCTTTTCTAACATCTGAAGGATTTTTTATCAATGCAAAAATAACACCCCGGTCTGAATTTCGTCTTCCAGGTGGTCGTTTTGTCACCTGAGGGGCTCATTTATTCCTGCCCGCTACTTCAATTCCAGCACCGTGGTGCCGATATTGTTCCCGTCGGCAAAAACATCGATGGTATATTTCCCCGGAATCAGCGGGGACTGCCCCTTGTTGTCCCAGTATATGGCCACGGGGATGTCATTTCCCTCGTAGTTGATTTCCCGGACGGCGGTATAGGGGATGTTGAGGTCTTCGTAACGGAAGAGGTCTTTGGGCGAGTTGTTGAGCAGCAACTGGTCGGGGCGCATGATGCGGAGGTAGATATTTTTGGTGCCCCGTTTGGCGGTCACATTCTGGCCGATGACCATGTTGACGCGCATCATAACAGTGCGGTCGGCAAACCGGGTATCCTTGTTGCGGTCGTTCATGCCGGCTGCTGTCAGTTCCCTGACCTCGAGGGTCGCCGCCCGCTTGAGGTTCTCCTCCAGTTGTTGTTTCTCCTGCGTCAACTGCTCATTTTTGGTCTCTACCTGCCGGGCTTGTTGCTTCACTTCCAGGTTCTCAGCCATCAGCAGCTGGTTGCGGCGGTTCAGCGAGTCGATCTGAACCACATAGTTACGCATGATGTCGCGCAGCGTCGTCACCTCCTTCTGGTACCTGTTGATCCGGTCGAGGCTGACCCGCCGGGTCTGCTCCACCTCCAGCAGCAAGTCCCTGACCCGCGACTGGGCTACATACATCTGTTGCGTGAGCGTGTCGTTCTCTACCTTGAGGCTGTCGTAGCCGGCAATGATCTGCGTCAGCTCTACCTCAATGGAGTCCTTCTGTGCGGTGATCTGCCCCACGATCATCCGGTTGCTCTTTCTCTGTGAGAAAAAGAGAAACAGCACCACCACCAGAATGATGGCCAGCAGGATGACAATGATATTGTTTCTGCGCTCCTTGGGGGTGGCACCCAGAAAACTGCCTTTTTTCCCGGTCTCGTAATCCATTCCCGATAACATCAAAAATTCTGTCCCAAAAATAGCAACTTTTTCGGGATCAGCCTATCGGTGGTGCCGCTACTTCCGGATGGGCCCCTTCTTTCAGGCGGAATAGCTATTTTTTTACTTCCGAGGAGAGCTGGTCGAGGGCCTGGTCGGCTACTTCGTAGAGTTTGGTGACCACCGACTGCATGTATTTTTTGACCACGGCGGGATTATCCTTGCCGTCAGGGTGGTTGACCATGGTCCGGAGCTCGCGGTGATGAACCATCACCTTCCGGGCGATGGCGTTGATCTTCTCCTTGTCGGCTTCCGGATAGTGCTCCATCACGTACATGCAATCTTCAAGCACCAGTGAGAGCAACAGGTCGATGTCCTTTTTCAGGGAACGGATACTGGCCATGTTTTATCGTATTTGTTTCAAATGTACTTATTATTTTCCAGAAGACCCGATACCAGGAGGGTCCTTTAGCGCCACCGGCCGGAAAGCCCAGGGTCCTCAGGTCCATGCCCTACATCCGCCCGGGCATCGGGAATCCCTGTTCGGAATCGGGGACTTCCCGTTCCCTTTCCGAGTCGCGGCGGTTCTGTTCCTGCTGCTGTTTGAGGCGGAGTTCCTCCTCTTCCTTGTCGATCAGTATCTTGCGGAACGTGGGATCGGGTTTCAGGTCCCATTGGTACTGGTTGTCCCAGTTGGAACGGACCTTAACGATTTCGGGGAGGTAGGCGACCCGCTCGGGTTGCAGCCGGCTGGCAAAAACCCCGGGATCCCACCGGCCATTGCCGTTCCGGTCAAAAAAGACCCTGACCTTGTATTTGGCGGGACTCAGATAATCAAAGGTGACCTGCTTTTCCCCCCGGGCCGCTATGGTCCGTAACACCTTCTCCTCTTTGGAATTGTCGAGGAGCTGGGCGATAACGTTCTCTTCCGCAGCGGTCAGGTTCAGGATGATCCTTCCGTAATAGTCCTCTTTCTGGGTGGTGAACTGCTTTTTGACTTTCTGGCTGGCTACACCGTAGATATTGGTGCAGGCCGCAGAGTCTATTTCCAGAAGGTAGCTGGTTTCGGCCTCCCAGGGGAAGGCAATCCTGTAAGTGCGCCATTCGGTGGTGTCCCTGGTGATGACCGGTTGTACCTGGAGGGTATCCTTCTCTTTGAGGTGAAAGAGGCTGATGGTCTTAAAGTCGAAACGGTCAACCGGTTCGGGCGTCTGCAGGAGAATGGGGAGGTTCAGGTCGAAGCCTCCGCCTTTGATGTTGTCAGTGAAATTGAATAAGGTGACCTGAGGGGTACCGTCCTCTTTTTTTCTTCGGCGGGTTTCCTGTTTTTCTTTTTCCGTGAACACCATGTCGACCGTATCGCGCTGGAGGAAGGTCTGCTGCAGTGAATCGCGCTGGTTATAGGAGATCTCAAGCTGCAGTGTGTCCATGCGGGCCACCAGGGTGTCGGTGATCCATACGGTGAGGGAGTCCCATTCGGGGTTATTCTCAATGAGGTACCAATCTTCGGCCGTGTGGTTGAGGAGCCTGAGCCCGAGGGTGTCTTTGACCGGTTCCCCGAAGACGAAGGTGGATTTATAGCGGTTGTCGCGCACCGACTTGTTAAGGAACTGCTCAAAGAAATGCTCGGTGAAGGTTCTCAGGTAGATGGGGTCGGGCCTGAAGAGGGTATGACCGGTGATCAGCAGCGAGTCGGCGCCTACGGCCAGGGTATCGGGTTGAGCCACGAATTCGGCGGTGGGCACCACCAGCGAATCGCAAAAGGCAAATTCCTCGGCCCCCGGGTCATACCGGAGGTTGTTATTGGCATCGTTAACGGCATAGAGGCTGTAACTCCCCGGTTTGATGTTGTCGAAGAGAAAAAGGCCCCGGCTGTCGGTGCGGGCGATATAGTCGGGAATGGTACGGGTGACCGCGGTATCCTCAGAACTGGCATAGAGCATGACGATGATCTTCTCCAGCGGGTCGAGGCGGGCGCCATCCTTGACCATGCCGGCCACCCGCAGGGTGTCGACCTGATCCCCGGTGCTGAAGAGCAGCCTCAGCCCCTGGTAAGGATTCCGCTCGTTGTTGTCAACCACCGAATTCTTGAAATCCATGGAGTAGGTCCTCCCCGGTTTCAGCTCTTCATTGAAGGAGACTATCAGCGATTTGGATTTGGTCCTCACCGAAGGACGCTTGGCCAGCGGCGGTGAAACCACCAGTTCTTCCGACACCTGGTCGGGTACTATGTACTCGTTGAAGGTCAGCCGCACCTCTTTTCCCGTGAAGCCGGTACTCCGCATGGCGGGAAGTGTCTCCACCAGAAAGGGGGGAATAGAGTCCCGGGGCCCTCCCGTGGGCATCCCCTGGTTGGCACACCTTCCGAATAATAACATCCCTGCCAGAACAATGGCCGCCCCTTTGGCTAGCTGTTGCCCTGCAGTTCTCAGATAACGGTCATTCATGTTGTCGTTCCGGTCAGATCTCTAAATAAATGGTGGTACAAACATACAAATTCCCTGAAAATCCTTTTTTATTCCCGTTTAGCTTTTATAATTTCCGGTGTTTTAATGCTACGTTTACAAGATCAAGCTGAAATCCATATCCGGACTTCAGTCCCGTCTTCGGGGAAGGCGGGGAAGAACAGGGTTATTTCATTCAAATCTACATACGATGTCAAAGAAAGATAAAAAAAAGAGCCGCAAGATGGCGGCCTTTAATAAGAAAAACCTCAAGTCGGCCATTCTTTCGGTGATGTATGACGATCCCGTGAAACCTTTTAATTACCGTCAGTTGTCCACAACGCTGGGGATCACCGATGAGGAGTCGCGGAAGCTGGTGGTGGTGGTGCTCGATGAGTTGAAGGAAAGCGGTTACCTGGAAGAGATGGGGCGGGGTAAATACAGGATGCGAACACGTGGGGGGACCATCACGGGGGTGGTGGACATGCAACCCACGGGATATGCCTACGTTCACAGTGATGAGGCGGAGACGCCCGTGTATGTCTCTGCCCGTAACCTGCTGCATGGCATGGCGGGCGACAAGGTGAGGGTTCATCTGTTTGCCCGGCGCAAGGGGCATGACCTGGAAGGGGAGGTCGTAGAGATCCTTGAACGCTCCCGGAAATCGTTTGTGGGAACCCTGGAGGTCACCCGCAACTATGCCTTTCTGGTGCCCACCGGGAAGGTCAGCTTTGACATCTTCATTCCTGCCGAAAACCTCCATGGGGCCAAAAACGGCCAGAAAGCGGTCGCCGAAATCACCGAATGGCCTGCCAATGCCAAAAACCCGGTGGGCGTCATCACCGACGTGCTGGGCGATGCCGGCGTCCATGAAACGGAGATGCATGCTATCCTGGCCGAATACGAACTCCCGCGCCGTTTTCCCGAGAAGGTGGAGAAAGCCGCCGACAAAATCCCCGATACGATTCCTCCGGAAGAGTATGCCCTCCGGCGCGACTTCCGCAACGTGACCACCTTTACCATCGACCCTGCCGATGCCAAGGATTTTGACGACGCCCTCTCCCTGACGAAACTCGGCAACGGTAACTATGAGATCGGCGTTCACATCGCCGATGTGACCCATTACGTGAAACCCGGATCGATTCTCGATGAAGAGGCTTACGAACGGGGGACTTCGGTATACCTGGTCGACAGGGTGGTCCCCATGCTCCCCGAGCATCTCTCTAACGGAGTGTGTTCACTCCGCCCCAACGAGGATAAACTCTGCTTCTCTGCGGTCTTTGAAATCACCCCCGAGGGGAAGCTCCTCCATGAGTGGTTCGGGAAAACGGTGATCAACTCTGACCGGAGGTTCAGCTATGAGGAGGCCCAGGCCATCATCGAAACCGGCAGCGGTGATCTTTCAGAGGAGATATTGCTGTTGCATGGGCTGGCCCAGAAGCTGCGGGAAGCCCGTTTTAAGGGGGGAGCCATTGCCTTCGACCGGGTGGAACTGAAATTCGACATCGACGAAACCGGCCGGCCCCTGTCGGTCTTTTTCAAGGAGTCCAAAGAAGCCAACCAGCTGATTGAGGAGTTTATGCTGCTGGCCAACCGGAAAGTGGCCGAGTTGTTCGGTAAAGGAGGTGATAAAAAGGGACCGCGTCTCTTTGTGTACCGGATCCACGACCGCCCCGATGCCGAAAAACTGGAGAATTTCAATAATTTCATCCATAAGTTCGGATATGGGATTCAAACGGTCACGCCCCGGGGGGTGGCCGAATCGATGAACCACCTGCTGGAGAATGTCAGGGGCAAGAAAGAACAGAATGTGGTCGAGATGCTGGCCATCAGGGCTATGGCCAAGGCGGAGTATTCGGTGCGCAACATCGGCCATTATGGATTGGCCTTCGATTACTATACCCATTTCACCTCTCCCATCCGCCGTTACCCCGATATGATGGTCCACCGTCTGCTGGAGAAAAACCTCGAGGGGGGAAGAGCCTCCCATACCGGCGATTATGCCGAGATGTGCCGTCACTCCTCCGAAATGGAAAGCCGCGCCGCCAATGCCGAACGGGCCTCGGTGAAATACAAACAGGTCGAATTCATGCAAGACCACGTGGGGGAGATCTTCTCCGGTACGATTTCCGGAGTGACCGACTGGGGCCTCTATGTTGAACTCGACAACAAAATCGAAGGGATGATTCCGGTCAGTCAGCTCGACGATGATTTTTATATTTTTGACGAGAAGAATTACCTCATCAGGGGGCGCCATACGGGCAGGATATTCCAGCTCGGCGACCCGGTGAAGGTGAAGATATGGAGGACCAACCTGGAAAAGAAACAACTTGATTTCCTGCTGGCTCCCGATAAAGATCCCTCAGGCAGCTCCCGGTCACAAGAGAAAAAATGAGTTTTTTGACGTATATTTGTTCAACTAACATCTAATTGAAGGGAGTAGTACATGGACAATGCAACTGAAAACGGTTCCAAAAAAGATTTGAACCGTGAGAGCATTCTGAAGATAGCCCAGGAGATCTTCAGCAAATACGGCTACCGTAAGACCACCCTCGACGATATTGCCAATGCCGTACGCAAAGGCAAAAGCTCACTCTATTATTATTTCAAAAGCAAGGAGGATTTGTTCCAGGCGGTGATTATGAAGGAGGTGGAGCTTCTGGGCAGGGAACTGGACAAGGTGGTGAACCGCAATACCGATCCGGTCGACAAGCTAAGGGATTATCTGCTGACCAAGATCACTACCTTCCGCAACCTGGCCAACTTTTACAATGCTTTGGAAAATGACGTGACCGCCATTGGTTTCATCGAAGAGATCAAGAACCGGTATGAACAGGACGAGATCAGGATGATTAAGCGCATCCTGATCGAAGGGGTCAGGAAAAATGAATTTGAGATTTACGATTTCAACCTGGCGGCCATAGGGATTACCATGGCCATCAAAGGGCTGGAGATGCCTCTGTCGGCCGGAACCTATGGCAATATGAACCTGGAGCGAAGCGTGGATGTGATCCTTAGGATCCTCTGCTACGGGATCATGAAACGCTAAGTGGGGTTGGACCGGTCAACAGGTGCAGGTCTCCCGTTTTCCTCTCCATTTTTACCCGGAAGTCATCTGCAGGCCCTGCAGGATTCCGGTGCGGCCTGTAAGGCCACTTATATCAGGTTCTTTCTGAAGATCAATTTGGGATCGCCGGGGCCGTAATATTCCGGAAGAGAGGCTTCCAGGGTATACCCCCGCCGGTGATAAAAGGCTACGGTGGGCTGGTAAAGGGCTCTTCCTGATGTCTCCACCCAGAGGATCTTCCCTCCTTTCCCGCGGGCCGTCTCTTCGGTGCGGGTAAGCAACAATGTGCCCAGCCCGCTGTTTTTAAGGTTCTCCTGCACCGCCAGCCAGTAAAGGTCCCACGAGTGAAGCGTGACCGGGTTGGGCCCGAAGTTGGCAAACCCCACCAGTTGGCCCTCCTCCTCCAGCAGGCACCAGTAATAGCCTGAAGCCTCGCTTCCCTTCAGGAGGGTTTCCTCAAAAATGTCCATGACAACCTCGGTTTCGAAGGGGTAGAAAAACCCTGATTCGTCGAGGAGCTGCCTGATGGCGGGCTGGTCGGTTTCCCAAAGGTCAGTTCTGATTTCCATAGCTTTGATGGTTCATGTGATGCAATATGCTTTGGATGACGGCAGGAAAGGAATAGCCTGCCCGGGCCGCAGCGGCCGTGAAGCCGCTGTCGGGTGAAATACAGGGATTGGCATTGGCCTCCAGGACAAAAACATTCCCCGCGCTATCGACACGCATGTCGACACGGGCATACCCTTTCAGTTCGAGGCATTCCCAGGTGGCCCGGGCCGCCGCGGATATGGCCTGGTAAAGAAGGGGATCCCCCTTCAGATCGGGAAATTCACGCAGGGTGTTCTCATATTCGAAGCTGCCAGGGCTCCATTTGGCATGGTAGTCTACGATCCGGGGCCGTTCCTCCCCGAAACCCCGGAAGATGATCTCTGCAAACGGCAGTAGTTCGGGCCCGTCACCCGTGTCGAGCATGCTGATGTTGAATTCCCTCCCTTCAATGTACTCTTCAATCTGCCAGGCCCCGTCGGGAAGGGTGGCCATAGCGGCCGGCAGTCCCCCGTCACAGGTGAATACCGAGGCGGCGGTGATCCCCGCGGAACCCTCTTCCCATACTGGTTTCAGGATGTATTTCTTTCCGGGCGTCAGCTGCCTCCCCTGGGAAGGAGAAAAAGCCTGCGGCACCCTGACCCCGTACTGCCGCAGCAACTTGTTGGTCAGCCGCTTGCTGGTGGTCAGAAACAACGCCTCCAAAGGATTCCCGGTATAAGCGATCCCTTCCATGTTGAGAAGGGCCGGGATAAAATAGTTGAGCTCCCCCTTGTTCTGAATCGCTTCGGTGAGGTTGAAAACATGGGTCACCCCCGACGCTTTCAGACGGGCGATCTCATTCATGAAATCAGAACCGATGGCTACCCTGTCAACGCTGAGGCCCAGCTCCACCAGGGCTTTTTCAACCGCTTCCACCTGGTCGAGCACATCCCAATCGTCGGCCCCGCTTCCCGGAACCGGCGCATTGTAAAGCAGGGTAATGGCTGATATCGTCATGTATGGTTTATGTAATGGGACATTCAATTGCTTTGAGGTAAATGCCGGGGTGCCCGTTTTATTCTTTGAGGTGGAGCCGTTTCAGGGCTGATTCCATGATCGTGGCGATGAGCTGCCGGTAGGAGATCCCCGCCATCCGGGCCAGCATGGGCAGGTCGGAATGGATGGGGTGGAGGCCTGCCAGCGGGTTGGCTTCGATGAAGCAGAGGCGGCCGTGCCTGTCGTAACGCAGGTCAATGCGCCCCCCATCGGAGCCCCCCAGGGCATTCCAGGCTTTCAGGGTCACCACGGCACAGGCCGTCAGCATATCCCCGTCTACCGGCGCATAGCGCGCCAGGGTTTCATAGTGTTCCTTGACATCAAGAGAATAAACGGCCTCCTCACCGGCAAAGATCTCCATGGCCCCGATGACCTGCGCCGAAGGGCCCTGACCAGTGACGCCCACGGTAAACTCCCTGCCGGAAAGATATTCCTCCACCAGCGCCGGCTGATGGTTCTCCTTCCATATGCGGCTCACCGCCTCGCGGAGTGCCGGTAAATCCTCCACCCTGCTTTTTGCCGTGATCCCCTTGCCTGTGCCTTCCGACAAGGGCTTCACAAACACAGGAAACGGAGGATCCATGCGCTCCAGATCAGCCAGATCCCTGACCACATACCCCGGGGCTACCGGAACACCCTGTTCCGCTACTACCTGCTTGGCCAGATGCTTGTTGAGGGAAATCCCCAGCACCTCGCCGTTGCTGAAAACATAGGGGATGCGGTATTGGTCGAGGAGGGCGGGGACCACCGACTCACGGGAAGGGCCGTACAACCCCTCGGTGATGTTGAAGACCAGATCCCAGCGGTCACCGGCGGCCAAGGCTTCCACCAACTGGTAGACATTGCCAATACGGCAGGTCGTATACCCCAGATCTGCCAAAGCCTCTTCAATGGCGGCGACCGTCTCCTCCTTGTCGAATTCCGCGGTCTCCTCGGCGGTAAATCCACGATCGAGGTACCATGACCGCAGGTCAAAACACAATCCAATCACCATGGCTAAAATCCGGGATAATAGAAGGTGTTGCCGAGGTAGTTGGTCATGGTAATCCCTTCGGGAGTGATCTCCCTGACATAATCGGGGAGGAGGGGTATTTTGCCTCCGCCGCCGGGGGCATCGATCACGAAATGGGGAATGGCGTACCCCGATGTAAAGCCCCTGAGGCTGCGGATGATCTCCACTCCTTTGGAGACGGGTGTGCGGAAGTGACGTGATCCGGGGACCAGGTCACACTGGTAGAGGTAATAGGGGCGCACCCTGATCTGGAGGAGGCGGTGCATCAGGGTTCTCATGGTCAGGGGGTCGTCGTTGATCTCTTTGAGCAGGACGGTCTGGCTGCCCAGAGGGATGCCGGCCGAGGCCAGGCGGGCGCATGCGGCGGCCGTTTCCTGGGTGATTTCATCAGGATGGCTGAAATGGATGCTCATCCACAGCGGATGGAACCGCTCGAGCAGGGCCGTCAGTTCCGGGGTGATCCGCTGGGGCATGACCACCGGCACCTTGGTGCCGATACGGATGATCTCCACATGGGGAATGCTCCTCAGACTGCTGAGTAAAAACTCCAGCTGGCTGTCGGCCAGCGTCAACGGATCGCCTCCGCTGATGAGGACATCCCTGATCTCAGGATGAGCAGCGATATATTCCAGGGCTTGCTGCCACTCTCCCCGGGAGGCATGGGCCAAACTGCCCACACTGTGAGAACGGGTACAATAACGGCAATAGGCCGAACAGACCTGCGTCACCAGAAACAACACCCGGTCGGGATAACGGTGCACCACGCCCGGTACCGGAGAAGAACCCCCTTCGTTAAGGGAATCGCTTTTTTCTTCGGGCCAGGTCGTCAGCTCCTCCAGGGAGGGTACCATCATCCGCCGGATGGGATTCTCCGCGCCGCCCGACAACATCAGGGAGAGATAATAGGGGGTGATCCGCAGCGGCAACCGGCCTTTGAGACTGGCCAGGGCTTCCCTCTCCCCGGCAGTGAGGTCCATAAATCGTGATAACGCTCCGGCGGTGGTCACTCCGTTGCGCAACTGCCACTTCCAGTCGTTCCACTCTGAGGGATCGGTAAAAGGATAAAAAGTGCGGAGAAAATGAGTAACCCGGTGGAGGTCTGTCTCTGAAGCCTGGGTATTTTGTAGCTTGGATAATCCGACGTTTTTACCGCCAGGCTCCTCCGGAGAGGAGCTGTCCGTGAGGCCGCCATCTGTTGCGGTGGCAGCAGCCTCGTGTGCCTTGAAATTCATTCTTGCGTGTAAATCACAATAAGGTGTTTTCTTTTAAGGTTCCCATTTCAGGCGATCTATTTCTGAGCAAAAATAGAGAATGTTTAATCCGATGTCGGGGAAGAAACGTAAAAAATAAACATTAGTTACACCAGGAGCAAGAATTATTGTAAAATATGTGAAAATCAACTCATTATCAAGCTCTGGCCTACCAGTAGGCCAGGGATTCCGAATAACATAAAATTAACTTCCTGTGGGGACTGTTTCAGCATGTAAAAAAGGGCGGAGAGGCCCGGTGAAGGATGAGGCCTCCGGTCAGAAGGCGTCCATTTTCCGGTAGGCCTCGATGACGGCTTTTTCACCCTCTATTCCGGGTTTGCTTTTACCGTGTTCCATACAGAGGACCCCGTCATACCCTTTTTCATGGATATGCTTGAAAATGTTGAGGAAGTTGATTTCCCCGGTGGTGGGTTCCCTGCGGCCGGGGTTGTCACCCAGGTGGAAGGCGGCGATATGTTCCCAGGCCATGTCGATGTTGGGAATGAGGTTACCTTCGGAAATCTGCTGGTGATAGAGGTCATCCACGATTTTACAACTCGGGTGATTCACGGCTTTGCAGATCATATAGCTCTGTGGAATAGTGGTCAGGAACAACCCGGGATGGTCGCTGTGGGCATTCAGAGGCTCCATCACCAGCACCAGCCCTGCAGGCCCAACGATATCACAGCACATGCGCATGGTGTCGATGACGTTGGCGGTCTGGTAATCCCAGGCCAGTTTCTCATCATAGCGGCCCGGAACAACCAATGCCGTTTTAACATTGGTTCTTTTGCGGACCTCCACGGCCTGAGCCATCCTCTTGCTGAGCATCTCCCTGATGGACGGGTCATTCAGCACCATGGAGCGGGTGCTGAAATCGGCATACAGGACGAAAGGCCCCAGCTCCATCCCCAGCCGCGCCAGTTCCGAGGCTATTTTCTCCTGAAGGGCAGGTTCCTTGTCCATCAGTCCGTTGTCAAAAATGGCCCGGAACCCCTGGTCGTGAATGAACTTGATCTGATCGATGGGATCATTCCCGGCATGCTCCTTGAACATCCCGAACCCCGGTGCATACCGGAGCTTGAACTGCGCCGCGTTCGAACTTCTCGTTTCTCCGGCCATTCCGGCCATCGGAAAACCCATACCCGCTGCGGCGATCGCTCCCAGCCCCGTGTTCTTCAAAAATCTCCTGCGCTCCATACTGATGCCTGTTTATAGTTTAACTTAATTTCAGCTTCTAAAAATACAACTTGTATTGAAATATCCATGCCCTTTTGTTCCGACTTAGCCGGGATGCGACTTTCATTGTTATTAGGTCAGCATATTTGTTTTTTGAGGGGCCCTTATCCCCTTATTTCCTTTGATGAGGGCTGACAGGAGGCTGGTAGGGTGACCTGTGCAGAATCAGGGCAGGAATGATTACTTTTACCCTTTCAACGGGAGGAGTGTAATGAATAAGGGAAAATGAGGATCAGCAAAGACAGGTCTCTCCTACCCGGAAAACAAAATCGGTATGACTGAAGGCAACCTATTAAAAATGCGGGCCGAACAGGGCCAACCGGTCAGCTATTACCTTCCCCTGGGAGACCCTGAAACGGGTATGAACGCGCTGATTGGCCGGCAGATCCGTCTGACCTTCGGGGGAATCATCCACTGCATCGCCTGCGGAAAAATGACCAGGACCTCCTATGCCCAGGGATTCTGTTACAACTGTCTGCAGACGGCACCCGAAGCGAGTGAGTCGGTGCTCCAGCCCGAACTCTCCCGGGCCCATTTTGGCATCGCCCGCGATCCGGAGTGGGCCCGAGAGCATGACCTCATTGACCATTATGTCTATCTGGCCCTCTCCCCGGCCCTGAAAGTAGGCGTCACCCGCCACCACCAGGTACCGGTCAGGTGGATCGACCAGGGAGCCAGCGCAGCCATTCTCCTGGCTAAAACCCCCAACCGGCATATCGCCGGAATCATCGAGGTGTGGCTTAAACAATATTACTCCGACAAAACCAACTGGCGGGAGATGCTCATGGACCGGGCCATCACGCCATCCCTTCTTCCGGAGGAAAAAGAAAAGGCCGCCCAACGCCTCACGCCCGAACTGCAAAAATACCTCTGGGAGGATAACACAGTCACCCGCATTATTTACCCCGGGGAGGCCGTTTCCGGAAAAGCCGAAAGCCTCTCCCTCGACAAGACGCCTGTCGTCGAAGGGGTGCTGACCGGCATCAGGGGCCAGTACCTGATCCTCGACCGGGAAAAGGTGATCAATATCAGGCGCCACAGCGGCTATCAGGTCTGCCTGGAGTGGGAAGGAAGCTGATCCCTTCAGGAGGCCCGCCGTCTATCTGACAGACCATGAAAATTAATAAGAGAAAACTTATACGATAAAAAATGAAAACACTTAACTTGGCTTTCAATGTGGCCATTCTGCTTTTGTTACTGCTGGTGGTCAACCAATTCTTTCATCTTGTTCAGCTCCCCGGCTGGGTCATCATGGTGGTGATGCTCGTGTCGGCGCTCCTTTTCTTTGTCCGTTTTTATCTGCGGATGAAGGGCCGGTAGCGGAGGCCTCCGCATGGACTGAGGGGGGTCTTCCGTAAAACCTGACTAAATAACTGATTTGTTTAGCCGGAATTTTGTTTATTTGGTGTCTGATCCGGAAGGGTCTTTGGTGTATAAATAATACCTCAGGATATGGAAAATATGGATTGGAAAAATCTGGGATTCGGTTACAAAAAGACCGATTACAATGTGCGTTGTTATTATCGCAACGGAAAGTGGGGAGAGTTGGAAATCAGTTCTTCCGAGGTCATCAACATGCATATGGGCGCGACAGCCCTGCATTATGGGCAAGAGGCTTTCGAAGGGCTGAAGGCCTTTAAGGGGCAGGACGGGAAGGTACGTATTTTCAGGTTGGATGAGAATGCTCTGAGGTTACAGCGTTCCTGTGAGGGGATTATGATGGCGCAATTGCCTAAGGAGCTCTTTGAAAAGGCGGTGAAGCTGGCGGTTGCCCTGAACCGCGATTATATTCCCCCGTATGAATCGGGTGCCTCGCTTTACATCAGGCCCCTGCTGATCGGCACGGGGCCTGAGATCGGCGTTAAGCCGGCCAGTGAATACCTGTTCATCGTTTTTGTGATGCCGGTGGGGCCCTATTTTCCTGAAGGTTTCAAGCCCACCGATCTGATCATTCTGCGGCAGTATGACCGTGCGGCACCCCAGGGGACCGGCAAATACAAGGTGGGAGGCAACTATGCCGCCAGCATGGTCGCCGGCGTCAAAGCCAAGAAGGGGGGGTACTCGGCCGTGCTTTACCTCGACAGCAAGGAGAAAAAATATATCGATGAATGCGGTCCTGCCAACTTCTTCGGAATCAAAGACAACACCTATATTACTCCGGCATCGGAATCGATCCTGCCCTCCATCACCAACAAAAGCCTGATGACCCTGGCTTCTGAAATCGGCATGAAGGTAGAGCAGCGGAAAGTGCCCTATGAGGAGCTGGCTACCTTCGAGGAGATCGGCGCCTGCGGTACCGCGGCGGTCATCTCCCCCATCAAACGGATCTACGATGCCGATGAGGAGAAGGAGTTCTTCTACGGAACCGAGCCGGGCCCCTGGAGCACCCGACTCTATAACAAACTCAGGGCGATCCAGTACGGCGATGAAGCCGACCTCTTCGGATGGACCACCCTGGTAGATTAATAAACAGCACCCTGACAGGGATGAGGTTGCCCTGTTTCCACGCTTGGAAACAGGGCAACGCTCGTTTAGGGCAAAGGCAGGTTCCTCAGGCGACCATTAAAAACCACCTGAAAATTCGTATCAAATATGTATTTTTGTCGACTGCGAAGAATTTTTATATACACAAGATAATGATCAGGACAAAGGTGAGGGAGATCCTCGAAAACGGTCAGACCGGCACGGAGGTGCTGGTGAAGGGATGGGTGCGGACCCACCGGGGCAGTAAGAATGTCAGTTTTATCGCATTGAATGATGGGTCGACCATCCGCAACCTGCAGATTGTCGCGGAGGTGAATCTTTTCAGTGAAGAGCTTTTACGGGGCATCACCACTGGGGCAGCCCTGTCGGTGCAGGGGACGCTGGCGGCTTCCGCGGGGAGCGGCCAAACGGTGGAACTGGTGGCTTCAGGCATCGAGCTCCTGGGAGGTGCCGATCCTGACAAATACCCCATCCAGCCCAAGAAACACTCCCTTGAATTCCTCAGGGAAAATGCCCATCTGCGGTTCCGTACCAACACCTTCGGGGCGATATTCCGCATCAGGCATGCCATGGCTTTTGCCATCCATGACTATTTCAACCGCAAGGGTTTTTATTATCTTCATACTCCCATCATCACCGCTTCCGATGCGGAAGGTGCCGGCCAGATGTTCAGGGTGACCACCCTGGACGCCCAGACCCCCCCGCTTACCCAGGAGGGGAAAGTCGACTTCTCGGCCGACTTCTTCGGGCGGCCCACCAACCTGACGGTCTCGGGGCAGCTCGAGGGAGAACTGGGTGCCACCGCCCTGGGCGAGATCTATACCTTCGGGCCTACCTTCAGGGCTGAAAACTCCAATACCACCCGTCACCTGGCCGAATTCTGGATGATAGAACCCGAAATGGCCTTCTATGACCTGAAAGACAACATGGACCTGGCTGAGGATTTCCTCCAATCGCTAATCCGATATGCCCTGGACCACTGCTACGAAGACCTGGCTTTCCTGGCGGCCCGCCTCAAAGAGGAGGAAAAGGGAAAACCCAAAGAACAACACTCAATGGACCTCATCGAGAAACTCAAATTCGTGGCCGACAATGAGTTTGTGCGGCTCACCTATACCGAGGCCATTGATATCCTCCGTAACTCCAACCATTACAAGAAAAAGAAATTCCAGTATCCTGTGGAATGGGGTGTCGACCTGCAGAGCGAACATGAACGCTACCTGGTCGAAAACCATTTTCAGAAACCGGTGATTCTGATCAATTATCCCCGCGAGATCAAGGCTTTCTACATGAAGCAGAACGATGACGGGAAGACCGTGGCCGCCATGGACGTGCTCTTCCCCCAGATCGGGGAGATCATTGGCGGATCCCAGCGCGAGGAGAACTATGACAAGCTGGTGACCCGCATGGAAGAGATGCACATTCCATCAGAAGAGATGTGGTGGTATCTCGACACCCGCCGCTTCGGAAGCGTCCCCCACAGTGGTTTCGGCCTGGGCTTCGAGCGGTTTATCCTCTTCGTAACCGGAATGGGGAATATCAGGGACGTCATTGCTTTCCCCAGGACGCCCAGGAATGCGGAATTCTGATGCCGGTGGCGGCATGAACACCCTATTGGGAAAAATGCTAATTTTGGGGTGTAGCCAATAACCGGTCCATGGAACAAAGACTTTCACTACAGCAGAAACTGCTCCAGAAGCTTTCACCTCAGCAGATTCAGGTGATCAAGCTGCTGGAGATTCCGGCTCTTCAGCTTGAACAGCGCATCAAGAAGGAGCTGGAGGAAAATCCTGCTCTCGAAGTGGAAGAAGATAACTATGACGAAGGCGATGAGGAGCAGGCTCCTGAGCTGCGCTCCGATGAGGACAGAGACAACGAAGAATTCTCGGTCGAAGACTACATACCTGAGGATGAGATCCCCAGCTACAGGCTCCAGACCAACAACTACTCACCCGACGACAAGCAGAGCGAAATACCCTTTTCAGTGGGAGATACCTTTCACGAGTTTTTGCTGGAACAGGCCGGGATGGATAGTTTTAATGAGCGGGAGCTGAACCTGGCCGAATACATCATTGGCAACATCGATGAAGATGGTTATCTGAGGCGCGATCTCCCCTCGATCAGCGATGACCTGGCCTTTCACCTCAATATGAGCGTCACCGAGGAGGAACTGGAACGGATCCTGTTGGTCATCCAGAGTTTTGATCCC
>CAZKIU010000002.1:125099-153049 GCA_964552955.1 uncultured Prolixibacteraceae bacterium
TTATGTAGTCGTTGCCAATTTTCTCGCGAAGCTTACGGATGTGCACGTCGATCGTCCGGTCGCCCACTACGACATTTTCTCCCCATACCGAGAAATAGATCTCCTCACGGGTAAAAACACGACCTGGTTTGGACACCAGCAGGGAGAGGAGTTCGAACTCCTTACGCGGAAGGATCATCTCTTCATGGCCTATCTTCACGAGGTATCTCTCCTTGTCGATCATCAGGTTACCGAAGGTCATGATGCTTTCGGGGTGGGAGGGTTCGATTTCGGCGTTGGCGGGTGCCAGCCGTTTCAGAAGAGCCTTGACCCTGCTCACGAGCACCTTGGGGCGGATGGGCTTGGTGATGTAATCATCGGCGCCTGCCTCAAACCCGGCAATCTGGGAATAATCCTCTCCGCGGGCCGTCAGAAAGGCGACCAGCGTCTGTTGAAGGGAGGGAATCTTCCTGATCTCCTCACAGGCCGTGATACCATCCATCTCTGGCATCATCAGGTCAAGAAGAATCAAATGAGGCTGGTGTTTCTCGGCAAGCTTCAGACCTTCCCGGCCATTGCTGGCCGTAAACACCGTAAATCCCTCCTTCTCCAGATTGTAACTGATAAACTCCAGAATGTCCACTTCGTCATCGACCAGCAGAATCTTTAATTTCTCTTCACTCATAGAACAGGATTTTACTTTGATTCAAATTTAGCGCAATTTGCCGGTTTTATGGCAGTCAGGTTTAAAAAAGGGGTACTACCTGCTTATTTCGCTTTTTCGAGGGTAAAGGTGAAGATGGTTCCTTCGTTAGGCTTGCTTTTCACGTTGATACGCTGGTTATGGGCTTCAACGATATGCTTGACAATGGAGAGGCCCAGTCCCGTTCCCCCCTGTTCCCGGCTTCTTGATTTGTCGACCCTGTAGAACCGCTCAAACACCCGGGAAAGATCCTTCTTTTCCATGCCAATACCATCATCGGCCACCTCCACCATGATATGTTCTTCCATATCATAAAAGCCCACTCTCACATATCCGTTTTTCCTGCCGTATTTTATCCCATTGTTGATGAGGTTGTTAAGTACTTCGTTCATCCTTTTCCGGTCAGCCTTCACGTAGACCGGCCGGTCGGGGCGACCGACAAATTCCAGGGTGACGTTCCTTTCCGTGGCCTGCATCTGCTCCAGCTCGAAAACCTCCTCTACCAGCTTGGTCAGGTCAAATTTCTCTATATTCAGTTTGAGCTCTCCCGATTCCAGCTTGGTGATGGATTCCAGGTCTTCTACAATGGATATCATCCTGTTGATGCTGTTTTCAGTCCGCTGGAGGTAAAGCTTGTTAATCTTCGGATCGTCGATACCCCCCTCCAGCAGGGTTAGCACATACCCCTGGATGTTGAAAATGGGAGTTTTCAGCTCATGCGAGACGTTTCCCACGAACTCCTTGCGGTATCTTTCAAGATCTTTCAACCGTTCGATCTCCTGGGTCTGCTTCTTGGCCCACTCCTGGGCATCGGTGATCACCTCCGACAACATATTCCCCCCCCTTTCACTCAGGCTCTCCCCGAAAGTATCCCCACCTGGCAGGTCCAGAATGGTCTTGTAGACTGGTTTGATCTTTTCCCGGATGTATCTTTTCAACAGATACTGCAGAATGAAAAAGGAGATGGAGATAAAAATCGCCAGGAAGAGAAGAATCATCAGGAATCCGGCATTGATATAGTAAGCCATCATGACCAGGAATCCAGCTGTAAACGAAATCATTACCGAAGTATATAGCGCAAGTTGCCGCGACGAATAGGTTTTCATGCCAAATGATTAGAGGCGCAAAAATAGCCATTTTTCGATTAGGGGCTGATTTTTAGTAAATTGATGTTTTGTTAATGTTTTTTTAATATCTTTCTAATTGAACAAAAAACTCATATTACATACTTTTGCACCTGATTCTAGAATAGAATACATGGAAAATTTCTACCTGATTCTGATCGTGATACTTTTTGCGCTGGCCATATCCGATCTGGTCGTGGGTGTCTCCAATGATGCCGTTAATTTCCTCAATTCAGCCATAGGTTCCAAAGCTGCTCCCATGTGGGTGGTTTTTCTTATGGCCTCCCTGGGGGTACTGATAGGAGCTACTTTTTCGACAGGGATGATGGAGGTGGCCCGGAAGGGGGTCTTTCACCCTGACATGTTCGTCTTCTCGGAAATCATGGTGTTGTTTGTGGCCGTCATGATCACCGATGTGATCCTGCTCGACACCTTTAATTCACTGGGTCTGCCCACCTCCACAACGGTTTCCCTGGTGTTTGAACTCCTGGGGTCGGCGGTGGCGGTTTCCCTGGTGAAAATCAAGAGTCTGGGCGGCTCCTTTGCCGATCTGGCCCAATATGTCAACACCGGAAAAGCCCTGGCCATCATCACAGGAATCCTGGTTTCCATCATCATCGCCTTTACTTTCGGAACCCTCATCCAGTATCTGGTCAGAATGGTCTTTACCTTCCGTTTCAAGCAAAAGCTGAAGTATTTGGGAGGTCTTTTCGGAGGGTTTTCCATCACCATGATTACCTATTTTATCCTGATCAAGGGGATCGACGGCAGTTCATTTGCGTCCATGCCCGTAGGGGAGGCCGCTATCCCCCTGGGCGATTGGATCAAAACCCATACAGGGGTGTTGTTGCTGGGGAGTTTTCTGGGGTGGACGGCAATCATCCAGCTGCTTTACTGGATTTTCAGGATGGATATTCTCAAGGTGGTGGTGCTGGCGGGTACTTTCGCCCTGGCCATGGCCTTTGCCGGAAACGACCTGGTCAACTTCATCGGGGTGCCCATGGCCGGTTTTGCCTCCTTTAAAGCCTGGATCGCTTCGGGAGGGATAGCCCCGGGGCAGTTTTCTATGGAAATGCTCCTGGGGGAAGTGGAAACCCCCTTTATTATCCTGTTGTTCTCGGGGATCGTGATGATCATCACCCTGATCACCAGCAAAAAGGCCCATGCGGTGGTGCAAACCGGGGTCAGCCTGAGCCGTCAGTCAGAAGGGGCCGAACGGTTCGGATCCTCGGCCATTGCCCGTGCCGTGGTACGCAGTTCGGTCCGCATCAATAAAAAGGTGAAAAGCCGCCTGCCCGATAAGGTCAATGCCTTTATCATGAACCGGTTTACGCCTGTCGACGCCATTGATGATCCCAATGCCCCGGCTTTTGATAAACTGCGGGCGGTGGTCAACCTGATGGTGGCCAGCAGCCTGATCGCCTTCGGAACCTCTCTGAAACTGCCCCTTTCCACCACCTATGTCACCTTTATGGTGGCCATGGGGACCTCCCTGGCCGACAGGGCCTGGGGCCGCGAAAGCGCCGTCTACCGCGTGTCGGGGGTCTTCGCCGTCGTCGGCGGCTGGTTCCTTACGGCTATCGTCGCCTTTACCGTCAGCGCCCTTATCGCCTGGACCATCTCCGCCGGAGGAATGCCCGTCATCATCGGCCTGATCCTCCTGGCTATCGTCCTGGTCGTCAGAACCCATATCTCCTTCCGCAAGAAAAACAGCAAAACCTCAGACGAGGAAGAACTCTTCTCCGAAGGGGACGAAGCCGGTAAAAGAATCGAGAAATGCACCAACCAGGTAGTTAAAACCATCCTCTCCTCTAACAAAATTTTCTCCTTTGCCCTCGATAGCTTCCTCAAAGAAGATGTCTCCCATATGCGGGAGGCCATGGAGATGAACAACCAGCTCAATGCCAAAACGAAAAAACAGAAGAATAAAATCATCCAGACCGTCTCCAAAATGAAACGGGTCGACGTCGATGCCGGCTATTTCTTCATTCAGGTCATCGATTACCAGCGCGAAATCGCCCACTCCCTTCATTTTCTGGTTGATCCCCTCAGGGAACACCTCGAGAACCAGCATAAACCCTTCAATGAAAGCCAGGCCAAAGAAATGAGACTGATGGTCAGTGAAATCGACGAGTTTTTTAACCTGGCCCTCCACATCGTGAAGGAAGGGAAATTTGAGACCATCGATGAGCTGGTCGACCTCCGTCAAAGAATTATGGAATCCTTATATGAGATCGAGAAAGATCAGGTCAAACGCATCAAGAATAAAGAGGTGAATACCCGAAATTCCCTCCTCTTCTTTAAGGCCCTGACCGAAACCAAAAATATGCTGCTCCACACGGTGAACCTGATCAAATCCTACCGCGATTTCATCCTGGTCAACCAAAAGAGTTATTGATTTCCCCTTTTTTCAATCATATCGTTCAAAAGTTCAAAATTAAAAAGGGCCGGGTACCCCAGATGGCTGGGACTCCGGCCCTTTTTTGGGCTCTTAGAGGTGTTGGACAGTTGAAATTTTTATTTTAGCGGTTCATTAATTATTCAATCAGAACGTATGAGAAGGTCCCTGCTTTTTGTTTTGTTGCTCCTGTTTGCCGGAGCCGGGTTTGCCCAGAATGCCGATGCGATTTCCGGGATATGGTGGAATGATGAGAAGACCACCAAGATCAAAGTGGAAAAGAAAGACGGCAAATATGCCGGCACGATCGTGTACATGATTCCAGCCAAACTGGTGAACGGGAAATCACCGCTCGATGACAAGAATCCTGATAAGGCGTTGCGGAGCAGGCCGCTGATCGGGTTACAGATACTGTCGGGATTCACCTACAACAGCAGCAAAAAGGAGTGGGCCGGTGGGCGGATTTACGACCCCAAGTCGGGGAAGACCTACGACTGTTTTGCCCGCATGGATGGTGATGTATTGAAGCTCAAGGGTTTTGTGGCTGGGATCCGGGCGTTAGGCCGGGAATCAGAATGGTTCCGGACGACCCTCTGAGGGGCGCTCCCTTCGTTGGCCCCTTTCCCCTATCCCGACACCTGGACTTTCATACCCGCGGCCTCAGCCTGGCGGGCGATACTCCTTAACTTGTACAGGGAGACTTTTTCCAGGGTCTCCACCGGCGTATCACGGGCAATGGTATAAATCATCACCAGCGATGGCCTGATCCTCCTGAGCAACACCAGCCAGGCTTCCACCTCCTCCGGAGTGGTGTTGTCGATGTGTTCTCCCTGAAAACTACCCCTGATAAACATGGTCTGAATGATGACCTTTCCTTCGAAGGCTTCTAATTGGTGCACGGTATCTTCCAGGCTGAAACGCCCCACAGGGCAGTCCAGTTTTCTGATGGTCTCCTCAAAAGCGGAGTCCAGCTTCTGGATGTTGTCATCGATGGTGAGCAGGGCCCCGAAGACCTCTTCATTATGAAGCCTGGTGGCATTGGAGAGGACGGCAATGCGGGCCTGCGGGGCATAACGGTCCCGCAGGGCTACGGTATCACCGATGATCTCCGCGAAGTGCGGATGAAGTGTAGGTTCCCCGTTTCCGGCGAAGGTGATCACATCGGGAAGCCGCTCTTCCTCCCCCATTTTGTGCAGGGTCTCTTCCAGTCTCGCCGCCACTTCTTCCCGGCCGGGTAATTTCGACTGAGGGGCTCGCTTTCGCGGATTGCGGCCGCATTCACAGTAGATGCAGTCAAAAGAACAGACCTTGCTGCCAGTGGGGAGCAGGTTGATCCCCAGGGAGACCCCCAGCCGGCGGCTGATGACGGGGCCAAAGATGATCTTTTCGAAGAGAAAGGTTGCCATTTTACACGTTTCTGGCCACAAAGATATAAAAAGGATCAGGCCAGTCGGGTGATGGTACTCCCGGGAGAGAAGATCCCACGGCTGTGAGGTCCTGGTGTAATCAGCAGGAGGCCGGGTTGTTTGCCGGGTTCGAGGCTGCCCAGGCGGTCACTCAGGCCCAGGGCATGGGCACCGTTGAGGCAGGCCATGGCCAGGAGCTCTTCATCAGGTATTTCCGGGAAGTGACGGTGGAGGGTCACCATCTCGCTGAAAACCGAAAGCGCGTGGTTGGAGGCCAGGCTGTCGGTTCCCAGGCAAAGGGAGACCTGCTCCTGCCGGAAAAGGGGAACAGGAGGGAGGCTCCCCCCGATATATAGGTTTGAATTGGGGCAGAGGACCAGCCAGGTGTTGTTCCCGGGCCTCAACGTCCTGATGCACTCGAGATCAGCAGCAGTGGTGAAGGTGTTGTGAACCAGTAACAAAGGTTTGTCAGCGGCCAGTTTGGGCAGGGTGGACTCCAGGCTCGAGCGCCCAGTGGGCTGCCAATGGGAGACATCGAGGCCCAGGTGGCTGGTGAGATGCTCCCTGATGGCCCCACTACCGTTCCTGAAAAATAGATCCTCCTCTTTACTCTCCTGATTGTGTATCGAAAGCAGGTTGCTATACTCCCATCCCAGGCCTGCCACCCCCGAAAAGAGCAGATCGCTCACCGAATAAGGAGCGTGAGGGACCACAGAGGCACGAACGCCTGCGGAGGTGAACGCCTGCCACACGGCCAGCGCCTGCCCGAGGGCTCTTTCTGCCCGCGAGGGGTGAAAACCAAAGGTCTCCACAAGGGTGATCCACTCCAGGGGGCTTTGCCGTTTGATGTCGGCCGTGAGGGCGGTGTTGGAGATATCAGCGGCGGCAGAAATCCCCTGACGGTACATCTCCTCAGCAGCCTCCCGGGCGGCCTTCACGATCTCCTCTTCAGGAACACTCCTGAGCCGGTTGATGGCCCCTATAAACCCGCCAATACCCGTCCCTTCAGCTATGGCTCCTTTCAGATGGGAGAGCTCCAGATGAACATGGGCATTGACAAAACCGGGGACCAGGACCCCCTCCGGAAAGTGCATCACCCCCCGCGCAGCTCCCTTTCGTGCTGCAGATCCGGTATCGGCTCCCGCTGGAAGGTTTACCCCGGGTGCAGGGGATCGACCCGGGGAACCCGGCGAAATCACCTCCACTATATACCCCTGCTCATCGAGGACCACCGTCGCTTTGACCAGAGGGGGCCCGTTAAGGGTATATACCAATGGTGCCGAAAACTTTCTCACTGGGGAGTAGTGTTGACGTCAACAGGTTGCTGTGCTTTTTCGTTTAATTTCTGCTCCATTTCGGTCAACTGGTTGATCACCCTGGTGTAAATCTTTTCTAATTCCTTGGGTTTGCTGGAATAATAAATCACCGATTTCTCGAAAACAGAATCAGAAAGGTGATGTTTCTTCAGCACGGAATAGTAGAAATCCGATTCTGAATATTTGTTCAGCTCTTCGGTCGTGAATCTTTTGGTTTGATAAACTGCCTCGGCCAGGTGGATGTCGACCAGGACTGAAATCATCTTATCGCGTTTCACCAGGTGTTGCGGTTTTTCTACTGCAGGTTCATCACAACAGGTGAGCAGAACAATTAATGAGGCCAGCAGGAACAGGTAACTTCTCATCCTTCAGTTAATGGTTAAATTCTTATCCTATCGGGAGGGATGGTAATGCCGGTGTAAAAATATCAATTATTCCGGAACAGTTTCCGGAATACTTCTTCGGCGCGGCTGACCCTGATGATTTCAAGGGGAAAGGCAGAGACATCGAACCCTTTGTTGAGCCGGGGGATGAAAATCCGGTGGAAGCCGAGGCGTGCGGCTTCGGCGATCCGTTGTTCTATGCGGCTGACGGCTCTGATTTCACCCGTGAGTCCTGCTTCTCCGGCAAAACAGGTATGGTGGTCCACGGCCAGGTCAAGGCTGGAGGAAAGGACAGCGACGAGGACGGCCAGGTCGGTAGCCGGATCGGTAATACGGAGACCGCCGGCTACGTTGAGGAAGACATCACGGGTAGCCAGCTTGAAGCCAGCCCGCTTTTCGAGCACCGCCAGCAGCATGTTCATGCGCCGCAGGTCAAAGCCCGTGGAAGAACGCTGCGGCATGCCATAGGCGGCAGAACTCACCAGCGACTGGATCTCGATCAGAAAAGGGCGTACCCCCTCAATGGTGGCTGCTATGGCCGTCCCCGATACCGGGTCGGTGTCTCCTGACAAAAGATGGTCGGAAGGATTGGGCACTTCCACCAGACCATTCTGGCGCATCTCGAAGATCCCCAGTTCCGAGGTGGAGCCAAATCGGTTCTTGGTCGACCGCAATACCCTGAAATAATGACGGTTGTCACCCTCGAACTGAACCACCGTATCGACAATATGTTCCAGTACCTTGGGCCCTGCCAGGTTACCCTCCTTGTTGATATGACCGATCAGCAAAACGGTCATCTGTGATTTCTTGGCATACTTCAGCAGGACAGAGGTACACTCACGGACCTGGGCGACCGACCCCGGAGAGGATTCGATCTGATCGGTGGCTATGGTTTGTATGGAATCCACCACCAGGATGTCGGGTTTCTCCCGCTCTACGATGGCCATGAGGGTCTCAAGGGAGGTTTCAGAGAGGAAGAGTGAATGCTTGCTGTTCATCTTCAGTCTGTTGGCTCTCAGTTTGATCTGTTGGAGGCTCTCTTCACCTGAGGCATAGAGGGTTTTTTTGCCGGAGAGCGAGAGGGCGAGCTGCAGAACGAGGGTCGATTTGCCGATGCCGGGTTCGCCGCCGATAAGCACCAGCGACCCGGGAACCAATCCGCCCCCCAGCACCCTGTTGAACTCAGCGATCCCCGTATCGAACCGTTCCTGAACGAGGTCGGTGATCTCTTCCAGCCGGAGGGGATGGTTGTCAAGGGCCAGAAGGGGAGAAGCCGTGGCTTTGGCGGGGGCCGAAACGATCTCCTCCACATAGGTGTTCCATTGGTCACAGGAGGGGCACCGGCCGATCCATTTGGGCGATTCAGCGCCGCAATTCTGGCAGGTAAAAATGGTCTTCAGTCGGGTCATTTCCGGGCGTGCATAATTTTCTCAATGAGCAGGGAGGTGGAGCATCCGGGAACCAGATCAATCGTTTCCACTTTTCCTCCGGAAGCGGTTACTGTTTCATAGCCGGCGATCTCTTCGGGCCGGTAATCACTCCCCTTCACCAGAAAGTGGGGTTCGATGGCCCTGATCAGTTCAAGGGGGGTGTCTTCATGGAATAGGACGACGGCGGCGACCGGTTCCAGGGCTGCCAGCAGCCAGGCGCGCGATTCCTGATCGGTCAGCGGGCGGCCGGGACCCTTAAGGCGGCTTACCGAAGCGTCGGAATTGAGGCCCACCACCAGGTGGTCTCCCAGGGCCGCCGCCTGGGCCAGGTATACCGCATGACCCCGGTGGAGCAGGTCAAAACACCCGTTGGTGAAGATAACCGTCTCACCTGATCCCTTCCACTGCCGGCAGAGCGGCAGAAAACTTGCACTATCCCTGAATATTTTCGCCTCTACCTTCCTGATATAATCCATCCGTCCAACTTTTTCATAAAAATAGTTAAAAACGTTTCAAAATCAGCGCAGCAAAGGCCGTAACCCTGAATAAATTGATTTTCCGGATATTTTCCTTAATTTTGCAGAGTTCTAAACTACTTGGAAAACGTAGATGGAAAACAAAAGGATTCTTTATATTTCACAAGAAATCACCCCCTATTTACCCGAAAGCGAGATGTCAGAAATTTCGCGTTTCCTTCCGCAGGGAGTCCAGGAAAGAGGACGTGAAATCAGGACCTTTATGCCCCGTTACGGGTGCGTCAATGAGCGACGCAACCAGTTGCACGAAGTGATCCGTCTTTCGGGAATGAACCTGGTCATCAACGACACCGACCACCCTCTCATCATCAAGGTAGCATCTATCCAATCGGCCCGCATGCAGGTTTACTTCATTGATAATGAGGATTACTTTCACCGGAAGAGTGTTCTTGTCGATCCTGAGAATAATTTCTTCGAAGACAATGATGAGCGGGCGATATTTTTTGCCCGCGGGGTACTGGAGACGGTGATCAAACTGCGCTGGGCCCCTGACATCATCCACTGCCACGGCTGGCTCACCGCATTGGTTCCCTTGTACATCAGGAAATATTACCACGACGATCCCCTTTTTGCACAATCCAAAGTCGTCTATTCCGTTTATAACGACGCATTTCAGGGAACCCTGAATAAAAATTTCAGGAAGAAGCTGCTGCTCAAGGGGATTAACGCGGGCGATGTGAAAAATTTGGAGCTTCCCAACTATGTCAACGTCAGCAAGCTGGCCATCCAGTATGCCGATGCTGTCATTCAGGGCTCCCGTGATATCCACCCCGAAGTGGGGCAATTTGTCAGGGAGTCGGGAATAAAGTTCCTGGAATTCCAGGAGAAAGAGGTTTATGTTGATGTTTACAATGATTTTTATGACGAGGTTTAGTTTGCTTTCTGGTCTGATATACAAGGCTTATCGGGTTATTTCCATTAAAAGATTTTTTTTCCTTGCAGGGATGCTTCTGACAGGAACGGGTTTTTTCCTTTTAAGTGCATGTGATGAGCCGGGAATAGCGGGCATTGAATTGCTTCCCTCCACCGACCTGATCAATGCCCACAATGTGATTGAGAAGGAAACCATCAGGGCTTATGCCTATATCGATGATTCCCTGCGGACCGATGAATCATCGACCAGTTTGCTGGGGATGTTCAATGATCCTGTTTTTGGGAAGACCACGGCTGACCTGGCGCTTCAATTCCGGCTCAAATCATTTCCCGACTGGGGCAGCAACCCGGTGCCCGACTCCATCCTCTTCTATTTTTACTACCGGACCATTTACGGTGATACTTCATCGGTGCAAAAGCTGGAGATATATGAACTCGCCGAGCCGCTGGATCCCGATGCCAATTATTACCATGATGTAGACCTCCAGGCCAAAGCCGCCTCTTTCAAGCTGGCTGATTTTGATTTCAAACCGAGTGTGAAACTCGATACGACGTATCAAGATACCATGTACCAACTGGTGGGCGTCAGACTGGATCCTTCGCTGGCCCAAAAGCTGATATCAGCCGATTCCCTTGACCTGGTCAATAACGAAAGCTTCCTGGAATATTTCAGGGGGTTGTATATCAAGCCGGTTTCCGCGGGAGGCCAGGGATCCCTGGTATCACTCAGCCTGCTGGGTTCGTCGACCATGAGTGCCTCGGCGGTCGTGCTTTACTATCATAATGACGAAGATACCACCAACATGGCCTTTTACGTCACCGATTTCAGTGCACGTGTAAACAGTTTCAAACACGATTACACTACCACCGCCTTTTATCCCTACCTGAATCAGGAGAGCCATTCCGACAGCCTCCTCTATATCCAGTCAACAGGAGGCCTGCAGTCTAAGGTATACCTCCCCTTTCTGGAAGGATGGAAAGATTCCTCCCGCATTGCCATCAACAAGGCAGAACTGATCTTTACCATCGACACCACTGCTTCTAATTACAGGAAGTATCCCCTCCCCACACAGCTCTTCCTTACTTATATCAACGATGATGGGCAGGAGTATCTTCCTAAGGATTACTCCTTTCTTCCGGCTTATTATGGAGGGTATCTTTACGGGGATTACACTTACCGTTTCAATATCACCCAGCACATGCAGAGTATCATGGAAGGGGAGACTGAAAACCACGGCTTTTTCCTGACGCCCAACAACAAAAACAGCGAGATGCGCCGGGCCGTGTTGAAAGGAACCTCCAGTGCCGCGGGGGTGAAAATGGTCATCACCTACTCGAAGTTCAACCAGTAATAATAGCTCCTATGTGTGGCATAGTGGGATATATCGGGAGTAAGAATGTATTTCCGCTGCTTTTAATTGGATTGAAACGTCTTGAATACCGGGGTTATGATTCTGCCGGTATTGCCATTTACGGGCAGGAGCTACGCATTTATAAAAAAAAAGGAAAGGTCTCTGACCTGGAGGATTATTGTGCCGGCAAGGATGTGACGGGCACCGTAGGTATTGGCCATACGCGGTGGGCCACGCATGGCGAACCCAATGACCGGAATGCCCATCCCCACTCTTCCCAAAACGGACTCTTTACCCTCGTCCACAACGGAATCATTGAGAATTACGCCGAACTGAAGAAGGATCTTCTCCAACACGGATTCACCTTCGAAAGCGAAACCGATACGGAGGTATTGTCGAATCTGATGGAGTATTTTTACCACCCGGCGGAGGGTGTTGGTGTGGAGATGGCGGTAAGGCTGGCCTTATCGAAGGTGGTGGGGGCCTATGGGGTTGCCGTTCTGGCCAGGGACGAACCCGGGAAGCTGATAGCTGCCCGGAAAGGAAGTCCCCTGGTCATCGGTATTGGCCGGGGAGAATACTTCGTGGCCTCCGATGCGGCTCCCATTGTGGAACATACCGATCATGTCGTTTATCTCAACGATGATGATGTGGCCATCATGGAAAGGGGAAGCCTGACTCTGAAAAACGTCGAAAACAACCCGGTAACCCTGACCATCCGTCAGGCCGACGTCTCCATCGGAGAGATGGAAAAAGGGGAATTTGAACATTTTATGCTGAAGGAGATCTTTGAGCAACCCCGGACCATTGAGGAGACCTTCCGGGGCAGGTTAAGGACCGGCCAATCGGAGATAGTGCTGGGAGGGCTCATGGATGTCATGCCGGAGTTGGTAAGGGCCAGGCGGATCATCATCATAGGGTGTGGCACCTCCTGGCATGCAGCCCTGATCGGGGAGTACCTCATTGAGGAGTATGCCCGCATTCCCGTGGAGGTGGAATATGCTTCCGAATTTCGCTATCGCCATCCGGTATTGGAACCCGGCGACATTGTGATGGCCATCAGCCAGAGTGGCGAAACCGCCGACACGCTTGCCGCGCTGAAGATGGCCCGCGACAGGGGAGCCCTGGTTCTGGGAATCTGCAATGTGGTAGGATCCTCTATTGCCCGGGAGACCGTTGCCGGGGTCTATACCCATGCCGGCATTGAAATAGGGGTGGCTTCCACCAAGGCCTTTACGGCTCAGGTGACGGTTCTGACGCTCCTGGCCCTGAAACTGGCCTTCGAACGGCAGACCATTACGGATGAACTCTACCAGGAGCTGATAGCCGAACTGGCCACGGTTCCCGCGAAAGCCAGAACCATCCTCAATCACCACCTCAGTGTGAAATCTATTGCCGCAGAGGTGGTGAATGCCGGTGATGCCCTTTACCTGGGGCGCGGAATCCTCTTCCCCGTTGCCCTGGAAGGCGCCCTTAAACTCAAGGAAATCTCCTATATCCATGCCGAAGGTTATGCCGCCGGAGAAATGAAACATGGCCCCATTGCCCTGGTCGACGATAACCTTCCGGTAATCGTCGTGGCCCCACGCGACCACTACTATGAGAAAATAGTCAGTAATATTCAGGAAGTAATAGCCAGGAAAGGCCATATCCTGGCTGTGGTTTCCGAAGGCGATGACCAGATCAGGACAATGGCCGACTTCATCATGGAGATTCCCTCCTCCCATCCTGCCGTGACCCCCTTGCTGACTATCATTCCTCTGCAACTGCTGGCCTATTACATCGCCGTATTGAGAGGGTGCTCTGTCGACCAACCCCGGAACCTGGCTAAATCGGTCACCGTAGAGTAATGTATTCTAAGCCTCATCCATCCGGTACCTTTCACCTCTAACCCATGACCTGACCGTGCCATCATGATTACCTTCACTCAGTTCATCACTTTTTTCATGATTGCCTTGGGCCTGAGTTTTGACTCCTTTGCGGTTTCCATCACGATGGGGATGACCCGCAAAAAGATCCTCTTCCTCCAGGCCTGCCAGGTGGCATTTGTCCTGGCCTTCTTCCAGGCCCTCTTCCCCCTGGGAGGGTGGCTGGTGGGCTCCTCCCTTAAAAATATGATCGCCAATTACGACCACTGGGTCGCCCTCGGACTCCTTACCTTCATCGGAGTCAGGATGATCCTCGATGGCCTGGGCCAGCAGGAGGAGAAAAATTTCGACCCTTTCAACCGGCGGGTGCTGATCGGCGTCGCCGTGGCTACCAGCATCGACGCCCTGGCTGTGGGAATCAGTTTCGGATTCATTGACGTACCTATTCTTATTCCGGTAGCCATCATCGGCGTGGTCACCTTTGTGGCGGCCATGCTCGGCCTCCTCTTCGGTAAGAAAATCCCCGGAAAGAAAAGCCACCGCAGCGTGGTGGCCGGGGGAATCATCCTGATTCTTATCGGAATTAAAATCCTGGTGGAACACCTGATGGCCTGAGTCACCCGGTATTGCTTCCACACCTCTTCCCGCACGAAGCGCATATATGGGCGATACCTCCGTATGAACCCTAAGCATATACTCTCCAGGATGAAATGAGGGATTTTACCTTAGCCCGTCGCCGTAATCCTTTGTGCCGGTTATATTTTCTTCACTTCCAGAACGACGATCTTTTCCTTTTCGGGAACCTCTTTGCCATAAACCGGATAGGGGAGCACATCTATCAGCCTGAAGATATGGTTGTTAACGGTATCTGTAGGATGATGCAGGGTGCTGAGGACCACATTGTAAACAGGAGTATTGCCAATTTCAAGCCATACGGTGGCTTCACCCTGCCACACGCAAACCACACCCACGGGGCAGCGGGAATCGGTGATGTCTTTGATCCTTAATGTAAGATCTCCTCCTGCGATATAGTAGGAATGACCCGCTTTGAGGTTAAGCGCCCTGTCATAGCGCATCTCCTCCTTCTCGCCCTCCTGGTTGCAGGAAAGGCACATCAGGGAGAGAAGCAGACCAATGAGTTGAACTTGCTTCATCACTTCCCGTTTTATAACTGTTGACGAAAAAGATGGCCGTATTGTTGCATGAAAGGAGTATTTTTGTCGTTGTAACAGAGAACTATGAAGATAGGAAATATTGAGTTGGGCCCTTTGCCGTTGTTTCTGGCGCCTATGGAGGATGTGACCTACAAGTCATTCCGTTACATGTGCAAGAAATTTGGAGCCGATGTGATGTATACCGAGTTTGTCAATTCGGATGCCCTGGTCAGGAATGTGGCCAAAACGAAGATTAAGATGTCGTTGTTTGATTTTGACCGGCCGGTCGCCATTCAGATTTATGGTCATGATATCGAGGCGATGGCGGAGGCGGCGAAGGTTGCCGCAGAGGCCGGTCCCGACTTCATCGATATCAATTTCGGATGTCCGATGAAGAAAATCGTCAGGCGGGGGGCAGGCGCTGCGCTGTTACAGGATCTGCCCAGGATGCAGGCGATGGCGGCAGCCGTGGTGAAGGCGGTGGGGTTACCCGTGACGGCTAAGACGCGCCTGGGATGGGATGATCAGGATAAACCGGTGGTAGAGGCGGCCCTGCGCCTTCAGGATGCGGGCATCAGTGCCCTGGCCATCCATGGCCGAACCCGCAGCCAGCTCTACAACGGCCTGGCCGACTGGTCCCTGATCGGGGAGGTCAAAAACCACCCCCGCATCACCATCCCTATCATTGGCAACGGCGATGTCAGGGGTCCCCTTCAGGCCGAAGCCCTGTGGCGTCAAACAGGGGTCGACGGCCTGATGATCGGCCGCCCCTCTATCGGCCGCCCCTGGATCTTTCGGGAAATCAAACACTACCTGGCAACGGGCGAAATGCTCCCTCCTCCTTCTGTGGAAGAAGTGGTCGAAAACGTCAGGGAACAACTGCAACTCAGCATCAGTTGGAAGGAGGATGAACGCCGGGGAATCCTTGAAATGCGCCGCCACCTGGCCAAATATTTCCCCCACCTCCCCCATTTCAGAGAATTGAAAATCGGATTATTACAGGCCGAAGAATACCATACCGTTGATCAACTGCTTGACAGGATTGCCGAAGAATACCGTGGCATGAAAGTTGATTATACCGATATTGCATTAAGTTGATTTGAATTAAATTCTGAAGATGGAAAACCGTTATGCCCGTAGGTACAATGAGCGTTCCCTTCTCGCGAAAATCGGACGATATGGTGGGAAGGCCGGACAAAAAGTGGTCTATGCTGCCTTACTGCTCTGGTATCTGATGAAAGATCCTGGTGTGGCCACCAAAACCAAGCTGACCATTGCCGCTGCCCTGGGCTATTTCATTATGCCTGTCGACGCCATTTTTGACCTGGCCCCCCTGTTGGGGTTCACCGATGACCTGGGGGTGCTCATCTATGCCCTGGTGAAGGGCTCCTCCTCCATCACCCCGGAGATCAAGGCCAGGGCCCGCCAAAAACTCAAAGAGTGGTTTCCCGCACCCAATGAAAAGCAACTCCTTGCCCTGGAGAAAAAGATCATTCCGGGCCACTGACGGTTTTCCTTAATAGGTATTATATTTGAACAACACAAAATAATGCAGTTTTCCGGGAAGATAAGATGCAGTGGGTTGCTGATCCTGATAGGGTGGGCCCTGATGGTGGCCCCGGTAGCTTCCGCCCAGGTTCGGGTGGCTGAGAAGCCTGTTCCTCCCCGCGAGCTGATGAAGATTCCCTCCAAACCCGGCGACGGCTATGTATTGCTCCCCGGAAGATGGGTATGGCACCGCCCTGCCAGGATGTATGCCTGGCTGGCTCCCGTTTGGGTGATCCCCCCCCGCGGAAAAGTGTGGATCCCCGGTTATTGGAAGGAAGCCCGCAAAGGGTGGATATGGGTGCCGGGAAAATGGGAGAATAAACAGCGGTTCTGGAACAGAAATCTCTCCACCAGCAAATATCTCAGATCAGAAGGGTGATACTAGGGGCCCAGCTTCTGGAACTGGGAGTTAACCGCCGGTAAAAAATGGGTTATTCCTGTGTGAGTTGCTGGAAGATATGCTCCAGGTTCTCTTCTCTTTGGGTCAGGGCCAGGAGGGTAGCCCCACTCTCCACTGCCATCCTGAAAATGTTTGGCCGGAGGTCTACCCCGGGGAGGGCCGTCAGAAGCCATCCCTTTCCCTCGGCAGTCACCTGAAAGGTTCCACTTATCTTCTCCAGAACAGCAGGGCCGATCTCCCGGTCAAATTCTGCATAGACCTTCTGGGAGGAACCCAGAGTAACTCCTTTCAGCCGCGACAAAGGACCATCGGCGACCAGCCTGCCCTGACTGATAATCACCACTCTGCTGCACATCGCTTCTACTTCCTGGAGGATATGTGAGGAGAGCAGGAGTGTTTTTTCGGCGGCAATACGGGAAATGAGACTTCTGATTTCTCCCAGTTGGTTGGGATCGAGACCACTTGTGGGTTCATCGAGGAGAAGGACCGGCGGATCATGGATCAGGGCCTGGGCCAGACCTACCCTTTGCCGGTATCCCTTCGACAAGGCCCCTATTTTCTTGTGTTTTTCCTTTTCGAGCCCCGTCAGGGCTATCATCTCCCTGACCCGTGCTCCTGGCCGCGGAAGTTTGTAAAAACCAGCGGCCAGCTCAAGATACTCAGTAATATAGAGATCAGTATAGAGGGGATTGTTCTCAGGCAGATAACCGATCTGCCGCTTGAGGGCAGTTCCCTCAGCCGTCACTTTTATGCCATCGAGGAGTACATCACCTGCTGTCGGCGGAAGATAGCCGGCAATGATTTTCATCAGGGTTGATTTTCCTGCTCCGTTGGGCCCCAGAAACCCGGTCAACTCCCCTTTGTTCAAGATAAAAGATACCTGGTCCAGGGCTTTCTGAACCCCGTAATATTTCGTGATCTCCTTAATTTCTAGCGCCATCCCGACAAATTAAGCAAACAAAAATAACTTAAACTTTTATAATTTGGGTTATGTGATTACATTTGCATCTCGGGCATAGCCACCACGAAGTATGGATAATCCTAATTTCAGATATATCAACGATTTATGCCGGTATGAGCGCTTCAGGACCAGGGAGGTAAAGGTCGGCTCTATTCCCCTCGGGGGAGAACACCCGATCAGGATCCAGTCCATGACCGATACCGATACCAAAGACACAGAAGCCACTGTCAATCAGATCATCAATATTATTAAAGAGGGTGCCGATTACGTCAGGGTCACCGTCAAAGGACTCAGGGATGCAGAAAACCTGAAGGATATCAAAAAAGCCCTGGTAGACAGGGGTTTCAACAATCCTCTCATTGCCGACATTCATTTCAATCCGAAGCTGGCGGAGATTGCTGCCCGTTATATTTCCAAGGTCAGGATCAATCCCGGCAATTTCTATGACAAGCGTGCTGTTTTTGAGCATGTGGTTTATACCGATGAGCAGTACCGGGAAGAACTTCATAAGATAGAAGAGCTCTTTATTCCCTTTCTGGAGATGTTACGCGGCAGCAATACGGCGTTGCGCATCGGGGCCAACCAGGGATCGCTGAGCGACCGGATCATGAGCCGTTACGGGGACACCTCCACGGGGATCGTCGAGTCGGTGATGGAGTTTTTGCGGATCTGTAAACGGGTCAACTTCAACGATGTGATCATCTCCATCAAGTCGAGCAACACCCGCATTATGGTCTATACCGTGCGGTTACTCTGTTATAAGATGAGGCTCGAGGATATGGATTATCCGCTTCACCTGGGGGTGACCGAAGCCGGGGAAGGCGAGGAAGGGCGCATCCGCTCGGCAGTGGGCATTGGGGCGCTTTTGGCCGACGGCATCGGGGATACCATCAGGGTGTCGCTGACCGAGAAACCTGAACGGGAGATTCCGGTAGCGATGAAACTGATCAACCATTTCAGGTCTTATCAGGACCACCAGAAGATTACCGCGCCGTTGCATGCGCAGACCAATCCCTTTGAATATGAGCGGCGTTCCACACGGCCGGTGCTCAATATGGGGGGCAAGGCCCTGCCTGTGGTCATGGCCGATCTGGGAGAACGGTCGCTCCAGGAGATCCTCCCCATCCGCGGTAAACTCATCCCTGAGTATTTCCTCTCGGGAAGCAAGGTCTTCGATATCCAGGGCAACAGTTACCCGGTTATCTCTCTCGAGGAATACCTCTTTGAGAGTACCCGCTGGGGCAGGATGAAATTCATCCGTACCAATAAGATGGAGTTTGACCGGTTCATGGAGCGACATCCTGAGATTATGACCAAGCTGAAGCAAACCCGCAAAACCGTCTTGCTGATGGAGAGCTTAAACCGGAATCCGTTTGCTGAGCTGAGGGCTTTTTTCATGATGTTGGAAACCCATATCTGGAAGGTCCCTGTGATCATTTACCGGCGTTATAATGAGCGGTCACTTGAGGATCTTCAGATCAAAGCGGCCGCGGATATGGGAGGATTGTTCATAGATGGTTACGGTGATGGCATCTGCCTGTCGAACGACCACGACAATATTACTTTTACCGAGCTCAAGGATCTGAGCTTCGGCATTCTGCAATCCTCGCGCATGCGGGTATCACGCACTGAATTCATCTCTTGCCCGGGATGCGGAAGGACGCAGTTTGACCTCCATGAGACCACCCGTAAGGTGAAGGAACATTTCAGCCACCTCAACCATCTAAAGATCGGCATCATGGGATGCATCGTCAACGGTCCCGGTGAAATGGGCGACGCCGATTATGGATTCGTGGGTTCCGGGCCAGGAAAGATCAGTCTTTATAAGGGCCTCCAGTTGGTCAAGCGGAGCATCTCCTACGAAGATGCCGTCGAAGAGCTGGAACACTTGATCCGGGAAAACGGCGACTGGGTCGATCCCTCCTAGCCCCGGCCTGCCAGGTGTTGATTTATCCTGATTCCACAGAATTCATCACAGGAGAATTCCGAACCGGAATCCTCCCACCATCAGGGTCCCCGAATACCCCAGGTCCCCCCACCATTCATTGTAAAGGCTATGCAGGCCTGAGGTGCGGTTGTCAAAGCTGAACCTGATTCCGGTACCCAGGTAGAAATCGAAGTAAAAATAGCGGGATGCGATCGCCTGGTAGCCGATAAGGAGGTTGGCGCCTGTTTTCCAGATGCCGGTTTGCATCTCTTGCTGGCCCACCCCGATGTAATCGACCCCTTCTTCCCTGAAATGATAGGCTGCCACGCCATCGTCGGTCACCGAACGGTATTGAAACACAGGTCCATAGCCCACCCATGGGCCGCGGGGTTCAGGCCGCTGGCCCAGGTAAAGGCGATGCTGGAGGTCGAGGCCGGCCCCCGTCATTTCATTGAAGCTCCACAGACCGGAATTTTCGGTGACCAGATAGAACTGGGGCGCCACCACGAGCCACTGGTTTCGGCCGGGAAGCCTGAAATCAATATCAATACGGGTGCCGGAGGTGATGGCATACTGCGGAACGATGCCTATGCCCCATTTTTTGATGGGCGGACTGCTCTTTTGTTCTGTTGCAGCGGTTTCTGTCTGAGCGGCCGACCATAGGGGAAGCACTAAAAGGAGGGTGAGAATATAACGGATCATGGAAAATCATTTTTTGTTTACTTGTTGGAATATGAGATCCTTCATGCCATGGCAGAAAGGGTAGGGGTTGAGAAGGTCAGGGAATCAGCCTGATTTCGCTTATTTTCCGGATGGTGTCGTTTTCAAGAAGGTACTGTACCAGCCCTTCCTCCCCGGTGACCAGGGCCAGCCGGCCATGAAGAATGATATCATAGGCTGGGAAACCGGTAAAATGGGCGATCTCACTGATCTTTTCCTTATTTTTCACATCGAAGACCCTGAGCCCTTCATCGCATACCCATAAGGTGTCACGCCTGATGGCCAGTCCACGCGGTGAGGTGAGGGAGACCTGGTTCACCTTCTTTAGGTTAGTCTTATCCTGAATGTCAATGATTTGTAGCTCATTGGCTGCCCGCCAGCACCGCTGGTTGGAAGAGCTGAGGGTCACATAGGCATACTGGCCGTCGGAAACCACCGGGTCACAGGAATAGACATGTTCGTAAAAAGATACTTTTTCCGGGGCCTCCGGCGAGGTAATGTCGAAGATGTACATGCCCGTGGAGGTGCCCAGAAAAAGGTTTGTCCCCTGCGGGAAGATGGTCTCCACATCAATACCCACCCTATGCTGCCCCTTGTAGATTGGTTTACGGGGATCAGTCAGATGGAATACCTTCAGCGTATTGTGGTCTACAGTGTAGAGGTGGTCACCGGTGATGGTAAAGCGGGCCATAGAACCTCCCGTTCCTTCCCCTGAGGAGAAGTCGGAAGTCCCCTCTCCCCCGTACTGGCACCCTGCCAGCATAAAAAGTGGCACCAGAAGGGTTATAGCGTATTGATTTAGATTTCTCATTTTCAGGGTTGTCTTTGTTTCCATCTTACCAGAAGGGCATTTTGCGGGCGGGCCATCTGTTCGCGGGTGCTCAATCCCCTGCCATCGGGAGAGACCGGCTCGGGAAAGACCTCTTTGGTACGGCTGGTCACCTCCACTTTTGTCATGGAAGGATCCAGGGCCAGGGCGACCAGGTCCACCGAATTGTCGGCATACAGTACATCGCCCTTCATGGCCATGTCGATGCATCCGTCGATCCGGATAAAGGCGAAGTTTTCAGGTTCCGCAGGATCGGAATTGTCGATCACATGAATCCCCCTGTACTTTTCATTGATGAAAATCAGATGGTCTCTGAGGTAGATCTTTCCGGGGGCCTCCATAGCCCGGGGCCCCTCCAGCCTGATGCTTTTCTCCATCTCGCTGCGGAGCATAAACACCGGTTCATAGGCTGAGTAGGGCCCGATGTCAAAACCCGTCATCGCCAGGAATAAAAGAAAGACGGCCGGAAGCAGGATTTTTTTTAAGTGCATAAAGGCTAATGGTTTTTCAGGTGAATGTTTAGATGAAAGACTTGAAGGGTGTGATAACGTTGCGTTAAAAATAGCATTTTATTCCGGTGGGGACGTTTTCAGGGTGGACTTGAAGGGAATTGAGGTAGTTTTGCAGTAAAATGCAAGGCAATATGGCAAAAGTCAATTTTAAGCCGGGAACCATGATCTATCCGTTGCCGGCGGTGATGGTCAGTTGTGGTGAAACGCCCGAAGAATATAACATCATAACCATAGCCTGGACGGGCACCATCTGCAGCGATCCGCCGATGTGCTACATCTCGGTGCGACCGGGGCGCCATTCCTATGAGATCATCAAACGCACCGGAGCCTTTGTGATTAACCTGACCACCGAGGAACTCTCGCGGGCTACCGACTGGTGCGGATGCCGTTCCGGAAGAAAATACAACAAATGGAATGAGATGAAGCTGACGCCTGTTCCGGCCGAAAAGGTAAATGCCCCTGTCATTGCAGAGTCGCCCGTGAACATCGAATGCCGGGTTACACAGCTCCTCCCTCTGGGAACCCATGACATGTTCATGGCCGAGGTGGTGAATATCACGGCCGAGGAGGCTTTTATCGATGCCAAAGGGGCGTTTTCCCTGGCCAGCGCCCGCCCACTGGTTTATAACCACGGCCATTACTTCGGATTGGGAAGAAAAATCGGCAAGTTCGGCTGGAGCGTCGAACGGAAACCCGGACACGAGAAAAGGGGTACCCGGTGACCGGAGACTTTCGGCTCTGGGGCCGGTGTCAGATGATCTCTGGTTATGCCGCTAATGGGAATTAGTTCTGATCTTCTATTCTTTGTCAGGTATAGTCTGAGGCTGCCTAAAATGTAGATTACTGTAATAAAGACATAATGGTATTAAATCGTTAAAGTATGTTAAGGTATGCTTTTAAGCATACTTTTTCACATGGAAGAGGGTTATATTCAAAAAGTCTAAAACCAGAAGCCATGATGGAATATGCAAAGGCGATTCTGCCGAAGGTAATTTTTAGCAAACTGCTGTTCAGAAAAGAGTTGCATAAGTGTATGTCCTGGATGAAACCCGATGAAAGGGTAGAACTGAAAAAATGGTGTCTGTCCCAATTCCGCAACGATTTCCCCGATGTCCTGGAAGAGGCCTTCCAGGAAATTGCCGCATGATGCTTGTCTGAAAAGAACAGCATAACTGAAAAGAGACTGACTCATTGAAAGGATTCAGTCTCTTTTTTTGTTTGATGAAATTTTTCTATTTTCCCCCATGCAATTTAAATGGATATCTTTTTGTTTTCTGTTGCTCTTTTCCCTGGGGGTAAGAGCGTCGGAACTGGTTGATTTTCTGCGGAGTCAGGAGAGTGTGGACCGGGTAGAAGTCAGGGAAGCCCATCCTTTTTTCGGGGAGGCCCTGCTGGTATGGGTGAAACAACCCGTTGACCAAGGGGATCCGTCAAAGGGTATGTTTTTACAACGGGTGTTTGTATCGGCGTTGGAACAGAAGGCCCCGGTAGTGCTGGTCACTGAAGGGTATGCGGCTGCTTATGCGGGGAATCCCAGGTACCTCAATGAATTGTGTCCCTTGCTGGGGGCCAATCAGGTGGTGGTGGAACACCGCTATTTCGGGGAGTCATGGCCAGAAACGCGCGATTGGCAGTACCTGACGGTGGAGAATGCTGCCGGTGATCACCATCGGGTCACCCAACTGCTCAAATCCTTTTTCACCGGTAAGTGGGTCAATACCGGTATCAGCAAGGGGGGCCAAACGGCCCTGCTGCACCGGGTATTATACCCCGATGATGTGGACCTCACCGTCTCCTATGTGGCCCCCATGAACCTCGATGTGGAAGACGGCCGTCATGAATCCTGGATCGCCAAAGTGTCGGGCGACAAGGAGAGCCGCCGCAAGATCAGGGAATTCCAGCTGGAACTCCTCCTCCGCCGCGACCGCCTCATGCCCCTCTTTGAGCAGAATATCGCCGAAAAGAAATATACTTTCAATGCCCCGCTGGATGAAATCTACGACTTCACGGTCCTGGAATTCAGCTTCTCCTTCTGGCAGTGGGGCAGAAATCCTGCGGAAATCCCCGCCCTCACCGCCTCCGATGAGGAGATCTTCACTTACTTCAATAAATCCTGTTCTCCCGACTATTTTTCGCGCGAAGAGCTGGCCAAAATGGGCTCCTTTTTTGTCCAGGCCGCCCGGCAACTGGGCTATTACGGCTATGATACCCGTCCCTTCCGGAAATACCTCCACATCAAAACAGCACGTAATTATCTGGCCCGCCTCTTCCTTCCCGAGGGATACCGTCCTCCCTTTGACCGGTCGGCAGCCCTCAAAACCCAGCGGTTCCTCAATACCACCGATCGGCCCATGGTTTTTATTTATGGTAAAAACGATCCCTGGACGGCCAGCGGGGTGGTCATCCCCCGGAAAAGCAACATCCTCAAAGTGGTGCAGGAGGGGGGCAGCCATTCAACCCGGATCGCCTCCCTGGATGAAACCAACAAAAAGGCAGTATTGAAAAAGATGGGAGAAATCCTCTCTGTGGCCGTTCCGGTCATGGCTCAACAAAAATAATTGCCCCTTGTTGCAAATTTTTTAGTTGGTGTCTGTTTTTTTCTTATCTTTGCACCGCATTCAAGTTCTGATATTCATTGAATAGATCATATACTGCGGGGTGGAGCAGTTGGTAGCTCGTTGGGCTCATAACCCAAAGGCCACAGGTTCGAGTCCTGTCCCCGCTACTTCAAATGAAAGGTCGGTGTTTTACCGGCCTTTTTTTATTCTTCCCCCCTGAACTGTTTAGTCACCTGGTGCATTTCCATTCACAGTCGATCACTATTCTCCCGTGTTGCCGCACCCAGGAGAGATGCTTCTGTTTTCCCGCCCTTTATGCATAAAGCAAATTTATCCAACTTGCTGAAATAATTCAATTTATTGTGTAATATCATTATATTCCAAAACATATTGAGGGAAGAGCCCATGTATTGAAAAGACTCGATTTGAAGAGTGTTTTTGATATTTACATGGGATTTTCAACAAGGTAACCTGAATTAATTGTTTAATTTTACGGGTTAAGAGAATAATCACCTCAAATAATAAATTATGAAGAGAACTTTACCTTTTTTACAGATCATGATGGCCGTTGTCTTTTCCTTTTCGATGGCCTTATCGGCCAGCGGGCAGGCCCTTTTGGTCGAGAATTTTGATTATTCTGCCGGAGCATTGCTTACGGCCTCAGGTTGGACCGCCCACAGCGGCGAAGGCTCCCAGGCTATCGATGTGGTTATACCTGGTCTGACATATGCTGGTTATCCCCTTTCCAATATCGGAGGTATGGCCCAGCTTGACAACACTGGAGAAGATGTGAACAAGACGTTCACTCCGGTTACTTCGGGTTCTGTTTACGCAGCATTTATGGTGAAGGTGGATGCTATATCAGACGGCTATTTTATCCACTTCGGTCCGGCATCGATGGGATCGACCTATTTTGCCCGTCTTTTTGTAAAACCGGGAAGTGGGAGCAATTTTAAATTCGCATTGGGAAGAACAAATGAAACGACACCTGTTCTTTCAACTACAGAGTATGCAACAGGAACAACTTACCTGGCTGTTCTGAAATGTGAAATTGTCGAGGGTGCTACCAATGATAAGGTGAGTTTTTACCTTATCGATGGAACAATTCCTGCCACAGAACCGGCTACTGCGACTATTCCGGCTTTTACTACAACAGTGGCAGATAACAATCCAGGTTCCATTGGTTTACGCCAGTACAATGCCAATCAAAAGATTTTTGTCGATGGAATTCGGGTAGCCACATCCTGGGCTGAGGCGGTGACCGCCCCACTGGGTGGTGATACCTTTGCCCCCGTTTTTGCTGCCGGTTTGCCAAGGCTCAGTGGAATTAATACCAGCGGGGCTACTCTTGAGGTGAGCATGGATGAACCCGGAAAGGCTTTTTATATGGTGGTTCCCAATGATGCAACTGCCCCGACCACCGACCAGGTGATGGCCGGTGCCGCTTACGGAAGTGTGACCCCTGTTCTGCAGGGCTCCTTCGACATTGCAGCCGCCGGAATAGTCTATACCGCTGCCCTGACAGGCCTGGCGACCAAAACCGATTTTGATATTTACGTGGTGGCCCGTGATGATGAGGCTACCCCCAACAAACAGGCCGCTCCTGTCAAGGTGGAACTCTACACCGACAAATTGCCTGACATTCTCTATTCGGCCAATTTTGAGACCTCCCTACTTCCCTTTACCCAGGTAAGTGTTACCGGTGATCAGCTCTGGAATAAACCCAGCAGCAACAGTTATGCATTAATGAACGGATATTCGGGCGGGAACAAGGAAAACGAAGACTGGCTGATTTCTCCGGTTATCAAACTGGACACTGCAGAGACGATGAAGTTTAGTTTTAAAACCGCTAAAAATTATACCGGACCAGCCCTGAAGGTAGTGATGTCCACCAACTTCGCAGGAACCTTCACTCCTTCCGGAATTTCTACCGCTACCTGGACTGACATCACTTCCCAGTTTGAATTTTCTACAGGAAGCTATAACTGGAAGGCCTCCGGGGATTACGATCTTTCTGCCTATACCGGGAAAGTCTATATCGCGTTCGTTTATACCTCGACCACTGAAGGGGCTGCAGGATGGGAAATCGATGACTTCCTGGTCACCGGTTATGTGAAAAACACCGGTTTGCAACAGCCTGCGACCGCCAGTGTGCAGCTTTACCCCGTGCCTGCCCGTGATGTCCTGATCGTGGACCATGCCGCTAAGGTCACCCATGCCGAGGTGTATGATATGTCTGGGCGTATGCACCTCTCTGCCATTAACCGCGGTGAATCCAGAATCCGTCTTTCCGTCGGCCATCTCAACCCGGGTCTTTACCTGCTAAGAATGGCCACCTCCGATGGACCGAAAGTGGAAAAATTCATCAAGGAGTAATAAAGAGACCCTGATACCCGAGGCTGTACCCAGTCAGAAGGTAAACATTTATTTAAGCACAAAGGGGACCATACGTTCCCCTTTGTGCTTATTTTTGTCGCCTATGTTCCAAACTGAAACCTTGAACCGTTTTTCTCTTTTCCGGCAGTCATTAGGGCCTGCGGGCTTCCGGTGGTCCCGGGGTGTACTGCGCCCTGCAGGAGTTGCGCTGTTACTGCTCTGGATGGTGCTTTTATTTTCCTGCCGGAAGGATCCCCTGCCCCCCTCACCTGAAGATCCAGAGGTGTTTGCAGCCTGTGTGATCCCCGGAACACCCGCCACCCTGGACATTGCCACCTTCAACGTGGAGGGATTTCCCAAAAACGGCCATACCAGCGTGGTCGCCCTGGCTTCCCTGATAAAAGCCATCGATGCCGATGTGGTCGCCCTCCAGGAGGTGGCCTCAGAAGCTGACTTCAACCGGATGATCACCCTGATGCCCGGTTGGAGCGGCGAGTTCTATGATATCGACAATGACCAGTGGAACCTGGCCTACGTTTTCAAAAAGTCAGAAACAGAAGTCTCCGCCAATTCTGACCAGCTGCTCTTTACCGGTGACTCCCGGGCTTTCCCACGCCCTCCTTTTGAAATTTTCATCCGCCATAAATCCCTTAACCTGGAAGTGTGCCTGATCAACCTCCACCTCAAATGTTGCGGAGGGGAGGATAACGAAAAACGACGCAGGGAGGCCTCCGAAAAACTCAAGGATTATCTTGACCTGGAGAGATATGACGACCATGTGGTGGTCCTGGGCGACTTCAACGATGAGATCGCCAGCACCAACAGCAGCGAAAACCCCTTTCTTAATTTTATCCTTGACCCTGCCGATTATACCTTTGCCGACATGCCCATTGCCCGGGGCACAGCCCTTTGGTGGTCCTATCCTGATTATCCCAGCCATATCGACCATATCCTGCTTTCCGCCGGCCTGGTCCCGATGATCGATACCACGCTGGTCATCAAGGCCAGTCCCTGTTATCCGGAATACAACACCAACCTTTCCGATCACCGCCCGGTCATGGTCAGACTGAAAAAGTAAACGGTCCAACCCTCTATTTTTAGGCCATTAGAGGCTTAATTCGTACTTTTTTGTCACATTATTCGGGAGGATTCCACCCTTGCTTTAGGTGGTAATGGAGTGAAATCTCATGCGCATCTACTCTGCCGGAATGCCAGTTTATGGAATGCCACGTAAATGGTATAGTCCGCTGTGAAAGCTCTATCGGGTCCGGAATCTATACAGGATGTAGCAAGCAGAGCCCTGACCATGGGGCAGGTCAACGGTTTTCCCTGACGATCATCACATAAACGGGGAAGTGATCGCTGTAACCTCCCTGCCAGACGGTCCCCACGAAGGAGCGGAGGGGATAGCCCTTGTACTGTCCATCCTTCTGCATCAGGAAGGAGCTGTTGAAAACTCTGGCTTTCAGGAATTTCCAGGAGGAATCATCCTTTCCGGTGAGGGCGGAGGAGAGGATGATCTGGTCGAAGAGGTTCAGTCCATCGCGGTAGTTGAGGCTTCCGATGCCCTTTTTGTAAAGAGGATACATGGCGTTAA
>CAZKIU010000003.1:0-21602 GCA_964552955.1 uncultured Prolixibacteraceae bacterium
ATTATTCTGTGTCAGTCAGGAATAATAGTTTATCCCGGAATTGAACTTCATTTTCTATGATTTTCCACCACTTTTCCCCATTTTTCCCCCATCTTCTGGCAGAATTCTGACAAAAAGAAAAGAGTCACAGATTTTAACTTCTGTAACTCTTTCATTTTCAGTGGAGAATATCGGAATCGAACCGATGACCTTTTGACTGCCAGTCAAACGCTCTAGCCAACTGAGCTAATCCCCCGTTTGAGGCGACAAAGATAAAAAATAATTTCAACACCAAACAAACGGTGGAATAGAAAAATCATTATCCTTTTTGTAAAATAACAACGCGAGGCTGCTTCTGCATTACCCCACCAGCTTGCCAAAAGCCTCATATACCAGGATGGCAGGCCACACCATAGCTTTCAGGAATCCCAGCACACCCATCCAGAATCCGGTGGCATGCGAAATGAAATAAACGGCGGCCCCGATAAATCCCAGCCCGTAAACTGCATTCGAAGCCGAGGAGTGTGTTTTACAATTTTCTGACATGGCTTTTTTTTAATTTGTATATTTCCGGACTGAAAAATTACATTTTCAGCGTTTTATCGTTTAATATACTGAAATTTATTGTTCAAAGCCATGATCACACACTTTATCAACAGAAATTATCCTGACAAGAAAGCCTTGGTCACCACCACTGGCGATATCACCTACCACAGTTTACTGAAGAATATAGAGCGGTATGCCCGGCTTTTTGATGGCCAGGCGTGCACGAAAGCCGCCATCTTCAGCGAAAACAGGCCTGAATGGATCTATGCTTTTTACGCCACCCTCCAGAAAAACGCGGTCCCTGTGCCCATTGACTTCATGGCCTCGGCCGAAGATGTGGCCTATATCCTCGACGACTGCCAGCCTGAGTGGCTTTTCATCAGTACCGCCATGAAGGAGCGCCTGCCTGGTATCGACCTGATCACAAAGCACAAACCACGGGTCATTGTCTTTGAAGAGATCCCGGCTAACGACACTGTGAAAGAAAGCGAATGGCTGGGGCCCGAAGATAACGATTCCACAGCGGTGATCATCTACACCTCCGGAACCACGGGAAGTCCCAAGGGGGTCATGCTCTCCTTCACCAATATCCTCGAAAACATGTCAGCAGTCATCGACTGCAAGATCTACATCCCCGAAAGACAGGTGATGATTTTCCTGCCGCTGCATCATGTCTTCCCGCTGGTAGGCTCCATGATGATCCCCCTGTATAACGGATCGACCATCGCCATGGCACCCTCCATGCAATCGGCCGACCTGCTTAAAACCTTCAGCTACAATGAAGTAGGTGTATTTCTGGGGGTCCCCCGGCTTTATGAACTGATGTACAGGGGCATCAAGGCGAAAATCGACAAAAGTCCCGTGGCCAAGGCGCTCCTCTGGATGGTCCTGAAAACCGGATGGCGCAACCTGGGACGGAAAATCTTCAATAAGGTCCACCAGTCCTTTGGCGGCAAACTGCAATACATGATCGCCGGCGGTGCCGCCCTGAACAGGGAAGTGGGCACCTTCTTCTACGGAATTGGCTTTGATATCATGGAAGGCTTCGGAATGACTGAAGCTGCCCCCATGATCACCTTCCCCCGGCCAGGCAAAATTAAAATCGGCTCCACGGGGCAGGCCCTGCCCGGTCTCACCATCGAAATCAGGGAGGGAGAAATTGTGGCTAAAGGCCCCAGCATCATGAAAGGGTACTACAACCGGCCTGAGGAAACCGCCCAAACGGTTATTGATGGATGGCTCTACACCGGCGACCTGGGATACCTCGATAAGGAGGGCTTCCTCTTTATTACCGGCCGGAAAAAGGAAATCATAGTCCTTCCGAACGGGAAAAACATCAACCCCATGGAACTGGAATCCAGCCTTGAAAAATTCTCGCCCGCCATAAAGGAAGCCGGGGTAACCCTCTACAAAGAGATGCTCCATGCCCTCATCTTTCCAGATGCCGGATTTCTGTCCGAAAACCATATCGAAGATCAGCAGGCCTGGTTCCGCGACCAGGTCATCGCTCCCTTCAATGCCGGAGTCAGCTCCTACAAACGCATCATGCAGTTTACCCTGATCTCATCGGAGTTGCCCCGCACCAGGCTCTCCAAACTACAAAGGTTTAAACTGGCGGAACTAATCGAACAAAAAAAGGCAGCCAACACCAACCCCGATGGACCTCAATCCCCGGAATTCCTGGCCATTAAAACCTTCCTGGAAAGCCAGGTCGATATGGATGTTTTACCTGGTCATCACCTTGTGTTTGACATCTCGATGGACTCGTTGGGCAAACTAAGCCTGATCGATTACATCGAGAAGAGTTTCGGCATTAAACTGGATGAAGAACAACTTCTCAAATTTCCATCCCTGGGTAAGATGGCCGAATACATCAGGAGTCATAAACTATTCCACAAGTCAGATGCCGACACCACCTGGTCGGGCAACCTGAAGGAGGATGCAGAGGTGATTCTTCCGAAAACCTCTTTTCTGCTGGCTCCTGCGGTCAAATCGGTGAGAGCCTTCTTCAGATTGTTCTTCCGGTTTGAGGGATCAGGCATGGAAAATATTCCCGAAGGCCCCTGTTTCTTCGCCCCCAACCATGAAAGCAAACTCGACGCCTTCCTGGTCCTCTCCTATCTCGACCGGCCTACGCTCAAAAACACGTTTTCCTACGCCAAAAAAGAACATGTCAAAAGCGCCCTCCGACGGTATCTGGCCGCACGCACCAACGTGATCGTCATGGACCTCAGCAAAGAGCTGAAGAATTCCATCCTGAAAATGGCGGAAGTGGTAAAACAGGGAAAGAAAATCCTGATTTTCCCGGAAGGAACCCGCTCCCTCACCGGGGAACTGGGCGATTTCAAAAAAACCTATGCCATCCTGAGTACCGAGCTGAACATACCTGTAGTGCCGGTGGTCATCCACGGGGCCTACGCCGCCATGTCGTATGGGGAGAAGAAAATCAACAGGGGTCAAAAAATCAGCATCCGCTTTCTCCCCCCTGTTTACCCCGGAACCATGAGCCCCGAGGAATTGAACAAACAAGTGAAAGACGAAATTCTGAAGGCCAAAAAAGGATTTTTTAGGGACTAACCAGGATCTGAATTAGCTCCAACGTACCAAAGTAGGTTCTTCAGCAGACCCGTCAAATTCCTGCCCCATTTAAGGGTGGTTGCCGAAGTGGCTTTTTTGGCTGTCGTCACATTGTCCCATTCACCGGTGAGGCTGAAGTGATGCGCAATGTGACAGGTCCCCGCAATCCTGAAGGTTTGAGCGGCGATCCTTTTTTGGGTCCGCTGATGGTCCAGGTTTTACGTTCCTCCACAGGCAAGCTGTCGTCATAGACCAGCCGGTTAAACCAGGTATTGGTCACTTCCACCGAAAGCTGGTTCACTCCCGGTTGAGCCCATCTTGAGATATCCACAACATAGGGAGGGGTCCATACTTGTCCGGCCTCTCGCCCATTGACCAGGATGGTGGCCGCCACTCCTACCTCTCCCAGGTATAGCTGCAGTGTGGTCCCGGAGAGTGACGAGGGAAGGGTAAAAGCCGCTGAATAGACCGCAGTTCCCGAAAAGGATTTTGCAGCGGGCGGGAGATCGAGCATTGTCCATGGTTTCAGCTCTTTCAGCGGCAGGCTGGCGGGGGCATCCCACCCCGACGGGAAGGAGAGGGTCCAGGGCCCCTCTATGGCCATTTCCCGCACGACCCTTGTCGCAGTTGAACCAGAACCAGTGGGGCCACCCGGTTTTTCTCCCTGGCGGAAGAGGATAAAGCATGCCCCGGAAGGAGGAAGCTCCAGCGGGACCCCGGTGAAACCCTTCTCCTCACGGACTCCTTGTGCCAACGCCATTTCTCCGGTAACCGGGTCCCAGATTTCAACTGTGCCGGCAGCCCTGAACACAGGCATTCCGGAGTAGCCCTCCTCACTGGAGGAAGTCACAAAATACCAGTCGGCATCGCCGGCCCTGCGATGAGTCCACAAAAGACCATTGCCCTGTACGTCGGGTTCCACTCCTGATTGCAACAGGGCGGCTTCCAGGGACACTCCTGAAATAAGGTGGCCCTTTCCGATATTCCGGACCCCCGGCCTGTGGTCCGTTCCCCAAAGATGGCTTACCAATTTCTTATAACGTTCTGCTGCCTTCTTACCACCAGTCAGGGTAGCCATGCCACGGGGAGGATCACCGACTATTGTGGCACCTTGTTCAAGCATGGTCTTCAGTTTTTCGAGGGTCTCAGTCAACAGACTCGGTGAATCTTTGAGCCAGAGCAGCCGGTAGCGGATGCCTTCTGGTGTAACGATCCATCCGTCGTGCACCGACAAGCGGTTCAACAAAACATCGGTATTGCAATAATCATAATGATATCCTTCAGGGAAGGGGGCATCCTGCAACGGTTTGTGATCCAGTTCATCGCCCAGGTACCAGAGTACATCGGACACCGGCTGACCACGTTCGAGCAAGTAGGTGCATCGAGCTAGTGAGGTCGTAAACGATTTCATGTATCTCCACCAGGTTTGGCCCCTCAGAAATGGGGTGCCTATTCCTGATCCAAACGATGTACCCGGAGGGAGCCAATCGGTGCGCGGGTTATGGGTATAGGTATGAAACACCAGATGGGAGACGCCTTCCGCAAAATGGATGTTGGCGATATGCCGGAGCATGGCCGGTGATTCATGGTAGGTCAGGTTAAAAGAGGTAAAGGCTTCTGCGGCCAAACGGGGTTTCCCATAGAGACGGGCAGCGGAGGCAGCAGGCTTGATGGGTTTGAAGTTCATACTGCCCACATACCCTTCGCTCCGGGGATGCCAGAATTCACACATCGGCACATCGGCATATTTGTAATATTCGAGTATATCGGCAGGAAAGACATCGCCCGATGCGGTCTCATACGCTACGGCCAGTCCGTTCTGGTGCCCCAGCTCCACCATTCTGCCGTAGAAATTCTTCACCAGCAGGTCGTTCAGGGTAGCTCTCCAGTCGCGCAAAAACCGGGTGGTGGTTTCAGGTGCCCCCACGGTATATCCCATCAGGGCAGGAAACCAGCTCCACAGGCTGTATCCCCTCAGTTCCTGAAACCGTGCATCCATTCCCTCGGTCCAGGTCTGGGTTTCACACTCCCAGCTATCGAGGAGCATCCCCTGCATAAGCCCATTCCCCACTGGACCGTCATGACCCGACAACCGCCCAATGTATCCTGCAAAATGGGCTTCCGCACCTTCCGGAGAGAGTTTATTGCATTCCCACCCTGTGGCTTCGGGCGGAGCCGGTCCATTCTTTTTACCTGTATTTACATGTCCCACTCGCATGACCGTCCATTGGCCCGCGGGGACCTTCCACGACAGATGGCCCTTTTCATCCATGCGGGAGGTCAGGTTCCGTACTTCCCTGGGGTCGATCCACGTGTTCGCCGACTGTTCCGGATAAGACCCCCGGTCGAGACCGCGTAATGTCCATCCGGCCTGCGCTTCCCAGTTGTTCATTCTCGCTCCGGTGAAACAACGGATCCAGGAAAATATCATATCGTGCAGGTTGTCAATGGTGATCCGGTATTTCCGGGCAGGCACCTCCGCACAGGCCATGGTAAAAGGCTGGTTGTCTTGCCAGTTGCTCTGGGGTAAATCCATCCGGGCCACTTCCGCAACTTTCTGAGGAAGGATGGCCTCGATTTTCACGGTGACGCCAGGTTCATAACACCAACTGTGGTTGAACGACTGGATCGATGGAAACTGAACCCTCCGCAGGGTGATTTCACTCCCGAAGTCCATCTCCACCCATACCGGTCCTTCTCCACCCTTGAGCACTATTTTCGCTCCCTCGGGGCTTCCTAAATTTTTCTCCCAGGGAAGGTGATCCAGATTGCTGGTCACCGACCGGGGGATGAGGGGCGTCACACTGTCACCCTCTGGAGTCGGAAAGGCAATGACCGCCACCTCCCGGTAATCCCTCCATGGTTCGCCGCCTGACAGCGGTGGGGGAAGCACAATGGTCTGCCCAGAACCGCCCTGTACATCGGTCCGGCTCCAGACCAGATGACGCATGGCATTCTCCGGGGTGATCCAGGGCCCTCCCGCCATGGCCCAGCCCGGACAGTTCTGCATGGTAAAACGTAAATCCAGCCTCCGGCACTCCTGCGCCACATGATGAATCATATCGTCCCAGGGTGCGGTGAGACATTTGACCTGGGGTGAAACCCCGGGCCATTCGCCGCCAAACTGCCCGTGAAAAAGCTGAATCCCCCGGATTCCCGCTTCCCTGATGGCTTCCAGATCGGCCGTAATCCCCGCTTTCGACACGTTGCCCCCGATAAAATGAAACCAGGTCTCGGGATGATACAACGAAGGGGGTTCAAGAAACCTCTTCCTGTCCTCTTCACTGAAGGGATGACGCACCATTTCAGGGCGGGGTCCCCATCCATCGGACGGCCCTGCCCCGGCTGATTGTGCCTTTGCCCTTTCATGGGGCCATGCCGCCACAACGAACAGCCATAATACGTAACGGAAAATATTTTTTGTCATAGGTCCGGTTGTTTCTCCTGCATAGACAAAATTATGTAAATAATTGAAACGCGCCCGGCCTTGCATCGTAAGACGCCCAATTTCTCCCTACACAGGGAATGGGAATTATGGTGGATTTTCCTTAACTTTCAGGCATGATCCAAAACCAATGAGCAGTATGAAGAGCCTGGCATTACAGATATCCGGAGTATTTATCCTGATGATATTTGCCCTTGGAACAACAGCACAGGAAAATATTTCCCCGGCAAAGGGTGATTTTTTCCCGTTTTCGGTATGGTATAGCGGAGGGAAAGCCCGGGCACCTATGCTCTCTTCCCTCACCCCCCAGTCGGAACAGGAGTGGCGCAACGATCTGCAACAGATCAAAAAACTGGGGTTCAACACTGTACGCACGTGGGTCGAATGGGCCGCCTGCGAACCGGAACGGGGAAAATACAACTTCGGGAACCTGAAGCTGCTGCTCAGGCTTGCCGAAGAGACCGGACTAAGGGTATTTATCCAGATTTATGTTGATTCGGCACCCGACTGGGTAGCCCGTGATTTTCCGCACGCCCTTTTTGAAGCCCACAGTGGCGATAAAGTATATCCTCAGGCGGCTCCCGGTGTGTGTACCGACAATAGCGATGCCGCGGAGGCTGTCCTCGGTTTTTTCACTGCCACAGCACGGGTGGCCTCCGCCTCCCCGGCCTTCTTCGGCTGGGACCTCTGGAGCGAACCTCATATCATCAACTGGGCCTCCCTCGACTTCATCCCCAACGCCCAGTTCTGCTTCTGCCCGGGCACAAGAGCCAAATTCCGCCTCTGGCTCGAAAACAAATACGGCACCCTGGCTGACCTCAACAAAGCCTGGTACCGCAACTTTACCGACTGGAACCAGGTGGACCCGCCCCGTTTCAGTACCATCCTGAGCTATACCGATTTCATCGACTGGAAGAGTTTCATCTATGAGAAACTGATGGATGACATGGCCGCCCGCTACCAGGCCATCCGCAAGGGCGACCCCACCCATCTGATCACCGCCCATGCCGTAGGGGCCTCCCTTTTTCAGTCGCCCCACGTGGGCGCCGGCGCTACCGATGACTTCCTGATGGCCCGCCCCCTCGATTATTACGGCGTCTCCATGTATCCCAAACATAATCAGCCCGACAGGGCCTGGTCGCTGACTACCCTGCGCGCCACCACCGACTTCATCCGCAGTGCCAACCGCGAAAAAGAAGGCTGGTTCGTAGGCGAACTGCAGGCCGGACTGGGCACCGTTTCGCTGCTGGTGAGCGACCCCGTGACCGCCGACGACCACCGCATCTGGGCCTGGTCAGCCATCTCCAAAGGCGCCAAGGGGGTGAATATCTACGCTTACTACCCCATGTCTACAGGTTATGAGGCCGGAGGTTACGGCCTGATCAACCTCGACGGCACCCTCACCGACCGGGCCGTGAAAGCCGGCGAGATGGCCGCCGTCGTCGACCGCAACCAGAACCTCTTTCTCTCCTCGCGACCAGTGAAGGCAGAAATCGGCATCCTTTATAACCCCATGACCCAGATGGTGGGCGGCATGCAACGCCGTGACTACCCAGGGGCCCTGTCCAACTCCCTCCTGGGTTACTACCAGTCGTTCGCCAACCACAACGTCCCCATCGATTTCATCCACCGCGAACACATCGAAAAGGGCGAGCTCTCGCAATACAAACTGATCATCCTCCCTTTCCAGGTAATGTTCACCGCCAAAGCCGCGGAAGGCCTGCGCGAATTCGTCCGTAACGGCGGCTACGTGCTGGCCGAAGCCCGCATGGCCTGGAACGACGAATACGGCCATGCCTCCGGAATCATCCCCGGACTCGGACTACATGAGCTCTTCGGCGTCCGCGAATTGGAAGTCCGCATGAGGGATAAGGTCACCCTTGCCTTCAGCACATCCAACCACCCTGCCCTGGCCGGACTGAAAGCCGGAGAACTCCTCAAAGGTTCTCTCTTTGCCGAATCCCTTAAACCACTGGAGAACAGGGATGTTCAGATCCTTGCCCTAACCGCAGAAGGCGACCCCGCCATCGTCTGTACCTCCTTCGGAAAAGGGAAAGCCATGACCGTGGGTAGTTTCCCGGGCATGGCCAACTTCCCGGAGGTGGACCCCGTCAACGACACCTTCTTTCTCAACCTGCTCCGGTGGGCTGGTATTGAAAGACCCTTCACTACCTCCCACGACGGCCGCACCTCCAACCAGGTGGAAGTCCGCCTCCAGGAAAACCCCAGCACATCGGTACTTTTCGTGTTGAACCATAGCGAGAAACATGAAGAAGTCACCATTGACCTTAACGTCAGAAAAGAGGGTTGGTATAAAGTATGTGACGTGATCACCAACAGTGAATCCAGAATTCAGAGTTCCGGAAATATTCTGAAAATCAGCACATCACTTGATCGCAAACAGGTGGCCGTTCTGGAAATAGGCCCGGCTTCCTGAGAAATTACCGGACCACCTGAATTCATTACTTATCCTTATATTTGGTCATCCGGAACAGATTCTGGTAAAAACTGAATTCTTTATGATCTCCTTCCTCCTTCTTTTTTTTCTGGTAGCCACGGCTGGTTACGGGCTTTATGTGTATAACCGGCTGATCAGACTTTTCAATTACACCAAAGAGGCATGGAGTGGCATTGACGTGCAGTTGAAAAAAAGGCATGAACTGATTCCCCTGCTCGTAAAAACCGTTAAAGGTTATGCCGCTCATGAACGCAACCTGCTGGAGACCATCACCGATCTGCGCTCGCGGGGCATAGCTGCCGGTTCTCTTAAAGATGCCGAAACGGCCGAAGTGGGCCTCTCCAAAGCCCTGGGCAACCTGTTTGTGGTCGTCGAAAATTACCCCGAACTGAAGGCCAACCAGAACTTCCTGGAGTTGCAACGAGAGATCTCGAAGGTGGAACATGACCTCCAGAGGGCCCGCCGTTATTACAACGGAACCGTGCGCAACTACAACATCCTGATTGAACAGTTCCCTTCAAACCTGATCGCCGGATTGGCCGGCCACCGGCAACGCGATTACTTCGACCTCGACAACCAATCGGAACGGGCGGCTCCGGAACTGAGCTTTTAAATCCCGGCCGGAACCATGAATTACACTTTGACCCAACATTATGTAAACACAATAATCATGTCTATAAAAAAATGCCTCTTCTCTCTTCTGGTTGCTTTCCTGATTTTTCCGGCTGCCGGGCAGGAGAGGATCCTCTCCTACAACACCCGGATCACGGTGGAAAAGAGCGGTGATTTGCAGGTCACTGAGGTGATCACCGTGGTGGCCGAAGGGAACGCCATCAAAAGAGGCATCTACCGCACCTTTCCCACGCGCTACAGCAATCCTATGGGTACGCGTTTTAAGGTGGACTTCCAGGTCAGCGAAGTGCTGCGCGATGGCGTCCCCGAACCCTGGTTCACTGAAAATAAGGACAACGGGGTGGTCGTCTATATCGGCGACCGCGACCGTGAAATCACCCCGGGCACCCACACCTACACCCTCACCTACCGTACCTCGCGCCAGGTGGGTTTCTTCAAGGAGTATGACGAACTCTATTTCAACGCCATCGGGGGCGACTGGGTTTTTCCCATTGAAACCGCCAGGGTGGTCCTTCACCTCCCGGAAGGGGCTTCGGTGGTACAGAAAGCCGCCTATTCGGGCCGTACCGGCGCCACGGGCTGCCAGTGCTCCCAGATGGAGGAGTACAACGGCGTCACCACCATCATGAACAGCCCCCTCCTCCCCGGGGAACAGCTCACCATTGCCGTGGCATGGCCCAAAGGATTCGTCCATGAACCCACGACTACAGAAAGGTCAGGACGCTTTCTGAAAGACAACCTGCATGTGCTGGCGGCCCTCCTTACCCTGGCCCTGGCCCTTCTGCTCTACCTCCGGAAATGGAAAGCCGTGGGCAAAGATCCCCGGAAAGGAACCATTATCCCCCTCTTCGATCCTCCACAGGGGTTCAGTGCCGCCACCACCGGCTTCCTGCATAAGATGGGGATGAACGAAAAAATCATCACGGCTCTCCTCGTCGATATGGCCATCAAAGGATATCTGAAAATCGACAAAAGCGGGAAAAAATACCGGCTGGATCGCCTTCCCGAAGCCGACCCCGACCTCACCCCCGAAGAGAATGCCCTGGGCGAGGCCCTCTTTTCGGGCAGAAGCCAGATCCTCCTCGACCAGAAAAACCATGCAGCTTTCCAGAAAGCCCACAGTGCCGTTGAAAAAAGTATCAAGGAGCAGATGATCCCCACCTATTTCAAGGTCAACGGCAAGCATCTCCTGCCCGGTGTGCTGGGGTCGGCTACCGGCGTCGCTGTCACTTTTATCCTGGCCCCTACCCCCGAAATCCCCATGTTCCTGCTTTTCCTGACTATAGTGCTCCTGGCATTGTTTGCCTGGCTCATGAAAGCCCCCACGCCACGGGGAAGGGAAGTGATGGACGAGGCGGAAGGATTTAAGATGTACCTCTCGGTAGCCGAAAAAGAGCAGCTCGACAAGGCCCATGAACCTGACCTCACCATAGAACGGTTTGAGCAGTTGCTCCCCTATGCCATCGCCCTGGGAGTGGAAAACCAGTGGGGAAAGAGATTCGAGAACGCCCTGGCCCGGTCGCTGACAGAAACCCGCTCTTACAACCCTGCCTGGTATGCCGGAACCTGGAGCACGGCCGCCTTCTCCCCATCCCGTTTTACCTCTGACCTGGGGAAAAGCTTCTCCTCGGCCATCTCTTCGGCTTCCACCCCTCCCGGAAGTGCCTCGGGGAGTGGGGGTGGAGGGAGCGCCGGAGGGGGTGGCGGAGGCGGCGGGGGTGGCGGCTGGTAAGCCCCCTGAGAACCTTTCCTCAATTCACCCCGGCTCCTCCTGCCTTCCCCTGCAAACAGGGTGGCTGCGTTGATCCCCTTCACCAAAGCCTCCTCTCCCGATCAACAAATGAGTGGGAAACACTCAGCAGAACACCACACCAAAAATGGGAAGAACACTGCATGCTCTGTGTTCAGCGACCTGACCAAATAACTCCCCATTCCTGAAATAGAAATAATGGGCTACGCGATGGGCATTATCCGCGAAGCTGTTGTTTTATTCCCGGCGAAAACGTAACTTGCACAGAATGAATTCTAAAAAACCGCAGAAGTGTGACCGCTCACGGTGCAATCGTGGCAGGCCATATCCAGGCGGTTCCAGGTATTGAATACAAAACGGCGGTGCACATGTTAAGAGGAGTGATTCTGTTTTTTATGCTCCTTGTTTATTTGCCCGGGATTGCCCGGCATTTTCTTTTTTCAGGATACACCCTTTCCGATGGCCTCTCCCAGTCGGTGGTGACCTGTATCTTCCAGGATTCCCGCGGCTTTCTTTGGGTGGGGACCCAAAACGGACTCAACTGTTTCGACGGGTACACCTTTACCGTACACACCTACCGGCCCAACGATTCCACCTCCCTCTCCAACAACTGGATCTACGGTATTGCCGAAGATCCCGGTGGCAACTTGTGGATAGGCACTAAAGGAGGACTCAACCGCTATTCTCCAACAGACAAGAGGTTTACACGCCTCCATTACACCACCCCCTACCCTGCAGAAGTCTCCGGGTATGTTTATGATGTCATTTGCGGCAGAAACGGCCTGATTTATATCAACACCCCACCCCTCCTGACCGTTTGTGATCCAAAGGATCTGACCTTTACCCATCGCCTTTCTCCCCTGGATTATGACGGCAGCGTCAAAGACTATAAAATTCCGTTGTTAGAAGCCCCCGACGGCAGGATCTGGATGGGATCAACCCGTGGCCTGGCCTGCTACTCCCCTGCCGAAGGCACCTTTTCACTCTATACTTCCCGCACAGAAATCTCCCTCTCCAGCGACAATATCACGGCGCTCTGGCAGGACGCAGGGGGATGCCTCTGGGTAGGAACCCCGGGCGGCCTCCACCGTATGAACCAGGACCAAAAAAGCTTCTCCCTCATTCTCCAGGCCAGAGCAACTACCCTCTCCCAGGGCAATGACTTTATCAGGGCCATCACCGGTGACCCCTCAGGTGCCCTGTGGGTGGCCACCGAGGGCGGCGGCCTCCGACGGTTGACCCCCGGCCGGGACGGAAACCTGGATTCCGAAACCTTCAATACCGGCAACAGCACCCTTTTTCACAATATTATCCTTTCCCTGGCCATCGACCACTCTGATAACCTCTGGATCGGGACCCTCTCGGGCCTCAACAAAACAGACCTCAAAAAACAAAAATTCACTCTCTACCGTAAAAGCAACGATCCTTCCTCTGTGGACCTCTCGGGGAACGTCATTGCCTCCCTCTTCAGGGATGAAAAAAACCGGCTCTGGGTAGGGACCTGGGGCCAGGGGCTGAACATCTTCGACCGGAACACCGGCGGGGTTGATCATTATGCCACCCACACCACCGGCAAGTATTATATCCCCAACGATTTCGTCCACACCATCTTTGAAGACTCCGCTCAAAACCGGTGGATCGGCACCCGCGACGGACTCCTGGTCTTTGACAGGGAAAAACAACGGTTCGTGAGACCGGAAGAATTCCCCCGGAACCATGGTCTGCCTTCCTTCCGGGGACTCCGGATCTTCAGGATGATGCGCGATAGCCGGGGTTACTTCTGGATCGCCACCCAGGACGGCCTCTTCCGGAAAGGAGCCGGAGACAAGGAACCCGAGCACTTTACAGCCGACGCCGGTACACCTCACAGAATCGGCAGCAACCTGGTCTACAGCGTACTGGAAGATTCCAGGGGACTGATCTGGATAGGCACCACCAAGGGAGTCGACGTGCTGGACCCCACCTCGGGAAAAATGAGCCACTTCAGGAAAAGCGATACCACGGCCATAGCCCTGGCCGATGACTTTGTGACCTGCCTGTGCGAAGACCACCAGGGCGACATCTGGATCGGCACCACTTCCTATGTAAGTAAATACGCCAGGCAGGAACGTACTTTTACCTGGTATGGCAAGGAGCAGGGCGTCCCGGGCAACCTGGTCTACGCCATTCTCAAAGACCGGGGCAACAGCATATGGATAGCCACGGGAAACGGCCTATGCCGTTACGATCCGGTATCCGCCACTTTCCGCACCTATACTCCTGAGGAGGGATTGCAAAGCCCCGAGTTTAACCTGGGCGCCTCCTTTCAGGCCCCTGACGGAGAGCTCTTCTTCGGGGGCATGAACGGCATCAATGCCTTTTACCCCGATTCACTCCAGGATAACCCTCACATTCCCGCGCTGGCCTTCACCTCGGTTTGGAAGACCTCCGGAGGAGTCAGAAAAACACCCCACTGGAAAGACGACCACACCGTGCTCTTCAATTACACCGATTATTCCTTCACCGTGGAATTCACCGCCCTGGAGTTTACCAATCCCCCAAAAAACAGATACAAATACCGGCTGGAGGGGGGAGGTAATGTTTGGACAGATCTCGGAAACCGTCACTTCATCTCCTTTTCCAACCTTTCACCCGGAGCGTATGTTCTGTGGGTTACCGGCTCCAACAATGATGGCGTCTGGAACGAAAACGGCATCCGCCTTAATCTGATCATCCGCCCCCCCTGGTGGCGTACACGCCTGGCCCTGGTCTCTTACTTCCTCCTCTGTGCAGGCGTTATTCTTCTGATATTCAGCAGCCGCGAAAAACGCCACCTCAGGGAAAAATCCCTCCTGGAAGCTAAGGTCAGGGAACGCACCCTCCTGGTGGAAGCACAGAAAAGCGAAATCATATTGAAGAACAACGAATTAAAGGCTCTCAACACCTCAAAGGACAAATTCTTCTCCATCATCGCCCATGACCTGCGCAACCCCTTCAACGCTATCATCGGTTACTCCGAACTGCTGCTGATGGAGTTGAAGAAGACCTCTCCCGAAGAACTCCAAAAATCCCTGGAAACGATCCGTGACTCCTCCCGCCAGGCCTATGAACTATTGGAAAACCTCCTGTTATGGGCCCGCGCCCAAACCGGAGTCCTCGCTTTCAGGCCTGAACCTGTCCACATGGAAATTCTGATTAACGAAGCGGTGACTTTGCTTAAGCCCCAGGCTTCCCAAAAAGCGATCACCCTGCATACGGGGGCGGTCTCACCGGTACAGATCCGGGGCGATGCCAATATGATCAGGACCATCGTGAGAAACCTGCTCACCAATGCCATAAAATTCACCCCTTCAGGAGGAGAAATCCACATTTCCCTCCACCTGGAAGAGACAGAGTGTCTGCTGGAAGTCACAGACAACGGGACAGGCATTTCCAGGGAGCGGCTTCCGCATATTTTCAATATTGGCACGGCCCATAAAACCAAAGGAACAGAGGGAGAACCGGGAAGCGGCCTGGGCTTGATCCTGTGCCGCGAGTTCGTGGAAAGACATGGGGGAAAAATCGGCGTGGAGAGTACCGAGGGAAAAGGCTCCCATTTTTGGGTCAGATGGCCCATCAACGAAAAAGGCCATGAAGACTCTTTGGCACACCAGTCTTCATGACCTCAGAAAAACAAAACGACGTATGGTTTAACCGTTCTCCCTGTAGGGTAAGTGAAAAAAGGCCAGAACCGTTGCCGCATTTTCCCGGTTGATCCGTAAATGGAGTTTTCCATCCTTGTAAACCATGTAAATCGATTCACGGTTCAGCTTATCGCAAAATACGCACCCCAGGGCACTATCGCAGGAATGCATCTTATAAAGCCGCAGTCCATTGCGGGTAGACACCAGCTCAAGCAAGGCCATACACCTGAATTTTCCGTTGCAGCAAACCACAGGCACCCTTTCAAAGACCTTCCCTTCAACCATACAGGCCTCTACCTTCTTCAGAGGGGCCTTCAGCACCCATCCCTCATCGGTGACCAGTTTGATCCTGGAAAGCCCCATTTTTACCTCATCACTGAAATAGGTTTTACCTTCAATGATCACATAGTTCATTGCGCCCAGCGTACTGCCTGCAAAAAACAGCATGAATAGGGCAAATAACATAACGACTTTTTTCATGGCTTCATCCTCCTGTTTTGTGAAACATTGTTTTGCTTTGATAGTTAAAATTACCAAGGCTTCAAGGAGGATCCAAATCCTTTCGATGTAATGGGGAAATTAACCGGTAACCCGATTACCGTATTAAATGAACCACTTACAGAGAATAAGCGCCCGTTGAGCGACTACCGGAGCTTGTTTTTTTCTATCAGTTCGAAAAACCGTTTCTGGTAACTTTCGCTGACTGGAATATGCTCATTGCCGATCTTGATGTGCCTTCGCTCCACGAAGTCTATTTTATCCAACGCCACAAACCAGGATTTATGAACCCTGCAGAAACGGGGTTCCCTGAGGATCTCCCCAATCGCCCGGGCATTCATCAGGGTCTTGATTTTTTTCCGCGAAGTCACGATCCGCCAGTAATCCCCCATCCCCTGGACATAAAGGATCTCGGAAGCCAGAAGCTTCTCCATGCGGGTTTCTGTTTTCACAAAAAAGTACTCCTGCTCCTGGGACGGTGCAGTCACGGTCTGAGGGGCCACGGGTGCAGAAGGGAAATAAGGATCTGATGGAGTATGTTGATCTGGGGAGGGTTGAAGCTCTGATGCAGAATGAAGTCCGGCAGTGGTTGGAAGGTCTGATGCAGAATGAAGTCCGGCAGGGGATGGAAGGTCTGAAGCGGGATGCGGCGCAGGAGATGGAGCGGTCTGGGAGTGCGCAATGGCTCCCTCGGCTTGCTGCCACCTTTCGAAAACCTTGTTGACCCCCCTGATGAACCGTTCAAGGGAGATCGGCTTCAGCAGATAATCGGTGACATCCAGGTCAAATCCCTCTGCCGCATACCGGTCAAAGGCAGAGGTGATGATGACCTGCGGCCGGTTTTTAAGCGCTTTCAAGAGCTGTATCCCTGTTAATCCCTCCATCTGGATGTCGAGAAATATCAAATCCACCGGGTGACTGGCCAGAAATTCCAGGGTATCAAGGGCATTGTCAAAGGTCCTGATCAGATTCAGAAAGGGGATCTTCGAACAGTAAACCCGGATGATATCCAGGGCCAGAGGTTCATCATCTATGGCTATACAATTGATCTTCATATGTTTGTAACTGTTTTTGCCGTAATATCAAGATGTAATCGTACCGTATAGGTCTCCGTTGTTTCCCCGATGGTAAGGGTGAACTTTCCAGGATAAAGGAGTTCCAGTCTGCGCCGGGTATGAGCAATGCTCATTCCGGATGCTATCTCCTCCAGCTGCTGAAGGCTCTTCCGGAGGTCATTGGAAATAAAAAAGTCCACCCCCTGGTGACCGGCTTCAATATGGATGACAATGGCGGGTTGCCTGGCCTTGCTCCCATGTTTAAAGGCATTTTCCACAAATGGAATCAGGAGCATCGGAGCGATAGGAACCTCCCCCGTCGCTCCCTCCACGGTCATCGAAACCAGGCCAGCCTGCCGGTAACGCAATTGCTGCAACTCTATATAACTCTTCAGATATTCGATTTCCTTCACCAGAGGAACCTCGCTGGCTTCGGCCTCATAGAGCACATAGCGCATGATGGAGGAGAATTTCATCACCGCCCCAGGGGCTTCGTCTGACTTCTGGTACACCAAAGAATAGATGTTATTCAGCGTGTTAAAGAGAAAATGGGGATTGATTTGTGAGCGGAGCAGCGCCAGCTCCCCGGCCTGCCGCTGTGTGATGAGCTCTGTCCTGAGCTTCTGAGCCCCGAAGGCATCGATCAGATATCGGATCAGGATGGCATAAATGGCAGTGATCACGGTAAGACGCAAATGATCCCACACCCAAATCCATTCAAAGACCATTTCCTTTCCGGGCATAAGACCCGTGAGCTTCCAGAAAAACCAGTCCATCGGCAGCCTGATCATCATCAGGGAAGCCACAACCAGCAATAGCACGATGATGCTTATTATCTTGTACCTGAAAGCGATCAGCCGGGGAAAGGCAAAATAAACCGCGTAAAAAGTGATGGCACTCAGAAAAAGTGCTACTACGACCTCCTTGACATAGGCCACCTCCCCCCAACCGGGAATCTTGTGCTGGCCAACATATAGCGGGAAGAGAAACTGGTTGATGATATAAAACCAGTACAAGACATGAATCCCTATGATATATTTCCTGTTCATGGGAGGGACAGAGGCCGTTTCTGACCTACAATTTACAAAATAATCCCCTATTTATCAGTGATGAGCCTGCAATCTGCCAATGGGGTTAAAAATCCGCTAAAAGGGGGTATTCTCCCGCTAAACAAATAAGGCGGGAACCCCCGCGATGAGGTTTTTATTCTCCTCACGGCTGGTTTCCGCCTTTAATGCCGGTGGATCCCCCGCAAAAAATCACGGGTTCATGCTCCCTTCAGATTCAGGAAAGCACCTGGAATAAAAGATAGGCCACAATCAGCGTAAAAATGATGTTGAAGGTCTGACCAATCAGGAAGGCATACAAGGGTCTTTTACTTTCCATCGCTTTCAGGTCGGCAAAACGGGTCTCCAGGCCGATGCTGATAAAGGCCAGGTTAAACCAGAAATTGGCGAAGGACTTCATCACTTTTCCCGAGGCTTTGGCGGTTTCCGGGTTGAGGAAAAAGGAAAAGACCAGAGAGGCTACAATAAATCCCAGTACGAACTTGGGAAAGCGTTCCCAGATGACCCGCATGGAAACTTTTTCGCGGCCGTTTTCGCCCTTACTGCGGTAGGCCCAGTACACCGAAATAAGGAAGGCGGCCACTCCCAGGAGGACATTTTGTGAGAATTTGACGATGGTGGCATATTTAAGACCGGTCTCCCCGGCGATGGTTCCGGCAGCCACCACGGCACCCGTGGTATCAATGGTCCCCCCCATCCAGGCCCCGGTGACCATCTCCGACAACCCCATCCATTTGGCCAGGGCCGGCATTAGCACCATCATCGGGATGGCCACAATTAGCACTATAGAAATGATAAAGGAGAGTTTTTTCTTGTCGCCGTTGATGGCCCCCGCAGTGGCAATGGCTGCCGACACCCCGCAGATGGAGACCCCGCTGGCCAGCATCGTCGAAAACTCATCATCCACCTTCATCTTCCGGGCCACCCAGAAGGTGAAATACCACACCGCGATCACCACAATAACCGCCTGAATCAACCCGAAGGAGCCGGCCGACAGAATATCACCGAAAAGTATGGTCGACCCCAATAACACCAGACCGCTCTTGACATAAAACTCGGATTGCGCCCCGGCTTTCAGCCAGTCGGGCAATTTCACCAGATTACCGATCAGCAACCCCAGCGCCAGCGAAAAAAGAACCGTCTCCAGTCCCAGGTTCTTGAACCCCGTGAACGAGGAGATAAACTGAGCCAGAAAGGCAAGCAGGCAAACCGACACAAACCCGGTCACAAAGTTCTTCAGCATCTTACCGCTCAGAACAGTCCCCAGAATAGAAGCTACCCCAAAAATCAGCAGGGTGGAAAACAGGGAGACAAATAACGATCTAGAATTGAAGACATTGACGATTCCGGTGTAGTCGTTCCAGCCGGCTTTCCCGCCAAAAGTGGGGGTGGTCATCGTATACCCTGCGGCAATTACAAATACAATCATGCCGAAGCCAACCACCACTGAGCCCCAATCTTCCCCGATCAACCAGGGTTTACGGGCTGATGTACCATTTTCTGATGCCATAATCTCTTATTTTTAATCCAACGGTTTAATCAGGAATAGTCCCAAATTGTGCATAATTGGGCAAATATCAGAACTATTGCGAAGAATTCAATAAGTATAAAATGGTATTTTACACCATTTGACCCGTGAATTGATGGTCTTCTTGGAAGGATTGATTATTTTCGGCGGATTAATCCAAATCAGCTAAATACTTAATACCATGAGAAAAGCAAGTTTACTCCTGTTTATGGCCGTCCTGTTTCTCTCTTCTGGCGTAAAAGCACAGCAGGAAGAGCCTTTCAAACCTTCAGGTAAGGTAGAAGTACGCATTTTCTCCAATTTCACCTCCTCCTTTTCTGACGGGAAGAATCTCAACAAATTCGATGTTACCCGCGCCTATCTGGGCTATATCTACGATTTCTCAAGAAGTTTCCGCGGAAGGGTCACCTATGATGTGGGTAATCCCGGTGCCGGAAGCAACCAGTATTCAGGATTTCTGAAATTTGCCTATCTCCAGTACCACAAGGGCAACTTCAGTCTCATGGGAGGGATGATTCCCCAGTACCAGTATTCCCTGACCGATGAGAAATGGGGCTACCGTTATATCCTGAATCCCTTTCACAATGAGTATGGCTTTGGTACTCCCGCCGACATGGGACTCGGTGCCGAATACAAGGTAGCGCCCTGGCTGACTGCCGATATGATTCTGGTCAATGGGGAAGGATTTAAAAAGTCGGAAGCAGACTCCACCTTTAAGGCGGGAGTGGGCCTTAGCATTTACCCCGTTAAAAACCTCCAGATCAGGGGTTATTTCGACACCATGAAGCGAAATAAAGCCAATCAGCAAACGACCGAATTCCTTGCTACCTATGAGGATAAAAGCTTCAAGCTTTCTGGCTCCTATAACTTCCAGAAAGACCATGCCCTGGTCAAAGGCAATGATTACAGCGGCTACAGCATCAATGGCACCCTCTTCCTGAAGAACAGCCTTTCGCTCATCGCCCGCTATGACCTCCTGGAATCGGTCACCAAAACAGGAGCCAGCCTCCCCTGGAACATCAGCAAAGATGGCCAGTTCTTCCTGGCAGGTCTCCAGTTTGTGCCGGTGAAAGGCGTCTCCCTCTCCCCCAACTACCAGCTCTGGAACCCGGAAAAAGAAGGACTGCCCTCCATTTCCCGGCTCTCCATCCACATGGATATCAAGATCTGAGGAAAGGCGTCATCTGCCCGGTGGACGGGGTGGTTCATTCGTGGTATGAATTTTGCACCTCAGTGATTTGGAATTGTTTCACCAAATCCCTGAGAGATGAAAAGAATAATCACTGCACTGCTCCTGGCGATCATCGCCGCGACAGGAACCGCTTACGGAGCTCAGGAGAGACAGCCTGAATACCTCGGGCTGCCCGGAGATAACCTTAACCTGTATGCCGTCATGAATCTCTTCCAGGAATCGGAAACCCTGGAACAGTTTGAACGTGACCTGAACAGCAAGGACTCCAGAATCAACAACCTCGACCTGAATAGGGACGGATTGGTTGACTACATCACCGTCACCGACTACCCCGATGGCCAGGTCCACAACATCGTGCTGCGGGTGGCCCTCGATGACCGCGAAAACCAGGATGTGGCCGTCTTCACCGTTGAACGTTATGACAATGGTTCCGTGGCCATTCAATTGATTGGCGACGAAGACCTCTACGGCAGGAATTACATCATCGAACCGATCTACGACGATCAATATGGGGAGACCCCCAACCCCGGCTATACCGGCAGGACTCAGGGGAGTCAGCGGATGGAAGTCGTCAGAACCACCTACGTGGAGGTAGCTGCCTGGCCGCTGATCCGGTTCATCTTCACCCCGGGGTACATCACCTGGCGCTCGGCCTGGTATTGGGGTTACTGGCCGGCTTACTGGCACGCCTGGAGGCCTTATTACTGGGATTATTACTACGGATTCCACTCCCACTGGTACCCCCATTATTACAGCCACTTCCGGTTATGGCACCACCCCAGGGTAATCCATTACCATAACCATTATTACAGCCATATCAGAGTCCACTCGCCACGCGTCAGAAATGACATCTCTGAAGGGCGCTACCGTTCCACCTATTCGCGGCCTGAGCTCAGGGAGAGAGGCCGGGCCGATTATGCCAGGCTTCAGTCGGGGGAACGGAGCAACCGTCAGGAGGGCGCTATTTCGCGAAACAATAGCAACCAACAGGGATCCGACCGCATCAGGGGAGCGTCGGCTTCCGCGCAACGCTCCGCTGCTGCGGTTTCGGCACGCGACAGGAGTGTGTCGGCTTCCGGCCGTATTTCCAACCGGGAAGCATCAGGAGCATTGAACCGCGACCGCAGTGCCGTGACCGGCAACCGGGGTGCCTCCGGAAATATAAACCCATCGGCAGGCCGGACCGACCGTACATCGGTCAGCAGATCTTCC
>CAZKIU010000003.1:21702-24281 GCA_964552955.1 uncultured Prolixibacteraceae bacterium
TCGGTCAGCAGATCTTCCGCGCCGGCACAGACCAAATCGGCCTCACGCGGTGCAGGGGTGAGCTCCTCATCCTCCAGTCGCTCTTCCTGGTCCTCCCCGTCGGCAGGCCGTTCCTCCTCAGGCCAGGGAAGAGTCTCCGCCAGTCATAGCAGCCCCTCCCGGTCAGGCGGGGCGGTTTCCTCCTCCCGTAGCGGGGGGAGCAGCTCAGGCGGAGGCGGCAGAAACAATTCCTCCGGAAGGAGATAGTTTGGTGTAATTTTTGCTATTGTTCAATCGATTGAAAACGTTGAAATCATGAAAAATGGCCTTCCCAACCAACTGGTTATGCTCAGGGCATCGTCCCTTGCCATAAAATTTATGGCTTAATTGTGGAAATAGTTGCACGGAGAAATAAGTTTTATTTCTATCTTTAGAGCCTTAAAAAATTGCGTTTTACTATTTGAAACAATCAAATTAATAATAGTATGGAACTCAAAAAATCTGAAAAAGCCGACCTGGAAAACAAAAAAAACATTTTCCTCCTTATCGGTCTGGTGGTGGCATTAGGAATTTCACTCCTGGCCTTTGAGTGGACAGCAAAACCCGCTGAGACCTCCTCTCTGGGAACCCTTGAAGCCGCTGCCGTGGAAGAAGAAGTCATCCCCATTACCCGTCAGGAACAGATCGCTACTCCACCGCCACCTCCCCCACAAACTGTGGTTGAGATGCTTAATATTGTTGACAACAATACCCAGGTCAACGATGACCTGAGTATCTTCGACTCAGAAGCGGATAAGGAGACCTTTGTTGACGTGGCACCTATCGTTCAGGCCAAGGAAGAAAAGGAAGAAGCCGAAGAAGCCCAGGTGTTTTTCATCGTGGAAGAGATGCCTGAATTCCCCGGTGGGGAAGCTGCCCTTCGTGCCTTTATTGCCAAGGCCATTAATTATCCGGTGATTGCTCAGGAAAACGGCATTCAGGGTAAGGTGTACGTCACCTTTGTGGTAGACAAGGATGGCGGCATCTCCGATGCCAAGATTGCCCGTGGGGTCGACGCCTCCCTGGATAAGGAAGCCCTGCGCGTGGTCAACTCCCTCCCGAAGTGGAAACCCGGCAAACAGCGTGGCAAACCGGTAAGGGTCTCCTATACCGTGCCCATCAGCTTTGTGTTGCAGTAAACGTTTAAGACTATATCTTTGCACTCCTGTTTCGCATGCGGAACAGGAGTTTTTTTTACCCATATCACCCCGTAAAAGATGATTGAAACCAGGCCATCAACAGAGAGGGCCGTGCTGGTCGGACTGATCAGCCAGCAACAGGATGAGAAACAAGCCAGGGACTACCTGGAGGAACTGGCTTTTCTGGCCGACACGGCAGGAGCTGTCGTGCTGAAGCAGTTCATGCAGCGCCTCGACCAACCTCATCCTGTCACCTTTGTCGGCCAGGGGAAGCTCAACGAAATTGCCGATTATGTGAAGGTCACTGAGGCCGATACCGTCATCTTCGACGATGAATTGACGCCTACTCAACTCCGGAATGTGGAAAAAGCCCTGGAATGCAAGGTGCTCGACCGCACCAACCTGATCCTTGACATCTTCGCCCGGCGGGCCCAGACCGCCCACGCCAAAACCCAGGTAGAACTCGCCCAATACCAGTATCTGCTGCCACGCCTCACCCGGATGTGGACCCACCTGGAGAGACAACGCGGGGGCATCGGACTTCGCGGCCCGGGTGAAACCCAGATCGAAACCGACCGGCGGATCATCCTCGACAAAATTGCACGGCTCAAGGAGGAACTCAAAAAAATTGACCTTCAGAAAGCCACTCAACGTAAAAACAGGGGTAAAACCGTCCGTGTCGCTCTGGTGGGCTATACCAACGTCGGCAAGTCGACGATCATGAATATGCTGAGCAAATCGGAAGTCTTTGCTGAAAATAAACTCTTCGCCACCCTTGACACAACCGTCCGCAAGGTTGTGATCACCAACCTCCCCTTTCTCCTGGCCGATACCGTGGGCTTCATCAGAAAACTCCCCCACGACCTGGTGGAATCGTTCAAGTCTACCCTCGACGAGGTGCGCGAAGCCGATATCCTGGTCCACGTGGTCGATATCTCCCACCCCGGATTCGAAGAACAGATCGAGGTGGTCGACCGTACACTGACGGAAATCGGAGCCGGTGACAAAAACAAAATCTACCTCTTTAACAAGATAGACGCCTTCAATTATGTCGAAAAAGAGGAGGATGACCTGACCCCCTCCACCCGTGAAAACATGAGCATTGAAGATTGGCAGCGGTCATGGATGGCCCAGAACAACACCCCTTCCCTCTTCATCTCTGCCCGGTACAAAACCCACGCCGAAGCATTCAAAGCCATGCTTTACCAGGAGGTGCGGAAAATCCACGTGCAACGCTTCCCCTACAACGATTTTCTCTTTGATCTTCCGGAAGAGGAATAAAATCCCCATTACGCCATCAGCGAAGAAAGCTTCTGACCCCCATCCTCTCCTATCCGGGTCTTAAGATGGCACAATTCGTCGATCTATCTTGTATTCTGTTTTTTAACCACTTAAGACATAAAACTCCAGATTCCAGACTCC
>CAZKIU010000003.1:24381-30209 GCA_964552955.1 uncultured Prolixibacteraceae bacterium
AGATTCAGAGTCCCTCTCTGATGAGGTATTCGGCGATCTGAACGGCATTGAGGGCGGCCCCTTTTCTGATCTGGTCACCGACACACCAGAAGGTGATCCCATTGGAGCCGGAGATGTCTTTTCGCAGCCGGCCTACATAAACGTCGTCTTTGCCAGAGACGAACAGAGGCATGGGATATTTCTTTTCCGAGGGGGTATCAAGGAGGGTGAGTCCTTCTGCCTTCAGGAAGGCTTCCCTGACGGCTTCCACGGTAAGTGGCCGGGCGGTCTCCACCCAGATCGCCTCCGAGTGGGCCCTGGCTACCGGAATACGCACGCAGGTGGCACTCACTTCTGCTTCGGTGTGCAGGATCTTTTTAGTTTCCCAGCTCATCTTCATCTCTTCCTTCGTGTAGTCGTTATCGAGGAAAACATCGATGTGGGGAATGATATTCATGGCCAGTTGATAGGGGAATTTAGCCACTGTGGGCTCATCGCCTCCGGCAATCTGCCTGATCTGCTGCTCCAGTTCGGCAATGCCCTGCGCCCCGGCACCACTGGCCGCCTGATAGGTGGCCACATGAACCCGGGTGATGGGCGACAGATCGTGGATGGGCTTCAGGGCCACCACCATCTGAATCGTTGAACAGTTGGGATTGGCAATAATATTCCTGGGTCTTATTTTTGCATCGGCAGCATTCACCTCCGGAACCACCAGCGGCACATCCTCATCATAACGGAAGGCACTCGAATTATCGATCATGATGGTTCCATACTGGGTGATGGTCTCGGCAAACTCCTTCGAGGTGGAGGCTCCGGCCGAGGTGAGGGCGATATCTATATCCCGGAAATCATCATTGTGACAAAGCTCTTTAACCTTCAGCTTCTCACCCCGGAAGAGATATTCTTTCCCGGCACTCCGCGATGACCCAAACAACACCAGTTCATCCAACGGAAAATTCCTTTCTTCCAGCACCTGCAGAAACTCCTGTCCCACAGCACCACTTACCCCAACGATAGCTACTTTCATCATGCTTGCTTTTTACCTGAAAATTCCTTAAATTGTAAGGTTTACAAACCCATCGGAACAAAAATACAACATTATGAATTTGCCCCCTTGCGCCAATGGGGTAAAATCCCATTTCTTAACATTGGTTGCCTTATCCCTGGCAGTCAGTCTGTCAGCCTTCTCTGCTGAAAAAGATTCCTCCCGCGAAAGCCCGGGCCGGAGGGCCGGTCCAGCCTCTATTCCGGCGCCTGATGAGGAGACCTCTCCGGTCGTGGTCATCAATGAGATCATGGCCGATCCTACGCCCGTGGTGGGGCTTCCCGATGCCGAGTGGATAGAACTCTGCAACCCGGGCCTCCAACCCGTCTCCCTGAATGGATGGGAATTGAAGATAGGCAGCTACCGACGGATCCTCCCCGACACCCTCCTCCCCCCGGGGCACTATCTGATTATCTGCGCCCAGGCTGCAGCTGCTTCCCTTTCCCTCACCTCAAGAGTAGTGGCCCTCTCTTCCTTTCCGGCGCTGCGCAACAGCGGAACCTCCCTGATTCTGCTCCTCCCCAATGGAATAATAGCCGACCAAATCAACTTTTCGGATGGCTGGTATGGTGATGCCACCAAGAAAAAAGGGGGCTGGAGCCTGGAAAGAAAAGATCCGTTGCGCCGTTGCGGTCAACGGGCCAACTGGTGTGCCAGCAGCGACCCTGCAGGAGGAACACCCGGCCGCGCCAACTCGGTGATGGCTGCCAACCCTGATCTGATTCCTCCCTCGATCAGCACCGTCAACACCCTCTCTCCCCTCTCGGCCGAAGTTCTCTTTTCGGAACCGATGGATTCCCTGCTGCTCAAAGCGGCCTCCAACTACCACTTCACGGAAGAACGGGGCCCCCTGCAGGTCACCCTTCACGACGATTCCGATGGGGTGACCCTGTTCTGGACCAGGCCATTGGCCCCCAATCACCCCTGTGAGATGATCCTCAGCAATATCAGCGACGAATGCGGTCATTTGCTGGTCCATAACAAGGCAGAAATCGTTTGGGTGGTCCTCCAGCCCGGCGATGTCATCCTCCATGAAATCCTCTTTAATCCGTTCAGCGGAGGAAACGACTTCATCGAACTCCTCAATCTCTCGGAGAAAAAAATACCCTCCTCCCTATTAGTCCTGGCCACACGCGACCCCGATGGTCAGTTGAGGAAACCGGTCTTTCTCGGGGAGGCCGCCTTCACCCTGGGCCCCGGCGAGATCTTGGCGGTCACCACCGATACTGCGGGAGTGCTCCCCTACTATCCTTCGGCCCCCCCATCACACCTCCGGGAGGTGACCTCCCTCCCGGCGATGTACAACGAACAAGGGAATATCGTTTTGCTCACTGACTCCCTGGTTCTGCTGGAAGAGATGAGCTACCATGAAAATATGCACCATCCCCTGCTGGCCAGCCATGAGGGGGTATCCCTCGAACGGAGCCATCCCCGGCTGCCTGCCGGTTCACCCGGCAACTGGCATTCAGCTGCCGAGAGTGCTGGTTTTGCCACCCCCGGTGCCCCCAATTCAGCCGCAGAGCCCACCGCACCATCAGGCACCGCAGTCTCCTTCCAACAAACCGCCTTCTCCCCCGATAACGACGGGTTCCATGACGAACTGATCATGGTTTGTACCACCGACTTCCCCGGATGGCTGGCTGAATGCCTGGTCTTTGACCTCTCGGGGCAGCCAAGAGTCACCCTCGCCCGGAACCTCCTTCTGGGCACTACCAGCTACATCACCTGGAATGGCAAGGATGAGACCGGCTCTCCCCTGCCTGCAGGTCCCTATGTGGTAACCGTGGAACTCTTCCACCCCGGCGGACAACGCTTCACCCGCAAGTGCGCCGTCTTCCTCACGGCCCGGGGCGACCTCTGAATACACCCCGCAGCCGACCCCCGGAAACAAAAAAGGCCGCCTGAGGCAGCCTTTCATCATCCTATTTCTTCAGGATCTTTTCCATTACCTTCTCCTTCGGAAGTTTCTTCAGACAGAAGAACCAGTCTTTGCATTCGACGCCTTCTTCCTTGCCTTCCATACGATCCTTAGCGGTACCGCAGCTTCCGGCCGTGGGAACAATAACATCATCGCCCGGGCGCCAGTCCGCCGGCAGGGCAATGCCAAAAGCATCTGCCGTCTGCAGCCCCATCAACACCCTCTTGAGCTCATCAAAATTACGGCCCAGGCTCAACGGATAATAGATGATGGTTCGGATAAAACCCTTGGGATCAATAAAGAAGACGGCACGCACGGCTTTGGTGCTGCTTTCACCCGGCATCATCATACCGTATTTCTGAGCAACCTCCATGGTAATGTCCTCAATCAGCGGGAATTTAACCTCAACATCCTTCATCCCTCTGAATTCAATCTTCTCCTTGATCGTGCGCAACCAGGCAATATGGCTGTAAAGCCCGTCAACCGATAACCCTACCAACTGGCAGTTGAGGGCTTTGAACTCCTCTTCCATATGGGCAAAGGTCATAAATTCAGAAGTACATACCGGCGTGAAATCTGCAGGATGACTGAACAGAATCACCCATTTACCTTCATAATCGGCGGGGAAATTGATGTTACCCTGTGTGGTAACGGCCTTGAACTCCGGAGCCTTCTCTCCGATACGCGGCATTGAAACAACTTGATTTTCCATAATTGTGTTATTTAAACATGAGTAAATATTAAGAGTTAACGATGTAACCAACACCGGTTGTGTTTGGTAAATAGGGCACTGTAATCACCACTATCCACGCCGTAAGGCATCAAGTCACTTATGTATGCTATGATACCCCCTGGCAGGACGCCTCTGCTCAGTGCTAGGAAGGATCCTTGAACTCTCCCATGATCTGAATGCGGACATCCGCAACACGGAACCCGGGAATCTCTTTCCTGCTGAAATAAGCCTCAATCCACTGGTTCAGCTCATCATCATAATAATCCTCTATTCTTCCGGAACCTACACCGTACAGATGATGATGCTTCTCCGTGAACGCATCATAACGCATGATATCGCCATCAGACTTCACCTTCTGAATAATCCCCTTCTCCACAAAGGTCTCAAGCGTGTTGTAGACCGTCCCTACCGCTATGTTGGGATACCGCTCCCTCACAAATTCAATGATTTGCTCCGCCGTCGGATGATCTCTGCGATTCACAATCGCATCATATACAGCCAACCGCTGAGGAGTAATCTTCAAACCATGCCTGGGTAGTATTTCCCGGATACTTCTGGATTCCATTCTCCTAAATAAGAATTATTACTATTTAAAATTTCGATACAAATATAATCAAATTCCCCCATCATTACCGTTAATAATTGTGAAATAAGATTTATTCCTGATTAAAATTATGGTCAGGAAGGAATCAGGAAAGCTCAAAAACATTTTCTGCCTGGTTTTGTTATAGGACATAAAGATGTTTAATTATTAATTTTAGGAATATGTCATTTGAATTACCACGTTTAACGTATGCTTACACCGCCTTGGAGCCTTACATTGATGCCCGCACCATGGAGATTCACCACACGAAGCATCATGGGGCCTACACGGCCAATTTGAACAATGCGCTGCATGGGGGAGCATGGGAAGGAAAAACGATTGAAGAAATATTAGCCTCTGCCGGAACGATTTCGGCAGCAGTGCGCAACAACGGGGGTGGATTTTACAACCACAACCTGTACTGGGAGATCCTGGCTCCCGGAGGGGCACGGCAGCCTGAGGGCGTCTTGTTGGATGCCATCCACGACGCTTTTGGCTCTGTAGCCGCATTGAAAGAGGCTTTTGCCAAAGCAGCGGTGACCCGTTTCGGGTCTGGTTGGGCCTGGTTGCTGCTTCAGGACAACAAACTGGTGGTATCTTCTACACCCAACCAGGATAATCCGCTGATGGATGTTGCAGAGGTCAAAGGCCGACCCATTCTGGGCATTGATGTGTGGGAACACGCCTATTATCTTAACTACCAGAACCGGCGGCCTGATTATGTAGAAGCCTTTTGGTCACTGATCAATTGGGATGAGGTGGCCAGGAAGTTCAATGGTTAGTTGATTTTTGGTTTTTCCCCGGAGCCAACGCTCCGGGGTTTTTATTTTGCCGAATTTTTCCCTTAAATTTACTATCCGAAAACCACTTCTATTAACCTTTAAAAATTCGGATATGGCATTTTCATTACCGGCATTACCCTATGCCATGGATGCGCTGGAGCCTTACATCAGCGCGGTCACCCTGGGATTTCACCATGGGAAGCACCATCAGGCTTACGTTAACAATGTCAACAGTCTTATTCAGGGCACTCCATTTGAAGAGGCCTCGCTGGAGCAGATCATCCTGAAGGCCGAAGGGGGGATCTTCAACAACGGAGCGCAAGTCTTCAACCACACCTTTTATTTTGAGCAATTCTCACCCGAAGGATGCCGCGAACCCAAGGGGGCTCTGAAGGAGGCCCTAGAAAGGGATTTTGGCTCCGTCGAGGAGTTTACAGCCCTGTTTAACAAGGCTGCCACCACCCTTTTCGGGTCGGGTTGGGCCTGGCTGGTACAAAACCAGCAGGGTCACCTGGAAATCGTTCAGACCTCCAATGCCGGCTGCCCGCTGCGCGAGGGTAAAAAGCCCCTGCTCACCTGCGATGTCTGGGAACACGCCTACTATCTCGACAAACAGAACCTCCGGCCTAAATACATCGAGGATTTCTGGAAAGTGGTCGACTGGAAAGTCATTTCAGAGCGCTTCGCCGGCTAAGGCGGTTCAGGTCGTCGCCTACCCTCCCCGGATAGAGCCCTCCAACGGAACTGGCCTCCATTGGAACTGGCCTCCACTGGGACTGGCCTCC
>CAZKIU010000003.1:30309-35911 GCA_964552955.1 uncultured Prolixibacteraceae bacterium
ACTGGCCTCCACTGGGACTGGCCTCCCCGGAAAGGATAATCAACCCGCTCACACAGAAACTCAGTTTATTGAATCATCACCATTAATAAATTTAACAACCATGAGTGCAGAAAAAGTTCTGGAAGTATTGAAAAATGCCGGAAAGGCATTGAAAGCCGGAGAAATAGCCGAAGCCGCAGGCCTCGACAAAAAAGAGGTGGACAAGGCCATGAAAACCCTAAAAACCGAGGGAAAGATCACATCACCCAAAATGTGCTACTGGGAACCCGCTAAATAAGAGCGCCGGAGCCCGACGGGACCCCACAACAGGGGTTGTTTGGTGCACCGCCTGGTGAAGGAGTGTTCTCCAGTGCGCCCCTTGCTGAGTCCTGGTCAGCCGGGGAACAGGCATAAAAAATCCTGCAGAAAGTTGTTTTCTGCAGGATTTTTATGTTGTAAAGAACTGTAAAGACTATTTTTCCTTCTTCCAGAGGGCTTCCATCTCCTCGAGGGTTTTTCCCTTGGTTTCAGGCACCATGCGCCAGACAAAGAAAAAGGAGAGCAGGCTCATCAGTCCGTAGAAGCTGTAAGTCATTCCACCGCTAAACTCCATCATGGCCGGGTAGGTCGAAGAAATGAAGTAGTTGGCGGCCCACTGTGCAGCCACGGCAATAGCGATAGCCCTGCCCCTGATCTTGTTGGGAAAGATCTCCGAAATCAGCACCCAGGTAATCGGCCCCCACGACATCATGAAGGAAGCCGTATAGATGATGATAAACACAAGGGTACTGATGCCGATGACCTTGAAGAAAGCGAGGCCACCGATGGCAAACATCCCGATCGCCATCCCGAGGGAGCCGATCATCAACAGGATTTTCCTCCCATATTTATCGACGGTCACAATAGCCAGAACTGTAAAGATGACATTGACCAGTCCCATGACCACCGTCTGAAGCATGGAAGCATCCTTGGCAGCGCCCATGCTTTCAAAGATCCGGGGAGCATAGTAAAGGGCCACGTTGATCCCCACGAACTGCTGGAATACCGAGAGCAGGATCCCGATGAGGATGACCACCTTCCCATAGGAGAAGAGTTTTTCGGAAGCTGCCTCCACCGAATGCTTGATATCCTTGAAGATGACCTTGGCCTGGGTGGCTCCGTTGATGCGGGTCAGGATATTCAGGGCTTTCTCGTCGCGGTTGGTCAGGGCCAGGTAACGCGGCGTCTCCGGAACAAGGAATAGCAACAAACCAAAGAGTCCGGCAGGGATGGCCTCTGAGATAAACATCAACCGCCAACCTGTGGTGTTGATATACTCCAGCGACTGACCGCGGGCAATGCCGTAGTTGACGAAATAAACCACCAGCATTCCAAAGATAATAGCAAACTGGTTGATGGAAACCAGCCGGCCGCGGATGTCGGCCGGTGCTATCTCCCCGATGTACATGGGACAAACAGCAGAGGCAAGCCCCACACCGATGCCCCCGATCACTCGGTAGAAATTGAACATCAGCAGCAGTCCCATGGATGGTTCTCCATGACGGAAAAACATAAACTCAGGGTATCCCGATCCCAGGGCGGAGAGAAAAAAGAGAACGGCAGCCACCATCAGTGATCGTTTCCGGCCCAGGCGTGAAGCCAGCCATCCCGATAGGATCCCCCCGATGATACAACCGATCAGGGCACTGGAAATGGTGGCCCCATGGGCCAGAGAACCCAATCCCAGAGGAGTAATCAGAAAATTCTGCACCGATTTCTCGGCTCCCGAGATCACCGCCGTGTCATAACCGAACAACAATCCCCCCAATGTAGCCACCAGGGTGATGGCGGTGATATAAACCATATTGCGTTCCTTCATCGGATCAGATATAACTGCCGAGCAACTGTTCGAGCAATTCCTGCTTGCCGCTGATCTGACGGGGTTCTCCCACCTCCTTGGCAATCTGGTACAAGTCAGTGAAGCTCAGTTTACCGGCTTCAAATTCTGCGCCTTTGCCCGAATCGTAGGAACTGTAACGGGCTTTTCTCCGCTGCAGATAATCCGACTGGTTCAGGATCTTGTCTGCAACCACCAGTCCGCGGGCGAAGACATCCATCCCCGAAATGTGGGCAATGAAGATATCTTCCAGATCGGTGGAATTGCGGCGGGTCTTGGCGTCAAAATTGATCCCTCCCTGGGTGAAACCACCGGCCTGGACGATTTCGAGCATCGCTTCGGTGATCTCGTAGATGTTGGTGGGGAACTCATCGGTATCCCAGCCGTTCTGGTAGTCTCCCTTGTTGGCATCGATCGACCCGAGCAATCCGGCATCGGCGGCAACTCGCAATTCATGGGCAAAGGTATGACCTGCCAGGGTGGCATGGTTCACTTCCACGTTAAGTTTGAAATCCTTGTCGAGGCCGTTCTTCCGCAGAAAACCTATCACCGTGGCCACATCAAAGTCATACTGGTGTTTAGTGGGTTCCATAGGCTTGGGTTCTACCAGGAAAGTGCCCTTGAATCCCTGCTTGCGGCCGTAATCACGGGCTGCCGAGAGGAACAATCCCATGTGTTCCAGTTCCCGTTTCATGTCGGTATTGTGCAGGCTCATATACCCTTCACGTCCTCCCCAGAAGACATAACCCGTTCCGCCAAGGGCAATAGTAGCCTCCATGGCATTTTTTACCTGGACTGCGGCATTGGTCAGTACATTAAAGTCGGGATTGGTGGACGCACCGTTCATATAGCGGGGATTGCCAAAGACATTGGCTGTACCCCAAAGCAGTTTAACGCCCGTGGCTTCCTGACGCTCTTTGGCCAGTTCCACCATTTTCTCCAGCCGTTTCTCAATCTCAAAAACCGAACCATCGCCCACTACATCGGTATCATGGAAGCAGTAATAGGGGATGCCTATTTTAGTGATGAACTCGAAGGCGGCATCCATCCTGGCTTTGTTTTGATCCATCAGTTCAGCAGGGACGTCCCAGGGAAAGATCTGGGTGCCCGGTCCAAAGGGATCCCCACCTGTGCCACAGAAGGTATGCCAGTAAGCCACCGCGAAGCGGAGGTGCTCCTTCATGGTCTTTCCGCCGATCAGGCGGTTCTCATCATACCATTTAAAAGCCAGCGGATTGCGTGAATCAGGGCCTTCAAATTTTATTTTTCCGATGCCCGGAAAGAACTCTTTGTTTCCAACGAAATAGTTCATAATTAGATTTTTTAGTGATTATTGTTTGACTGTTAATTTCAGGGTGGACTGGGTTAGCCAGGGTAAGGAGCCCATTTCATCAGGCCAGTTGGCCTTTCAAAACAGACAACCAGCGCTGGTAGGCGTCGTTCCACAGGGGTTGACGGGAGGGATCCGGTTCCACCGTATGCAATTTGCGGAGCGTTTTGAAGGCTTCGGCCGGGGAGGCGTAATAGCCTGAGCCTATCCCAGCGCCTCTGGCGGCACCAGCGGCACCGTCGGTATTGTAGAGCTCTATAGCGGCGCCGGTAATCCCGGCCAGCGTTTCCCGGAAGAGGGGGCTCAGAAACATATTGGCTTTTCCTGCCCGGATCACCGAAGGCTCTATACCGGTAGCCCGCATGATGTCCATGCCATACTTGAAGGAGAAGACGATACCTTCCTGGGCGGCACGCAGCAGGTGACCCCGGTGATGGATGTTAAAATTCACGCCGCTCAAAAGGGCGCCGGTTTCGCGGTTCCCCAGGACCCGCTCGGCCCCGTTGCCAAAAGGCAGAAAGGTGACCCCTTCGGCTCCCGGGGGCACCTCTTCGGCCAGGCGGTTCATCTCCTCATAGGAGAGGGTGTTGCCCAGAACCCGCTTCAGCCATGAGTTGAGGATGCCTGTGCCATTGATGCAAAGGAGCACCCCCAGCCGGGGCTTCTCCCCACTATGGTTGACATGGGCAAAGGTATTAACGCGGGAGGCCGGGTCAAAGCGGATCTCCTCACTGACGCCGTAGACGACCCCGGAGGTTCCCGCGGTGGTGGCCACCTCACCGGGCTCCAAAACATTGAGCGACAAAGCATTGTTAGGCTGATCCCCAGCCCTGTAACTCACCATGGTGCCGGGAGCCAGCCCCAGTTCAGCAGCAGCAGCGGCCGTCAGCCGCCCCTGATCCCCGAAAGCAGGAACCAGCGGAGGCACCACCGACGCATCGAAACCATAGGTTTCGAGAAGGAGGGTGGCCAAGCTGTTGCGCCTGAAATCCCAGAGAATACCCTCGGAGAGCCCTCCCACGGTGGTCCGGGCTTCCCCGGTCATCCGCAGGGCGATATAATCGCCTGGCAACATGATCTTATCAAGCCGTTCATAGGCTGCCGGTTCATGTTCCTTCACCCACTTCAGCTTCGAGGCGGTAAAATTTCCGGGTGAATTGAGCAAATGCGAAAGACAGCGCTGCTCCCCGATGGCGGCAAATGCCGACTCCCCGATGGCGGCAGCCCGGCTGTCACACCAGATAATGGAAGGCCTGATGACTTCCCCCTTGCGGTCTACCATGACCAGGCCATGCATCTGATAGGAGATCCCGATGGCCCCAATGGCTGCAGGATCCACCCCCGACACCGCCAGAACTTCGGCCAGCGCCAGCTTCAGATTGCTCCACCAGAGCTCAGGATCCTGTTCGGCCCACCCCTGCCGGGGGGCCATTATTTTCATCTCCTCCTTAGGATAAAATGCAGAGGCAGCCACCTCCCCCGTGTCGCCCTGCACCAGGGAGGCCTTCACAGAAGAACTGCCAATATCAAAGCCCAGTAGATACATGTAGTTTCAGTTGATTTAGTAAAAAATTAGGCCCGCAGGCTCCGTCACGATGAGCACTCCCTGCGGCAAAGCCGGCGGGGAGTCGGATCAGTGGATTTCAAAAGTAATTCATTTTTTGATTACTTTTACATACTTCCTGCATTAAATACAATAACTCATCATTGGTGAGGAAGGGGTCGCGCCTGAAGCGGGAGGGACTCCGCGGGTGTGATGCATTTTGATCAGTTACACCCCTGGATAGCGCTGAAGAACAGATCACTAAAAACGCTGACATTAATGAACATAGGGGAATTGATCAGGAAAAATCGCAGTTACAGGCGATTTGTGGAGTCAGAGAAGCTGACTGCCGGTCAGATGGTGAAATGGATTGACCAGGCCCGGTTTTCGGCCTCAGGCCGCAATATGCAGCCCCTCAAATATGCCATCAGTACCGATGCCGAATTAAACGGGGCCATTTTCCCCCATCTGGGGTGGGCGGGTTACCTCAAAACGTGGAAGGGGCCTGCCGAAGGAGAAAGGCCGGTGGCGTATATTGCCGTGCTGCACGATACCTCACTGAGCGACCACTATTTCTGCGATGATGGTATCGCCATCCAAAGCATTTTGCTGGGGGCCGTGGAAGAGGGCTACGGTGGTTGCATCCTTGGTTCAGTGAACCGCAAGGAGGTGGCCCACCTGCTGGGCCTCCCCGAACATCTTAAAATCCTCTGGGTGATCGCCCTGGGCAAACCCGCAGAAACCGTCGTCCTCCAAGACCTGGAGGGTGACGACATCCGCTACTGGCGAGATGAAGCCCAGGTCCACCATGTCCCCAAGAGAAAAACAGAAGAACTGATCTGGAGCATCAGGGCCTCTGAAACCTGACCACGCC
>CAZKIU010000003.1:36011-52766 GCA_964552955.1 uncultured Prolixibacteraceae bacterium
TGATTATCCCCTGAAGAACAGCGCCTTGATGATATGGGAAGCCATCTTGGGATTTTCCTTTAACCGCCGTGTGGAGTAACCAAACCACTTTTCCCCAAAGGGAACATAGATCCGCATAAAGTGCCCCGCATGGATCACTGAACTCCGGAGTTCGGGCGTCACACCATACAACATCTGGAATTCATAATTCTCTTTACTGGCCTTGTGCTTTTCAATCAACTGGTAGGCGTGGTCGATCAGATATTTGTCATGGGTGGCGATCCCCACATAAATCTTATGCTTCAGCATGAAATCGAGCAGGAGGAGGTAATTGTCCCTGACCTCCTGATACCCCTTGTAGGCCACGGCCTCGGGTTCGATGTAGATCCCTTTGCACAGCCTGAAGTTGAGGGGTGCGTCGGGGGAGTGCAGGTCCATCAGCGCTTCCAGGTCGGAGAGCGTCCTCCGCATATAAGCCTGGACCACCAAACCCACATTGCGCGGAAACTCCGCCTTAAGCCTGCGGTAAAGCGCTATCTCCATGTCCACACATTGTGAGTCTTCCATATCTACCCTGACGAAACTCCCCTTTTCGGCCGCCCTTTTGACCACTTCCCTGACATGGAGGTAACACGCCTCCTCGTCAATCAGCAAGCCAAACATCGTCGGCTTAACAGAGAAATTACCCTTTACCCCTTCCGCCGTAAACCGCTCTATAATATCCAGATAGGCATCCCGGTTGGCTACGGCTTCATCCATACTCTTGATGAATTCCCCCAACAAATCAGAAGTCACCAAAGCCCCTGAGGCGTTGAGCTCCTTCGACACCCTGATCCCGTCTTCGATCCTGGTTCCGGCAATGTACCTGCGGCTGAAAATCCAGATCAACCGGGATGGGAAATAAGGCAAAATGCTGGCAATAAGTTTATTAAACATCGGAATGCGATTTTAAATAATTAAAAATGGATCCTGATTTCAGAAAGTTAAAAATAGCATGGGCTTATCCCCATTTCAATGATGTTTATCAGACATAAATTATGATTTTATACATACTTTTTTATAAAATATTAACATTCAGAAGATTAAAAAATTTCTCAGGATGATGCGGCATTAAATTGAAAGGATTATATTTGTGGCTTTAAAAAAAAACTGATCAAAATGAAAGGAACTTCATTGGTAGTAACTGTAATATTGTTTTTGGCGATAGCGGTGTTATACGTGCTTCACTTTACAGGGAAAGGTCCGTCGAACGGAACCGGAAACGAAGGAGAAGAGGTCAGTGGTCAGTCGGGTTTGCGGATCGCCTATATCAAGGCTGACTCGTTGATAGTGAATTATGACCTGGCCCAGGCACTGCATGATGATTTCACCAAGAAACAGGAGGCTTTTACCAGTGAGTTCGGATCCAAAAGGAGTGCTTTTGAGCGGGAAGCGACCGAGTTTCAGCAGAGGTTACAGCGTGGAGGGTTTCTCACCGAGCAAAGGGCCATCCAGGAGCGTGACCGCCTGGTGAACAAGGAACAGGAGATTGCCCGTCTGGATCAGGAACTTTCCACCAAACTGGCTGAACTGCAGCAAACCAATAACCAGCAGCTCATTGACAGTCTGATTACCTATCTGAAAATTTACAATGCCGACAAAAAATACGACTATATACTGAATGCCACCGATGTGCTGATCGGCCCCGAAGCGGCCAACATCACCATGGAGGTACTCCAGCAGATGAATACCAGGTACCAGTCTTCCACAGCTAAAAAATAAAACGCAGAAAAATCCGGGTCTCCCCGGATTTTTTGTTTCTTGCCTGCATGTTTGCAAGCAAATACTTCGAGAAAACGGCCGGCTTTACTCCGCGGCTGGCTGAGCCTCCTGATCCTGCCACAGGCATGGTAGTGGTCATCCCCTGTTATCAGGAACCCGACATTCTCAAGACCCTTGACGCGCTGCTTTGTTGTGATCCTCCGCGGAGCCGGACAGAGGTCATCATCCTGGTCAATGAGCCGGAGGGCTCTTCTCCGGAGATCTCAGGGTACAATGAGGCGACGATGGAAGCCCTTCGCCAGTGGAAAGAAGAGCATCCTGCAGCGCACATCACGGTCTTGCCTGCCGGGCCGGTGAGGCTTCCGGCGAAATGGGCAGGCGTGGGACTGGCCCGGAAAGCAGGCATGGATGAAGCACTCTGGCGTTTCCACGTCACCCATCAACCCCAGGGTATCATTATTTCTCTCGATGCCGACACCCTGGTTGAGCCAGGATACCTCAAAGCTATTGAAAACCATTTTGCCGCTCATCCTGCCGATGTGGGAGCCACCATCTGTTTCCGCCACCAGGAAGAGGGGTTTTCCAAAAAACAGATCGAAGGGATCCGGCGCTATGAACGTTACATGACCTATTATAAGAATGCCATGGCGTGGAGCGGCTATCCCCATGCCCTCTATACCGTTGGTTCTGCCTTTGCCGTGAGGGCCGAAGCTTATATGAAAAGAGGAGGCATGACCCGGCGTAAGGCAGGTGAGGATTTTTACTTCCTGCAAACCCTGACCCAGCTGGGCCATGTAGGTGAAATAGAAACGACCACCATTCATCCTTCTCCCAGGATCTCCCTCAGGGTACCCTTCGGAACCGGGCAGGTCATGAAAAAATGGATGGAAGGATCGGGCGATCTGCTCAGCACCTTTAACCTGGATGCATTCAGAGACCTGAAGGAATTCTTTGCGGCAAGTCCCGGGTTTTTTAAGGTGTCACCGGAAGAGGCAGAACGGCTGGTCAGCCAGCTACCTTTACCGGTAGCAGAGTTCCTGCGTCACGAAAAAATCATTCCTGAGATCCTGGAATTGTCAGACCATTGCAGCACTCCTGAGGTCTTCAGGGTGCGGTTTTTCCAGGTGTTCACTGCATTCAGGATCCTGCGTTTTCTCAACTTCAGCCATCCTACCTATTACCATAAACCGCCACTGGAGGAGTGTTGTGCTCAGCTGGAGGCCCTTCAACGCGTCAAATCTGCTCCCATCCCTGACGGTAGGTGTGTCTGATCCATTCCTCGGCCCTTTCGGCAGCCGGGAGGGTCGCGTAATCTTTGGAAAACCGGGGATCCCCGTTGACCACTTCGAACCGGTCACGGGTGAGCACCTTGATCTTGTCGTCGTAGCCGATGTTGGTAAAGCGCATGTTCTTACCGTCCCACAGCAGTTTACGCTGCAGGCTCTGGAGGCGGACAGCCAGGACGCCCATGACGACCATTTCGTTGAGGGGGCCCGCATAGCCGAAGTGGGAGGAGGCCTCCAGCCGGGTGTCGCGGCTCTCTTTGCAGGCTCTGATCCAGTCCTGTTCATGGCCGCCGCTCATCGCACCGGCGATCCGCCGCAAGGAGGGGGCGGGCTGGGTGAAGTGCTCCATTTCGCGGGTGGGCAGCAGTTGCGGGTTGCGGCCATACGTTCCACACATGATCTTACCCCGGCTGCCGTAGAAGATACACCCCCCATCGGCATCGCCCATCATCTCTCCGGGCAGTAACTCATCGGGCCGCGGAGGCATCAACCCCCCGTCGTACCAGTGAATGGTCACTTCGGGCATGCCCACCTTGGGCAGATTATCGCGGCGCGGGAACTCATAAATCACGAATTCGGCATTGGGGGGTGATTCCGTGTTGACCGGCGTGGAGGAGCCCTGCACCGACGAGGGATACTCGAGCTTCAGGGCCATGAACACCGGATCAAGGATATGGCAGGCCATATCCCCCAGGGCGCCGGTGCCGAAATCCCACCATCCCCGCCAGTTCCAGGGGGTATAAATCTCATGGTAGGGTCTCCAGGGGGCCGTGCCGATGAACAAATCCCAGTCGAGGGTCTTGGGCGGCCGCTGCTCCCGCGTGGGGCGTTCCAGGCCCTGGGGCCATATCGGCCGGTTGGTCCAGGCATCGACATGGGTCACCTCGCCGATGCTCCCCGCCCATATCCATTCGCAGATCTTACGGATCCCGTCATCGGAATTCCCCTGGTTCCCCATCTGGGTGGCTACTTTGAAGGTACGGGCCGTCTCAGCCAGAACCCGGCTTTCATAAACCGTATGGGCCAACGGCTTCTGCAGATAGACATGATATCCCTGCCGCATGGCCATCATGGCTGGCAACGCATGCGAATGGTCGGGAGTGGCGATGACCACCGCATCGATATCCTTCTGCTTGTCCAACATCTCCCGGTAATCCTTATACTGCTTAGCCCGGCTCCAGGCCTTGAAGGCACTCCGCCCCGCATATTCCCAATCCACATCACACAGGGCTACAATATTCTCACTCTCCATATTTTTCAGATTCCGGTAACCCATACCCCCCACTCCAATGGCTGCAATGTTCAGCTTTGACCCGGGAGGGGTGTGCCCCAGTCCCGCAATCACATGGGAGGGCAGAATGGTGAAACCCGCCGCTGCTGCCGCAGTGGAGGCAATAAATGACCTGCGCGAAACGCTCTTTCCTTTGCTGGTTTCCATGGCTGACAAGATCCTTGTTGATGTGTTTCGGGGTTGAAAATACGCAAAAAAGCGCTTCGGACAACGATTACGGGACAAAACAGCCGATGGCGCACATCGGGCCGCCACCATTGCCCCTTCTTCCAGCCTTACCGTCACCCCCCATCAACGGTTGAGGCACCCGGGAGGGCTGACCTGGTTTGCCGGAACCTTGAGATCCGGTAACAGTAAGTCACAGTGCAGCTACGGGAGAGTTGTCAGGCAGCCACCGGGTTTGGCAGCGGACAGTCGACAGGCTGTCGACAGGCAGTTTACGGATAATCATCGGGCAGGCCAACAGGCATTTCGGCGGGCAGTCAATAAGTAGTCAGCAGGTAGGTCATCGGACTGTCACCATACAGTCACCGGATAGTCACCGGATAGTCACCGGACATCCTCCAGACAATCATCGGGCAGGTCGGCGGGCAGTCGGCGGGCAGCGTTACGGTTTATCATCCGATTTCCAGGAGCAGGGCCACGGCTTCTCCTATACTTCTCACACCGTTAAAGGTGAGGGTCAGTTTTCCATTCTCCTTCATTCTGCATTTGCGGGGGTTGGCCTGGACGAACCTCAACACCTTACCAAAAGCCTCCGATCCATAGTACTCTGATTTCTGGTCGCCGGGAAAATAACAGATCATCATCTCTCCCTTGAGGACTACCCTTTCCATACCCAAACGGATGGCACTCCAGCGCAGCCTGACGATATCGAGAAGTCCTGTGCTCTCAGGGGGAATTTTTCCAAAGCGGTCGCGGAGGCTGTTTTCGTAGCGCTGTAACTGTTTTTCGTTTTCGAGGTTATCGAGTTCCCGGTAGAGCAGCATCCTTTCCGCCGTGGAAGGGATGTAATTCTCGGGAAAGAGAAGTTCCAGGTCGGTATCCACCTGGCAGTCGCTGACATAAGGCCGGGCAGGCGCAGTGCTGCCGGGGGCACGTTCTTCCCTGAAGAGATCGCCGAACTCCTCCGATTTGAGTTCCTCCACCGCCTCATTGAGGATCCGGTGGTACGTCTCAAACCCGATATCGGTGATGAAGCCACTCTGCTCGGCTCCCAGCAGGTTGCCGGCCCCCCTGATATCCAGATCCTGCATCGAAAGGTTGAACCCGCTGCCCAGATCAGAGAACTCCTCGATGGCCTTGAGCCGCCGCCGCGACTCAGGCGTGAGGGAGGCCAGAGGTGGCGTAATCAGGTAACAGAAGGCCCTCTTGTTGGAACGGCCTACCCGTCCGCGCAATTGATGCAGATCACTGAGTCCGAAGTTCTGGGCCTGGTTGATAATCATGGTATTGGCATTGGGAATATCGAGGCCTGATTCGATGATCGTCGTGGCTATCAGGACATCAAACCGGCCGCTGATGAAATCAAGCATCACCTTTTCCAGTTCGGGCCCCTCCATCTGACCGTGGGCCACAATGGTCCTGACACCCGGAACAATCCGACGGACTGCATCCTCTACTTCATGAATATTCTGGACCCGGTTGTGGATAAAGAAGACCTGTCCGTTGCGGCCCACCTCGTATAAAATGGCATCCCTGATGAGTTCCTCATTGAACCCGTGGACCTCGGTAAGGATAGGATAGCGGTTGGGAGGAGGGGTTTGGATGATGCTCAGGTCGCGGGCCCCCATCAGCGAAAACTGAAGCGTCCTGGGTATGGGGGTGGCAGTCAGACTCAGGGTATCGAGGTTGACCTTCATCTGTTTGAGTTTTTCCTTGACCGATACTCCGAACTTCTGCTCCTCATCGATGATCAGCAGCCCAAGATCCTTGAAATGAACATCGCTGCTCACCAGCCGGTGCGTCCCGATCAGAACATCGATTTTCCCGTCTTTCAACTGTTTAAGGACGCCTTTGATCTCGCCGGAGCTCCGCATCCTGCTGATGTAGTCGACACGTGCCGGGAAGTCGGCGAGCCGGTCGGAGAAAGTGCGGAAATGCTGAAAGGCCAGGATGGTGGTGGGCACCAGAACAGCCACCTGCTTGCTGTCGGCAACCGCCTTGAAGGCCGCCCTGATGGCTACCTCCGTTTTCCCAAAACCCACATCACCACATACCAGTCGGTCCATGGGCATCTGTTTCTCCATATCCTCCTTGACCGCCAGCGTCGCCTTTTCCTGATCGGGGGTATCCTCATACAGGAAGGAGGCCTCCAGCTCGGTCTGCAGGTAGGAGTCGGGAGAAAAGGCAAACCCCTGCTCCTCCCGTCTCCGGGCATAGAGGGCAATCAGTTCACGGGCAATATCCTTGACCTTTGACTTGGTCTTGTTTTTAAGGGTCTGCCAGGCGGCACTCCCCAGCTTGTTGAGATTCGGGGGTGCCCCCTCTTTTCCCTTGTACCTCGAGATGCGGTGCAATGAATGAATGCTCACCAGCAACGAATCATTGTCTTTGTAGACCAGGCGTATCGCCTCCTGGAGCTTCCCGTTGACCTCGGTCTTGACCAGTCCGGCAAACTTGCCGATCCCATGGTCCACATGAACCACATAATCGCCCGGATACAACCGCGTCAGCTCCTTCAGGGTGATGACCTCCCGCTGGGGCTGGCTGGTCCGCAGCCGGTAGCGGTGGTACCTTTCAAAGACCTGATGATCGGTATAACAGCAAACGCGCAGATCATGGTCTATAAAACCCTCATGCAGGACGAAGGTCACCGGTTCGAAGCGTACCTTCTGGCGGGTCTCCTTAAAGATATCGCGCAACCGCTCAGCCTGTTTCTCCTGGGAAGTAAGCAGCAGAATCCGGTACCCCTGGTCGGTAAACTGAAGGAGGTTCTCCCCCAGCAGGTTAAAATTTCTGCTGAACACCGGCTGTTTGGAGACGTTGAATTCCAGTTGCCGGGAGGGGGTAAAGAGTTCGCCACCCCCTGTTTCCAGGCAGGTCAGGGAGGAGAGGATCGCTTCCATTTCTTTACCATTGAGCAAATCGCCGGGGGTCACTCCCGTTGCCGGGGAGGTTTCGCCAAGGGTATGGGTGACCATGGCCTCCAGTTGGCCGGCCACCAACCGCGTATTCACCCCCAAAAACAACGCGCCCGGAAGCATATACTCCATGAGGGAGATCCGTGGTGATGCCTCCTTGTTTTTGAGCAGGTCGGGAATCAGCGTCACCTTGTCGGGGTAGCTCTTCGACACCTGGGTGCCGATATCGAAACTGCGTATCGACTCAACCTCATTTCCGAAGAAATCAAGCCGGCAGGGATCCTCACCGGCAAAGGAAAAAATGTCAACAATGCTCCCCCTGACCGAAAACTGCCCCGGTTCGGTCACAAAATCAACCCGTTCAAAACCGTATTCATAGAGATATTCGGTGATGAATTCGATGGAAATACGCTCTCCGCATTTGATCTCCAGGGTATTGGTTCCCAGGGTGGCCTGCGAGGGGACTTTCTCCACCACTCCTTCGGGTGAGGTGATGACCAGCAGAGGGGCCCCTGTCGCCAGACGGCTGAGGGCTTCGGTGCGCAGCATAATATTCTCCTGTTCGGGTTGCCCGAACTGCACCGACCGCTTGTAGGAAGAGGGGAAGTAAAGCGTTTGGGCGTCAAGGCCCAGCGAGACCAGATCATCGTAAAAATAGGCGGCATCTTCCCGCTCGGGCAGCGTCACCAGCATGCTTTTTCCTGTCTTGAGAAAGAGATGGGCCACCAGGATCGTCAGCGCAGAGCCATAGATCCCCTTCAGGTGGATCTTCTCCCCCGGGGGGGCAGCGACCGCGTCAGCCAGCATGGCCAGGTTCGGGTGCCCCTCAAACAGCTTCAGAAAATTGAGCGCTTCCAATAATGGCGCAGGTTATAAGCCGCAAAGGTAAAAAAAATGGCTCATTTTCCCCCCGCCTCCTGGCCGGAATTCATCCTCCTCTCAGCTAATCTGTATCTCCTGGCCCCTGATCGGCGCCTGAGGTCCATCCAAATTTTCTGCCGTAATTCCTTCTCAGTGCGGTACATCGTTAAAATCGCACAGGCGTTATAGCTATGGCGAATTCATGGTAATACTTCTCTCGAATATCTGCTTTGAGCCCTGAGGGTGAGAAAAGATAAATTCCTGATGTAAAAAACATCAATGTGTTTTAACTTTACCTTAGGTATTGCATCTATCGGGAGAATAAGCTTCAAATCGCAATGTTTCAAACGATCACAAACCGTTAATTCTTTAAGATATAAAAGAGAGAAGCTTTTTGACCATTTCATAGTAGATGGCAAGAAAGTGGAAGGCCGCATCCTGAAAACCATCACCTTCGACCGGCAATCCCTCATCCGGACGGCTTCCATTGAAGAAGAGGTCACCCTGACGTTTCCTGACGACAAAGGAGAGGTCAAGCGGGTAGCCAGCCTCACCAGGGAGTATGAACTCCACCTCCCCGGAATTGGCCGTGACAATCTGATGCGCTCTTGGGGAGTGGTGGAGATCACCCGCCTGAACGGGATCCAACTCACCAAAACCATCGCCGCGGAGAACCCTGTGGTTTTTCTGGTGTCCTGCCACCGCAATGTCAGCGGGGTGGTTAACTTTACCACCAGTGACGGCCGCAGCTGGAGCCTCGACTATGGTGACGGGACCTGCGACAACCTGGCCACCCTCACCAGAGACGGGAAATCCAAAACCATCAAACTGAAATAATAAAATCCCGCAGAAAAAGAATCCCGCAGAATAGTTTATTTCTGCGGGATTCTTTTCTTATGACTCCAGGCATCGAGGTCAAACTGGCGGTTGAGTTTATAGAGGATCTGGTTTTCCCCGAAGAAGGGTTCCAGAATGCCGATGACGATAAAATCGGCTAGGAGCTGTTCTGCCTTGCGATAGGGCAGGCAACCCTTACGGGCCAGGGCTGAGACGGTGATGAAGTCGTACTTCTGGAGGTAGTCCAGCAGGAATTTCTGGGTGTCATCGAGGCGGACCAATACCCCCCTGGTCTCTTTTTCGCGGCGCCACACATCGATCATCACCCTGGGAGCCAGGCGGTTTTCATCACGATGGCGCACCCATGCGGTCCACTTGCCCTCTTCATCCCTGGCAAAATGGGGTTTTACTGAACTCGGTTCGACCATGACCTGGAGCACGGTTTTTCCTTCGGCATGCCACTGACGGGTGGTGAAAGCTACCGGTGGCCGGCTGTAGATCCGTGCGGCCGACTCAACCATGTAGTATTCCTCATCGGACTGCACCCCCACGATGTGTCCATTGTCCTTGATACCTATGAGCAGGCTGCCCCCTTCGCTGTTGGCAAAGGCTACCAGCGAACGGGCGATCTTCCGGGAATCACTGATGCAGTACTTGAAATCCTGGTGCTGATGCTCCCCCTCCCTGATCATCTGATAAAGTTTCGCGCTCATACCGGCTGGCAATGGAGTTAAAGATAACCATTTAAAGATGATAAAGGTTCATAGTGCACGCGCGGCAATCAAATTCAAGCTTGAATTTCCGGTTTCCATCGGCCAGAAAGAGGGGTTCCTTCCAAGGCGGGGAGGAGGCTCCGGCCACCGAATCTTGTTTACTTTCCCGTGGACAGTGCCCCAGCTGGTATTTGAGGCAGTGTTTCATGGTCATCAGGCGGCGGCCGCGGTAATCACGGGTAACCTCCATGGCCGGTTCAATTTCCGTCACCCCATGGCGGCGGTAAAAGCGGTCGGCCAACGCATTGGAGACGTTCTCACTCCAGGGCAGCGATGTACTCAGGTAGGAAACGTTTTCCTCCTCTTTGTGACGAACTTCCACTGGTCTTACATTCTCCCGGTGGGCACTAAAAGCGTCGAGGAACTCCCTCCGCAGGGCATTGATGCGCGACTGGGGCATGAAAAGGCTCCATGTCCCGTTGGTCTCCACGGTGGTGACCTCAAAGGGAGTATCCCCGGCACGGGAAAACTGCTCCCTGAAAAGGCGGGCGGCCTGCCCGGGGTCCCTGGCTGGCACCAGATCTACCGGAAACATCATGGTCAGGGAAATCCCCGCTTCATCTGTTCCGGTCACCCCAATGCCTCCGGGAGTTTCTTCAAGGATGATCTTCAGGCCCATCTTCCTGGAAGTGCGGCTGTGGCGCAGATTTTCCTCAAACCGGTGGTCGTAATTGCGGTAAAGAATGGTTCCGGGGGGCAGGGTCAAGGGTTCCGCCCAGGTGATCAGGTCGCCCTCGACGGTATTGATTTTAGCTCCGCCCAAAACACCGGCGTCGGTGAAGAAGGTGATCCCATCGTTGTTATGCAGCTCCTTTTCGGCTTTGATCAGGGCCTGGCGCCCCATACTGCGGAAGAGTATTCCTACCCGTTCTCCGGCTGATTTGGGAGTGTCCATACTGGTCATCCCGGCATGACGGCCATGCAAAAAGTAGGGAGAGCTTCCCCGTGAAAACGTACGGGCAGGATCGGGCTCAAAATCAAAGAGTACCCTTCCTGACGAGCTTTTCCCAAAGGCTGGATTCCCTTCCAGAAAGGCATCCAGCTTTTGCCTGTACCAGGCAGTGACGTTGCGCAGATAGCTTTCGTCCTTGAGGCGCCCCTCAATCTTGAATGATGAGATGCCAGCCATGGCGAGCTCTGGAAGATTGTCGGAGAGGTCGAGGTCACGCAGGGAGAGGAGGTGTTTGCCGGTGACGATTTTCTCACCCCGGGCGTCGACCAGGTCCCACGCCTTGCGACAGGGCTGCGCGCATACCCCCCGGTTGCCGCTTCTCTCGCCTTGGGTCTGACTCAGGTAACAGCGCCCGCTCATGCTGACACAAAGGGCACCATGCACAAAGGCCTCCAGTTCCAAGGTACTCTCAGCCCTGATGGCGCTGATCTGCTCCAGGGTGAGCTCCCGGGCCAGGATCACCCTGCTGAAACCTACCTTTTCAAGGAATCTCACCTTTTCGGGGGTGGCATTGTGCACCTGGGTGCTGGCATGGAGCGGCACAGGTGGCAGCTCCATCTCCAGGATCCCCATGTCCTGAATAATCAGGGCATCAATGCCGGCATGGTAAAGTTGAGTGATGATCTGGCGAGCCTCCTCCAGTTCGTAATCAAAGAGGATGGTGTTCAGGGCGGCATAAACACGGGCATGGTAGCGGTGGGCATATCGGGCCAGCCGCCCGATGGCCTCCACGGAGGTGCCTACAGCCGCACGGGCGCTGAACCGGGGCGCCCCCACATATACCGCATCGGCACCACAGTTGACGGCGGCTATCCCCATCGCCTCATCGCGCGCCGGCGCCAGCAATTCCAGTGTCGTCACCCCCTTCACCTTATTTCATCCATTCAAAGGTGAGATAGTGGTCACTACTCATCCCCAAAGTACGGTAAGCCGCATGGGCCGTCTCATTGGTTTTGTCGGCATACAACCTGATCCCCCTCCATCCGGGATCTCCCTCCACCTTCTCCCGCAGATGACCATATAATATCCGGTAAACCCCCATACGGCGGTAGTGCGGCAGCACATAGACCGACTGTATCCACAGGACCGTACCGTTGCGCCAGTCGCTCCACTCATAGGTAGTGAGCAGTGAGCCGAGGATCTCCCCCTCTTTTTCCGCTACGTAATAACACCCCAGTTCCGGCCGCCCGAAAACCGCCGTCACCCCCTTCTCCACCACTTCCGGGTCCAGTATCAGCTGCTCGGTCTCCATGGCCATGGCCAGCTGAAAAGCCGCAATCACCGGGGCATCTCCGGGAACAGCTTCACGTACCGCGATTTTTTCCATATCCTCCTTCTTAAAATGTGATTGAATTCCCGTGAGGATTTTCAGCTTTCTGCTGATTCGCATAACTCCTCCCAATACTCGACCGCCCGCCGCGTGTGGGGGATCACGATGGTTCCTCCCACCAGGTTGGCCACAGAGAAGATCTCGAATAGCTCTTCGGTGGTCACCCCCAGCTCGTGGCATTTGCCCAAATGGTATTTGATACAATCGTCGCACCGCAGCACCATCGACGTGGCCAGCCCGAGCATCTCCTTGACCTTGGATGACAATGCCCCCTCCTGGTAGGTGAGCGTATCCACACTGTATATCCGCTTCATCACCTTGTTGTCCGAAGCCAGGATTCTGTCGTTCATCCGTGCTCTGTAGTTGTTGAATTCATCCACCAGTTTTCCCATGATCTCCAGTTTTTAAAGGGTGCCGCAGCCCTCAACCGCCGGCCCCGTTTGAATCTCAAAAATAATCATTCTCCCCATATGGAAGGGCCCGGCGATGGGGACCAAATGGAAGAGCTCCTGCGATGGAGTCCAAATAGAAGGGATGCCTATAGGAAGCGTGGGAATCAGTGGTCCCGGGGTGCTGTCTCTTCCGTCACCACGCCGATAAGGGTCGTCTGGGTACATCCGGTAATGGTCACCTGCACCAGGTCGCCCTTCTGGTGATGCCCCCGCGGGAAGACGACCACCTTGTTCTGGGAGGTCCGGCCAAAGAGCATCTCTGCCGATTTTTTGGAGACCCCTTCCGTGAGGACCTCAAAGCGTTTGCCCACATCTTCCCTGTTGAGCTGATGGGAGATGCGGTTCTGCAAGCAGATGATCTCTTCCAGGCGGCGGGCTTTGACCTCATCGGGCACATCATCGGGCAGATGGGTGGCGGCGTAGGTTCCCGGTCGTTCTGAATAACGGAACATAAACGCCATATCGAAGCGCACCTCTTCCATCAGTGCCAGGGTCTGCTGGTGGTCTTCATCCGTTTCGCCGCTGAAGCCACAGAAGATATCGGTTGAGAGGCCGCAGCCCGGGAGGATTTCGCGGATGGCCCTGATCCGGTCGAGGTACCACGCCCGGTCATACTTGCGGTTCATCCGTTTCAGGGTGGCAGAACTGCCCGACTGTACGGGCAGATGGATATGGCGGCAGATATTGCGATGAGCGGCCATGGTCTGCAGGATGGCATCGCTCATATCTTTAGGGTGAGAGGTGGTGAAACGGATCCGCATCTCAGGAGCAGCCAGGGCAGTCCGCTCCAGAAGATCACAAAACCGCACCGGTTTGCGCTCCCCTTCCGGGTGCCACTTGTAAGAGTTGACATTCTGGCCCAGAAGCGTCACCTCCCGGAACCCGCGGGCCGCCAGATCCTGCACCTCACTCAGAATATCCTGCGGATCACGGCTCCGCTCCCTTCCGCGCGTGTAGGGAACAATACAATAGGTGCAGAAATTATTGCACCCCCGGGTAATGCTCACAAACCCGGAAAGGGCCACATCGCCCAGCCGGACCGGCGTAATCTTATCGTAGGTTTCCACTTCCGATAAAGCCGTATTAATGGCTTTTTCACCCCGGAGCGCCTTCTCAATGAGAAAGGGCAGATCCCTGTAGGCATCGGGACCGGCCACCAGATCCACAGCCTTGTGTTTCAGAAAATCATCCCCCAACCGCTCGGCCATACAGCCGATCACCCCGACGATCATCCCCGCTTTTTTCTTTTTATAGCTGCTGAAAAGATCAAGCCTCCCCCATATCCGCTGCTCGGCATTGTCGCGTACCGAACAAGTATTGATCAGGATGGCATCGGCCTCCGCTGGTGTAGCCGCCATCGTATAACCCGTCTCGGCCAGCACCGAAGCCACCACTTCACTGTCGGCCACGTTCATCTGGCACCCATAGGTCTCAATAAAGAGTTTTCCCTTCATACTCATTCTATTCAGCCCGTAAAAGTAGAGGAAATTTAATTTCACCCCAAAAAATCTTTTATTTCCCCGGGAGTCGACCCGCCCTTTATCAAATTGTGAAACCTTTGATGGGGGAGTAGATCAGATCGATCTAAATTCAGGATATTCTGCCTATATTTGTGGACTGAAAGCACCGCCTCTGACCTGCGGCCCTGAAAGGGGGGATCGCTCTGCCGGTATTACCCTGATGACAGATCATCCTTTCCGGAAAAGCGGGAGTGCCAGAGGGGTTGTGCCAAACAGGAATAGAGCCTATTCCACACCACAATTTTTAATGAAGTGAGAAGGTTTCTGATTTTACTGCCCGTTATGTTGCTGTCGCTCTGGACGGCAGCACAGACCGCCTCTCCGGGGAGCGAGACCTCAGCGCGCAACAGCCAGGATATCTTCACCAGGCTGGGCCACGACCAGGACCGCCGCCTTGAAGATCTCGTCAGGCTTCACATCCGCCGCAACCAACAGGGAGGTAAAATGCAGGGTTACCGGGTAGAGATCTTTTTCTCTTCCGACCTGAACGCCCGCCAGAAGGCCCAGCAAATCAAAGGGGAGTTTCTGGCTTCCTACCCCGACATCAACGTCTACATCACTTATGTCTCTCCCGACTTCAAGGTGAGGGTGGGCGACTTCCGCACCCGCAACGAAGCCCTGAAACTGATGAACGAAATACAGGGGAGGTTTTCTAAGGCCTTTGTGGTCCCCGACCTGATCGAAATACCTAAAAGCTACTAAAAAAAGGAGGTGACCTGATGAGCGAATCCATACTTCACGAATGCGGAATAGCGTTGATCAGGTTACTTCACCCTATCACTTACTACCGCGAGAAATACGGCACCTGGCAGTACGGCCTCGACAAGCTTTACCTGCTGATGGAGAAACAACACAACCGGGGCCAGGACGGAGCCGGGATGGTCAACATCAGGATAGCGCTGAAGCCCGGACAGGAGTACATCACGCGTTTTCGCTCCAACGGGCAGAACCCCATCCTGGAAATCTTCGGCAAAGCAGAGAAAGCCCGCCGTAAAGCCCTGAAAGAAGCCCCAAAGGAGATAACATCCCAATGGATCTACGACCATCTTCCCTTCAGCGGAGAGCTTTTCCTGGGGCACCTCCGTTATGGCACCTTCGGCCGCAACAGCATTGAGTTCGTCCACCCGGTCATGCGCCAGAACAACTGGAAATCACGCAACCTGGTACTGGCAGGCAATTTCAACCTCACCAATACCGACGAACTCTTCCGCAAGCTGATCGACCTGGGGCAACACCCCAAGGCTTACACCGATACGGTGACCATTCTCGAGAAGGTAGGTCACTTCCTCGATGAGGAAAACCAGCTTCTTTTCCGGCAGTATAAAAACGAGGGATTCACCAACCGCCAGATCTCACCGCTGATAGAGCAGAACCTCGACCTGAGGAATCTGCTGGAGCGCTCATCCAAAGACTGGGACGGGGGGTATACGGTAGCCGGACTGGTGGGTCACGGGGATGCCTTCGTGATGCGTGATCCCTGGGGCATCAGACCCGCCTTCTATTACCACGACGATGAAATCGTGGTGGCCGCCTCAGAACGTCCTGTGATTCAGACGGTCATGGACCTCCATTACGACCAGGTCAGGGAACTCGCTCCCGGAAACGCCCTGCTGATCCGCAAAGATGGCCGCGTCTCCGAAGAGATGATCCGGATTCCCAAAAAACGCGCCTCCTGCTCCTTCGAACGGATCTACTTCTCCCGGGGCAGCGACTCCGACATCTACCGCGAAAGAAAGGAACTGGGCCGCCTGCTGGCCCCCGCCATCCTCGAAATGACCCACTACGACTTCCAGAACACCGTCTTCTCCTATATCCCCAACACCTCGGAAACAGCCTTCTACGGCATGACCCAGGGCATCAGAGACTACCTCAACGACTGGAAGATCAGGGAAATAAGAAAACACAACGGCTCCCTTACCGATGAACAGATCAGGGAAATCCTCTCCGCAGAACCCCGTATCGAGAAAATCGCCATCAAGGACGCCAAACTCCGCACTTTCATCGCCGACGAGGGGAGCAGGCATGACCTGGTCGCCCATGTCTATGACGTCACCTATGGGGTGATCAGGGAAAACCAGGATACCCTGGTGATCATCGACGACTCCATCGTCAGGGGAACCACCCTGCGCGACAGCATCATCAAAATCCTCGACCGCCTCCACCCCAGAAAAATCATCATCGTCTCTTCAGCCCCCCAGATCAGGTACCCCGACTGCTACGGCATCGATATGACCCGCCTCGACAACTTCATCGCTTTCAATGCCGCCATCGCCCTCCTCCATGAAAGAGGAATGGAAGAAATTATCCACCACGTCTACCAACAATGTAAGGAACAGGAAAACCTGCCCCGCGAAGAGATCGTCAATTACGTGAAAGATATTTACAAACCTTTTTCCGACCAGGAGATCTCAGACCAGATCGCCCGTATGGTCTCCCCCGAAGGATGCAAGGCTGAAGTGAAAATCCTCTACCAGTCGGTCGAAAACCTCCACCAGGCTTGCCCCAACGATGATGGCGACTGGTATTTTACGGGTAACTACCCCACCCCGGGCGGCAACAAGGTGGTCAACGCCTCCTTCATCAATTTCATCGAAAACCGTAAGGGCCGCAGCTACTGACGCCTCCATTCA
>CAZKIU010000003.1:52866-102785 GCA_964552955.1 uncultured Prolixibacteraceae bacterium
CTTCATCAATTTCATCGAAAACCGTAAGGGCCGCAGCTACTGACGCCTCCATTCAGGATTCCAGACTCAAGATTCCCGACTCCAGACTTAAGATTTAAGATTACTTTATTCCGGCAGCAGCCAGCTTTCCGTTTCCTTGCCCCTGATATAGGTTTCGATATGCCGGTCTATTTTCACGGCATAGATATCGTCGACCGTGAGAATGATACCTGTTTCGAGCACATGGCCAAAGCCTTCGTGTCTGACGGTTCCGAAGGTCTTCATCGAGGGGGAGAGGTTCATGTAAGCGTTGAAGAGCGGCGGGATGTTTTCACCATATTGCCTGACCGCCTGCACCAGGATCTTGTAATCCTCCTTATAATCTTCTCCACAGAAGAGGCTTTCCATGAGCGGATAATCGATATTGAACTCAAAGGGTTTAATCGGATAGACCAGATTTTCGGTGTCACGGAAATATTTGAGGAAGAAATACTGGATCAGGTTGCGGGCTTGCGTATGGAAATGGTCGTACATGGTGACTTTCCCGAAGAAGTAGCGGATATCGTTGTAATCGACGGTCAGCGCTCCCAGTCCATCCCAGAGGTTATCGAGAGCATACAGGGCTTTGGCTCCCGCCTTGCTCGACTGGTAACCCGGGGTGACAAAGGAACGGCCCAATTCCAGGGTATAGGGAATGTACTCCTTACAGAAACGCTCAGAGAAGTGAAATAACTCGGTGGTGGCCAACTGGATGCGGCCATGTTCATCGAGGGGGGCCTCGGAACAGACCATATAGCGGTAACCGCCCAGGATCTCCTGTGCATCGGGGTCCCATACAATCAGTTGTTTGTAGGGAACTTCCGAAAGGTCATAGGAATCAAGATCCACCTCCTCGCCAGTTCCACCACCCGCATCCCGGAACGTTATCTCCCTGAGCCTGCCGATTTCCTGCGTAAGGACCGGTGAATCGTGGTGCGTGAAGATGTAAATCTCATTCCCACCCTTGTTGGTTTTACGCATCAGCTTGTCGGGCGTAAGCTCCGCAAGGATCTGCTCAAGGGGTGCCGGCGCAATGACATCTTTCATTAGCTGGTAATCTAAATGAGCCCCAAAATTATAAAAAAATGTTTCCCCTTAGTACGGTAGATTCTTAAATTTGAGCTTCTCCTCCTGCCGGAAGCGTGTAGACCACCTCTCTCACCCAGGCCGCCCACTCCATGTGGTTCCTGCTCCGGTCGAAGGTAGTCCAGGGTATGGGCTTGCCAAACCAGAGCTCGATTTTCTTCTTACGATGACGGTATGTTTCATCAGGAAGCAGGAACATCTCCAGGTTCCAGGAAATGCCCAGTTTAGTGCGCCATTTGGCCAGCCAGTAAAAACGGTTCGAATTACTGCCGCTGATAAAAACGGGAATGACATCGCGTTTGAATTCCACCGCCTTGGTGATAAAATGCTTCTGCCATGCCAGGTCAGCGACCTTCCCCTTCACCCGTCGCGACGCCAGCCCCGAAGGAAAAATCAGAATCTGCTGCCCCGTTTGATAGGCCTCCTGTAAAATACGGGCCGCCTCCCGGCTGTTGCTGCCATGATGGTTCACCGGAACAAACAAAGGCCGCAATGGCGTAATTTTCATCAATACATCGTTGACCAGAAACCGGAAAGGCCCCAACCGTTTGTAAACGTTTTCCATCAGCAACAACGAGTCAAACCCCCCCAGAGGATGGTTCGCAGCAAAGATGTAACTCCCTGTAGCCGGGATGTTCTCCGCACCATGCACCTCCTCGGTGATCTCAAAATCCTTCACCGAGGCCTCCACAAATTCTATCCCTTCCAAATGACCGTATTTCACGATAAACCCATTCATGAAATCGAGCCGCATGATCCGCCTGATCATCCGGTAGACAAACCCCGGAATAAACCGCGCCATCGCCGGATTCTTCTCACGAAACAACTCCCTGATGTCTATGGGTTTTAACCCAGGCTTCTGACCATTCGCCTGCTCCGTAACTCCACTCATATTCTTTCCTTTCCCAGGCTGATGATGCCCGGTATTGATTGGTTTTCAACTCTTTTGCCACCCCCCTGCCCACTGAAGTCTCCCCCGGTGGCTCCCTGCTCCAGCTCTTAAACAGCATGCCCTTCCTCGTGCTCCGACATGCGATAGACCATACGAAGTAAACTATTTTTTTCCAGTTCAGAAATAACCCCTCCCCTCCCGGAATTATTAACCTAAAAGTTTTCCACTACCCTCCTCCTTCCAAAAAATTGAACCACAAATTTTTCCCCCTTTTTGCCCCTCCTATGTCCCGGAGTTTCCAACACTTTATGAACACCTTATCAACATTTTGGCGAAGTGAGGATCAGTGTAATAAAATGGCATCGTTTGTAATAATGTGGAATAATATTTCTATTTTTACTTCATCAAAACCAGGTTGGATCAGATGATACGATTTTCCGCCAGATACAATGCCCTGATTGACGACAAGGGAAGGGTTGTCCTTCCTTCGCCGTTCAAGAAGGTCATGGGCAGTCTGTCGGAGGAGCCCATTGTCATTGAAAAGGATATTTACAAGCCCTGCCTGAACATCTATCCACAGAAGATGCATGAGGAGCGGCTGATGCGTATCGAGTCGAAGCTGAATCCTTTCGATGAGAAGGATGATGATCTTCTGGCCGACTTGTATGAGAACTTTACCACGGTAACGATGGCTGAGAACGGGCGGATCAACATTCCGTCAGACTTCATGAAGCATGCCGGGATCAGCCGGGAGGTGGTATTTGTGGGGAAAGGGGCATCGATCACGTTGTGGGAAGAGAAGAAATATCACGAAATGAAGGAGTTGCGCATGCCCTTGCGCGAGAGTTTCAGGGAGCGCCTGGCCAATTCACCCGACACTGAAAAGCCATGAATCCGTTTCACACACCGGTAATGCTGAACCAGAGCGTGGATGGGCTCGAAATCCGGCCCGGTGGCATCTACGTGGACGCCACCTATGGCGGAGGGGGTCATTCCGGGGAGATTTTGCGCCGGATGGAAGGAGGCACCCTGGTGGCCTTCGACCAGGATGAAGCCGCCCTGGCCCATCTCTCCGCTGACCCACGCCTCCTTTTTGTCCGCCATAATTTCCGCTACCTCAGGCATTTCCTGCGTTTCCACGCCATTGACCAGGTCGATGGCATTCTGGCCGACCTGGGTGTTTCCTCCCATGACTTCGACGAAGGCGAAAGAGGCTTTTCTTTCCGTTTTGACACGCCCCTTGACATGCGGATGAACCGCCATAGCAAAAAGACCGCTGCCCTGCTGGTGAACACCGCCGGTGAAGAGGAGCTGATCAGGATTTTCCGTGAATATGGGGAGATCCCACAGGCGGGAAGACTAGTGGCAGCCATCGCTGCCGCCCGCAAACAGGAACCGGTTCAAACGACCGGACAGCTGCTGAAAGCCATTGAGAGGGTGGTACCACGGGCTATCGAGAAGAAATTCCTGGCCCAGGTTTTCCAGGCCCTGCGCATGGAAGTCAACGACGAAACCGCCGCCCTGGGCGAATTCCTGGAGGCCACACTCGAAGTGCTCCGGCCGGGAGGCAGAATCGTGGTGATCACCTACCACAGCCTCGAAGACCGTATGGTCAAGCACTTCTTTAAAACGGGCAACCTTCAGGGCCGCCTGGAAAAAGACTTCTACGGCAACTTCCTCACCCCCTTCCGCCTGGTCAACCGCAAGGTGATCATTCCCTCCGATGAGGAGATCAGCGTCAACCCCCGGTCGAGGAGCGCTAAACTGAGAATCGCAGAAAAAACAGGGAGTGATGGCAGAAAAGAATAAAACCAACGGTAAGCAGCGCCCCAGGGTGAGTTCCTTCCTGCGCGGAACCATCCTCACCAACGAAAAGGTGACCCGGCAGTTCCCTTTTCTGGTCTTTCTGGTCTTTCTTGGACTGGTTAACATCACCAATGGGTACCGTTCCGAGAAGGTGATCAGGGAAATTGAAGTCCTGCAGGATACCATTGATGATCTGCGGTCGCAGTCGATCACCAATTCGGCCAAACTGATGAACATGAGCAAACCTTCAGAGGTGGTGCGTAAGGTCAATGAGGCGGGACTGGGACTGAAGGAGCAGGTGCGTTCCCCCGGGAAAATCATCGTCAGCAAAAGGAGGAAGAAATGAATCTGCGCAATATCATAGTGACCCGTTTTGCCCTGCTTTACCTGGTAATGTTGCTGTTGGCCGCAGCTATTTTTCTCAAGCTGGTGGCCGTACAGAATATCAAAACCGACCGGTGGGAACAGATTGCCGACAACCTGACCAATTTTACCGTCTCCCTGGATCCCAACCGGGGGAACATCTGTGCCGACGACGGGAATGTGCTGGCGACGTCGGTCCCGGGCTATTATGTGCGTATAGATATGGCCGCACCGGGAGTCCGTAAGATTTATGCCGACAAGTGTGACTCCCTGGCGCATATGCTCTCCTCCTTCTTCAGGCATCTGCCTGCCAAGGAGGTCAAGAGACGCCTCGATGCCGCCTACCGGCAGAAAGACCGGGGTTATCTGCTCACGCCCCGGAAAATTGACTACAATGAACTCCAGGTGGTTAAGAAGTTCCCCATCCTGCGCAAGGGAGCCTTTGGCGGGGGGCGCATCATCGAACAAGAGAACAAAAGGGTACTTCCTCTGGGGAAACTGGCTTCCCGGACCGTGGGGACCCTAAACAAGGGCGCCGCAGGAGAGGGAAGCACCATCGCCGGTAATACCGGACTGGAAGAAGCCTTCGAGAAGTACCTCAAGGGGGAAGCAGGTGTGGGCTATCGACAGAACCTCTCCGGAAGATGGGTCAACCGCATAGAAATAGAGCCCCGCGATGGCATGGACATCATGACCAATATCAACATCAGATACCAGGATATTACCGAGAGTGCCCTGGAACGGCAGCTTAAAGCCAGCAATGCCGAATGGGGTACGGCCATCCTCATGGAGGTTAAATCAGGCAAAATCAAGGCCATTGCCAACCTGGGCAGGGTTTCTCCCGGCTATTACGATGAAATCTACAATTATGCCGTGGGCGATGCCGGATGTTATGAACCCGGGTCCACCTTCAAGCTGATGTCGCTGATGGTCGCCCTGGAGCACGGACTGGTAGACACCAGCCAGGTCTTCGACACAGGCAACGGCTCATGGAAATACCACGACAGGATCATCTACGACAGCGACTTTGGCAAGGGCACCCATGGCCCAATGTCGGTCAAGCAGATCTTCGAAAAATCATCCAACGTAGGAGTGGCCAAGATCATCACCTCCTGCTATGAAAAAAACCCCCGGAAATATGTCGATGCCATCCATGAAATGGGGGTCACCGAACCCATCGAGACCGAGCTGACCGGGGAAGGGATACCCTTCTTCAAATACCCCGGTGACAAGGACTGGTGGGGAACGACCCTGGCCTGGATGTCATATGGCTATGAAAGCAAGATGACCCCCCTTCAGATCCTTACCTTTTATAATGCGGTGGCCAATGACGGCAAGATGGTAAAACCCTGGATTGTCAGGGAGATCCAGGACAAGGGGGATGTGGTGGATCGCATGGGATCCGAGACCCTGAAGCATTCTATTGCCTCGCGCTCCACCATCAGAAAAGCACAAGAAATGCTTGAAGGGGTCTGTGATTACGGTACTGGGAAAGCCATTCAGAGCGATATCGTCAAAATTGCAGGCAAAACCGGCACCGCCCAGATCTCTTCCGGAAGAGGATATGGCAAGGGCCTTTACCTGGCTTCCTTCGTGGGTTATTTCCCTGCCGATGATCCGGTGTATTCGATGATCGTCACCGTCAACAAGCCCCAGGGGGCTTATTACGGGGGAGCGGTGGCCGGGCCGGTATTCCGGGAGGTGGCTGAAAAAGTATTTGCCATCCATCAGAAATTCGACGAAAAAGAGGAGGAAGAAGAAGAAAGCCGGGAATCACTCCCCGACATCAAAAGCGGAGTCACCCGTGATGTGGTGGCCGTTATGCGTTCTCTCGACCTCCGCTACGCGGGAAGAAAGCCGGGAACCCCCCTGGCCCGGGTAGAAAAAGGCGAAAAGGGAATCACCCTGAAAGAGGTGGCCGTCAAGGAAAACCAGGTTCCTGATGTCAGGGGGATGGGGGCCCGCGACGCTGTTTATCTCCTCGAAAAATCAGGCCTCCAGGTGAGACTCAGCGGCATCGGCAAGGTCAAAAGACAGTCGCTCCTCCCCGGCTACAAATACAAGAAAGGACAGACCATCACTTTAACCATGGGATAGTAAGATGCGAACAAAGAACTGGACAGAATTGCGCCCCCTGAAGGGGATCCTGGAGCAAAGGGGCAGTGGGGATCCTATGGTGACCGGCATCGCCTTTGATTCCAGAAAGGTGGAAGCCGGCTTTCTCTTCGTGGCACAACGGGGGACACATGCCGATGGGCACCGTTTTATCGGTATGGCCATTTCCCGTGGAGCCGTGGTGGTCTTGGGTGAGGAATTTCCGGAGGAGCAGCCCGAAGGAGTCCTTTTTGTCAGGGTTTCAGATGCCGGTGAAGCCCTGGGATGGATCGCTGCGGCCTGGCATGACTTTCCCTCGGAGAAACTGAAGGTCGTCGGCGTCACCGGCACCAATGGTAAGACCAGCATCGCCACCCTCTCCTGGCGGCTTTTTACCCGGCTGGGATATCCCTCGGGACTGATTTCCACCATTTCGGTGATCATCGGCGAACAGAGTGAACCGGCGACGCACACCACACCCGATGCCCTCCGCCTCCAGGAGATCCTGGCGGCCATGGTGGATGCCGGGTGCGGGTATTGCTTCATGGAGGTGAGTTCCCATGCCGTGGTCCAGCAGCGTATCGCGGGCATCCGCTTTGCCGGAGGGATCTTCACCAACCTCACCCATGACCACCTCGATTACCACAAGACCTTCGATGAATACCTCCGGGCCAAGAAAGCCTTCTTCGATGGCCTCCCCTCCACGGCCTTCGCCCTGACCAACCTCGACGACCGCAACGGAATGGTCATGGTGCAGAACTGCCCGGCAGCCCTGCATACCTTTTCCACCAGGGCCATGGCCGATTACCGCTGCAAGGTGCTGGAAAGCCATTTTGAGGGGATGCTGGTCAATATGGACGGCCGGGAGATCTGGCTGCGCTTCGTGGGTAAATTCAACGCCTCCAACCTGTTGGCCGTCTATGGTACGGCACGGCTGCTGGGACAGAACAGCGGGGAGGTCCTGGAAGCCATCAGCGCACTCACGCCGGTCCAGGGCCGCTTTGATGCCATCCGCAGCCGCGAGGGAGTCATGGCCATCGTCGACTATGCCCATACCCCCGATGCCCTCAAAAATGTACTGTCGGCCATCGGGGAGATCCGCGGCAACGCCCAGAAGGTGATCACCGTCGTGGGGGCCGGCGGCGACCGCGACCGCACCAAACGCCCCGAAATGGCCCATGAAGCCCTCGTGGCCAGCGACAGGGTGATCCTCACCTCCGACAACCCGCGCACCGAAGACCCGGAGGCCATCCTCCGTGATATGGAGGCCGGCATCGATGATGCCAACCGGCACAAGGTGCTCTCCATCGTGAACCGGAAAGAAGCCATCAAAACCGCTTGCATGATGGCCTCCCCCGGCGATATTATTCTTGTAGCCGGGAAAGGCCACGAAAACTACCAGGAAATCAACGGCGTCAAAACCCATTTCGACGACAAGGAGCTCCTCATGGAAATATTCGGAATTGTTTTGTAACACGAAGCCTTATGCTCTACTATCTCTACGAATGGCTCAATGAATACCACATCCCGGGCATCGGGATGGCCCAATACATCTCCTTCCGTACGGCAGGAGCCATCATCCTTTCGCTGGTCATCACCACCGCCTATGGCAAGCGGCTGATCGGTTATCTTCACAGGAAGCAGATCGGTGAGGAGATCCGGGATTTGGGCCTCGAAGGACAGTTGCAGAAAAAAGGAACCCCGACCATGGGAGGCATCATCATCCTGGCAGGCATCATCATTCCCACCCTGCTCTTTGCCAAGGTGGGCAATGTCTATATCATTCTGATGCTGGTGACCACCATCTGGCTGGGCCTGATCGGCTTCGCCGACGACTACATCAAGGTCTTCCGGAAAAACAAACAGGGGCTGGCCGGCAAGTTCAAGGTCCTGGGGCAGATCAGCCTGGGGCTGATGGTAGTAGCCACCCTGCTGCTGAGTTCAGAAGTGGTGATTCGCGAACCCGTGAAGTCACGTACCGGCGAAGAGGTAAAAGAGCTGGTGGTGGACCCCGAGTCGGGTGAGCAGCATGTGCAGATCGCCACCCATGAGGTGAAGTCGACTAAGACGACCATTCCCTTCATCAAGAAAAACGAGTTTGACTATGCCTGGCTGGTGGCCTGGGCCGGGGGCGATGCCAACTGGCTCCGGTGGCTGGTCTATGCCCTGGCCATCATCCTGATCATCGTGGCCGTGTCCAATGCGGCCAACCTCACCGACGGCATTGACGGACTGGCGACGGGGACGTCGGCCATTTCCGGGGCGGCCCTGGGGATCCTGGCGTACGTCAGCGGCAACGTCATCTACTCCAACTACCTCAACATCATGTACATCCCCAACCTGGGAGAGCTCACCGTCTTCATCGGAGCCTTCATAGGGGCCACCGTGGGGTTCCTCTGGTACAACTCCTATCCCGCACAGATCTTCATGGGCGACACGGGAAGTCTCGCCCTGGGGGGTATCCTGGCCGTCATCTCGGTGATCATCCGCAAGGAGATCCTCATCCCGCTGCTCTGCGGCATCTTCCTGATCGAAAACCTGAGCGTGGTCATGCAGGTCACCTGGTTCAAATATACCAAACGGAAATATGGCGAGGGGAGGCGCATCTTTCTGATGAGCCCCATTCATCATCACTTCCAGAAGAAAGGGATCCCCGAACCCAAAATCGTCACCCGCTTCTGGATCGTCGGGATCATCCTGGCCATCGTCTCTATCGTCACCCTGAAAATCAGATAAGATGAAGGAGAAAACAGTCATTTTGGGAGCAGGCGAAAGCGGTACCGGGGCAGCCATTCTGGCCTTGAAGAAGGGGTATGCAGTTTTCGTGTCTGACGCGGGGAAGATCAAAGAGAAATACAAAACCCTCCTCGACAGCTACCATATTCCCTGGGAGGAGGGGCAGCACACCATGGAGCAGGTACTCTCGGCCACGCTGATCATCAAGAGCCCGGGCATTCCCGAAAAGGCCCCCGTGATGAAGGCGGTCCGGGCCCAGGGGATTCAGGTCATCTCGGAGATTGAGTTTGCAGCACGCCATACCACGGCACAGAAAATATGCATTACCGGCAGCAACGGCAAGACTACCACGACCCTGTTGATTCATCACATGTTGAAGAACGCGGGTATCGATGCCGGACTGGCGGGTAATGTGGGGAGCAGCTTCGCCCGTCAGGTGGCGGAGGAGGATCACCCGGTCTATGTCATTGAACTGAGCAGTTTCCAGCTCGATGACATGTATGAATTCAGGGCCGAGATTGCCATTCTCATGAACATCACCCCCGACCACCTCGACCGTTACGACTATAGGATGCAGAATTATGTGGACGCCAAATTCAGGATCATCAGGAACCAGACCCCTGACGACTGGTTCATCTATTATGCCGATGACGAGGTGATCACCAGGGAACTGGCGCGCCGCCGGCCTGCAGCCACCTGTATTCCTTTCTCCCTGGGCCCGGTCAACGGCGACGGCGCAGGCATCATCCATGACACCATAGAAATAAATATCCATAAAAACCGGTTCAGCATGTCAATTCTGGATTTAGCCTTACAAGGCAAACACAACGCCTGCAATTCGATGGCCGCCGCCATATCGGGCATGGCTGTGGGCATTAGAAACGAAAGAATCAGGGAAAGCCTGACCGACTTCCAGGGCGTGGAACACCGCCTCGAGCGATTTCTGAAAGTCCACGGCATCGAATTCATCAACGATTCGAAAGCCACCAACGTCAATTCCACCTGGTATGCCCTCGAAAGCATGACCCACCCCGTGGTGTGGATCGTTGGCGGCGTCGACAAGGGCAACGACTACTCCATGTTGCACGACCTGGTAAGCGAGAAGGTCAAGGCCATCGTTTGCCTGGGGGTCGATAACGCCAAAATCCACAAGGCTTTTGAAGGGTTGGTAAAGAACATCGTCGACACCTCCAGCATGGCCGAAGCGGTAAAATCAGCTTATTATCTGGCCCGCAACGGCGATGCGGTACTGCTCTCACCGGCATGCGCCAGCTTCGATCTCTTCGAGAACTACGAAGACCGCGGCTGCCAGTTCAAACAGGAAGTGCGTAATCTCTGATCCTCAGACCATGCAAATCAACACCAGGAAACTCATCAGGGGAGATAAGATCATCTGGATTCTGCTCCTTTTGCTGTCGATGCTCTCGTTGCTGATCGTTTACAGCGCCACAGGGGCCCTGGCTTTCCGCCAGGCCGGGGGGAATACCTTTCATTTCCTGGTCAGGCAGATTGTTTTCCTGGGGCTGGGCTTCGCCATCATCGTCACGATGGTCAATGTAGTACCGGTCAGGCTCTATTCTATGGTGTCCAGGGTGCTGGTGATCGTGAGCATCCTCCTGCTGATGCTGGCCATGGGCCTCAAGGTGGCCGGCATGGCCGGTGATTCCACGGGAAGAACCCTTAACCTGGGCTTTTTCTCCTTCCAGCCTGCCGAATTCGCCAAACTGGCCCTGGTCATCTACACCGCCAAGATCCTGGGAATTGAACAAAACTCAGAGGAGGGACTCCGGAACGCTTTTTGGAAAATCCTCATGGTATCGGGGATCATCTGTGCCCTGATTTCTCTTTCCAATTTTTCCACGGCTGCCCTGCTCTTCGGCACCGTCATCAGCATGTTATTCGTGGGCCGGGTTCCTATCCGCTATCTGCTCATGGTTTTCGGGGCTGCCCTGGTCTTGCTGGTGGCCATCTATTTCCTGGCCGACAAAATTGACCATCTTCCCTCACGTTTTGGAACCGTCAGAGGTAGAATAGAGCGGTTTCTCCATGGTGACCCAGCGGCGGAGAAGGGCATCACCCAGGCTGACTATGCCAAGCTGGCCATCTACGAGGGAGGGTTCATCGGTAAGGGACCCGGGAATTCCGATGTGGCCAATTACATGGCGGCCGCCTACAACGACTTTATTTATGCGATTATCGTCGAAGAGTATGGTCTTATGGGGGGCACTGCTCTTTTGTTGTTATATATGATTCTCTTTTTCAGGGGGATCATCATCGTCAGACGCACCACGCGCACCTTTCCGGCCTTTCTGGTTACCGGCCTCACCCTGATGCTGGTTTTCCAGGCTATGGTCAACATGGGGGTATCTACCGGGGTCTTCCCGGTCACGGGGCAGCCCCTGCCCTGGGTCAGTATGGGAGGTACTTCCCTGCTCTTCACCTCCGTGGCTTTCGGATGCATCCTCAGTGTCAGCTATCAGAACCAGAAGGACAGCCGTATGCCCGCCGAACCGGCGGTACAGGTGGTCGCCCCCGATGAAGACCAGGAGATTGAATAATGGAAAAACTGAAAGTTATCATCAGCGGAGGAGGCACCGGGGGGCATATATTCCCGGCGTTATCGATTGCGGGAGAGCTCAGGCAGCGGATCCCTGATTGCGACATTCTCTTTGTGGGGGCCCTGGGGCGCATGGAAATGGAGAAGGTGCCCGCGGCAGGTTTTCCCATCACCGGCCTGCCGGTCATGGGTTTCCCCCGCAAACCAGGGGTGGCCATGCTGAAGTTCTTCGTCATGTTGTGGCGCAGTATGATCCGTGCCCGCCAGATCGTCAGGGATTTCAAGCCCGCGCTGGTCATCGGGGTCGGAGGATACGCCAGCGGTCCCCTGCTCCGGGCCGCCATCTCCCGTCACATTCCTGCCCTGATCCAGGAGCAGAATTCCTATGCCGGCATCACCAATAAACTGCTGGGGAAAAGAGTGAACCGCATCTGCGTGGCCTATGAAGGCATGGAGCGCTTTTTCCCGCCTGAGAAGATCGTCCTTACCGGTAATCCCGTAAGGGCCAACCTCCTGGCACCCGGCGCCACCCGCCGTGACGCTCTTTTGCATTTCGGCCTCCCCGAAGAGGGAGAGGTCCTGCTGATCACCGGGGGCAGCCTGGGAGCCCGCTCCCTTAACGAAGCCGTTCTTGCCAGCCTCGACGCCATCGGGCAGGCCCCCTGGACGGTCATCTGGCAAACCGGCAGCCTCTACTTCGGGGAGATGAAGGATAAAACCGCCGGCCGTCTTCCCGGCAATCTCAGAATATATCAGTTTCTGGACCGGATGGAATTGGCTTACCTGGCCGCCAGTGTGGTGATTTCGCGTGCCGGGGCTGGTACGATCAGCGAACTATGCATCGCCGCCAAGCCGGTGATCCTGGTGCCCTCCCCCAATGTGGCCGAAGACCACCAGACCCGTAATGCCATGGCCCTGGCTTCCAGAGAGGCCGCCATCCTGATCAGCGACGCCGACATCAGGGAGCGTCTCTTCCCCGAAGCCGACCTGTTGATGCGTGACCCCGCGAAAAGAAATGCCCTCTCCGGCCATATCAGCCAACTGGCTATGCCCGGTGCCACTACCAGGATCGTCGATGAAGCCCTTCAACTGATCAGATCATGAATATCAAGGATACATACGACCGGGTCTATTTCCTCGGCATCGGGGGCATCGGCATGAGTGGCCTGGCCCGATGGTTCAGGCACCTGGGATGGGCCGTGGCCGGTTATGACCGCACCCCCTCGCAGCTCACGGCGGCCCTGGCTGCCGAAGGCATCGCCATCCACTATACCGACCTGGCTGAAAAGGTTCAGGAGATCGCCGGCGATCGCACCACGACCCTGGTGGTGGTCACTCCTGCCCTCCCCCCTGACCACGGAGAGTGGAACTGGCTCCGGACAAACGGCTTTACCATCCTTAAAAGATCACAGGTGCTGGGAATGCTCTGTAATCCCGGGCACACCATTGCCGTTGCCGGCACCCATGGTAAAACCACCGTGTCGACTATGGCGGCCGTTATCCTCAGCCACCGCCCCCAGGGTTGCGGGGCCTTCCTCGGTGGGATCTCAAGAAACTTCGGTTCCAACCTGCTTCTCCCCTCCTTCCCGGAAGCCTGGATCGTCACCGAAGCCGATGAGTATGACCGTTCCTTTCTACAACTGACCCCTGAAGTGGCGGTCATCACCTACATGGACCCCGACCACCTGGATGTTTATGGCAACGATGAGGATTTCCAGGCCTCGTTTCTGGAGTTTGCGGGGGGCATCAAACCCGGGGGCAGCCTGGTGGTGCGCCGCGAACTGGCTTCCCGCTTCGGGGCTACCGGCGGCAGAAAGATCTATACTTATGCCCTTACCGGAGAGGCTGACTTCTCCACGCGGGAGCTCACCCTGGACCCCCAGTCACGCTGCTACTCCTTCCGGATCGTCACCCCTTCCGGAGAAAGCCCGCTGATGACCATGGGCTACCCGGGCCTCCACAATGTGGAAAATGGCGTGGCCGCCGCCGCGGCCGCCTTCCTGGCCGGCGCTTCCCTCGAAGAAATCATAAACGGCCTCGAAGCCTATACCGGCGTCGCCCGCCGCTTCGATATCCGCTACCGCAGCCCCCACCAGATATTCATCGACGACTATGCCCACCACCCCAGGGAACTCCATACCTTTATCACCTCGGTACGTCATATGTGGCCCGGCAAAAAAATCACGGGGATCTTCCAGCCTCACCTCTATACCCGCACCAGGGACTTCGCCGAAGCTTTCGCCAACAGCCTCGACCTCCTCGACACCGCCGTGGTGATCCCCATCTACCCCGCCCGTGAACAACCCATCGCGGGAGTCTCCCCGGAATTGATCCTCAGTAAAATGACCCTCACCAACAAGCTGAAGGCCGAAAAAGAAGAGATCATTCCCTTCCTCAGAAAACATCCCCCGGAAATCCTGGTCACCATGGGTGCCGGAGATATTGAACTGATGGCCGATGAACTTATAGCCTTTCTGACCCATGAAGCAGATCGTTAGAAAAATCATCAGAATAACGGGTTGGCTGGGACTGGTGGCCTTTTTGGTGGTTACTCTGGCCTTCTCCTCCCGGGAGGTGGCCCATGTCAAATGTGAAGGGCTTACCGTCAGGTATGCCGGCGCTTCCCCCATCCGGCTTGAAAGTCGCTCCCTGATCGGCATAGCCCGGTCGGCCGACCCCCATCTCAAAGGAAAGAAAATGGAGGAAATCGATACGGAAGCCATTGAGGCCAAGCTGGCCAAAAACAAGGCGATCCTCAAGGCTGATGTCTATAAAACGGTGGTCAGGGACTCCTCAGGATGGAAGGGAATGCTCACCATCAAGGTGAAACACCGGGAACCGGTAATCCGGATCATCACCTCCAGCGACAATTATTATATGGACGATGAAGGGAACCGCATCCCCGCATCGGTGCAGTATGCCGCCGATGTTCCGGTAGCCACAGGACACATCACCCCTCCCCTGGCGCAGGAAAAACTCCTGCCCCTGGTCCGGAACATCCGGAAAAACAAATTCTGGAGGGCCCAGATCAAACAGATCCACCTCAACGCCTCAGGGGATATCTTCTTCTCCACTCTGGTGGGCGACCAGCTCATCGAATTCGGGAACGCAGACAACATGGAGGAGAAATTCCAGAACCTACGGGCGTTCTACGAGCAGGTGCTGGCTGAAGGCAACTGGAAAAAATACAAGAGCATTTCAGTGAAATTCAAAAATCAGGTCATTGCAAAAAAAAATAGATGATATGGCTTCAAGACAGGAATTTACGGTAGTTGTCGATATCGGGACGACCAAGATCACGGCATTGGCGGGAGAGGTGGACCTCAACCGGAAGATTGAGCTTCTGGGAAAGGCGATGGTCCCTTCACGTGGCATTCGCAGGGGGGTAGTGCTCAATCCCGGAGAGTTCTCCCTGGCGCTGCAATCCTTGCTCAGCCAGCTGGAAGCCCAGATCGGCGTAAAAATCAAGAGTGTGGATGTGGCGTTGGCGGGCCAGGGGGTCCGTACCACGACCTACGAAGGCATCCGCTATATTGAATCGGGACTGGTGAGCCAGCATGACATCGACTATCTGGAGAATGAGGCTTTCAACATGCCGTTAGACCCGGGCTACCGGGTTTACCACCTTTTTCCTGCCAATTATGATATCGGTGATGATCTGGGGGTATCGATTCCGGTAGGGCATGAAGGCCGGAAGATGACGGCCCGCTACACCCTGGTGACGGCCCCTGCCTCCTATCAGGAGAGTGTGGAAAAAGCCCTCGACAGAATCGGCGTCCAACTGGGTGATTTCATTCTATCCCCCATTGCGCTCTCTTCGGCGGTCATCAGTGAAGAGGAGAAGGAGGTGGGCGTGGCCGTGGTCGACATTGGCGGGGGCACGACCAAGCTGACCACCTGGGCAGAGGGCAAACTCACCCACATGGCGGTGATTCCCTTTGCCGGAGAGGTGGTCACCCGCGACATCAAGGAGGGGTGTTCCATCCTCCAGCGATGGGCTGAACAACTGAAAGTACAGTACGGGCAGGCCATGGGCGATTTTGCCGAAGAGGAGAAAGTGGTGACCATTCCCGGCCATAACGGCTGGGAGCCCAAGGAGATCTCCTTCAAGAGCCTGGCCTTTATCATTCAGGCCCGCCTGGAGGAGATCATCGATAGTCTCTGTCTTCATATAGAAAGGTCAGGGTTGCTGGCCCAACCGGCGCAGGGTATTGTGATTACCGGGGGAACCTCTAAAATGTATAACCTCCTCCAGTTGGTCAAATTCCGCACCGGCATGGATGCCCGGCTGGGATTCTCCCAGGTACGGCTGGCCGGTAACTACGACATCGATAAGACCGCTTACCTCACTGCCCTGGGTTTGCTCCACTATTCCCTGGCGCGGCAAACCCCCTCTACCCAGGCAAAGCCCCTCCGCAAAACCACCACCAAAGAAAACAGTGTTGATAAAAAGAGCGGATCTGGTTTTTTAAGTAATTTAGGGAAAAAAGTTTCTCAGCAGATCAGCCTCATTTTTGAGGAGGATGATGCCAGTTAGTAATCCAAAACTGATTTCCCATGAGTGAAGATTTGGTCAGATTCCGGTTTTCGAAGAATACCTCCTCGATCATTAAGGTGGCAGGTATAGGCGGTGGAGGATGCAACGCCGTTAACAACATGTATGAAGCAGGCATCAAGGATGTCGATTTTATGGTCTGCAATACCGATGCCCAGGCCCTGGCCAACAGTCCGGTGCCGGTGAAGATCCAGCTGGGGGTCACCCTGACGGAAGGGCGTGGGGCCGGAAACCGCCCTGAGATGGGGGAAGAGGCGGCCCGTGAGAACCATGAGGATATCCGAAAGGTGCTGGAAGAAAACACCAGGATGCTCTTTATTACGGCCGGAATGGGAGGAGGCACCGGAACCGGGGGAGCCCCTGTGATCGCCCGCCTGGCCAGCGAACTGGGGATCCTGACCATTGCCGTGGTGACCATACCCTCTCCTGCCGAAGGTAAGAAGAGGTACAACCAGGCCATAGAGGGGATCATGAAACTGAGCGAGTATACCGACAGTATGCTGATCGTCAGCAACCAGAAGCTCCATGCCATCTATGGCGATCTGCCGGCGCGGCAGGCCTTCAAACTGGCCGACAATATAGTGACCACAGCCGTCAAAGGGGTGGCGGAGATCATTACCCTCCACGGCAACATCAACATCGACTTTGCCGATGTCTATACCGTCATGCACAACAGCAAGGTCTTCATCATGGGGACCGGTTATGCCTCAGGAGAAGGCCGCGCCATGAAGGCCGTAGCGATGGCCCTCCAGTCCCCCTTGCTCGACAACAATGACATCTACGGCACCAGAAACATCCTGCTCAACATTATTTCGGGCACCCAGGAGATCACCATCGGCGAAATCGGCCAGATCATCGAATACCTGCAGAATGCGGCAGGCCAGGAGGCCGATATCATCTGGGGGAATGGCTATGACGATTCCATTGGAGAGAATATCAGCGTGACCATCCTCTGCACCGGCTTCAAGAATGCCCCGGCTGTCGAACCGGTCAGAGAGAGAAAAGAGGAGCATTATGACCTGCAGCAGGAGGAAGAGGAGGCCACACCGGCCCCCTCCGTGGAACCCACCCCTGACATAGAAGGAAAACCATCGGAGGCTAGGCCCCGGATCTTTGAACTGGATATCGACCAGAATGCCCCTGAGGAGGAGCGTTTCCCCTGGGGCTCCGAAACCCGTAAAGAAGAGAAACCTGCCGCACGCCGTACCCCCCCGCCTCCACGGAAAAAAGAACCTAAAGAGAAGAAAGGGGGCAGCGACAACCTCGACAACTGGTTCTACCGCAAATTCGGTGGTCTCTTTGACGACGATGATCAGGCCGTCTGAAGAAGATACCCCATACTAAGAAATATAAGTATTGACCCTGTTTAAATGACCCATACAAAAGATTTTATGGCTGAAGAATTGATACAATTTGGTTTTGAGAAGAAGGAGGGATCGATCATTAAGGTGATCGGTGTCGGCGGAGGCGGATGCAATGCAGTCAACCACATGTTCCGTTCGGGCATCCATGATGTGGATTTCATCATTTGCAATACCGACCGTCAGGTGCTGGCCGACAGCCCGGTGCCCGTCAAGGTACCTCTGGGGGCGTCCCTGACGGAAGGAAGGGGAGCCGGCAATAAACCAGAGGTAGGCCGGGAGGCCGCTATCGAAAACATTGAGGATGTCCGTAACGCCCTGGTGACCAATACCCGGATGGTTTTCATCACCGCAGGCATGGGAGGAGGCACCGGCACCGGGGGGGCCCCGGTGATCGCAGAACTCTGCCGTGAACTGGGATTCCTCACCATCGGCATTGTGACCATTCCCTTCCGCAACGAGGGGAAACGACGCATCCACCAGGCCATTGAAGGAATCCGCGAAATGGAGAAACACGTCGACTCCCTGCTGATCATCAACAACGAAAGGATCAGGGAGATGTACGGTGATTTTCCGATATCGCAGGCTTTTGCCAAGGCCGACGATGTGTTGGCCATTGCCGCCAAGGGAATTGCCGAAATCATCACCGTCCATGAATATATCAACGTGGACTTTGCCGATGTGGAGACGGTGATGCGTCAGAGCGGCGTGGCCGTGATGGGCACCGGCATGGCCGAAGGCCCCAAACGGTGCATCGAGGCCGTGGAGAAGGCCCTGGTCTCCCCCCTGCTCAATAACAGCAACATCAAAGGAGCTAAAAATATCCTGCTCAACATCACCTCGGGCCACAAGAAAGAGGTGACCATGGACGAAATCGGTGAGATCACCGATTATGTGCAGACCAAGGCGGGATTCAATGCCGACCTGATCTGGGGGACCGGCATCGACACCACCCTGGAGGAACAGATTGCCGTAACGGTGATCGCCACTGGTTTCAGCACTTCCAGCATTCCCGAGTTGCTCACGGGGGAGAAACCCACCAGGGAAGTGCATCTGCTGGAGGGTAACGCTGCCCCATCCAGGGGCAATCCGCCGGTAAGCACTCCCCGCGAAACAGAAAAACATGCCCCCACTGCTGTCAAACAACCGGTTTTCGAATTCGACCTCGGCTCCCATCAACCCAGGAAGTCAGAGTATGACATGCTGTACCCCGGTAAACAACGCGAGGAGTCACCCCGCGAACCGCGTCAGAAAATCGATTATTCCAGGCTTACAGACGACGATATCGACAACCTGGAGAATATTCCGGCTTATATCCGCAAACAGATGAAAAGTGCCAACGCGGCAGGCCTCCGTCCACAGGACTATGGGAACATCACGGTAAAGCCAGGCCCCGAGAAGAACATCTCCATCAGCGGCAATAACCTCTATCTTCATAACAATCCGGATTAATAACGCAACCCATGACACTCTTTGAACAAATCAGCCAGGGTATCCCCGAGGCGATGAAAGCCAGGGATAAGGAGCGGTTGGAAACCTTGCGCAACCTGAAGAAGGCAATGCTTGAGGCCAGATCGCTGAAAGGTGCCGGCACTGAACTTACCGATGAGGAATCCCTGCGGATCATCCGCAAATTGGTGAAGCAGGGCAGGGACTCCGCAGAAATCTACGAACAACAACACCGGAGCGACCTCTTTGACCAGGAGATGGCCCAGGTCAGGGTCATGGAGGAGTTCTTGCCCCGGATGATGAACGACCAGGAGCTGACGGAATACCTCACCGGGTTGATCGCACGCTGTGGTACGGTCTCCATCAAGGAGATGGGCCGGGTGATCGGAATGGCCAACAAAGAACTGGCCGGAAAGGCCGATGGGAAAGCCATCGCCGATAAGGTGAAATCCTTGCTCTCCTGACCTCCTTTTCGTTCATTTCCCCCCATTACCGGACTTAAATCGTCAAGTTACGTGCCTTGCACGGCGCACCAAAAAAGAGAGGCTGCCCTCAGGGGCAGCCTCTCTTTTTTGATCGTATAGATCATTAATAGAATTTGGGTCTTTTGTCTTCGATTTCAACGCTCTTTTTAAGGACGTCAAAGGACTGCATGTTGGCACGGAAAGAAGTGCTCTGTGCCAGCCGTTGCCTTTCGGCCTCCACATTGGTATCGGTTCCCTCCTCGGTGGAGGTCACCTTGACCAGGAAGACGGCTGAATTACCCTTCACCGGGGCGGAAACCACATTGGGCTTGACGGTCACTGCAGTGCCGATGACGGCAGGCTCCATCCCATAATCGGGGAGGGTGACGGTATTGAAGTTGAGCCCTGAGGCCACTGTTACCTGACTGCCTACAGCCGGAGCAATGGCATAAAGGTCGGTTTTCCCTTCGGCCGCTTTACTGAGCCTGTCGGCCAGCAGAGCAGCTTTTTTCTCTTTGACCACAGCCAGTTCAACCCTTTGTTTTACATTTTCCAGGGGGGCAATGCCCTCTTCGGTGGCACCGGCAAGCGTGGCAATAACGAAGTTGCTACCTAATTCAAATATGGTTGAACCATCGGTATTCTTCAGGACGTTACCTACCTTGGCGCTGAAGGCGGCGCGTACCAGGGGCCGTGGATTCTCCAGTTCCAACAGGGCGATGTCGTTTTCGTGGAGGATGGCAGCACGCTTGGTGAGTTTCTCCTCTGCCACGGCAGCATCAAATTCTGACTTGGAATCTTTCTCGTTGGCAAACTTTGCCGCCTGGGCATAGATGGCCTGGTAGGTCTGAGTACTGGGCGTGACGCTTCTCTCCAGGATGGCCAACTGGACCTGCCGGGAAGGAACACCTAACTTGGTGGTTTGAATAATATGGAGGCCGAACTGAGAACCCACCACCTTCACTTCATTCACCTTGCTGCTGAAGGCCGCATCTTCGAAGGGCTTCACCATCATCCCACGCTGGAACCAGCCCAGATCACCTCCATTGAGGGCGCTTCCCGTATCCGTTGAATAGAGCCGGGCCAGGGCGGCAAAATCCCCACCCTTCTCAATAACTCCCTTGAGGCTGTCGGCCAACGCCTGCACGGACTGAACCTCCGCCTGCGAGTTGACACGAAGCAGGATATGCCGCGCTTCCACCGAATCAGGCATCATCTGGGAGGCATGCAACTTAGCCAGCTTATAAGAGTTGCTCTCAAAATAGGGACCATATACTTCCCCCACCATGGTACCCTGGCGTGAAACCCAAGCCGACAGCGAATCACTCAGCACCGCAGGCTTATACCAGGTGTCGTTAAAACTCACATCCGAATTGGAGTTCACAAACTGCTCATTCTCGGTGGTAGCAGCAAAATCACTCTTAATCTCTTTGATCCACTTCTCAGCAGTCGAATAGTCGGCAGGTGAAGGAGTCACCGTAAAAGTGACAAATTCAATATTTCTGGTCTTCTCATCCTTGTACTGATCTTTGTGCTTGTTATAATAAGCTGCTAATTCGTCGGTCGTGACTTTTACCGTGCTGTCGGCGATCAGGGAATGACGCAATCCCACCAACTCGACATTCACTTTTTTGTTGCTGGCGGCCAGGCTCTCCTGAGCCTCCTGTCCAGTCACATACAACGCCTTGTTTATGAGATTGTTGTATTTGGTCGAGAGTCTTTCATTCAGAATCTGTTTCTCCAGGTAAAGCCAGTAACTCCGCTGCTCAGGGGTAACGCCCGTTTCCAGGTTCTTCAGAAAATTGATCACCGCGCTCCGGTCAAACTGTCCCGTCTCGGGATTTGTAAAAATCTGCTGAATGATGGCATGGGGGTTATTCCCCTGGATCAGATCAAACATCTCATCAGGAGAAACGCCCAGTCCAAGGTTCTTATAAACGTCACCCATCACCTTATCCCTGATCAGGTCCTGCCAGGTCTGTTCCCTGACCTGCACCCAGGTCGCCTCATCGAGTTGAGCCTGCCCCGTGTTGGAACGGTAGATCTCTCCCAGCTCTTCCACTTTTTTCTGGAATTCGGGATATTGAACCGTTTCACCATCGATAGATCCCAGTTCCATCTGGTTCCTCTGCATAATGGAGGATCCCGACTGGAATAAATCACCCAGGATAAATGCAAATAATGCCAGGCCTATCACGATAGCCACTAGTAACCCTGCCTGTGTTCTGATCTTTTGTAACGTTGCCATTTATTAACAATAATTATTGAATAAAATGCTTTTAAAAATTAAGGCACGAAGATAATAATTTTCAGTATTATACACTACTCCAACTATTTTTTAAGCCGCCTGATCTCTTCCCTGAAAAGTCACCGGAAAAGCTGAATGGCCGGTCAAATCACTGGCAATCACCTTAATATCAACCTTCAGCAAGATTAAGGTGGACCATCTCAATCCGGGTCAGGGTAGCTTTCAGAATTTTGAAGTTCATGGACCCGATGGTGACCACCGTGTTGGCCCGCGGAATACTCTCATGGTGGAACAGGATAAAACCGGCAAGGGTTTCATATTGGTCCGATTCAGGGATATTCAGATGGTATTCTTCGTTGAGGTGGTCTATTTCCAGGCGGCCGGGGAGAATATAGTTCCGGTCGTTGATTTTACGGCCGGTAAAATCGTTGGTGTCGTGCTCGTCCTCGATCTCCCCGAAGATCTCTTCCAGAATATCCTCACTGGTCACCAGTCCGGCCGTACCGCCAAACTCATCGACCACCAGGGCAATACTCCGGTGTTCCCTGATGAAACGGCTCAATAGCCGGTTAGCGGCCATCGTCTCCGGAACAATCAGCACACTCTTCAAAAATGGTTTGATTTCACGTGCCTTCTGGAATATCGCGGAGGTATGGACGTATCCGACGATATTATCTTTGTTTCCTTCATAAAAGAGGATCCGGGAGTAACCGGTTTCCACGAATTTATGGCGGAGGGTCTCCACGTCGGAGTTGATGTCAAGGACGGCGATTTCATTGCGGGGCACCATGATTTCCCTGAGTTTGACCTTGGAAAAGTCGAGGGCATTCCTGAAAAGGATCACCTCCTGATCCATGGGTTCACCCTTTTGATGGGTTTCGAGGCCCTCCTCGCCGATGAAATGGTCGAGGTCTCCCTTGGAGAAGACCCGCTGGAGGGAGGATTCAACTCCGGGCTGGGAGAGGTGGGGTTCTCCTCTGCGGGTGAGCAGGTGGAGAGACCCGGCCAGAGGAGACAACAGAAGGGTGAACAGTGACAAGGGATAGGCCAAAAAGGAGAGGGTCTGGTTGGGCGACCGGGTGAAGAGCATATCGGGTAACAGTTCTCCGAACAGAAAAGCCAACAAGACGGCCAGCAGGATGGTCATGGCCATGAGGAGTGCCGGCGGGAAGGCCTGCAAGGAGGGGTTCGAAAAAGTCCACCGGGTAAGGGCCAGGCCCGTGGCCGTCAGTGACAGGCAGTAACCTGTCAGCAGGGTAGCATTGAACCATCCCGGATTCCTGGTAAGCACATGAAGCATTCCATACCGCCGGGGAGCACTCTTTCTCTCCAGTTCCAGTCTCAGCTTGTCGGCATATCGCCAGGCGGTTTCCATCCCCGAAAAGAAGAGCAGCAACAACAGTGATAAACCCAGCAAGATCTTATCTTCCATGACATTCAATGATTTCCGAAATTGACGGGCGCCATGGCGGGGGGCGCCCCGCCAAGTGAGTCGGCAGGAAGGGCTCCCTGCCTGTTCAGCCGTACATAGATCGTCCCTTTGGGATTCCTGATTCTCCAGTTTTCCAGCGAAGCATCTGACTCAAAACCGATGCCTGTGATGATCTGGTCGGGACGGATGACCTGTACAAACTCATTGTTATAAATGCGCTTGGCTTGTTCATCCCAGATCAGGTGTTCTGTTTTGAGGGTATCTCCCAGGCTGTTGATGGCCACGACATCGTTCTTGGCTTCCCATCTTTTTTCCTTCTCGAACTGGCGGGCATATCGCGCCGAGATGCTGGAAACCATCTCCATCCGGTCGTTGTATTTGACCAGAAGGATCCCCTTGGGAAACTCCACGAAGGTGGCCCCTTCATTTTCAAACCTGCGGAGTTCCGCGGTCTTCAGATAAAACCGCACCATGCCCGAGTCAGAATAGGTGGTCTCAAAATTTTCGGCATGAAGGACCGGCAGGATCTCAGATGAACTGAAGGCCTTGATTTTCTCGATGTCGTTGACACATCCGTAAAAAAGTATTGCAGCCCCGAATACCAGGGCTGCAATATTGAAATATCGGTAAGGAGGGTTCCGTCGATCAGAACCGGACTCTGGTTTGTTCATTGATCCAACCTCCGACTCTGTAGGTATCACCTTCTTTAATCCCCTGGAAGAATGCGGTTTCTTTGTTAGGGAAGTAGCTGCGGTAAGAATTGGCCTTTTTGGAAGCGTCGGCAAGGCAGTCTTCACCGGCTTTGGCACGGGTGAAGTAGTCAACGGCTACCCAGAAAACCGTTGCCCTTTCGAAATCGTCGCTGCTGAAGGCGCGGGCCGAGGAGGCATAGATATCGCCGATCAGCATCAGGGCTTTGCAGTTGTTGGGGTTGATGGCCAGAGCCTTGCGAGCATAGTTACGGGCTTCGGAATAGTTGTTTTCCTTGGCATAGACAAAGAGCGCAAACTCATAATAGTATCCTTCCAATAAGGCCTGATCGGTTTCCTGCTCCATGGCTCTTTTATAATAGACTTCAGCCTTCTCTTTTTCACCCTGTTTCACGAACATACGGGCCATGTTATAGGCTGCTTCAGCGGAAGGATCCAGTTGATACATCTTCTCGGAGGCTTCAAAGAAGAGGGGTGAGTCGTCGCAGCCGGTGCGGGCCAGCCTGCGGAGCATCGATTTCACGAATTCCAGATCGCCCGATTTTTCGGCAAACTGGGGCGTATAGATCCTCAACAGCGATTCGCAGTCGGCAGCACCGGATGTGCCAAAGATGGACTCCACGGCACTCTTGGCATCGGCCAGGCCTTCAGTCTCTGGCTTGTTCTTCTCGATCTGGCTCAGAACACCCGCCACCTTGTCATAATTGCTGACCACATCTTCCTTGGGTAACTGTCCAAGACTCAGCAACGACTTGGAGGTCTGCATCAGCAACACCAGCACGGGAATCTCCGCCTCGGCACCCTGCTCCTTCAACGACTCGCTGAGCCAGTCGTATCCTTTGCGATAGATGGCAATCAGTTCCTCATTGGAGATATCCTCCGCGGGGGGCAGGTTGTATTTCAGCCAGGCTGTCCCTTTACGGCCCAGGACATACCCTTTCTGGTCGAAAAAGCGGATCCTCCGGTCATAGAGCTTCATCAGGGAGTCGACATACTGGTCTTTAACCACCTTGCTTGGAGCCGTTTCAATAAAGTGCTCAAACATATTGGCACCATGGATGTAAATATTGAGCGTCGACTTGGGATACTTGTGATACAGGATCTCCCAAGGGCTCATCGCCGATTTGAAATCCTTCTGTTTGTAGAACTCCCCATACATCGACAGGTTGTTCATGAAATCGACCTCGTTGGCAGCGATCAACTCCTGCAGATTCTTCAGGTTTACCCCGACCAGGTCGGCATCTACTTTCTCGGGAATCTTGCCGTCAAAAGCGAAATCGATTTCATTGCCCGATTCGGGAGTGAGATCTATCCGCTTGGATTCATCAATAAAGGTGAAGCGGATCCATTTGGCTTTATCGTCGGTGGTCACCTCGTATTTACCATCAAAATCGGTAAATGCCGAGTTGGCTCCGCGATGGGCTTCCACGGTCACCCCGGCAGCAGGCTTCCCGTCACGGTATACCGTTCCCCGGATCACCCGCTGGCCGGCAGCACTCCAGGCGAGAACAGCCACCAAAAAAGCTACAAAAACAGATTTCAGGACAAGTGTTTTCATTGTTGTATCGGTTTTTTCAAATTAATCAAACTTCCTCTTAATAAACCAAAGATCGTACAAATTTACATTTAAGTTCAACCTGGCGTAATTCTCACGGATCAGATTATTCTTCGTACTTCCCCGTTTTCCAATTTCTGCAGAAATGTTGATCGTAGAGTTAGAACGATAGACTGGTAGTCCTACCCCAAAACTCATGCCAAAATCTTTAATCTGCTGATTATTAATGGATATATAGGAATTCTCATACCGTAATCCACCCCGGTAGGCGACCCTTGCGAAGTATGAACGGATAGAGAACCTGTCGGGAACATATTCACCTCCCAGGGCCCATACCGAGCGGTCCTTCAGCAGCTCATTGGTGAGCCCGAAGGGAAAGACCGCCTTGGACCATCCCTGGAAATAGTAATCGGCATTGATCTCGAGTTTATTCTTTTTCACATAAGAGAGGCCGGCCCCCACAGAGAGGGGGAGCGTGATCTGGTCTTTGACCTGCTCCTTATATGAAATGGTATCGGCATCGGAATAGGTTTGTGGGGAGGACCCATTCATGACGGTCACCGACACTGTTTTTATGTTGATGTCTGAATTGAAGGCTGTAAAGGTGGGTTTGCTTTCGAGGGTAGCCCCGAAGGTGAGGGATTGGTCGTTTTTCATAGGCAGGGTGGCCTGCAATCCAAAATTGACTCCGAAATCGCGCAACCTGATCACATCGCTCTTGCTGATCGAATACATGTCAGAATTGTCAGGGAACCTGAGGATGCTGCTTCTGGAGAGGGTTCCGAAGAAATAGTATAGGTTGGCCCCGATGCTCACATTTTTGAAGGGTTCCACCGCCAGTCCGAAAAATGCCCGCGACAGAGAGCCTTCGCCATAGTACATGTATTCCACGTTGCCCGACTGGGGAATGCTGTCGTTGACGAGCAGATCATAGCCCACATCAGAATAGGGGGTAAGTCCCAGTGTGGCGGCAATGCGGGAGGTGACCGGGAAATTCATGGCAAAATAGCGAAAGTTGACATCCTGGGTATTGAATTTTCCCAGGCTGCTCTTGTACCCTGAAAATTTACCGCTGAGGCCGAATTCAAAGAGAAAGGTCAGGGAGTCGACAGCGGTATAGGATGCCGGGTTAGCGATATTGATCTGTTGCGAATTACGGCTTCCCAGGGTAGCCCCTCCCATTGCAGCGCCCCTTCCATGGGTCAGCGGGTGAAGATCGCCCAGCCCGAAACGAGAAAAGGGAGAGGTCGTATTATTGTTGAATTGTGCCCATAGCATGGCAGGGAGCAACAACATCCCGGTCAACAACAACGCACGTTTGAAATCTTGCATTCTGATCAGTATCAATATTCATTTGGTCCGCACAATGCGGATTTTTCTCATGCAAAGAAATAATTTTTTAAGCTGACATCAAAACCCAACCTTCCTCCTGCCGGAAAATGAGTGTTGTTTTTGCATAAAAAAGCTTAAAAATTTAGGATTATTACTCTTCGAGGATTTCCTGACTGATATCAAGGGCTTTCACGGAATGAGTGAGTGCCCCGACGGAGATGTAGTCCACACCAGTTTCGGCCACGGCGACCAGCCGTTCAGGTGACATATTCCCTGAGGCTTCCGTTTTGGCCCTGCCGGCGATCAATATCACGGCCTGCCGCATGGTCTCATTGTCCATGTTGTCGAGCATGATGATATCAGCCCCGGCGGCCAGTGCCTCCTCCACCTCACGGAGGCAAGATGTTTCCACCTCAATAGCGATACCGGGGGCGATAGCGCCGCGGATCGATGCCACGGCCTTGCCAATGCCCCCCGCCACCCTGATATGGTTGTCCTTGATCATCACCATATCATAAAGGCCTGTTCTGTGGTTAACGGCTCCCCCGGCACGTACGGCATACTTGTCGAGGAGACGAAACCCGGGCAGGGTCTTGCGGGTATCCAGAATTTTGGTCTGCCGTCCTTCCAGTATTGAAACATAATAGTGGGCTGCCGTGGCAATACCCGACAACCGCTGCAGGAAATTCAGGGCAGTGCGTTCACCCGTCAGCAAGGCCCGGTAGTCCCCGCTGAATTCCACGATGAGGTCGCCCCGGCGCACCCGCTCCCCGTCACTGACCCGGGGATGCCACTCCAGGGCAGCATCCAGCTTCCGGAAGACCAACTCCGCGACTTCCAGTCCCGCAACTACCCCCTCCGATTTGGCTTTCATCACACCCCGCCGGATGATACCCGCCGGTACCAGATGATTGGTGGTGAGGTCACCGGTCTGCACATCTTCATCGAGCGCCAGGGTGGCCAGCACCTCCGCTGCTTCACGTTCTTTCTGATTTATCTTCATGGTTTGCTTGTTTTTAATGGACCAACCTGATGAAAATGGTTATCTCCTGCAGAAAACAGTTCCTTTACCTTGATGCCCCGGGAGGATCTGCACCGGAACCCTGACCGGAGCTTTTCCCTTTTGTTGCAGCAGGTGAACTCGGAAAAGAGGGTCTTCCGTGGGGAAGTCCTCCCTGACATGGCCGCCGCGGCTCTCTTCACGGAGCAGGGCTGCCCGGCCCACCAGGAGGCATAAGTCGGCCGTACGCTTGATCTTCAAAAGGTTATAGTCGTTTCTATGGTCCCTGAACCGCTCCGCGATCTCTTCCATGTGGAGCAAGGCCTTCTCCAACCGCTCCCGGTTTCTTACAATCCCCATCGAGGTGGTCATCCATCGTGCCATTTCGTTTTTGAGTTCAAGAAACATCTGTTCATGGTCGGGAGAAAGGGTAAAAGGGTGCAGTTCCACGGGATGGCACTGTACCGGTTTTAAAAGTGCGGCCTTCTCGCTGGCTCTTTTGCCAAACACCAGGCATTCCAGCAGGGAGTTACTGGCCAGCCGGTTGGCCCCCATAACCCCGGTGGAGGCGGCTTCCCCGCAGACAAAGAGTCCCCGCACATTGGTTTCACCATGGAGGTCGCACCTGACTCCCCCCACCATATAATGGGCTGCCGGGGCTACCGGGATCAGGTCGCGGGCCATGTCAATGCCGTTGTCGGCCAGGGTTCTGCTGATAGTGGCAAAACGGTGGTGTATCTTCTCAGGGTCGAGGTGGCGCAGGGAGAGATAAACATGGTCCTCTCCGTTTTTGAGCATCTGGTTGAAGATGGCATGGGCCACCACATCCCGGGGAGCCAGTTCGGCCAGAGGATGGATCTCCTTCATAAAGCGATTCCCCTGCTGGTCGAGAAGCCAGGCCCCTTCACCCCTGACGGCCTCGCTCACAAGGAAGGCTTCCTTGCCCGGGAGGAAGAGGGCCGACGGGTGGAACTGTATGAACTCCATATCGGCAATGGCGGCCCCGGCATCCCAGGCCAGGGCGATACCATCGCCCGTGGCCGTATGAGGATTGGTGGAACGGCTGTAAAGCCGCGATAATCCTCCGGAGGCCAGAATAACAGCCTTAGCACGGAAAAGCAGGTTCTCACCGGTAAAAAAATCAAGGGCCTGCACCCCGTAAACACACCCCCCGTCACCCAAGAGCCTGACGACCCCTGTAAACTCAAAGGGGCGGATATTCTTGTTTTCCACGACCAGTCCCAGAACAAAACGGGTCAGTTCCCTGCCGGTAGCGTCACCCCCGGCATGAAGGATCCGCCGCCGGCTATGGCCCCCTTCGAGGCCCAGCAGGATCTCTCCTTTCTCGTCCAGGTCAAAGGGCATCCCCATCTCAATCAGTTCTCTGACGCGTTCCCGGCCTTCGGTGACCAGTACCTCCACGGCATCATAGTCACAGAGTCCACGCCCCGCCACCAGGGTGTCGTTGATATGGAGTTCCGGTGCATCCCCGGGGTCGGTGACGGCGGCGATTCCTCCCTGGGCAAACCAGGAATTGCTGGTATCCAGTTCCGACTTGGTGACTATGGCTACTTTCCCAAACCGGGCCGAGTGCCAGGCAGCCGTCAGTCCGGCCAGCCCGCTGCCTATTACAACGGTGTCAAATTCCAGGATTCTCATCCCATAAGCTCTTTTTTCTGCTGCCATGGTCACCTGTTATCAGTCTGATGGAGTGGTCCTGCCCTCCTCTCAGACGGGTCAGGAAGATAATCGGGGCGTATGGGGATAAAGATCTCCACCAGGTGGGCCTCCTCCAGAACTTCCACCTCATGAACCACTCCTTCGGGGATGCACCAACTGTCGCCCGGCTGGGTCTCATGCCACTCCTCTCCTATACGGAACCGCAATCGCCCAGAAAGCAAATATCCGCTTTGCTCATAGGGATGATGGTGCGCCGGTAACTTATGGCCCCCCTCGAGCAGAAACTCACACATCAGGCTTTTCTCCTCAAAGACCAACGGCCGCATGCGCACGCCGGCCATCTGCAACCGGTAGTCCCGGCTATTCTTTTTTGTGAACATATCCGTAGTGGTTCAGTCCCGTTTCTCCTCTCCTTCAAGAGGAAAGCCCCAGGACAGGTAAAATTCCTTCCAGTTTTTCCACCGTGAAAAAATGGCCATTGGGTCTCTCTTCCGGATGGACCTCCTCATGCTGCCAGGTGATCAGGTAAGGGACGTGAATAGCATATCCTCCCAGGGCAAGCACCGGCATAACGTCAGAGCGGAGGGAGTTCCCCACCATCAGGAACTCCCCGGGGAGGACATCGAGGTGGGTGAGCATGCGCCGGTAATGCTCTTCGGTCTTGTCGCTCATGATTTCGACATGGTGGAAAAAACCTGAAATGCCTGAATGACGCAGTTTCCGCTCCTGGTCGAGCAGATCCCCCTTGGTGGCTACTATCAGCCGGTAATGACGAGAAAGCTCTTCCAGCACTTCTGTCACACCGGGAAGCAATGGGTTCCGGGTAGCGATCTGCTGTTTACCCAGTGCGATAATCTGCGCGATCTCGGCCGCAGTGACCGCTCCCTGCGACACCTCCACGGCGGTTTCGATCAGCGAAAGGACAAATGCCTTGCTCCCATAGCCGTACAAATCGAGGTTGCCCGTTTCCACCCGGTAAAGCACCTGGTTGATCTCCGCGGCCCCGCCGTATCCCGAAAGCAACTCACAGAACCTGGCTTCCGTCTCGCGGTAGAAGGGTTCATTGACCCACAGCGTGTCGTCGGCATCGAAACCAATCACTTTTATTTTTGCAGGTTCAAAATCAGTCATGACACACAAATTGGGGCGAAAAATAGTCAAACTTATCCTGATTTGATTTTGCGCACCCTGAAAATTACTGCTTTTATCCTATTTTTACACCTGAATGAATGGTCAGGTCATGGATAAAAATCGGGATTTCAAGCCGCATATTTGGTTGTTTCTGATGTTGTTATTGTTGTCGGGGCTGCCGGTCACGGCGCAACTCCTCTACCCCAAATTTGAGTTCAGGGGAGTATGGGTGGCTACCGTCAACAACATTGACTGGCCGTCGCGCCCGGGGTTGACCACCGAGCAGCAGAAGAAAGAGGTCATCGATCTGCTCGACCTGCACCAGGGGCTGGGCATGAATGCCGTGATTTTCCAGGTCAGGCCGTGTTCTGATGCGTTTTATCCCTCGCAACTGGAGCCCTGGTCGCGATACCTCACCGGCACACCGGGGCGGGTTCCCTCCCCTTTCTGGGATCCCCTTCAGTTCTGGATTGAAGAAGCCCACAAACGGAACATGGAACTCCATGCCTGGCTCAACCCTTACCGGCTGGCACAGAATACAACGGAACCCCTGGCTGGCAACCACCAGGTGTTCGACCACCCCGAATGGGTCATCCGTTATGGTGACAAGCTGATCCTTGATCCGGGGATCCCCGGCACCAGGGCTTATGTGACCGCTGTCATCTGCGATATTGTTCGCAGGTATGATATCGACGGGATCCACATGGACGACTATTTCTACCCTTATCCGACGCGGGATCCATTTCCCGACGACCGCTCCTTTGCCCTGTACAACAGAGCCTTTCCGGCCTCTGAAAAGGAGAGCTGGCGCAGGGAAAATGTAGATATCCTCATCAAATCAGTGAGTGATACCATCAAAGCCATCAAACCCTGGGTCAAATTCGGCATCAGTCCCTTCGGGGTCTGGCGCAACCAGAAAGATGACCCCCAGGGATCAGCCACTCAGGCCGGGGTAACCAATTACGACCATTTGTATGCCGACGTCAGAAAATGGCTCCGGGAGGGATGGATCGACTATGTGACTCCACAGATTTATTGGGAGATCGGCCACAAACTGGCTGATTTCGAGACCCTGTGCCAATGGTGGAATGACAATGTTTTCGGGCGGCAGTTGTATATCGGCCTGGCCCCCTTTAAACTGGAGAAGGGAGCCCGGGAGCCGGCATGGCGGAGTGCCCGCCAGCTGCCGGCACAACTGCGGATGCTACGGCAGTACCCCAACATCTCGGGGAGTGTTTTTTTCAGCAGCCGCCAGTTCAAACGCAATCTCTTCGGCTTACAGGACAGCCTGAAACGTCATTTTTACCGCTATCCGTCGCTGACACCTCCGCTGAACTGGATGAAACTGATCAAACCCAATCCACCCCAGAAACTGACTACCTCGGGAAGAAAAGTCAGTTGGGAGGCCCCTGAGGCCACTTCTCCGGTAGCCATGCCCACCCGTTATATCCTTTACCTCACGGAAAGGGGAAGCCCACTCAACCCGGCGTCCTCTTCCCTGATTGCCGGATATACCGGAGCCACACGGGCAGTATTCCCCCGCAAGGGTAAGAAAAAAACGAAATACGACCTCTGGGTGTCCACCCTCGACCGTTACAACAACGAGAGTGATCCTGCTGGTCCCGTCAGGATCAAATGGTAAGCTACTCCCTTTATCGCCTGTAAAAAGATTACTATGACCATCCGCCGTACCCTTACCGATGAGGAGCTGAAGAAATTCGGGACCACCTGGTCCTGGTCGGCCCGTGCCAAAGCCCTTGTCAATCAACAAAAAGCCACCTGGGCCACTGCCGGGGAGCATTACCGTTCCCTGCGGCAGGTGGAGACCAGGGTAGCCGATTTCGGTTCTTTCAGGGTACTTCTGCAGCACAATCCCGGGCGGATCCGTTCATCGGCGGCCAACACCGCGGCCAGTGCCGTGGCTGCACGGCCTTGTTTTCTCTGTGAAGCCAACAGGCCTGCAGAACAGGTGGCCCTTCCCTGGTCTGAGGATTATCTGGTGCTGACCAATCCCTACCCGATCTTTCCTTATCATCTGACCATCCCTGCAGAGGAACACATTCCCCAGTACCTGGAGGGGCGTATCCATGATATGTTGCGGCTGGCCCGCGACCTGAACGAATTCACCCTGTTTTACAACGGCCCCCGTTGCGGTGCCTCCGCCCCCGACCATTTTCATTTCCAGGCCGGCCTCAGGGATTTCCTGCCCGTGGAGGAAGAACTCGATGGCCTCCTTTCGGGGCAGGCTACGACCCTCCACGATGACGGCTCCCTACAGATCCTCGCTGTGGAGCACTACCTCCGCCGCATGCTCTGCTTCCGGGGGAGCGATGCCAAATCCCTGGAAGAAGGGGTAACCAAAACCATCGCGCTCCTCCCGCATGACGGCCAGGGGGAACCCATGATGAACCTTTTAACCTGGTATTCCGGGGAAGGCTGGACCCTCCTGCTCTTCCCGCGGGCCCTGCAGCGCCCCTGGCAATACTTCGCTGAAGATGAGAAAAAAATCGTCGTGAGCCCCGCAGCCGTGGAACTAGGAGGCGTGGTGATCCTTCCCAGAAATGAGGACTTCCTGAAAATAACCCCCGCCGACCTCGTTTCGGTCTTCGACCAGGTGACTTTGCCCGCAGAGGAGTTCTGCGCCTTAATCAGCCGGTTGAAACAATTTTAAACTAAATTAGCAGCTACAAACCACCTGATACCAACTATCATGAACAAACAACCGGTTCTCAATGTGGGGATCATGGCAGAGAAACAGATCAGTTTTGTTCTTGAAACCAGTTTCCACTACGGGCGTACCCTCCTCGAACAAGGGGATTATACCATTGAAATGAAGGAGCACAAGATGATCCTCCAGGGGAATGACGTACTGGTCATTTCCGAGGAGCAGATTGTATTGCTGCCAATGTTCAGAACCAACTCCTTTCTTTTAAAGGGGGTGACCATCGGGATTCATTTCCACTGGGAGAAAAAGGAGGATCAGCGGTTCACGGGAGGGTTGCGTTTTGTTCCGGAGGAGGATAAGGTGCGGGTGATCAACACGGTCCATCTCGAGGACTACCTGAAGAGTGTGATCTCGAGTGAGATGAGTGCCACCAGTTCGCCGGAGTTGCTGAAGGCCCATGCCGTCATTTCCCGCAGCTGGCTGCTGGCGCAGATGGATAAAACCCGGAAGCTGGCTGCCTCAGGCCTCCACTATGACAAAAACCAGGTCACCCCGGAAGAAGTGGTGCGATGGTACGACCGCGAGGACCATACCCTTTTCGATGTGTGTGCCGATGACCATTGCCAGCGCTACCAGGGGATCACGCGGATCATCTCGGCAGAAGCCCTGATGGCCGTGGAAGCCACCACGGGACAGGTCCTCACCTCCGAGGGAGAGATCTGTGATACCCGCTTCTCCAAATGCTGTGGGGGCATCTCCGAGAGTTTCGGGAAGGTATGGGAACCCGAGGAGAGAAGCTATCTGTCGGCCATCAGTGACCGCACACCCCTGGGATCAGGGCCCGTCAGGGATCTTCGCCGTGAAGAGGAGGCAACCGCCTGGATCCTCGGCACTCCCGACGCTTTCTGTAACACCGCCGACACCAGGATCCTGAAACAGGTCTTACCCGATTACGACCAGAATACCAGGGATTTCTTCCGGTGGAAGGTCAGCTATTCCAATGAGGAGCTTTCGGCCCTGATCAGGGAAAAGTCAGGCTTGGAACTGGGGGCCATCCTCCGGCTGGAGCCCCTGGAACGGGGATTTTCAGGCCGGATCATCAGGCTGAGGATCGTGGGCACCCTCAGGAGCATCATCGTAGGCAAGGAACTGGAGATCCGCAAATGGCTCTCTCCCACCCATCTCTACAGTTCTGCCTTTACGGTGGAGTACGATGCGATCTATGAAGGCCTTCCCGGGGTCATCGTCCTCCGGGGCGCCGGCTGGGGCCACGGCGTGGGCCTCTGCCAGATAGGGGCCGCCGTCATGGGTGAAAACGGGTACTCCTACCGGCAGATCCTTCACCACTATTTCACCGGTAGCACGATCACCTCCCTTTATAAAGCCTGAACGCCATGACACAAAAAAACGAAACCACCGCTAATCCCTGGAGCTGGATCCCTACCCTTTATTTTGCCGAAGGGATCCCCTACATTGCAGTGATGACCATATCGGTGATCATGTACAAACGCCTGGGCATCTCCAATGCCGATATTGCCCTCTACACCAGTTGGCTCTATCTTCCCTGGGTCATCAAGCCTTTCTGGAGTCCTTTTGTCGATATCCTCAAAACCAAAAGGTGGTGGATTCTGACCATGCAACTCTTAATTGGGGCAGGGCTTGCGGGGGTAGCCTTTTTTATACCGGTTCCCTTTTTCTTCAGGGCGACCCTGGCGGTTTTCTGGCTGGTGGCCTTCAGTTCGGCCACCCATGATATTGCTGCCGACGGCTTTTACATGCTGGCCCTTGACAGCCACAAACAAGCGATGTATGTGGGTATCCGGAGTACCTTCTACCGTATTGCTTCCATCATGGGGCAGGGGGTGCTGATCATCGTGGCCGGTTTCCTGGAATCCCATACCGGCCTGGAGCCCTTGCAAATAGAGGTAAAAGCCCTTCCGGGGCACCACTCCGCCCTCCAGATGGAACCTGCGGCGCCCGGGGCGGCAGCCCCAAGTGGCGGCGAGACCTTTTTCACGGCCTACCCGGAGAAGGTCCTCCTCGGCACTGGCACCATTTCCGGAGATAGTGCCTCCCTTATCAAGGCCTTCGCCCTGGAACAAAACCGGCTGAATGGCTTTGTGAAACCCGCCCCAACGCCCGCACTAGATCTTAAAAACCAGGAGACCTCATGGTGGACAGGCCATATCTCCCACCCCATGGGAAGTTGGATCCGCCGTCATTTCGGGGAGAAACGGGAAGTGACGCAGGAAGCCGCCATCACCGGCAATACCACCCTGGTGCAGATCCGCCTGAACCAGCCTCCGGCGCCAGGGGCCTCACACATCCTGGTGATGCACGCCGTTAAAGGAGATAAAAGCATCGCCCTGGTGGGCGACGACCGGTTGGTATTTACCGCTGACAACTGGGACCAGCCCGCATGGGTCGTGCTCCAGGCCGACCCCAAACTGCAGGAGGAGAGCACCGCCACCTTCCGGGGAACATCAGGCAATATCCCTCTGGCCTGGTCCATCACCTTTTTTATTATGGCCGGTCTTTTTATAGCCTTCTTCCTCTACCACCGTTTTGCCCTCCCCCGCCCTGCCGGCGACAAACCTTCGGCACAAGCCACCGCCACTAATATCGTCAGGGAATTTGCCACCGCCTTCAGTACCTTCTTCCGGAAAAAACAGGTGGCCGCAGGCATCTTCTTCATGCTCACCTACCGCTTCGCGGAAGCCCAACTCCTGAAACTGGTCACCCCCTTTCTCCTCGACCATAAGGAGGTGGGCGGATTGGGACTGACGACCGGAGAGGTGGGCCTCGTCTACGGCACCATCGGCATCCTCAGCCTGACCATCGGAGGCATCGTCGGCGGGATCGCCGCCGCCAGAGGCGGACTCCGGAAATGGCTCTGGCCGATGGCCCTGAGCATGATCCTCACCTGCATCACCTTCCTCTATTTAGCTTATGCTCAGCCCGAAAGCCTCCTGATCATCAACATCTGCGTCGGCCTCGAACAGTTCGGCTATGGCTTCGGATTCACCGCTTATATGCTCTATATGATTTACTATGCCGAAGGAGAATTCAAAACCTCCCATTATGCCATCTGTACCGCCTTTATGGCCCTGGGCATGATGATTCCCGGCATGTTCGCCGGTTGGCTCCAGGAACAGCTCGGATACCGCCATTTCTTCCTCTGGGTGATGATCTGCAGCGCAGTCCCTCTGATAGCCACCTCCCTACTGAAAATCAACCCGCAATTCGGCAAAAAACAACCTCAACCCAACTAGTGACACGCCTCTGCGGACAGGAATCCTGATCCGCCGGACCATCACTCAGGGAAGGAATTCCTGTTAAATCCCCGGTGAACCTTAAGGGTTCAGGGTGTTATATGGTAAAAAATCGCTTAATTTGCGACTATTCAAATAGTACTATAAAATGAGAACAATCCATTTTTTGCTGACCAGCGCCCTGATGCTGGCCATGTACACCCTGGCAGGCCAGGAGACCTACAAAGAGGTCAAACATGAAGTGAACAATCCTGCCTATCAGGCCGGGGAGTTTCACCCGGTAAAAAGCTATCCTGAAAAGGTAAAGGGCAAGCGGCCGAAAAATATTATCCTGTTTATCGGTGATGGCATGGGCGTTGACCATGTATGGGCAGGTCTCACGGCCAACGGAGGGAAGCTCTTCCTTGACAATTTCAAACATATCGGTTTTTCCAAAACCCAGTCGGCCGACAAATATACCACCGATTCAGCGGCCGGGGGAACCGCCCTGGCGACAGGGGTACGCACCTATAACGGGGCGATAGGCGTCGATGTGAACCGCAAGCCGTTGCAAAGCATCCTGGAGCAGGCCGAAGAAATGAAGCTGGCTACGGGACTGGTTTCCACCTCGGCGATCACCCACGCCACACCCGCCTCGTTCATCGCCCACCAGGCAGCCCGCTCCAAATATGAGGCCATCGCCGCCGACTTCCTTAAAACAGACATCGATGTTTTCATTGGCGGGGGATACAAGCATTTTGCAGACCGGGAAGATGGCCGCAACCTGATTGAAGAACTCAGGAAAAACGGCTACCAGGTGTTACAAGATCTCCAGGCCATCTCACAGGTCAAAGAGGGGAAACTGGCCGGACTGACCGCACCGGAGCACAACGGGCGCCTGGCTGAAAGGGGCAACATGCTGCCCGTAGCTACCAGAACCGCGATCAACATCCTGTCGAACAATAAAAAAGGGTTTTTCCTGATGGTGGAAGGCTCCCAGATCGACTGGGGCGGCCACGCCAATAACACCCCCTATGTAGTGGAAGAGATGCTTGACCTTGACCAGGCCATCGGGGAGGCCCTTGCCTTTGCCGCCCGTGACCGTGAAACCCTGGTGGTTGTCACCGCCGACCATGAAACCGGCGGCATGAGCATCACCGACGGTAACTTGTATACAGGTAAAGTTCAGGGAAGTTTTACCACCGAGGACCACACACCGGTCATGGTGCCCATATTTGCCTTTGGACCGGGAGCTTCCGAATTCACAGGCATCATGGACAATACCGATGTCAACAAAAAGATGAGGCAACTCCTGTTCAAATAACGGGAAGCGATGATACAGCAATGGTCCTGGGGCTACTGGCTTCTGAAGCAGTATGTGAGACTGGCCTGGTGGTTGTTCCACCGCCGGATGGTGATCGTTGGAAAGGAGAACATCCCGGCGCAGCAGCCGGTGATCTTCGCCTCTAACCATCCCAATGCCCTCAGTGACATCCTCTGTCTGGTCATTGCCGTGCCCCGCCAGGTGGTATGGATGGGGCGCGCCAGTCTCTTCAACAACCATTGGGTCAGGCCCATCCTCCATTTTCTGAAGATCTTCCCCGTTTACAGAATACGCGACGGCAAGGACTCCCTCCAGGGCAATGAGGCCTCCTTTGCCACCGCCGTGGATATCCTCCGGAACAACGGAGCACTGGGGATATACCCGGAAGCGGCCCATTCGGGCCAACGGAAAATGCTCTCCCATAAAAAGGCCATTCCCCGGATCGTTTTTATGGCCGGAGAGATGACGCACGACACCCTCGACATTCAAATCGTACCGGTTGGGATTCATTATGACCAATATTTCAGGTTTGGCCGCCGCGTCCTGGTCACCATCGGCAAACCTCTTCCTGCCCGTGATTATTACGCCCAATACCATGAGAATCAACGGCTGGCCACACAAAACCTGCGTGACGACATCCACGGGGCTATTCTTCCCCTGGTCCTCGACTACCGTTCCGGGGAATTCTATGAAGGGTTTGAAGCCCTCAGGGAGCTGGCCGGCCGTCCCTTCTCCCGTGAGTGGGGCCTTCCCGCCACCATGCCGGGGGATCTGCTGGGAGAACAACGCCTCGCCGCCCGCCTCGACACCCTGGCAGCCACCCACCCCGATAAGGCTGCCTCCCTGGCCGCCAATGGATTAGCACTCCTCCATGATTTCCGCCACCACAAGGTCCGCAGCTGGCTGACCTGCCCCGGAGAAGAAAAAACCTCCAAAGCACTCCTCCACGCCCTGCTGCTCCTCCTCTCACTCCCACTCTTCCTCTTCGGATGGTGCTTCAATATCATCCCCTTTGCCGGATTATGGCACATCATCCGGCGCAAAGCTGCAGATCCGGTGTGGATCAGTACCTTCACATTCGGACTGGGAATCCTGGTCTTTCCCCTCATTTATCTGCTGGAAATGATGGCTGCCGGCCCTCTTCTCCCTGGGTGGCCCCTGAAACTCCTCTTCCTGCTGTCGCTCCCCTTTGCCGGAAAATTCTCTTTTTCCTGGTATATCCTCTATCTTAAAACCCGGGGCAGATGGCGCTGGCTGCAGATAAAAAAGAGAAAACCCGACCTCTACCGGAACCTCTGCTCCAGGCAGGAGGAGATCATGAAAGAGCTGTCGCTCCTGCCTGACCCCGCCTGAAACACCCCGGTTTGAACCTACGTTGACAGGGCTGAAAAGACGCAAACAGGATTGAAACGACGCAAACAGGATTGAACCTACACAGGGGGTTACCGTTGGCCTTTTTTACCGGGAGCACGCTTTGGGGCGGGAGACTTCCCCTTTTTCACTGCGCTCTTTCCGGGAGTTGACCCCCCGGGCCGTTTTTTCTTTTCGTGGAAAGCCCCCTTAAAAGAGGGATCATCGACCTTGCGCTGCCGGTCGACTTCGCGTTTTTGTTTCTGCCGTTCTGCAAACTCCGTTCCGGTCACCTCTACTCCTTCAGGAATCGGTTCCTCCGGGATGGCCATGCGGATCATCTTTTCGATATGGCGCAGATGCCACACCTCATCGGGGGTGACCAGGGTGATGGCGGTACCGTGATGGCCCGCCCGGGCCGTGCGGCCGATCCGATGGATATAATCTTCATAATGAGGAGGAATATCGAAATTAATCACATGAGAGACCTGACTGGCATCGAGGCCCCGGGCCGAAAGGTCCGTGGTGATCAGAATCCTCACTTCCCCTTCCTTGAAAGCCCTGATGGCATTCAACCGGGTCGTCTGCCCCTTGTCGGAGTGCATGATCCGTTTCTCACCCTCTGATTTCCTGCGGATCACCTTGTAGACCACTTCCGCAGAAACCTTCGTCTTGACAAAGAGGATCACCCGGTGAAAAACGGCCTCGTCGCGCAGCAGATAAGCGATAAGGTTGAGTTTGGTCTGAACATTGGGTACCCTGTAGAGTATCTGCTTCACCTCCTCTACGGGGGTGGCTGAAGGGGCTACCTCCACCCGCTCGAAATGGTCAAGGAACTCCTCGGCCATCTTTTCCACTTTTTCGGAAAACGTGGCGCTGAAGAGCAGGTTCTGCCGCCGTGGAGGAAGGATCTCAAAGAGCTGCCTGAGCTGATGCATGAATCCCATGTCGAGCATCCGGTCGGCTTCATCGATCACCAGAACCTTTACCTTTTTCAGTGCAACGGCGTTGGCCTGATAGAGATCCCACAACCGGCCCGGTGTAGCCACCAGCACGTCTACGCCCGGTTCCAGGAGTGCAGCTTGTTTGGTCCAGCCTACCCCTCCGTAGACGGCCGCATGCCTGAGGTCGGAATAGGCCGTCAATTCGGCAATATCCTCTCCGGCCTGCACCGACAGCTCCCGCGTGGGCACCAGCACCAGGCACCGGGGCTCCGGGCCTTCGGCCTTCACAAGCCGTGTCAGCAACGGCAACAGATAAGCCGCCGTCTTCCCGGTGCCCGTCTGGGCTATTCCCACCACATTCACCCCCGATTGAATCACCGGTATAGCCAGTTCCTGTACCGGCGTGGGCACACTGAAGCCAATCTCCTCCAGCGCCTTCAATAACGACTTGGACAACTTCAGCTCTTCAAAACTCTTTCCCATCCTGCAAAGATAGAAGGAATTATCGGAGCGGGGGCCTTCAGGGGAGCTATCCGGAATATTTCAGCCGCATTAAGATTGGGGGACAGGGGATTCCGGCAATGGAAACCGGTCATAACGGGAGCACAGAGGGTTTTACTTCAGCCGGTAATGGTTCCCGGGAAGAGAGAGGGTGATTCCTTTGCATTCCATGTCCAGCAGAAGGGCAGAGACCAGCCGCACGGGCCACTTCAGGGTCAGGGCTAATAAATCAATATGGGTTTTCTCTTCCCGCGAGAGGAGCCCGGCTATTTTCTTCTCCTCGTCGGTGAGTTCCGTAAAGAGGAGTTGCTGCAGAGGCTGGGGCTTCTCCTGGGGAGGATCCCAGCCGAGCGCGTATTCCAGGTCTTCGGCATTTTCTATCATGACAGCCAGGTTCTTCTTGATAAGGTAGTTGCATCCTTTTGAATAGAAATCCAGGGCGCGCCCCGGGAAAGCACACACCTCGCGGTTATAGGAACCGGCAATATCTGCCGTGATGAGGGCTCCCCCCTTTACGCCCGATTCCACGACCACCGTCACATCCCCCAACCCGGCGATCAACCGGTTGCGGCGGATGAAATTGGGTGGGTCTATTTTGGTTTTACTGGGGAAATCGGTCAGGAGCCCGCCCTGTTCCAGCATAGCTTCAGCGGTGCGGGCATGTTCGCCGGGGTACATCCTGTCGAGGCCGTGGCCGAGGACCCCCACCGTGGGAATGCGGTATTTCAGGGCCGACCGGTGAGCCTGGATGTCTATGCCATAGGCCAGCCCGCTCACCACCACCAGATCATACCCCCGGCCGGCCAACCCCTGCAACAACTCATCGCACATCTGCCTGCCGTAATCCGTGGCGTGACGGGTTCCCACAATACTGATGATTTTTTGGGCATCCAGATCTGCATGTCCCAAATAATAAAATAGAATGGGAGCGTCATCACAGGAGAGGAAGCGGCGGGGATACCCCTCGTCGAGGTAAAAAAAGAGCCGGATACCCCGTTTGGAGGCAAACTTCAGCTCTTCTTCGGCACGCACCAGGGAAAAGGCTTCCCTGATGCGGCGGGCATTGACTTCGCCGATGCCGGGAATTTTCATCAGGGCCCGTTCGGGCTCCCTGAAAATACCTTCCACACTTCCCACGCTGGAGACCAAAGTACGCGCCAATACACCTCCGATTCCGGGAATCATGGATAAGGCCACCTTATAGAGTAAAGGATCTTCACTCATAGGCAGGGGGTTGTTATAAAAGTCAGCGCTTCAGCGCCAGTTTCAGTTCCGTCTCTATCATTTGCCGCTCGGCAGGGTTCAGGGCGGCCAGGCTGACCGGATCATACTCGGCGATCCCTTGCCGGGTTCTGACGACCAGCACCAGATCACGCACTAGTCCGAACATGGATTTCTCCAGATGGTAGTCGTGAAGAGTGGTCAGGGGGAACTCCATGGAGTGGTACTCCCTCCGCCCGAAGCGGGCCACGGAATAGTACCGCAGTGTCAGTCTGCCGCCTGCCGTTTCCATGCTCACAAACTGGAAATCGATGGCCTGGAAAACTACAAACCAGACGACAACGGCTGCCGCCGCCACAAACCCCCATACATCCCTTCCGTAAAGAAAAAGGACAAGAGAAGCCAGCGCCATGAAGGCTGCTCCCAGGTAAAACAACCGGCTGATCCTTTTAATCCGCTTTGAATTCTCTGTAACCATCTCGTGAATATCACCGTGCTTCATGCCGGGGTTAGACAAAGTTTATAACTTTAACGCAATTTACAATGTAGGAATGGAATATTCAAAGGAGACAACAGAAATAATTTTCACCCCTTCGGCAGAGGAGAGCCTGGCCTCCCTGCTGCAAGGATTTCAGGCCGACCAGGTTTTACTGGCCACGGAACAGACGGTAGAAAGGTTATGGCTTCACGCGCATCCTTATTTCGGGAGGTTCCCCATGGTGGTCCTTCCGGCGGGTGAAGAACAGAAAAAGCTCTCCTCGGTGGCGCAGGTCTGGGAATTCCTCTCCCGGAGCGGGGCCAGCCGCAGGTCGATACTGATCAACGTGGGAGGAGGAATGCTTACCGACCTGGTCGGATTTGCCGCTTCCACCTTTAAACGGGGCATCGGTTTCATTAATATCCCCACTACCCTCCTTTCCCAGGTCGATGCTTCTGTCGGGGGCAAGACCGGCTTCAACTTCCTGGGACTGAAGAACGAAATTGGGACTTTCACAGAACCGCTGGCCGTGATCATAGACACCCATTTCCTGAGCACTCTTGACCGCGGGAATTTCCTTTCGGGTTTTGCCGAGATGATCAAGCACGGTCTGATCGCCGACCCGGGACACTTGCAGGAGTTAATGGACTACCAGCCCGATGCGACGATCTCTCAACGGTGGCAGCTGCCGGCCCCCGACGGGGAGGAGGAACGAGAACGGCTGAGCAGCATCATCCGCCGTTCGGTAGCCATCAAAAAGCACTTTGTCGACCAGGATCCACGCGAAAAGGGAATCCGTAAGGCCCTTAATTTCGGTCACACCACCGGGCATGCGATTGAAAGCCTGGCCCTGGAAGCCGGAGAACCCCTTCTCCATGGCTATGCCGTGGCCTGGGGCATGATCGCCGAACTTCACCTCTCGGTCAGCCATTGTGGCTTTCCCCGTGATGAAGCTGTGAGGATGACCCGCTGGATCAGGCATCTCTACGGTGAATTTCCCTCCTTACCAGGCAGGTTTAAAGACCTCCATGACCTGATGAGCCATGACAAAAAAAACGAAGCCGGCCGCATCAACTTCACCCTGCTCTCCTCACCCGGCAAAATCCTGATCGACCAGTATTGCAGTGAAGAGGAGATCCTCGCAGCCTTAAAAATACTCTACAACCAATGAAATGGCTGTCACATCCCCTTCAATCGGGCCCAACCAGGATAAACCGGTGTAGCCATTCTTTACGGCCCCTGAAAACGGGGCCAATACGCAAAGCAATCACATAATATTTAACTCAGATAAAAGCCGCACGTATGGATGACCAGGAGAGAGTGATCAGGATTACCGCTCCCGCGGGGGGATTGTCAGGGCAGATCGACTTGCCCTCCTCCAAGAGCATCAGTAACAGGGCATTGATCATCAACGCCCTGGCATATAGTCCGTATGCCATTCAAAACCTGAGCGACAGCGATGATACGCGGGTGATGGCGGCGATCCTGCGGTCGAACGATGCGGTTTTCGACGTGGGGCATGCCGGTACGGCCATGCGGTTTCTCACGGCCTTTCTGGCCCGGACTGCCGGCATTTGGGACATCACCGGTTCACAAAGAATGCAGCAGCGCCCTATTGGTCTGCTGGTGGAGGCCTTGCGGCAACTGGGAGCCCAAATCGAATACACCCGGAAAGAGGGCTTCCCCCCCCTGAAAATCTATGGCACCCACCTCAGGGGAGGCCTTCTGGAAATGGATGGCAGTATCTCGAGCCAGTATATCTCTGCCATGTTGATGGTCGCTCCCACTCTGGATGGAGGGCTGACCCTCCGCCTGAAAAACAGAATCACCTCGCGCAGCTATATCACCATGACCCTCAAACTCCTGGAGCAGGCCGGCATTTGTTCTTTCATGAAAAACAACGAAATCAGGATTCCGGAGCAGCCTTTTCTGCCCTGCCGGTTCATGGTGGAAGCCGACTGGTCGGCAGCTTCCTATTGGTATGCCTTGCTGACCCTGGCCGGCACAGGAGAGATCCGCCTGGAGAACCTGCGCCGGTCAGGACTACAGGGGGATGAGGCCATCGCCCGCTGGTTCGAAGCCTTCGGCATTGACACCCGGGAGGACGGTGAGGCGCTGGTGATCACCCGCCATCAGGCGATCTCTCCTTCCCGGCTCGACCTCCGGTTTCATGAAAACCCCGACGTTGGCCAAACCATGGCCGCCCTGTGTGTAGGCTTGGGAGTGCCCTTTCACTTTTCCGGATTGGAGACCCTGAGAATCAAGGAGACCGACCGCATCGCGGCCCTCCAGCATGAACTGGCCCGCTTCGGGGCCATGGTGACCGAACCCGCACCCGGTGAACTGCTCTGGGATGGCAGAAGAGAACCGGCCCTGGACCAGGCCCCACCGGTTATCCAGACCTATGACGACCACCGTATGGCCATGGCCTTTGCCCCCCTGGCACTGATAACCAGAGAATTACTCATCAGCAACCCGGAGGTGGTCACCAAATCTTACCCCCGTTTCTGGGAAGACCTCCGGAAAGTAGGATTCCTGGTGGAAGAAAAACAGCCACAAGAGGAATGAACGCAGAGCAGAGCTGTACTTCCTGAATCCTCAGTCATATCATACCCCGTTGGTCCGTCCTGTTCCAATGGGAGTAACTCTTACCCCCGTTTCCTTTCAGAGCTTAATGAAGATCTTCTTCCGGTAGAGGATAATCGCCGGAATGAAGAGAATGGCGACGTAAAGGAGGGCACAGAGGAAGCTGGCGAACTTCGGGGCCGACCCCATGGCGATGAGCAGATCCATGAAATGGCCCTTGAGGGAAGCGCCTCCGAACTTGATGCCATTGAAGAAATAGCCCAGCACTCCCGATAAGACATAGACGGTGATGGCGTTAGATCCGAAGATCACCCAGGGACGGGCATATTTTTTATAGCCCAGGAGGTCGACCAGGAAGAGACTTGTGGCCAGGGTCATGGTAGCCAGTCCCGACGTAGCCATCACGAAGGAACTGGTCCACAATGCTTTATTGAGAGGAAAATGCCAGCTCCACACCACGCCGAGGGTAGCAGCCAGGAATCCGCCGGTAAAGAGCCAGATGATCTTTTGTTCCATGGTTTTTTTGGAGAGGATCAGGGTGCCTGCCAGCATGCCGGTAATTCCGGAGGCAATGGCCGGAAAGGTACTGAAGAATCCCTCGGGGTCCCAGGTGTCGCGGTAGAGCCGGCCGGGGGTCAGGTAAGTATCGATCCAGGCCGCGAAATTCACCCCGGGCTCCAGCATCACCTGGCCCTGCCCGGGCGTGGGCACGAACATCATGATGATCCAGTATAAAAAGAGCAGGAGCGCTCCGATGATCGCCTGGGTTTTCCAGCGGGTGGTCAGAAACAGCAGGCTGCAAGCCAGGAATACCAAGGCAATCCGTTGCAGAACCCCCACGATGCGCAAATCGGTAAACCTGAAGAGGAGCAGCGCGACCAGCGTCACTACAGCCAAATAGGGCACCATTTTTCCTGCAAGGTTCACCCATTTGTGGCGCGAGGAAATCTCAGGCATCACAAAAATCCCCATCAGCACCAAAACCAACAGCCACCAGAAGGTATGAGCCCACCCTTCCGTCGTACTGTTGACCCTGGAATACATCGCCAACAAAACACCCATGCCGAAAATCTTAACCGATCGCCAGAGGATTTTCTGGACCATCTCCTTTTTGGGAAGACCCGCTTCTACTCTTTTGGTATAAGCCAGGGCGATCGACACCCCCACGATGAAAATAAAAAAGGGAAAGATCAGATCAGTCGGGGTGATCCCATTCCAGGGTTTGTGCAACAGGGGAGCATACACATGGCTCCAGCTTCCGGGATTGTTCACCATGATCATGGCAGCAATGGTAAAGCCCCGGAATGCATCAAGGGAAATCAGCCTTTCATTTGGTTTCATATATAGGTTCTAAGTTCCGGCCTTCAGAACGGGTTGTAAGTTCTTTTTCCGGAAGGTTAAAGTATATTTGTAAAAATCAATCAGCCAATCTAAATAAATTTTCATTATGAATAAAAAATCTCTGCTTCTTTTTTTAGGCGGGATCATCCTTCTTTTCCCGCGGTGTGGAGACAAGCCTCTGCCCACTGGCGATCAACTGGAGGTCAGATGGAAGGTCATCAGCAACACGTATGACAGTCAGCCTGGGGTGAAGGCCATGTTTACCCTGGTGAACAACAGTACTTTTACCCTTACGGCCACCAACTGGGCTCTTTTTTACAACCAGGTTCCCCGGGAGATCAGGGCCACGGAAGGGAATGCACAGGTGACGCGCCTCAGTGGCGACTGGTACAAGCTGGCTCCCAAGGAGGGATTTATCCTCAAGCCGGGAGAGAAGTGTGAGATCATCTATGAAGCCGAGGTCTGGCTGATCAAGGAGTCGGATGCCCCCCTGGGCCCCTATTTTGTCTTCTACGGGAAAGATGGGTCGGAGCAGGCGGTGACCGCTGTCACCCATTACACGATAGAGCCGTTCACGCAGCCCGAACAGATCAACCGCCACCTGAACGATGCGGAGCCTATCCCCACCCCTGAAGTCAACTACCGCAGGAACCTGTCGTTGACCTCCCTGCCCGCGGAAGCCCTTCCTGCCTTGATTCCCACGCCGGTGACGACGAAGCTGACGGGGCAAAAGGCGGTTTTCAGCGATGTGCCGCAGGTGCTCTATATGAAGGGGCTGGAACAGGAAGCCGCCTATTTGGCTGCCCTGGTAGGGCATTTAGCCGGCCAGGTTGTGGCACCCCAGGAAGCCACGGCACCAAAGTCCAATGCCATCTTCCTCGGACTGAAACCCATGAGCATCAACGGGGTGTTGGCCGAAGCCTACCAGCTCGAAATCAGGAAAGATCCCTCCATTGTGCTTTACGGCAGTGACCCTGCAGGCGTCTTTTATGGGATAATGAGCCTGATGGCTCTGGTGCCGGGCGACATGAGCAACGCGCAGTCGGGTCTGCCTGTAGCAACCATCAGCGATGCACCGCGGTTTCCCCTGCGCAGCCTCCATATCGATGTGGCCCGCAACTTCCAGAACAAGGAGACCCTGAAGAAGATGATCGACCTGATGGCCTTCTACAAGCTGAACACCATGGAACTCTATCTTGCTGAAGATGAAGGGTGGCGGGTGGCCATCGAAGAGCTTCCCGAGCTGACGGAGGTAGGATCGCGCAGGGGTCACACCACCAAGGAAGGCATTGATATGCTTCACCCCGCTTATGGGTCGGGACCGTATGCCGATGCCGAAGGATCCACGGGCAGCGGATTTTACAGCCGTGATGATTTCAAGGAGATCCTCCGTCATGCCCATCAGCGCCATATCCGCATCATTCCGACCATCAATTTCCCCGGCCACTCCAGGGCCGCCATCCGCTCTATGGAAGCCCGCTACCAGAAATTCATGAAGGAGGGCAACCAGGAGAAAGCCGAAGAATTCAGGCTTATCGACCCTGAAGACCAATCGGTTTACAATTCAGCCCAGGCCTATAATGACAATGTGGTGTGCGTGGCCCGCGAATCGGTGTACAAGTTCTACGAGACGGTGATCGATGATCTTATCGAGATGTATGCCGAAGCGGAAGTCCCTCTGGAGATCTTCCATACCGGTGGGGATGAGGTGCCTGAGGGGGTCTGGACCCAATCGCCCCTGTGCAGGAAGCTGCTGGAGAGTATGCCAGAAGTGGGGGATCCTAAAAATCTGCAGAGTTACTTTCTGAAGCGGGCCCTGGAGATCCTTTCCGCCCGGAACCTTAAAGCGGGGGGATGGGAAGAAGTCGCCTTGCTGAAAAACGAAGAGGGACAATATGTGCCCAATCCGGCCTTTGCCGGAAAGGGAGTCATCCCCTGGGCATGGAACAACCTGGGACAGTGGGCCAACCTCTCCTACCGGCTGGCCAACGCCGGCTACCCGGTAGTGATGTGTGATGTCTCCAACTTTTACATGGATTTCGCCTACAGCAAGGATCCTCAGGAACCCGGGCTTTACTGGGGCGGGTTCTGCAGTGCACGTAATACCTGGCAGTTCGCCCCCTACAACTCCTTTGTCACCAACCTGAGAGGCGCCATGGGCCAGGAGATCGATCCGGAAACGGCCTATGCCGGGCTGGAGCGGCTGAAGCCGGAATCCCGGAAGAACATTCTGGGAATGCAGGCCCAGTTGTGGGCCGAGACCATCCGTGGCCCCAAAATGCTGGAGTATTATGCCTTGCCCAAGCTCATCGGATTTGCCGAAACGGCCTGGGGCAAGGAACGCCCCTGGGAATCGGAGCCCAACGCAGCCAGGCGCAAACAGTTGATGGATGAAGGGTGGAACCGTTTTGCCAACATGCTGGGCCAAAGGGAGCTACCCCGCCTGAGCACGCTCTTTGGAGGCTTCAACTACAGGGTACCCCCTCCCGGGGCCGTGATAGAGGAAGGGATGCTCAAGGCCAACACGGAATATCCCGGGCTGATGGTGCGTTATACCACCGATGGGAGCGAACCCACGCAGCAGTCGCCCCTCTATGGGGAGCCGGTGCAGGTCAGCGGGGAGGTGCGGCTCAAGGCCTTTGATGTTGCCGGCCGTGGCAGCCGGATGGTGCTGGTCAGCCCGCAGTGACCCTGCAGGGCCACGAAATACCTTGGCACGATGGAGTCCTAAACCGGGGATCTGATCACCGGTTTGAAACGGCTCGCGGCAGAGCCGGTGAGGAATCCGATTCCGTCAAGGGCTTAAGGGGATCTTGTTGCTTACCCCGTTCCGGCGGAGTCGGGAGGGAAGGGGCAGACTGGAATTCAAGCCGGGGGTAGCATTTATCTTCGGGCCGAAAAAAAGCTTTTCATCAGGGCCGCGCATTCTTCTGCGAGAACGCCCCCCGTGACTTCCGTCTTTGGATGGAGGGCCCGGGGGGCGTACTTCTGATAGCCTCTTTTCTCGTCACCGGCACCAAAGACCAGCCGGCCCACCTGGGCCCATCCCAGGGCCCCGGCGCACATCACACAGGGTTCTACGGTGACGTAAACCGTACACTGGTCGAGGTATTTGCCGCCCAGTTGGTTGGTGGCTGCCGTGATGGCCTGCATCTCGGCATGGGCCGTCACATCATTGAGCAGCTCGGTGAGGTTGTGCGCCCGGGCCATGATCTGCCCCCCTGAAACCACAACCGCCCCCACGGGAACTTCACCTCTGCTGAAGGCCTCATGCGCCTCCGCCAACGCCTTCCGCATGAAATACTCATCACTCTGGTTATCCATTTCCATCTCTTCTGTTTTGATTCTGTCACCGGTTAAAATTGCTAAAATTTGGCTATTTTCGCAACCTGTCTAAATATTTGGGAATATGTACAGAACACATACTTGCGGAGAGCTGAGAGTTGAACACTGCGGAGCAGAAGTTACCCTGGCAGGGTGGGTACAAAGGGTGCGTGACCTGGGGGCCATGACCTTCATTGACCTGCGTGACCGCTACGGCATCACCCAACTGGTAGCCGATGACCAGTGCGATGCCCTGGTCAGGGAACAGGTTGCCCAACTGGGCCGGGAGTTTGTCCTCCAGGCCAAAGGAAGAGTCAGAGAGCGGAGCAGTAAAAATAAGAATATTGCCACCGGGGAAGTGGAGGTGGAGCTCACCTCGGTTCGGATACTGAGTGCTTCGGTTGTTCCGCCCTTTACCATCCAGAACGACACCGACGGGGGCGATGACCTGCGGATGAAATACCG
>CAZKIU010000003.1:102885-113111 GCA_964552955.1 uncultured Prolixibacteraceae bacterium
CCTTTACCATCCAGAACGACACCGACGGGGGCGATGACCTGCGGATGAAATACCGCTACCTCGACCTTCGCCGGCAGGCTGTACAGCAGAACCTGATCCTGCGTGCCCGCATGGCCCATTCAGCCCGTTCCTACCTGGCTCAACAGGGATTCATAGAGGTGGAGACACCTGTACTGATCAAATCCACCCCCGAAGGAGCACGCGACTTCGTAGTCCCCTCCCGTATGAACCCCGGCGAATTCTATGCCCTGCCCCAATCTCCCCAGATCTTCAAGCAGCTGCTGATGGTCGCCGGCTTTGATAAGTACTTCCAGATCGTCAAATGCTTCCGCGACGAAGACCTGCGGGCCGACCGCCAGCCCGAATTCACCCAGATCGACTGCGAAATGTCGTTCGTCGAACAGGAAGATATCCTTCAGACCTTTGAAGGGTTGACCTGCCATATGCTGAAGGAAATCCTGGGCGTTGAAACCAGCACCTTCCCGCGTATGCCTTACTCCGAAGCCATGAGCCTTTATGGTTCCGACAAACCCGACATCCGCTTCGGCATGGCCCTGACCGACTTGACGGCCAGCGTGAAGGGAAAAGGGTTTACCGTCTTCGACGGGGCAGAATATATCGGGGGCCTCTGTGCCGAAGGCTGTGGGGAGTACACCCGCAAGCAGCTCGATGAACTGACAGAATGGGTCAAACGGCCGCAGATCGGCGCAAAAGGCCTGGTGTATGTGAAAATGAATGCCGATGGGACCATCCGCTCTTCCATCGACAAATATTTCAACCCTGAAGAGCTGAAAGACCTCGCCTACCATTTCCGGGCCAAGGCCGGTGACCTGATCCTGATCATTCCGGGAGAGAAGGAGAAGACCCTGACAGCCCTGGGTAATCTGCGCCTCGAGATGGGCAACCGGCTAGGTCTCCGCGCCAAGGGCACCTTCCAGCCCCTGTGGGTGGTCGACTTTCCCCTGCTCGAGTGGAATGAGGAAAACAACCGCTGGTCGGCCATGCATCATCCCTTCACTTCACCCAAGCCTGAAGACATCGCCCTGCTCGACAGCGATCCTGGAAAGGTCAGGGCCAACGCTTATGACCTGGTGATCAATGGGGTGGAAATCGGAGGCGGATCAGTGCGGATCTTTGATTCCGCCCTGCAGTCGAAGATGTTCAAAATTCTGGGATTCACCCCCGAACAGGCTGAGGCACAATTCGGGTTCCTGATGAACGCTTTCAAATATGGGGCGCCCCCCCATGCCGGTATTGCCTTTGGCTTCGACCGGCTGGTCTCCATGTTCGCCGGCCTCGACTCCATCCGCGACGTCATCGCTTTCCCCAAAAACAACTCTGGACGCGACGTGATGAACGACTCCCCTGCTTCCATCTCCCAGGAACAACTCGACGAACTCAACCTGATCCTCCGGCCAGTGGAGAAAAAATAAAAGAGACGCCAGGCGGGAGAGCCCTGAGAAATGGAATCACGGCAGATACCAGGCAGGAGTGACCTCTGAAAATCACCCACCGGCGTTACCGACTATACGTAAAAAAGCCGCCCCATTGCTGAGGCGGCTTTTTATTATGGATAATTTCCGTGATTACAACTGTTCAACTCTTTTCCTTGCGGAGTAGTTGATGTGGAGGGCGGAAGCCCTGCGCAGTTCCTGTTTAATATCCTGCACGATCTGCATTTTGGTGTACTCATCGATTTTGAGAGAGGTCACCATCATAGGCACTTCAGCTTCATCTCTGGCCTGCCGTTCTACCACAATATAGTCAACGATATCAGCTACTTCTGCAAACTGGTCATTCAGCTGGACCCGGGGTTCGTTTCCATAAACCCGCTGATACTGGGCATGAGGAACTCCCACGTAGATGTAACTTACCAGGGATTTCTTTTCCAGTTTGGTCAGCTCCGTGGCGTGCGGCAACGTTTGCCTGACCATCAGGGTTACTTCGCGCATGGTAGTGGTCACCATGAAGAAGAAGAGGAGCATGAACACAATGTCGGGGAGCGAAGCCGTAGAAATGGGCGGCGTCTCTTTTTTACCTTGTTTTCCGAATTTTCTCATACTATTTACCTCCTACTCTTTTGGGTTCCGCTTCTGAAATACGCTGAGGATAGACTTCACGTACAGCGTCCTGCTCCTCTTTGGTGAGCAGGTCAAAGCTCTTGTTGAATTTGGAGAGCGCCAATTCATTTCTAAGGTCATTAATGGCACCGACAAGTTCATTCTGGACAGCCAGGTAGGTCCCATATTGGGTACCCAGGTCATTCTGGAGGGAGATCACTCCCTTTGAAATCTCGGTGGGACCGAAGAAGGCTACGTCCTTGATATCCTTTTCCGGGAGGTTTTCCGCATTATTGGGATTGGCCATGAATTCTTTGGCTTTTTCACGGATTTCACCCAATTGCATCCATTCACCTTCTACCAAAATGTTGTTGTCTTTGTTAACCAGGACAATAAAGACATTCCTCTCCTTGATAGGCGGGACATCCTTATTTTCCACGTCTGGTGCCAAAGGGGGTAACCTTCTCTCCAAGCCGCTGTCGACATCCATGGTAGTGGTCACCATGAAGAAGATCAGCAGCAGGAAGGCGATATCTGCCAACGATGCGGATGGTATTTCTGGTGTTTTCTTTGGCATAGTTTCTTTTTTAACTTATTAAAACCAAATAACCTGATCTTACCGCTTCCACAGTTTGGAGACAGGGCCCATCAAGAGGGACAGGATAGCAATCCCCAGAAGGAAATAGGTAGTAATCAGACCGGTGTCTACCCATTTCGAAACATTCGAGGTCAGGGTTCCGTTGTCGATAAACTTCTGCACACCCGGGAATTTGGGCAATTCGGCAGAAGCGAGAAGGTAGGCTATAACCACCACGGCGAGCATAAATCCGACGGATCCGAGGACCGCTTTGGCTGACTTGAAGTCGGTCACCATCTGGTAGAGGGCGAACAGCAAGGCAGCACCTGCGGCAACGAAAAAGAGGACATAGGCCCACGTAAGGTTATAGTCGATCCATGTGTTCATTTTGGGATCAGTAGCAACACTGCTTAGGTTGGTCATGAGAGAGACCAGCAGGATGACGGTAATCGCCACGATAGCCACCAAAACGATTAATGATATGCGACCGAAATTCTTCATGTTCCTTACTTTTTGAGGTTGTGCTTGACGACCATGTCAATGAGGGCAATGGAGGAGTCTTCCATATCACCGACGATCGATTCGATTTTGTTGGCCAGGTAGTTGTAGAAAACTTGGAGGATGATAGCCACGATAAGACCACCCACGGTGGTGATAAGGGCGACCTTGATACCGGCGGCCACGAGCGTGGGGCTGATATCACCGGCTGCCTCAATAGCATCGAAAGCCTGGATCATCCCGATCACCGTTCCAAGGAACCCGAGCATAGGAGCCAGTGCAATGAAAAGGGCAATCCAGGTAAGACCTCTCTCCAGAAGACCTGCCTGTACGCCACCATAAGAAATAACCGATTTTTCAACCACATCAACGCCTTCATGCGAACGGTCCAAACCCTGATAGAAGATACTGGCCACCGGGCCTTTGGTATTGCGGCACACTTCCTTGGCAGCTTCAATGCCACCATTGTTGAGGGCGTCTTCGATTTTACTCAGGAGTTTTTTAGTATTGGAGGTCGCCATGTTCAGGTAGATTACCCTTTCAATGGCAAACGCCAGACCTAAAATAAGGCAAAGAAGGATCGAGGTCATAAAACCCGGGCCTCCTTCGATGAATTTCTGTTTCAGTGCACTGTGAAGCGACTGACCTTTTTCAGCCTGAGCAGCAGCTTCTTCAACAGCGTCGGTGGCTACCGCTTCCGCCGGAGCTGCCGCGGCAGTACTGTCTACCGTCGTCGTGGTGGCTGCCGGCTGGTCCTGGGCCACAACAGAATTTGATGCCACAAAAAGAAGCATCCCGAATACTGCAATCAACGCAAATAGTTTTTTCATAATTGTTTTGAATTTAATTAATAATCTCCTTGATTTTTGTTGTTATAATTTTGTTCCAAATTTATAATATCATTGACATTATTCAAAAGGAGCAGCCTTTTTTTTCAAAATATTGTCACGGTTTCCCGCAACGGAAAGTCTGGTTTACGTTACAAAATAGGTCAAAAGAACACCTGGCGGAGAGGGGGGGATTCGAACCCCCGGTTCCCTTTAGAGGAACACACGCTTTCCAGGCGTGCCAGTTAAGCCACTCCTGCACCTCTCCATTCAAAACTGATGTTTACCCCGGGCTTTCCGGTTTGAGGGGCGCAAAATACGAAAAAAATCAGAAACCAAAACAGCTATTCGCGAATTTCGCCCGAGAGACTTTTTCCGAGGTACATTTTCACCTCCTCCCGGCGCAAACCCTGCCCCAGCAAAAACATAAGCTTGGTGATGGCCGCTTCGGTGGTCATGTCATTCCCGCTCACCACTCCGGCATTGAGTAATTCCACACTGGTTTCATACTGCCCCATCTGAACACTGCCCCCCTGGCATTGGGAGACATTCAATATGATGACATTCTGGCGGATCGCCTTACGGATAGCGTTGAGCAACCACCTTGAAGTGGGCACATTTCCAGAGCCATAGGACTCCAGGACCACACCCTTCAGCCCTTCCATCTCCAGAAGAGACTCCACTACCTTCCGTCCAATACCGGGGAACATCTTCAGAATGCAGACATTCTCATCAAAACCGGTCTGCACTTTTAGGATCCCTGCATTTCCGGGGTATTGGATGAATTCGGTGTTGTAACGGATATCAACGCCGGCAGTAGCCAGCGGGGGGTAGTTCTCCGAAACAAAAGCACTGAAATTCTCTGAATCACGCTTGACCGCCCGGTTGCCGCGGAACAGATTGAAATCAAAATAGACGCAGACCTCAGGCACCAGGGCCTCCCCGTTTTTGCGGGCGGCAGCGATTTCCACGGCTGTGATCAGATTCTCCTTGCCGTCGGTGCGGATCGTCCCAATGGGTAGCTGTGAGCCCGTCAGGATGATGGGCTTGTTCAGGTTCACAAACATATAACTGAGCGCCGACGCAGTATAAGCCATGGTATCGGTGCCATGCAATATCACAAAACCATCGTATTGGTTGTAATTACGCTGGATGGTCAGGGCAATCTTCTCCCATATGGAGGGGGTCATGTTGGAGGAATCGATCGGCGGATTAAAGGCCACCGACCTGATCCGGTACCCGAATTTGCGCAGTTCCGGCACTTCATCCTGAATCTGGTCGAACCTGACCGGCGCCAGCGTCCCGGTCACGGGATCCTGCGCCATACCTATGGTCCCGCCCGTGTAAATAATCAATACTGATGGTTGCTCACTCATGTCGTCTCAGGTTTGTTCTCCCGGCAATCCTCCGGGATTTTGATTCGTATTGTTGATATTTTATGAGTGTTCCTACATTTCAAATATTCACACCGAATCATTCATTTAACATAAAGATAGAAAATTTCTTATCAAAGCGCTCCATGGCCGTGGGATTCACTTCATGCTCAGAGGTTAAACAGTGTCCGGGCATTGGCAGTGGTAATATCAGCAATTTCCTCAATGGGTAGGGTAAGGAGGGATGCTACCTTTTGGGCCACGTGGAGCAGGTAAGCGCTTTCATTGCGACGGCCCCGGAATGGGGCCGGACTGAGCCAGGGGGCATCGGTTTCCAGTACCAGACAGGAAGGTCCTAAGGCCTGCACCACCTTTTCCAGGTGGTTATTGCGGAAGGTGATCACCCCTCCGATACCCAGCAGGAACCCTGCCTGGGTGACGCGCCGGGCTTGCTCTTCATTTCCGGAGAAACAATGAAAGATCCCCGTAAGGAGCCCCTGGTGTTCTTTTTCGAGGATCTGCCACACTTCCTCAAAGGAGTTGCGCACGTGGATCACGACGGGCAGGCCGAGGGCCCGGGCCATCCGCAACTGTTGTCTGAAGGCCTCTTCCTGTTCTTTCCTGTGGCTGGTATCCCAGTAAAGGTCGATACCAATCTCTCCCACCCCGTAGAACTTCTCCGTTTCGAACCATCTCTCTACCTGCCGGAGAGCATCGGCATAATGCTCCCCGACCGAGGAGGGATGCCACCCCATCAGAGGATAGCAACACCCGGGATGGAGCCGCACCAGTTCCAGCATCGGTTCCACGGAAGTTCCATCGATATTGGGCAGGATCATCTTTTCCACGCCGGCCTCCAGGGCGCCGGAGATCACCGCCTCCCGGTCATCTTCAAAGTCGCCCGCGTAGAGATGGGCATGTGTATCGATCAGCATCATGGGTAGCTTCAGAAACGCAAAGATAATTCAAACTGGCGGAATCAAACAAGGGTGCCCCCGAACAGAGACACCCTTATGATAGAGATCTACTTAACATCATCAAACGATGCCTTGGGCCAGCATAGCCTCGGCGACCTTTACAAATCCACCTAAATTGGCTCCCTTGACGTAATCCACTTTAGGCCCCTCCTGACCATATTTGACGCAGGTTTCGTGGATGTCCTGCATGATGATCTGGAGTTTCTGGTCGACCTCTTCGCGCGACCAGTTCAGACGCATGCTGTTCTGGGTCATTTCCAGCCCCGACACGGCCACACCGCCAGCGTTGACGGCCTTGCCGGGTGCAAAATCGATGTGTTCCTTGAGGTATTCCATGGCTTCAGCGGTACATCCCATATTGGAAACTTCCGCTACCAGGAAACAGCCGTTCTTCACCACCTCTTCGGCATCTTCCCGGTTGAGTTCGTTCTGAGTGGCACAGGGCATGGCGATATCGACCTTCTCCACCCATGGCTTTTTGCCGGCGACGAACTTCACCCCGAATTCGCGGGCATAGGGTTCCACAATATCCTGGTTGCTGGCCCTGAGTTCCAGCATGTAATCCACTTTCTCGCCCGTCACCCCGTCAGGATCATAGATATATCCGTCGGGACCCGAAATGGTAACCACCTTTCCGCCCAGCTCGTTGATTTTGGAAACGGCGCCCCAGGCCACATTTCCGAAGCCGGAAACGGCAAAGGTATGGCCTGCGATATCCTTGCCCAGCCGTTTCAGCATGTGGCGCACGAAATAGACGGCACCGAAGCCGGTAGCCTCAGGACGGATCAGACTGCCTCCCCAGCCAACCCCCTTGCCGGTGAAAACCCCGGTAAACTCATTCCGCAGCCGCTTGTACTGACCAAACATGTAACCGACCTCACGGCCTCCCACGCCGATATCCCCTGCGGGCACATCGGTATCGGGACCGATATGGCGGAAAAGCTCGCTCATGAAAGATTGACAGAAACGCATGATCTCCCCGTCGGATTTTCCCTTCGGACTGAAATCGGAACCCCCTTTTCCACCCCCCATGGGCAAAGTGGTCAGACTGTTCTTGAAAGTCTGCTCAAAACCCAGAAATTTCAGAATGCTCAGCGTTACCGTGCTGTGAAAACGGATCCCCCCCTTGTAAGGCCCAATGGCCGAATTGAATTCAACCCGATAGCCGCGGTTGATCTGTACCTCCCCTTGGTCATCGACCCAGGGCACCCTGAACATTATCACCCGCTCAGGTTCACACATTCTTTCCAGAATTTTATACTTCTGGTATTTCGGGTTTTTAGAATAAAAGTCCCATACCGATTCGGTCACTTCCTGAACGGCCTGATGAAACTCCTTTTCGCCCGGAGTCCTCTGTTTCAGGCTCTCCATGAATTCATTAATCTCAGCTTTCATTTTGGTAAGTTTGAATTAATGGAGCAAATGTAACCAAGTTGTTGATGATTAACCAGCGGGCTTAAGGAAAATGACAAAAATTATAACGCTGATATTGTGCATTTTACGCATCCCAAAAAGATGTTAAGAAACACACTCTGACAAAAATCAGGAATTGCGGGGAGGAAGCTATGTTTCAGCGGCGGTGAGCGGCAGGCGAAAAAAAAAGAGGTTGTCCCCGATACACCGGGACAACCTCTTTAAGGATATTCAATGGGGAGAGAATTACATCATTCCGCCCATTCCGCCGCCCATTCCGGGATTGGGCATGGCGGGTTTGTCTTCTTTGATTTCGGTGATGACGGCCTCGGTGGTGAGGAGCATACCGGCGATAGAGGCGGCATTCTCCAGCGCGACCCTGGTCACTTTGGCCGGGTCGATGACGCCGGCATCAAAGAGGTTCTGGTACTCGCCCAGCCGCACATTGTATCCGAAGTCCCCTTTTCCTTCGCGGACCTTCTGAACGATGACGGCACCCTCTTTACCTGCGTTGTTGACAATCTGGCGCAGGGGTTCTTCGATGGCCCTTCTGACGATTTCGATACCGGTCTGTTCATCATCATTCTCCACTTTAATTCCCTCGAGGGAGCTGATCGCGCGGATGTAAGCGACGCCACCGCCGGGAACGATACCTTCTTCAACGGCAGCACGGGTAGCGCTGAGGGCATCATGGACGCGGTCTTTCTTCTCTTTCATTTCCATTTCAGAGGCAGCCCCCACGTAGATCACAGCCACTCCGCCGGCCAGCTTAGCCAAACGCTCCTGCAGTTTCTCACGGTCGTAGTCGGAAGTGGTCAGCTCAATCTGTTTTTTGATCATCGCCACGCGGGCGCTGATGGTCTTGGTGTCGCCGTGACCTCCCACGATGATGGTGTTTTCCTTGTCGATGGTGACCCTTTCGGCGCGGCCCAACATATCAAGGGTGGTCTGATCCAGCCTCATCCCTTTTTCTTCGGTGATTACGTTTCCACCGGTGAGCACTGCGATATCCTCCAGCATCTCCTTGCGGCGGTCCCCAAATCCGGGCGCTTTTACGGCAGCCACACGCAGGGCGCCCCGCAGCCGGTTCACCACCAAGGTGGCCAGGGCTTCCCCGTCCACATCTTCAGCAATGATCAGCAACGGGCGGCCACTCTGAGCCGTCTGCTCCAACACCGGAAGAAGATCCTTCATCGTACTGATCTTCTTGTCGTGGATCAGGATAAAGGGATTCTCAAGGTCTGCTGCCATTTTTTCAGTGTCGGTGACGAAATAGGGAGAGATATAACCCCTGTCAAACTGCATCCCTTCCACCACATCGACATAGGTATCTGTACCTTTGGATTCCTCGATGGTGATGACGCCTTCCTTGTGCACCTTTTCCATGGCTTCGGCAATCAGCTTGCCGATGGTCTCATCGTTGTTGGCCGACACTTTGGCGACCGATTCGATCTTGGCATAATCGTCACCCACATTCTGTGACTGGGCCTTCAGGCTCTCTACAACCTTGACGACGGCCTTGTCAATACCCCGTTTCAGATCCATCGGGTTGGCACCGGCCGCCACGTTCTTAAGCCCCACTGAAACAATCGACTGGGCCAGTACCGTTGCCGTGGTGGTCCCGTCACCTGCATCATCGTTGGTCTTGGAAGCCACTTCCTTCACCATCTGGGCACCCAGGTTCTCATAGGCATCTTCCAGTTCAATCTCCTTGGCTACAGTCACCCCATCCTTGGTGATCTGCGGAGCACCGAACTTCTTCTCAATGACTACATTACGGCCTTTGGGCCCCAGGGTTACCTTCACGGCATCAGCCAGTTTGTCGACACCTTTCTTGAGCAGGTCCCTTGCTTCAATGTTGTTCTTAATCTCTTTTGCCATATTATTCCGTGTTTTTAATGTGATTTTTTAAAGAAAATAAAGCACATCGTTCTGTGACATAAGCAAATAATCCACCCCCTCAATGGTCAGCGTGGTGCCTGAATATTTCCCGTAATAGACGGTTTCGCCCACTTTGAGTTCCATCGGTTCGTCTTTCTTGGCGGAACCTGTGAGAACTACTGTGCCGGCCTGGGGTTTTTCCTTTGCCGATTCAGGAATGATGATACCGCTCGCCGTCTTGGTTTCAGCCTCTAACGGTAATACAAGAATCTTCCCTGCAAGAACTTTACCTTTTAATTCTGTCATTGCTCATAAATTTTATAGTTCAACAATACTTTTTTTTGTTTGGATATTCCCAAGGTAACACAATCTGTGCCAACCCCCCTGACCTCCCCCGAAAGGGGGTGGCTTTGCCATTTTTTCACTTCGGCTGATGAGGCATACGTCACCCAGCTCCCATCATTCAGCTGTATTCCTGCAACTTAACGAACTGTCATAGGTTATGACACTCTGACATACCCCTGGCGGAGCACTTCCTGTCAGCTTTTGGTCCGCAATTCCGGTTAGCGTTTCCGGTCAGCTTCGGTCAGCTTTTGGTCAACACTTCCGGTTCGCATCTC
>CAZKIU010000003.1:113211-141069 GCA_964552955.1 uncultured Prolixibacteraceae bacterium
AGCGTTTCCGGTCAGCTTCGGTCAGCTTTTGGTCAACACTTCCGGTTCGCATCTCCGGTCACTCTTTCCGGTAAAGGGAAGCTCACCCTGCGTTTTAAAGAAGAGAAGAGGATCGCATGAAAAAAGGCTGTTCCTTTCCGGAACAGCCTTTTTTGGCCATCAGCATGGCTCTGATCAGCGGGTGGAATCGCCCGGGGTAGCCGTATTCTCGGGGGCGGAAGTCGGGAAACTGGGCACCTGGTTGGGATCGGCTACATTCTGAATCTGCTCCTGGATTATGGAACCTCCCTGCCCCACCTCACCTCGGGGAATAAAGGCCGATCCGGCAATGGAGAGCAACAACAGGGCCCCGGCAAGACCCCAGGTGGTTTTTTCCAGAAAATCAGCGGTTTTGCGGACACCGGCGATCTGCGTGGAAGCCTGGAAATTGCTGGCGAGGCCGCCACCTTTGGAGTTCTGAACCAATACGATCAGCACCAGCAGGATACACACAATGAATATCAGGACAAGAATTAAAGTATACATGACAAAAGCTGTTAATAATTCATTATTCTTTTAACTTCCTCAATGCGGGCTGCAAAGTAAACACTTTTTCCCGGATATCTCAAACTTAATTCTTCAAATGCTTCGATGGCCTCCTGATATTTTTCCTGCTGAACCAGCAGGTTGGCAAATGTTTCGGTCAGGATATCGCCGGAGACTTCAGCGGCTTTCTCTGCCAGATCGATGCCGGGGGATGTGGAGGCCGTAACGGGAAGGATACCGAAGGCGGCCCCTCCGGCCAGAAACCGCTCGATGAGTTGCTGTTTCAGGGCAGACTCCGGGGAGGCTCCGCCCCCTGTGACGACATCATCACTCCCCAAACCGGAAGCAAACTCGCCACCGGCAAGATATTCGCCCGAAGGAAAGGAGCCCTTGTTTTTTTCAGGTTCCACCATCCTGCGCAGCGTCCTGCGGTCCCTGATGCGCAGGGCCCCCTGACGGAGGTTCTCCTCAAAGCGGGGATCCCCGGAAGCACGGAGGCTACAGAGATAAAGCATCCACCCGGACTGAAACCAGGGGTACTCCCTGAGCAGCTCCTCCCAGAGGGGAACCTCATTGGCTCCGCACAGGCCGGGATGGCGGTAATATTTCAGGAATTCAGTACTGTTCATTTACCAGTTGGCGATAGTGGCATTGAAAACATCGTCCAGCAGTTTTTCCAGAATTTCGGGAACAATACTGCTTTCCACATCGTTCAGACTCATGGAACTCGAGAAATCCTCGAAGGCAGAGAAGGTCCGGTCAAAGTCCTGGGTATGATCCTTGTTGTTGGTGTATTTCAGTCTGACCGTAACGGTCAACCGGTTCTGGGCCGCCATATCCTCCTTCTGGATGGCCATGGGTCTGACAGAATAATCGGTAATCTGGCCTTCATAAACCAGGTCACCATTCTCGGCTTCCTCTTTCAGGGAGGTCTGTTTAAGGAGCTTCTCCTTGAGTTTTTCAGTGAAATCGTTGCTCAGGGTGGGATTCACCAGCCGTGCCCGGTTGGGGAAATAATAGACCGAGAAGGTCTTCACATCGGCGGAAATATTGGCCCCGGTGAAGGTGTAACTGATTTTGCAGGAAGCCAGCCACCCCGCCATCACCAATACAACAATCATCCCTGCCAGCAGGGTCATGCTCCTCTTCATCCTTCAGGTGGTTATTTGGTATTCCTTGATTTTACGGTAAAGGGTCCGCTCAGATATCCCCAGTTCCTGTGCGGCAAATTTCCGTTTTCCACTGTGTTTCTCCAAAGCCTTCCTGATGAGTTCAATCTCCTTGTCCTCCAGGGAAAGGGACTCCTCCACGAGTTCCTCGGTGTCCAGGATATTCTCCTTTTCGAAGGTTTCAATCTTGATGGGGGCTTGGGTTTTCCGCTCAGCCACCACCTCCAGGTCGTTGTGATAGAGCTTGCGGATGATATGGGCATGGTCTTCAGCCATCTCCTCATGACCGCGCTCCCTGAGCATGTCAAGCACCAGTTTTTTCAGGTCGTTCATATCCTTTCTCATATCGAAGAGGACCTGATAGAGGATCTCCCGTTCACTGGAAAAACTCTTCTCCTGGGGCGTGGCGACCAGGGCGGGCAGGTTGGAACGGTTTTCCGGCGGGAGGTATTTTACGATGACCTGGGCCGAAATGTCCCGGTTATGTTCGATGATGGAGATCTGTTCGGTGATATTCTTCAGTTGTCTGACGTTTCCCGGCCAGGAATAGCGCGCCAGCAATGCTTTGGCATCCTCTTCCAGGCGGATGGCGGGCATCCGGTATTTTTCGGCGAAGTCAGAAGCAAACTTTCGGAAGAGGAGATGAACGTCATCGCTTCTGTGGCGTAGGGGCTGCACAAGAATGGGGACCGTATTGAGGCGGTAAAAGAGGTCCTCACGAAAACTCCCCGATTCAATGGCTCGTGGCAGATTGATATTGGTTGCGGCGATCACCCTGACATTGGTCTTGAGGACCCGGGAGGAGCCCACCTTGATGAATTCCCCGGTTTCCAAAACCCTTAAAAGCCTCACCTGGGTCGACAGGGGGAGTTCTCCGATCTCATCCAGAAAAATGGTACCTCCGTCGGCTTCCTCGAAATAGCCTTTCCGGTCTGATAATGCCCCGGTGAAGGCCCCCTTTTCATGTCCAAAAAGTTCAGAATCGATGGTCCCCTCCGGAATAGCCCCACAGTTGACGGCGATATATTTACCATGTTTCCGGGAGGAATGGTAATGGATAATCTGCGGGAAAAACTCCTTTCCGGTTCCGCTCTCGCCCGTGATCAGTACCGACAGGTCAGTGGGGGCCACCTGGACCGCCACCTCTATGGCCCTGTTCAGATCCGGCGAATTTCCGATGATTCCGAACCGCTGCTTAATTGCCTGTACATCCATGGTTATCTGTGAAAGTGTGCAAATTTACTAATTTTTCATGCCCGACAAACCTGTGATCTCCACATTTACCTTTATTCGCCGGGTTGATGTATCTTTGATGCCAGAAAAAAAAAGAGAGATGCGATTTACACTCATCATTCCTGCCCGTTACCAATCGACCCGATTTCCGGGTAAACCGCTGGCCCTGATTCACGGCAAACCGATGATCATTCATGTCATGGAGCGGGCCCGGGAAGTCCTTGACGAAGTGTGGGTCGCCACTGACCATGAAGGGATTGCCCAAACGGTGCGGGATTACGGGGGCCAGGTCGTGATGACCTCACCCGATCATGCCAGTGGCACCGACCGGTGCGCGGAAGCTGCCCGGATCATCGCCCAAACCTCACCGATTGATGTGGTCATCAATGTGCAGGGGGATGAACCCTTTATACGGCCCGAACAAATCAGGGAACTCATGGGGTGTTTCACCCCCGGGGTGGAAATCGCCACCCTGGTCAGAAAAATCACCGATCCTGCCGATCTGGAGAATCCCAACAAACCCAAGGTCGTCCTGGGGCGAGGGGGAGAAGCCCTCTATTTCAGCCGGTCGGCCATCCCCTACCTGCGGGGCAGGGAAAGAAGTGAATGGGTGACCACCCATGACTACTGGGCCCATATCGGCATGTATGGCTATCGGCTGGATATCCTCAATGCCATCACCCGCTTGCCCGCAGGCACCCTCGAAACGGCAGAATCCCTCGAACAGCTCCGCTGGCTGGAAAACGGCTACCGCATCCAAACCGCCGTCACAGAGTGGGTCTCCATCGGCATCGACACCCCAGCCGACCTGGAAGAAGCACTGAAACGCCTTTAGCTGTTTTTTTTTAACAAAAAGGCATTATATTTGTAATGCAGATTGTCATGAAGATGAATCGGGTCAAACATAGATGGATCCTTCTGTTAATACTGGCTCTCGCGGCCGGCACCCTGCATGGGCAGGAAACCTTATCCGCGGGCCTCTCCTCCCCGGTGCAGGCAGGAACGGAACTCTATGGAAGCCAGCCTGACCTGAAGGTCTTCCCGAATCCTGTCCTCCATAAAAAGTTTACCGTGGAAATCACCCCCCATCTGATCAGGGAAATCAAAATTACCAATATCGCGGGGGTTCAGGTCTATAACAAGAAATTCACGGTTCCGGTACAGCGGTATGAAATAACCCCTACTGAACTTCCTGACGGCATCTACCTTCTGAGGGTCAGCAACACCGCCAATTCAGCCAAGACCCTTAAACTGGTGATCAGCAGCGCCCGGTAATCCTCTTCCGGCTTCCCCTGGTAATCCTTCCTTGTGGCATTTTTTATTGTTCATCATGGTATGACAGGCCATCCCCTCCTGCCGGCTCCGGATGGCCGGAGCCCCATGGGAATTATCTTCTTTTGAGGCCCAAGACCCCCAGCAATCCGCGCGTAACCTCCCTGGCAACAGTACGGGTAACGGAGCTTTTCATAATTTTCTCAAAAGTGGAGACCTGACGGACCTGACGGCCCCGGGAAGCAGGACGGTTTCTCTGGGCTTCTCTTTTCTCCCTCTCCTGGCGGGCATCTTCCTCTTCCATTCTCTCCATAAGGATCTCGTGGGCACTCTCCCGGTCGATATCCTGGTTGTATTTACGGACCAGGGGTGAGATGCGGACCAATTCTTCGATCTCCTCCGGGCTGAGAATATCCATCCGGGAGAAGGGAGGCCGCATCAGGGTATGGACCAGTTCTGTAGGCATGCCCTTTTCATTGAGGGCGGTGACCATGGCCTCGCCGGTCCCCATTTGGGTAATCAGTTCATCGGCATTATAAAAATCGCTGAGGGGATAGTTTTCGGCGGCCAGTTTAATGGCTTTCCGGTCTTTAGCGGTGAAGGCCCGCAGGGCATGCTGCACCTTCAGCCCCAATTGCCCCAATACTTCCGCAGGAATATCATCAGGCGACTGGGTCACCAGGATGATCCCCACCCCCTTGGAACGGATCAGTTTAATGGTCACCTCAAACTGGTCGAGAAGGGTTTTGGTGGCATTACGGAAGATCAGATGGGCCTCGTCGAAGAAAATCACCAGCTCGGGCTGAGCCAGATCCCCTTTTTCGGGCATTTTCTGGAAGATTTCAGCCAGCAGGCAGAGCATAAAAGTGCTGAACATCGCCGTATTGCTCTGTATATCTGTCACCCTCAGAATATTGATCATCCCTTTGCCCTCCTTGCTCCGGCGCATCAGGTCCTCAATATCGAAGGAGGGCTCTCCGAAGAACCGGGTGGCCCCCTGCTGTTCCAGCCCCGTCAGACTGCGCATGATCGTTCCTGCCGAGGTGGTCTGGAAAAAGCCGTAATCCTTCTGGAATTCCTCTTTCCCATCTTCCTGGATATACTTAAGTACCGTTTTAAGGTCTTCGATATCGAGCAAGGGCAACTGTTTATCGTCACAATACTTGAAGACCATGGAGAGAATGCCCGTTTGGTTTTCGTTCAGGTCCAGGATTTTCCCCAAGAGAACCGGTCCGAATTCCGAGACGGTGGCTTTCAGCTGAACCCCTGGTTCATTGCTGATGGTCATCGGTTCGGAAGCATACCCACAGGGCTGCCAGTCCATTCCGATCAGACGGCTTCTTTTTTCGACCACGGGATTCATGGTTCCGGGGGCAGCAATTCCGCTGAGGTCTCCCTTGACATCCATCAGCAGCACAGGAACTCCCGCATCAGCCAGCCCTTCGGCGATCACTTGCAACGACTTGGTCTTGCCGGTTCCCGTGGCCCCGGCAATCAGCCCGTGCCGGTTCAGGGTCTTCAACGGTACCTTGACCTGACATCCCGTCTCCTGGTCTTCTCCGAAGATCGCTGATCCCAACAATATGGAGTCCCCCTTGAAAGTGTAACTACCTTGTATGGCTTCGACGAATTTTTCCTTCCCTTCCATGATTTCTGGATTTTAATTTCCTGTGTGACAAAAATAACTAATTTATTATTTTTACAGTCAAATACACAGTATGAAGGAAAAAGAGATACCTGAAGCGCGGTTTATGCGGCGTGCGGTGGAATTGGCGGCTTATGCCTTAGACCACGGACTGGGGGGACCTTTTGGTGCGGTGGTTGTGAAAGAGGGCATGATCATCGGTGAGGGATTCAATCAGGTCACCAGCATCAACGATCCTACGGCCCATGCCGAAGTGATGGCTATCAGGGAGGCTTGCAAAAACATGGCCGCTTTCCAGTTGACCGGCTGCGACCTCTACAGCAGTTGCGAACCGTGTCCTATGTGCCTGGGCGCCATCTACTGGGCCCGTCCCGACCGCCTGTTTTACGGGAGTACCCGACACGACGCGGCCGATGCCGGCTTCGATGATGATTTCATCTACAGAGAGATGGCCCTCCCTGAAGAAAAAAGAAAAATGAACCTGACCTACTTCCCCGACGAGAATGCCAGGGCGGTTTTCCGGCGCTGGAAGGAGAAAGAAAATAAAACCGCCTATTAGGTAGTATGACTTATTATTTCTAAATTAGGGTGTTCAAAACTTTACCAGGATATACTCAAACACTTGAATAACATTTATTTAAAACAATTCACCATGGCAAAAAAAGTCAAAGAGATTGAAGGTATCGGTCCTGTCTTCGCCGAGAAACTGGGAAATGCCGGCGTAGTGACCGTTGAGAACCTGCTGGAAAAAGGAGCGACCCGCGGTGGCCGCAAGTCCATTGCTGAAGCTTCAGGCATCGATGAAAGCAAGGTGCTGAACTGGGTGAACAAGGCTGACTTGTTCAGGATTAAGGGGATTGGTCCCCAGTTTTCCGAATTGCTGGAAGCAGCCGGCGTTGACACCGTCAAGGAGCTGAAAAACCGCAATGCTGAAAACCTGTACCAGAAACTGGTGGAGGTGCAGGCTGAGAAGAAAATCACCCGTGCCGTACCAGCCCTCAAGCAGGTCACCAATTTTATCGAGCAGGCGAAAAACCTTCCTCCGGTGGTCACCTACTGATCCTTTTTTTAGAGGTAAGGATTGGAGGCTGTCCCTGTCACGGGCAGCCTCTTTTTTTTTAACTTTGCGGCTTAATTTTTTTTATCAAAACAGCTTAGCACCATGGAATACAATTTCGGTGAGATCGAGAAAAAGTGGCAGGATTACTGGGAGAAGCATCAGACCTTCAGAACGGAGACTGATTTTTCAAAACCCAAATATTACATTCTCGACATGTTTCCCTATCCTTCGGGAGCGGGGTTGCATGTGGGTCACCCTGAAGGGTATACCGCCACTGACATACTGAGCCGGTACAAGCGGATGAAAGGGTACAGTGTATTACATCCGATGGGTTGGGATGCCTTTGGGTTACCGGCAGAGCAGTATGCGATTCAGACGGGGACCCACCCCTCCCTGACCACCCGCAGGAATTGTGACACCTTTCGCCGGCAGATTAAAGCCTTGGGGCTGAGCTACGACTGGGAACGGGAAATCAACACCACCGATCCCGGTTATTTTAAGTGGACGCAATGGATTTTTCTCCAGCTTTACAACACCTGGTATGATCCGGAGAGTGGCCGGGGGCGGCCGGTCAGCGAGCTGCCCATTCCCGCGGAAGTGGCCGCACAGGGCGGGGAGGCCCTCCGGAAATATACCGATGACCACCGGCTGGCCTACTATGACCATGCCCAGGTGTGGTGGTGCGGTTCCTGCCGGACGGTTTGCGCCAATGAGGAGGTGCTCACCGATGGTTCGCATGAGAAATGCGGCCACCAGGTCATCCGTAAAAACCTGAAACAATGGCTTCTGCGGATCCCCCATTATGCAGAAAGGCTTCTCACCGGCCTCGATGGACTGGACTGGCCCGAAGGGGTAAAAGACATGCAACGCAACTGGATCGGCAAATCACAGGGGGCAGAAGTGGACTTCAGGGTCATCGGAAAGGAGATCAGCCTGAAGGTCTACACCACACGCCCCGACACCCTGTTCGGAGCCACCTACATGGTCGTCTCTCCTGAGCATCCCCTCACGGGAGAGCTGGTCACCGCCGGGTACCGCCAGGCAGCAGAGGAGTATATCAGGGCGGCCTCACTGAAGTCAGATCTTGACCGCACCGAACTGGCCAAGGAGAAAACCGGCGTCTTCACGGGCAGTTATGCGGAGAACCCGGTCACCGGGGAACCCATACCGATATGGATGGCCGACTACGTCCTGATGGGGTATGGCACCGGTGCCATTATGGCAGTGCCGGCCCACGACACACGTGACTTTGAGTTCGCCCGTAAGTTCGGCATTCCCGTGATCTGTATCCTGGATCCTACCGGCGCGTCGGCTGAGATCCGTGAAGAGGTACTGGCGGGAAGGGCCTGCTGGACCGGTGATGGCCGGTATATTCATTCTGCCCATCCGGCAAAAGGATTGGACATCAACGGCTTGAATAAGGAACAGGGTATCGCCACCATCATCAGATGGCTCGACGAAAAAGGGATCGGAAAGGCAACGGTCAACTATAAGATCAGAGACTGGCTGTTCAGCAGGCAGCGCTACTGGGGAGAACCCTTTCCTGTCATTCACTGGGAAGACGGAACGGTGACCCTTGACGAGAACCTGCCTGTGCAGCTTCCTGAGATGGAAAAATATGAACCCGGTGAGGGAGGGGAATCCCCTCTGGCCAACGCCCGTGAGTGGCTGCAGGTGACCGGCCCTGATGGGCGACGGGGGCGCCGTGAGACCAATACCATGCCCCAATGGGCAGGCTCCTGCTGGTACTACCTGCGGTTTATCGATCCCCGCAATACGGAGAGCATCTTCGATCCTGCCCTTGAGAAATACTGGATGCCCGTAGACCTTTATATCGGTGGGGCGGAACATGCCGTCCTCCACCTCCTTTACAGCCGCTTCTGGCATAAGGTCCTCTTTGACCTGGGCATCGTCTCCACCGACGAACCCTTCGCCAAACTCTTCAACCAGGGCATGATCCTCGCCTTTGCTTACGAAACAGCCACAGGCGCCAAGGTGAGTTCCGACCTGGTCGAAGAAACCGAAGAGGGATTTCGCCATAAAGTAACAGGAGAACCCCTCAATCAGATCGTCGCCAAGATGTCAAAATCACTTAAGAACGTGATCAACCCCGACGATGTGGTGAGCCAGTATGGCGCGGATGCCCTCCGGCTGTATGAGATGTTCATGGGGCCCCTCGACGAACGTAAACCCTGGTCGGAGAAAGGAGTCAAGGGGGTCTATAACTTCCTGAACCGGGTCTACCGTTTCTTTGCCAATGCCGATAACATCAGGGAGGGAGAGGAAGACCCCGCCCTGCTGAAGGCCCTTCACCAGGCAATCCGCAAGGTGACCGCTGACCTGGACAACCTCAGGTTCAACACGGCCATTTCAGCCCTAATGGTCTTCAACAATACGGCCATGAAACAGGGCAGTGTCACCCGCGAAACGGCTGCTACTTTCATAAAAATTCTCTCCCCCTTTGCACCTCACATGGGCGAGGAGTTGTGGGCCCTGCTGGGCCATGACAAAACCCTGGCCTATGAAAGCTGGCCTGAAGCCGATGAAAGGCTGCTGGTGGAAGAGCAGTTTGAATACCCGGTCTCCTTTAATGGAAAGCTCCGTTTTAAGTTGGAGCTTCCGCTGGATCTTCCCGTAGCCGAAATCGAAAGGAGCGTCATGGAAAATGAAAGGACCCAACGCTACCTGGAGGGGAAAGCCCTGCGGAAGATCATCGTGGTGCCCGGAAAAATCATCAATGTCGTCTTGGGATAAATCATATAATACCAGTTCAAAAGGTGAAAGAACTTATCTGGAAAAAACTGGAGTCCATTGAGGACTATTTCATCATCACCCTCGGATTGTTGTTGTATGCCATTTCGTGGACCCTTTTCATCCTGCCGGCCCAGCTCACGGGAGGGGGGGTCAGTGGCATCGGGGCAGTGATCTACTTTGCCACAGGATTCCCCATCGGGGTGACCTATTTCCTGGTCAACGTAGTTCTGGTGCTGATTGCCATCCGGGTCCTGGGCCCCAATTTTGGGATCAAAACCATCTACAGCATGGTAGTGATCACCCTGGCCCTCACCATCACCCAAAATCTGTTGAAGGAACCCCTGATCGATGACATTTTTCTCTCGACAGTACTGGGGGGAGGCATGGCCGGCATTGGCCTGGGCATCGTTTTCAGCCGTGGGGGCAGTACTGGCGGAACCGACATCATCGCCGCCATCATCAATAAATTCAGAAATATCAGCCCGGGCAGAATTATCCTTTATTGTGACGTGATCATCATCGCCTCTTCCTACCTGGTGCTAAAATCGGTTGATAAGCTGGTCTATGGCTATGTAGCTATGGCCGTCACTTCCTATGCCCTCGACGCGGTCCTGAGCGGGGCCAACAGGTCGGCCCAAATGCTCATCTTCTCGCGCAAATACGAGGAGATCGCCGACTTCATCAACCAGCAGAAATACCGTGGGGTCACCGTGATCGACGGTGTGGGCTGGTACACCAAGGAAAACGTGAAAGTGGTCATCTCCGTGGTCAGAAAGCGTGAAACCGGAGCTATATTCCGAAAAATTAAAGAGATAGATCCCAATGCTTTCATTTCCATGGGGAGTGTAATGGGGGTCTACGGTCAGGGATTTGACCAACTGAAACTCTAGGATAGATTCGATATGATAAACTGGAAGAAAACAGGCAAGATCCTGATGGCAGCGGCTCTTTTGGTGGGAGGCGCCTTAGCCGCCTACCTCCTCCTTACTCCTGCGGAACCCTCACAAACGGTCCCCCCTGGCCCTGTAGCGGATACGTTGTTCGGCATTCCTGTCGATTCGTTCCACATCGTGAAGGAGGTAGTTCGCCCCAACCAGAACCTGGGGGACATCCTCACAGGGTTCGGAGTGAGCATGACCAGGATAGACCAACTGGCCAGAAAGGCTGAAAACATCTTCGATGTCAGGAAAATCAGAACCGGTCAGCCCTATTATCTTTTCCAGTCCCCTGACACCTCCCGGGAAGCCCGTTTTATGGTCTATGAAAACAACCGCATCGAATATGTGATTTTCGATCTTTCCGACTCCCTGGCCATCACGCAAGGCCGGAAAAAGGTACGCGCCGAACACCGGTCGGCCAGTGGCACGATCACTTCGAACCTTTGGAATACCATGACCGATAATAACCTGAATCCCGCCCTGGCCATCGAGATGAGCGAGATTTATGCCTGGACGATCGACTTCTTCGGCATCCAGAAAGGGGACCGTTTCAGGCTCCTCTTTATAGAACAGTATGTCGACAGTACCTCGATCGGGGTGGGCCCCATCTATGCAGCCGAATTTGAACACATGGGGAAGAGTTATTATGCCTTTCGTTTTTCACAGGATGAAGGATTTGACTATTTCGACGACCGGGGAGAGAACCTCCGGAAGGCCTTTCTGAAAGCCCCCTTATCTTTTTCTCGCATCAGTTCGCGTTTTTCAGGGAGTCGCCTTCATCCCGTCCTCAAAATCAGAAGGCCCCATTTCGGAGTGGACTATGCTGCTCCCAAGGGGACTCCTGTGATGACCATTGGTGATGGTACCGTCGTGGAAAGAGGATACAAGGGGGGCGGCGGCAATACCGTCAAAATCAAACACAATACCGTGTATACCACCTTGTACCTTCACCTGTCAGGGTTTGCCAAAGGCATTACCCCGGGGGCCAGGGTCAGACAGGGAGACGTCATCGGCTATGTCGGATCAACAGGTTTAAGCACCGGTCCCCACCTCGATTTCAGGGTTTATAAAAACGGATCCCCCGTTGATCCCCTGAAACTCGACGTCCCGCCAGGGGAACCCGTCAAGGCGGCCTTTAAAACCGATTTCACCACCATCAAAGATTCTCTCACAACACTCCTGTACAAAATCAACTGGCAAAATGATGCACTATCCCAATGACCATCCAGGGAAGAAAAGGCTCCATTGCCGGTAAAAGGGTTTATCTACGGGAGAAAGGCCAGCCGCCTCTGTAAGGGATCCCCTGCCGGTTCAAAGGGGCACAATCCCATCACTCCTATACGACTTATTTGATTTTGTTGCTGATTTTCCGGGAAAGATCCCGGATGGCCTGGTTGTCGAGGCGTTCCATCAAGCTCCTGCGCCCCGAGTGAATCAGCAGATTGCGGACATAGACAAAGAGGCCCAGTCCATTGGAGAAAAAGAGGACCGGATCACGTCTGAAAATGGCATAAACAAAAATGACCAGCGCCCCGGCAATGCTGATGATCCAGAAACCGGCAGGCAGCAACGATTCTTTTTCCTTTTCGGAGTGGATCCACTGGAAGATAAAGCGAAAGGTAAAAACAAGCTGTCCGCCGACTCCCATCACCATGAGCCAGGGAGCGACCTCCTTGTTGCCCAGGATAGTACGAAAACTATAGGTCGAGCCGTTCAACAGCCACAGGGCGATGGCCACAGGAGCTAGGAGCAGGAAGATTCTCACGGGAAGGGGAATTCCCCGCCAGGCCTTTTTGAGCTGCAGGTTTCTGACATAGATATAATAGACAATCACCTGCCCCAGGATAATGGCGAAATCATTGCGGAAAATACCATAGAAGAGCATCAGCAGGGAGGCTACCAGGCTGATTCTCCAGTAAGCTTCCGGCGAAATGACTTCCCCCTCGTTTTCCGATTTAAACCACTGAAGGAGCGTCCTTCCGAAGAAAAGCGCCTGAGCCAGGAAGCCCAGGCCATAAATGAGGAAATTGTTCATGCTGAAGGCTTAAAATGGGCAGAAAATGAATAGGTCTACTTCAGGAGTCGATGTGTACGTCCAACTTTTTTAAGGCTTCCCGGGCGGCATTCTGCTGGGCTTCCTTCTTGGAGGAACCGGTCCCCCGCCCCACCACCTTGCCGTCAGCCTCCACTTTGGAGACAAACCGGGGATGGCGGCCGTTGTCGGGATACTCTTCCACAGTATCGAACTTCACATCTCTTTTGCCCTTCTGACTCCATTCGATCAGGCGGCTTTTGAAGTTTAGATCGAGCTGTTCAAGCTGATGCAGGTCGATATAACGGGAAAGGATGCGTTTGGTGATAAAGAATTTAGCGGCCAGGTATCCTTTGTCGAGGTAAATGGCTCCAATGAGGGCCTCCAGGGCATCGCCATAAATATGACTTTTCTCGACCGCATTGTTGGTGTTGGCGTCGATGAAGCGGTTCAGCCCCATCTCGTGGGTGAGGGAGGTAAGGATGGCTCGGTTGACCAGCTTGGATCGCATTTTGGTCAGGAACCCCTCATCCTCCATAGGAAAACGGTTATAAAGGAAATCAGCGATTACGGCACCCAGAATAGCATCACCCAGATACTCCAGCCGCTCATTGTTGACCGCCTGCCCCTGGGTATTTAGGCGCGAAGTGGAGCGGTGGGTGAAGGCCGTATCATAATAGGAGAGGGTCTGTGGATAGAATCCGATGAGCCTCTTTAAAAACAAATAAAACTCTTTCCTTGGAGAAGAAAAGAGTTTTATTCTTTGGAAGATGATTTTCAACACGGTTCCTCGATTTTTTTCAGGGCAATGGTGGCATTGTGTCCGCCGAATCCAAAGGTGTTGCTGATGGCAATCCGGATATCCCTCTTTTTAGCCGTGTTAAAGGTGAAATCGAGGCGGTTATCGATTTCAGGGTCATCGGTGAAATGGTTGATGGTAGGCGGGATGATACCGTCGCGCAGGGCCAGGATGGTAGCGATGGCTTCCACAGCCCCTGCAGCTCCCAGAAGGTGACCGGTCATGGACTTGGTAGCGCTGATGCTCATCTGATAGGCATGGTCGCCAAAAAGATTCACGATGGCCTTGGGTTCGGCAATGTCGCCCAGCGGGGTGGAAGTCCCGTGTACGTTGATATAATCCACATCGGTCAGTTGAAGACCGGCATCTTCCACCGCCCATTTCATCACCAGCTGTGCACCAGTGCCCTCAGGATCAGGAGCCGTCATATGATAAGCATCGGCCGACATTCCGCCCCCGATAATCTCAGCATAGATTTTAGCTCCCCGGCGTTGGGCATGGTCATACTCTTCGAGGATCAGGGCTCCGGCCCCTTCACCCATGACGAAACCATCACGGTCCTTGTCAAAGGGACGGGAAGCCGTCGCCGGATCGTCATTCCGGGTAGAAATGGCCCTCATCGAATTGAAACCGGCCATGGCCGCCTCATTGACTCCCGCCTCGGAACCCCCCGTAATCATGAACTCCACCTGCCCCAGCCTGATCTTGTTGAAAGCCTCAATAATGGCATGTGAAGCCGAAGCACAGGCCGTCACCGTCGTATAATTCGGCCCGCGAAACCCATACTTGATCGATAGTAGTCCGCCGGCAATGTTGGCAATCATCTTGGGGATGAAAAACGGCGTGAACTGGGGCCGTTCCGGCTTGTAAGCCTGCACCTCCTCAAAGAAGGTCTGCAAACCACCAATACCCGACCCCCAGATGATCCCCGCCCGGTTCCTGTCGAGCTTTTCCACATCAACCCCGGCATCCTCCATGGCCCGGGAAACCGCCGCAAAAGCAAACTGCGTGAAAAGATCGTGCTTCCGGGCTTCCTTCCGGTCTATCCCATACTCAGCAGGATCAAATCCCCTGACCTCGCAGGCAAACCTGGTTTTGTGATACTGAGGATCAAACTTGGTAATAGGCCCGCATCCGCTGACACCATTCTTCAGATTCTCCCAAAAAAGATCAACCGTATGACCTAATGGTGTGATAACCCCCAGACCCGTAACTACTACCCTTTTCAACTCCATAAATGATTATCCCGGATTTATTTATTCTTGATACCTTCCTCGATGTGCTTGATCGCTTCACCCACCGTCGAAATCTTCTCCGCCTGATCGTCAGGAATGGCCAGGTCAAACTCCTTCTCAAATTCCATGATCAGCTCAACGGTATCCAGAGAATCGGCACCCAAATCATTCGTGAATGAAGCATCATTGGTGACTTCACTTTCATCGACACCCAATTTGTCAACGATGATTGCTTTAACTTTTGCTGCAATATCAGACATAGCTCAAATTTTAAGTTATTAAATAGAGTTTTAAAAAATCGGTGCAAAGTAATAAATTTACAAACTATAATTCAAACAAAATGTCCAAAAAAAATGAATGCGCCTTCCTGTGACTTAACCCATAAAAACCTATATTTGAACATATTAGTCAAATATTCCATCTAATATATCCCTTCTATGAACCCAGTAAACATCGCTGTTTTAGCCTCCGGAACAGGGAGCAATGCGCAGCGGATCATTGAATATTTCGCAGACAGCCAAAAGGTTAAAGTAGCCTGTCTGCTTTCGAATAATCCTGGGGCCTATGCTCTGGTGCGGGCCCGCGATGCAGGAGTGGAGACCCTGCTATTCACCCGGGAAGAGTTCCGTGACACCCCCTATGTTGGGGTATACCTGGCAGATAGAGGGGTTTCCCTGCTGGTCCTGGCGGGTTTTTTATGGCTGGTCCCCCCCCATCTGTTACGTCAATTTACGATCATTAACATTCATCCGGCCTTATTACCGGCCTATGGGGGTAAAAATATGTATGGCGCAAAGGTTCATGAAGCCGTCCTCCGGAACAGGGAGGCGTTTTCGGGCATCACCATCCACTACGTGAACGAACATTACGACGAGGGGGAGATCATCTTCCAGGCGCGTTGCCGGGTGGAAGCCAACGATACACCGGAAAGCCTGGCCGACCGGATTCATCAGCTGGAGTACCGCCATTACCCCGAGGTCATCGAACAAGTGGCTGATACTCTTCGCAGAAAGAATTTTGCAGGGTGAGACGGTCAGGAATAACCGCTGTTAAATAATGTTAAGAATCTCTGAATCAGGCTTCTTAAAATTATCTTTGCGCCATGAGTAAACAAAAGCTGGTGACCCTGATCGTGCTGATGGCTCTGGTCATGACCGGGTTGATTCTGGTTCAGATCAACAGCATCCAGAAGTCAGCCCGGATCAGGGAGGAGCAGTTTGACCAGACGGTGAGGCAGATTTTATCGCAGGTCGTCCTCAAGATGGAGGAACACGAAAGGGTCCTGATCCTGGAAGAGGAGCTGTATGCTGCCCGGCAGCAGGATACGGCCCTGTTGACCCTCCCTGCTTTCGGCAACCTGCTGCCACGGGGGCTCCAGGAGGCCAATCTCAGCCTTTCCTTCAACTATTCCAGTACGACCCATTCGCTCCAACCCCGCGTTGAATACCAGTTTACCGACACCATTATCTCCCTGCGGAATACAACCCGTGGCCGTCCGGGCGACTTCCCCTCGGCTTTTGATAAGCTCCATGATTATAACCTGCAGCAACAACGGCTCCTCGAACAACGCCTGAGTGAGAATTTCCAGCTCCTGCAGCGTCTTTTCTTCCGCAGCCGGCCCATTGAGGAGAGAATAGATGTGGGATTCCTGACCAAAACCCTCAGCGAAGACCTCCTCTTCCAGGGCATCAGCCTCGATTACCGCTATGCCATCAAGACCTTCCCCACGGGGCAGGAAAAAACAATCAGCGAAAGCCCGGGATTTAAAAACGTCAAAAAAAAGAAGGAATACACCCATGTTCTTTTTCCCAACGATATCTATGAAATTCCCAACTATCTGGTCATCTATTTTCCCAAGCGGTCGGGGTTCCTTATCAGAGCCACAGGAATTATGGTCATCCCTACCTTCATCCTTACCAGCCTGCTGATTGCCATTTTTGCCTATACCATCTATATTATTCTCAAACAGAAAAAGCTCTCCCAAATCAAAAACGACTTCATCAACAACATGACCCATGAGCTGAAAACGCCCATTTCCACCATTTCCCTGGCCAGTCAGATGCTCCAGGACGAGACCATTTCCAACACCCCGAAAACCATCGCGCACATCTCAAGTGTCATCAATCAGGAGAGCAAACGGCTGAGTTACCAGGTGGAGAAGGTGCTCCAGATGGCGGTATTCAACGAAGGAAGGTTAAAACTCCGCTTCAGGGAATTTGAGCTCAACGACCTGGTCAGAACGGTGATTGCCAGCTTTGAGCTGCGCGTCAAAAACAAAAATGGGGTGTTGCATACCGATCTGCGCGCTTCCAATGACAAGATCTATGGAGACGAAATCCACATCACCAATGTAGTTTTCAACCTGCTCGACAATGCCTTCAAATACAGCAACGAAATACCCGAGATTACCGTGACCACCGAAACACGCAGAGAGAGCGTAGTCCTCACGGTAGCCGATAAGGGAATCGGTATTCCCCGGGAACATCAGGAACAAATTTTTGAGCGATTTTACCGGGTTCCAACAGGTAATGTACACAATGTCAAAGGATTCGGTTTAGGATTAAGTTATGTGAAGAAAATCGTGGAGGCCCACAACGGCAAGATCTTGGTGGAGAGTGCGGTTAACAAGGGTACCCAATTCAGCATTTATTTCCCATTCAATAACAAAAACAACCATGGAACAGAAAGTTAAGCTATTGCTTGCCGAAGATGATGAGAACCTGGGGTTACTGCTCCGCGAGTATCTGGTGGCCAAGGGTTACGAGGCGATGCTCTTCCCCGATGGGGAAGCAGCCTTCAGGGGATTCAGCAAGGAACATTTCGATATTTGCGTTCTCGACATCATGATGCCCAAGAAAGATGGATTTACCCTGGCCAGGGAGATCAGGATGGTGTCGGCTGACATACCCATCATTTTCCTCACGGCCAAGAACCTGAAGGACGATGTCATCGAGGGATTCAAACTGGGGGCCGACGATTATATCACCAAGCCTTTCAGCATGGAGGAACTGATTTTCAGGATTGAGGCGATTTTGCGGCGTACGGTACCTGAATCCCAGAACACCGGCCAGCAGATCTACCAGCTGGGGCGTTACACCTTTGATGCCCGTAAGCAAACCCTGGCCAACGAGGAAGAAGTGGTCAAACTCACCACCAAGGAGGCAGAATTGCTCAAACTGCTCTGCCAGAATGCCAACAAGGTGCTGGAGCGCAATTTCGCCCTGAAATCGATATGGATCGATGACAACTATTTCAATGCCCGCAGCATGGATGTGTACATCACCAAGTTGCGCAAGCACCTCAAGAACGAGTCATCTGTGGAGATCATTAACGTCCACGGGAAAGGATACAAACTGATCATGTAAACAGGGGCAACCCCTGATGGAGAGAAGCCCCGGCCTGTCAGGCCTCCGCCAGTCAGGTGGCAGAAAGGTAGTCTGCAGAAATGCGGTAGACAGCTATGTGGGCAGGCTACCAACAGCGGATGATCCGGATGTCGGTAACGTACCATCCATCAACAAGAGGGGGTCCCTAATAGAGACCCCCTCTTGTTTTAATCGAGTTTGAGGACGGCCAGGAAGGCCTTCTGGGGCACTTCCACGCTGCCGATCTGCTTCATCCTTTTCTTTCCCTTCTTCTGTTTCTCCAGGAGTTTGCGCTTCCGGGTGATGTCTCCTCCATAACACTTGGCGGTCACATCCTTACGAACGGCCTTCACGGTCTCCCGTGCGATAATTTTGGCTCCGATGGCCGCCTGAATGGCGACGTCAAACTGCTGGCGGGGTATCAGCTCGCGCAGTTTCTCACACATCTTCCTTCCGAAGTTATAGGCATTGTCGAAATGGATCAGCGTCGACAGGGCATCCACCATCTCCCCGTTGAGAAGAATATCCAGCCTGATCAGCCGTGCCGGCCGGTAATCCTGGATATGATAATCAAAAGAGGCATAACCACGGGAGATGCTCTTGAGCTTGTCATAAAAATCAAAAACGATTTCCCCCAGGGGCATATCGAAAACCAGCTCTACTCTTTCAGAGGTGAGGTAACTCTGGTTGATGAGGGTTCCCCGCTTTTCAAGACAGAGGGTCATGATGGAACCCACATAATCCGAGGCCGTAATGATGTTGGCACGGATGTATGGTTCCTCGATCGTATCAATTACAGTGGTGGCAGGCATTCCCGAAGGGTTATAGACCCGGATGGTTTCACCGCTGGTGAGTTTCAGCATATAGGAGACGTTGGGAACGGTAGTGATCACGTTCATGTCGAACTCCCTTTCGAGGCGCTCCTGGATGATCTCCATGTGGAGGAGCCCCAGAAAGCCGCACCGGAAGCCAAAACCCAGGGCTACCGAAGACTCGGGTTCATAAGTCAGGGAGGCGTCGTTGAGCTGAAGCTTCTCCATGGCACTACGCAAATCCTCATAATCCTCGGAGTCAATGGGATAAACCCCGGCAAACACCATCGGTTTCACCTCCTCGAATCCTTCGATGGCTCCTTCACAGGGCCGTTTCACATGGGTGATGGTATCGCCCACCTTCACCTCGCGGGCCGTCTTGATCCCCGAAATGATATACCCCACATCGCCGGCGCTGATGACCTCCCGCGGCTCCATGCCCAGCCGGAGGATCCCTACCTCATCGGCAATGTACTCCTTCTTGGTGGCCACAAACTTGACCAGGTCTCCCTTGCGGATCTCCCCGTTGACGATCTTGAAATAAGCAATAACACCCCGGAAGGTGTTGAAAACCGAGTCGAAGATCAGGGCCTGCAGCGGGGCCTGAGGATCTCCCTTGGGGGGAGGGACCCGTTCCACGATCCGGTGAAGGATCTTCTCAACGCCCATGCCTGTTTTACCGCTGGCTTCTATGATATCGTCGGGGTCACACCCAATCAGATCGATGATTTGTTCAGCCACCCGTTCAGGCATGGCACTCTCCATGTCCATCTTGTTCATCACCGGGATGATTTCCAGGTCGTTCTCCAGGGCCAGGTAAAGGTTAGAGATGGTCTGCGCCTGGATGCCCTGGGTAGCGTCAATGATGAGCAGCGCCCCTTCACAAGCCGCTATGGAACGGGAAACCTCATAGGAGAAGTCCACATGACCGGGAGTGTCGATCAGGTTGAGCTTATAACGCTGCCCATCCCGCTCATAATCCATCTGAATGGCATGGCTCTTGATCGTTATGCCCCGCTCCTGCTCCAGCTCCATGGAGTCGAGTACCTGATCATGCATATCCCGCTCCGAAACGGTGTTGGTGATTTGTAGCAACCGGTCGGCCAGGGTGCTCTTACCATGGTCAATATGTGCAATGATGCAAAAATTGCGGATGTTGTTCATTTTCTTTTTCTATGGACTGAATTTTCAACCAGATCAGGGTTGTATCTGTTTCGGGCACAAATATATTCAAAAATTCGCTTCTCAATGGGCCACCTCCTGCCATGTTCTTTCCACGCCAAACCAGGGCCCCATTCTCCCCACATACGCGCCTCAACAGGCTTCACTTTTCGCCCCTTAAATAAAATATCACCGCCAGCCCACACAGTATGACTTTTGGCACGAATATTGATAGTAATCAATCAGAACGGTAAGAAGAAAAAAATTCAAAGCCATGAAAACAATTTTCTGAATTATTCGTTTAAGTAATAGAAGACTTCATCAGCCCAGTGCTGTTTTTTCATAAGTTTGGTTTAGTTAGGTTTAGTTGGATCCCGGGGCAGAGGCCCCGGGATTTTTTATGCCCCATTTTTCCCCTGGCATAACATTTTGATCAGGATGATACAACTGCTCCATGATGAGGTTTTCCAGCTGCCATAAAAAATGTAGTTTTGGGATTCCAATTCCAAATCAGTCGCGTGTACCGGTTTTTGTTTGTCGTAATTCTTCTTTATTCCACCCTGTGCGCACTGGCCCAGGAGGTGACCATCACCGATGCGGTGACCGGCTTGCCCCTGGAGGGGGTGGTCATTCTTTCCGGCGAAGCGGTCACCCAGAGCAACAGCCTGGGTAAGGCTTCCCTGTCCCATTTCACCGGCAGGGGTGAACTCTTGTTTTCCCATCCTTCCTACCAATCCCAGAAGATATTGTGGCAGAGACTTCAACAGATGAAGTTCAAGGTGAACATGGTAGAGGAGCCCCTCTCCCTGGAAGAGGTCGTCATCTCTGTTGCGCGCCAGGAACAGTTGCGCACCACAGTGCCCCACAAGGTAGAGCGGATGCCGGCCGGACTTCTGGAGCGGCTCCATCCGCCGACGACTGCCGATTTGGCAGGTCATAGCGGGGAGGTCTTCATCCAGAAGAGCCAGCAGGGGGGAGGAAGCCCCATGATCAGGGGCTTTTCGGCCAACCGTCTTTTGCTGGTGCTTGACGGGGTCAGGATGAACAATGCCATCTACCGGTCAGGAAACCTTCAGAACATCGTGGCTGTCGACGCCAATATGCTGGAGACCACCGAGATTCTTCCAGGTCCGGGTTCAGTGGCCTATGGCAGTGATGCCCTGGGAGGGGTCGTGAGTTTTTATACCCACAGACCCAGACTGAGTACTTCAGGGGGGAGGATTTCAGGAGGGTATTACCGTATGCGTGCCTTTTCGGCAGAACAAGGCGGAACACTCCACCTACGGTGGGGGACCGGCAACGACCGGTGGGGGGTTCTGATGGGGGGAACCTGGTCGGGTTTCGGTGACCTGCGGATGGGGCGCCATGGCCCAGATGAATACCTCCGCCCCGAATATACCGTTCCCGCCCGTTTCACAGGGCGTGATTCGGTTCTCACCAACAACCGGCCGCGGGCACAACACCCTACTGCCTACCACCAGACCAACCTGATGGCCAAAATCCGGTATAAACCCTCCCCCCAATTGGAACTCCTCCTGGGGGGCCACTTCTCGGGAACATCAGAGGTGCCCCGCTACGACCGGCTGATCGTATACAGGAAGGGAAGACTACGCTACGGGGACTGGTATTATGGCCCGCAGGAGTGGACCCTGCTCTCCGCCGACATCGACTATCGCCCCGGAAAACGCCTTTTCGACCGGATCCACCTGATCCCGGCCTTTCAAAGCTATTCCGAAAGCCGCCACGACCGCAATATCGACAATCCACTGCTTTTCAACCGGAAGGAAAAGCTCACCATTTTCACTCTGAGTGTCGATTTTCATAAATCCATACCCGGGGGCCCCGTCCTCAGCTATGGTCTGGAAGGCGCTTACAACGAGGTGGTTTCCAGGGGATGGTCGAGGCATCTCCTGACCGGGGAGCTGTTGGCTGCTGCCCCGCGTTACCCTTCCCTCTCCCACTATTCCAATGGGGCAGGATACTTCAGCAGCCATTGGGACCCCTCCCGGGCGCTCTCGCTGGAAGCAGGGATCAGGGTTACCCTGACACATACCGATGGTGAATTCTCTCCCGAATCAGGATTACCCGTGTCCACCTTCAGCCAGTCCAACCAGGCCCTCAACGGCTCCATCGGTGCCGTCTGGCACCCTTCCGGGGAGTGGCAGCTCAGACTCCTGGCCTCCACGGGATTCAGGGCACCCAACATCGACGACATGGCCAAGGTCTTCGACTCGGAACCCGGAAATGTCATCGTCCCCAATCCCGCACTGAAGCCGGAATATGCCCGTAACCTGGAGGCCGGCTTCTCCTTCGGAACGGAGAAGAAATTCAGGGGGGAAGCCACTTTTTTTCTCACCCGTCTCTCCGGAGCCATGGTCCGCAGGCCTTTTCTCTTCAACGGAAGAGATTCCATTCTATACAACGGGATGATGAGCCGGGTGGAAGCCCTGGTCAATGCCGATGCAGCCACCATTGCCGGGACCACCTTCCGGATGGATATTTATCTCACCCCGGAGCTCCTGACCCAACATACCCTGACCGCCATGACCGGCGAAGACTCCGACGGGTTACCCGTGCGCCACGTCCCCCCTTTATATGGTTCGTCCTCCCTGGCCTTCTCCAAAAATCCATGGTTCACCGCCCTCACCCTCCGCTACAACGGGAAGATCCCATACTCCCGCCTGGCCCCCGATGAAAAGGACAAACCCTGGCTTTACCTCCCCGACGCCGGGGGAAATCCCTATTCTCCGGCATGGATGATCATCGACCTGCATGCCGGTTATGAAATCACACCTTCCCTGAGACTGTCGGCAGGCCTCGAGAACCTGACCAACCGCAGGTACCGCCCCTACTCTTCAGGAATCGTGGCTCCCGGCACCAGCCTGGTCCTTTCCCTCTCCGGAAAGTTCTGAATCCCGCCACCAGCCGGGGACTTTTCCCTTCCGGATAGTTCTGACCCCTTATGCACACAATAAACCAGCCGCGGGCCCGTTTTTGAGGTGTAGGAAGTACGCAACCTTTATAGAAAAATCAACGTCAATCAATTCGGTGCTTCCTTAAGACAGGAGGCTGTTCCGGACGCGGAGCGGCCTCTTTTTTCATGCCGTGGGGAGTGCCCGGTTCTCTTTTATTCCTTAAATTTGGGAAAAGTGCATCCCATGATCAGCTACAAGTCAGGACGGGTATTCCCTCCACAGGTTGTTTTCGCCGGCACTCTGATCCTGCTGGCCGGGCTTTTTTTTGTGACCCGGGCCATGGGAATAATCATGATTCTGACAGGAGCTTTCATCCTCTTTTCCACCGACCAGGTCCGGATCAATACAGACACCCGAAGCATCAGGTCAGGCACCGCCCTTTTCGGCATCATCCCCACCGGAAAACAGAGGAGAATAGACGAATTCAATGGGGTGACCGTTGTTCCCGCTACGGTATGCACCACGACCCGCAGCCTTTCGAACCGGAGCAACAGCGTTCAAACCAGGGAATTCCGGGTTTACCTGATTGAAAAAGAGCAAAAAACGACGCTCCTGATCAGGAAATTCAGAGTGGCGGGAGAGGCCTTCGCTTTTAGCCGGCAACTCTCATCCATGCTACAGATTCCCCTGATTCCGGAAATTAATAGATACAATCTTCATAAACCTTCCCTGGATGCAGGACCGAAACAGAAGTCTCCATAACCATATAATCCATAAACCATTAAAAAGAGATAGAATGAAAAAGCGTTTGCTGTATGTGCTGGGTTCGGCTGCCATTCTTTTTTTGTCGATGATAACCGTTCCCGATGGCGGAGATAACGGTTGGCGGGGGGTGAACCGTAACGGAAAGGTGGAGGGGTTCACTGTTCCGGCCACCTGGCCCGGGATGCTCCATCAGGAGTGGCAGCTACCGGTTGGATTGGGGGATGCTTCTCCCGTTCTGGAAGGGGGAAGAATACACCTCCACACCAAAAAGGACTCCTCGGAAGTGGCGCTGTGCGTGGATGCGGTCACGGGAAGGGTGATCTGGGAACAGGTCAACAACCGGGCGCCGGAAGTGACCGGTGGTGCGGCCAGTCATCCAGGGCCCCGGAGCACTCCTCTGGTCACCGGCAACCGGGTCATCAACATCGGGGCTGGGGGTTACATGACCTGCCGCGATGCGGCCACCGGAGCTTTGATCTGGGAAACCGACCGCTATACCACAGAAGTACCTCAGTTTTTCGTGTCGGTCTCCCCCCTCTCCCTGCGCGACAAAATCATCACCCACATGTATGGGAAAGAGAAGGGAAGCATTGTCGCACTGGATCCCGGCACCGGCGTTGAGATCTGGCGACAGGACAGCATTGCGGCCACCTACTCCTCTCCGGTAACCATGCCCGCTTTCAATGATATGGTGGTGGTTCAGGGGGAAACCGAACTGGTGGGAGTTTCAGCGGCCACCGGCGAGTTGCTCTGGAGAACGCCCACTCCCGGGGAAACCCGCTTCTACAACTCCTCTACCCCACTCATCCACGACAAGAATATCATGATTGCCGGACAGGGATCGGGAGCCAGAAGCCTTAGTATCGGACTAGAGGGCGAACTGTGGAGCGTCACTGAATCCTGGAAAAATCCTGAAATCAATGTCTCCTTCAATACTCCTGTATTGAAAGACGGCTTTATATATGGCAACGATGCCCGCTTCGGCTATCTTTTCTGTATAGATGCCGCCACCGGAGCCACTTCCTGGATCGACTCGGTCAAAAACAACCGGTTTGCCGCCCTCCTTGACCTGGGAGAAGTGCTGGCCTCCCTCCCCGCCACAGGCCAGCTGATCGTCTTCAGACCTGACCATGAAAAATTCAGTCCGATCGTCAGGTACAAGGTAGCCGAAACCGAAGTATACGCCCACCCCGTGTTCAGCGGAAAAAACATCTACATCAAGGACAAGGAACACCTCACCTGCTGGTCCCTCCCCCAGGGGCCCGTCCGGAATTGATGAGCATCCCTGTTACTGGACACGATGTTGAGATCTGATCTCCTTCATGGGATCCTGTCTTTCCCCGCCCGCGCACCGGTCAGGATGATTTAATTGGGTCAATTTCTGGCTGCGGTTTTTCAACCCGTCCATCCCCAGCAAAACAATTCCTTCCCTATTTCGTTTCTTCAGACGACGAAGGAGACGATTACATTAATTTTAAAAAAATGAAGCGATTTGTTCTTTTCCTGCTGGTCATGACCATGGCATTCAATTCCGGGGCGCAACAGAAAACACGCGACAAGGTAAAAAGGAAGTACCGTCAGGTGGAGACCGTCAGGGAAGGGTTGCCGGAGGTACTGGTGAGCGGCCGGGTGTTCAACGCCCAAAAGGAGCCCCTGGCCGGGGCGTCGGTGGTGATCCGGGGGAGCATGCGCGGCGTCAACACCAATGAAGCGGGCGAATACTACCTCAGGGGAGTGACTACAGGAGTGATCTCCTTCCAGGCTTCCTTCGTGGGGTATAAAACCAAAATCATCGACTACTACCTCCAGGAGGGAATCAACGATGTCAACTTCACCCTCGACAGGGAGTATGTGGCTTTAGAGCCGGTGACGGTGACGTCGCAGCAGCGGGAGCAGAACCTCCCCGACATTACCGGAAGCATCACCGCGCTGGGCAGCGCATTCCTCAACAGCAACGCTATCAGGGATCTGACACAGATGGCTGCCTTTGTACCCGGGCTGCAGATCAGGGAGCAGACGCCCCACCGCCCCAACTATGTCATCAGGGGGCTCACCTCCGATGAGGTGAGTCTTACCGCCCAGCCGCGGGTCTCGGTATACTTCAACAAGGTACCGGTCAGCCGGCCCTCCATGGCTTCGGCTGAACTCTACGACATGGAGAGCGTGGAGGTACTCAGGGGCCCACAGGGGACCCTCTTTGGCAGGGGCTCCCAGGCCGGGGCCATCCACTACATCACCCGCAAGGCGGGTCCCCGCAACGACGGGTTCCTCTCGGCAGGCTATGGCGAATATAACATGAAAGAATTCCGGGGTGCTGTGGGCGGCACCCTCCTGAAAGATAAGCTCTTCGCCCGCGGAGCGGGGTTTTACACCACGCGCGACGGCTATGTTACCAATACCTTCGGAGGAACCCTCAATGGCAAAAACAGCCTCGGGGGCCGCTTATCGCTCCGCTATCTTCCCTTCTGGAACACCACCGTCGACCTGGTGGTCAACTACCAGCAGGACGACCTCCCCGGAACAGCCTTTATGAGCCGCCAGTTTCCCAACACCAACGGGGTGAGTGACATTTTCAGGTACGAAGCGTCCCTGGACCAGGGCGAAAAACTGAACAACTACCGCGACCTGCTGGGCTCCTCCCTGGAGATCCGCCGTTTTCGCAATGAGAACAACTATCTTACGTCAGTCACCTCCTACACCACCAACCATGCCGATTCGCGGTGGGATGGTGACGGGACTGCAGCCCCGGCCATCAATATGGCCGAAGCCATCGACGTGCGTCAGTTCACGCAGGAAATACGCTATAACTTCTCCCTCAACAGCCGCATCAACGGTTTTGCCGGTGCCGGTTACTGGCGCGAGAAAGCCCGCCAGAACTACTTCTTTAATCCCAACGAGCAGTATATGGCCTACCTGATTTTGCAGATACCCCAATCCCTGGTGAGCCCGACGGGAGAGAGCTTTCCGATGGCTGCCCTTCCCGCCGATCCACGGCTGGGTCCCCTGGCGGGAATGCCCCTGCCCTCGCAACACGAAGAGGAGAATATCACGGAGGCCACCAACCAGTCGATCGACCTCTTTGCCGACGCCACCTGGAAACTCACCTGGCGGCTGAGCCTCACCGCTGGCCTCAGAGCTACGCGCGAAACCTTCCGCCTCTCCAATCTGAGCAGGATGAACAGCGGTTCCCCTTCGGTCCTCGGCATGCTGACGGGAATGAGCCCCAACCTCTTTTTTATGCCGGTCGATGAAACGGAGAAGAAAGAGAGCAGTATAGGTTTGACATACCGTGCCAGCCTGAGATATGACCTGGGGCCCAACTCAAACCTCTTTGCGGGCTACACCAAAGGGCGCAGGCCGCCCATCATCCAGTTCAACTCGGTGGGAGCCAGCGAAATCACGGATCAGGAGAGCCTCCGAAGTTTCGACGCGGGCTTCAAGAGTGCGATGGGCAGCCGCTTTTGGATCGATGCCACCGCTTTTTATCAGCTCTTCAGTCATTTCCAGACCAACGCCTGGGTGGAGAACAACTACCTGGTCAGGGATGCCGGCAAAGCCAGCTCTTATGGGGTGGAAGCCTCGGCCCGGCTGGCCTTGCTCAGGAATCTCTCCCTCTTCGGAAATTACAGCTATATCCACGCCCGTTTCGACAGTCTCGACAGCCAGGGCAATGCACAGGAGTACGCCGGCAACCATTTTCGGCTCACCCCTGAACACAGCTTCACCGCCGGTGTGGAGGCCCGTCTCCCGCTCGTCCGGGGCGTTTGGCTCTTCGCCGTCCCCTCCTGGAGCTGGCAGAGCCCTATCTGGTTTGAAGATGCCAACACCCCGGACCTGGACCAGCCGGCTTACGGAACCCTCAATGCCAACGCCGGAATCATCCTCACCCAACCGGGGATCACCCTTTCGGTGTCGGGAACCAACCTGCTGGAAGAAAAATACCTGATCAGCGCCGGAAACACAGGAACCCTCTTCGGCGTCCCCACCTTTGTCCCCGCTCCGCCCCGCATGATCAGCGGCAAAATCACCTGGCGGTTCTAACCTTCTGATATTTTAATCTGCTCATTTTTCTGTCCGGATTCCTTCATTCAAGACTCAGGATTCCAACACTCAAGACTCAGGATTCCCACATTCAAGATTCAGGAATCCAGACTTTTTGGAATTCAAGACTTTAGACT
>CAZKIU010000003.1:141169-144197 GCA_964552955.1 uncultured Prolixibacteraceae bacterium
AAGACTCAAGACTCAAGACTCAAGACTTACAATTCCCTGACCCTTAGGTTTTTCCAATAGACCTTGATGCCTCCCCCGTCGTGGATCTGGAGGGCGATGGCTCCTTTTCCTTCAGCAATTTTTGCATCGTTGAGGTCTACCATGGGCTGACCATTGAGCCAGGTCTGTACCCTGCCGTCGACCACCTTGATGCGCAGGGTGTTCCATTTCCCCATTTTCAGGATCCCCTCCTTTTCATCAGGGATCTGCACCAGCCATCCCCGGCCGTAGGATTCATAGATTCCACCGGTGTCATGGTTGGGCGGAGCTACCTCCACCTGCCACCCCGATACGCGGGTTCCCTTGAACGTTGACCTAAAAAAGACCCCACTGTTGCCATTGGCCGCCTGTCTGAACTGGACTTCCAGATCAAAGTTATAATACTCCTTTTCGGTGGAAAGATAGCCGTACTGCTTGTCGGGACCGCTTTCGCACACCAGCAAACCCTTCTCCACATACCACTTCTCGGTACCGTGGATCACCCAGCCATCCAGGTTCTTCCCGTTGAAAATCTTCTTAAACCCCTTCCCCGCCCCTGCGGCAGGAACCGTGACCAAAAGCAGCATGGCTGCAGTCAATAAAATGAGTACTTTCTTCATCTTGATATTTATTTTAAGTAGTTAATGTGCCAGTTTTCTGATCATCCCGCTGAATACAAGACCATGGAGAGGCATGACGGCATACCAGTACAGGCGTCCCAGCAGTCCGCGCGGGCGGAAAGTGGCCGTTTGAAAGAGGGTGTCTTCTTTTATCCTGAATTCCAGCCAGGCCTCTCCCGGAAGTTTCATTTCGGCATACAACAGCAGACGTTTTTCGACACGGTCGGCATAAATGACGCGCCAGAAATCGAGTGTTTCGCCGGGTGATATTTCTTTCGGGTTTTTCCGGCCCCGGTGAAGACCCACGCCTCCCACCAGTTTATCCAGAAAACCACGGATTTCCCAGAGCGAATTGGCAAAATACCACCCGCTATCTCCGCCAATGGCCCAAATCCGGTTCATCGTTTCGCTGCCATTGGTTACCTTGCGCTGCCGTAGGTCCTGGTAACACCCCATGGTGGGCACTTCAACCAGCTGCGCCAAGCCTTTATCGAGGCCTCCCGAGGAGAAGGCATCGGTCCAACTGGAAAGGACTTCCTGATGGGCAATCTGGTCAAATGCGCGATTCACCGCTTCTTTGTATGAAATGAGGTGGATATGGAGCAACGCGGCCAGGTTGTTGGGCCGGCACACCACCTCCACTTTCATGCTGTTTACCAGGTTAATGGCCAATTTATAAGAAGTGGAAGTCACAAAATAAAGCCAGTACGAAGATAACCGGGGAGTCATGACCGGCACCGCAATGATGAAGCGTTTCAGCTTCCTCACTTCGGCAAATTGAAGCAGCATCTCCTTGTAGGTAAGTACTTCGGTCCCTCCGATATCGAAGCTTTGCCGGTAGGTTTGTTCATTCAGGAGTACGCCCAGGAGAAAATCGATGACGTTGCCGATGGAAATGGGTTGTGACTTGGTGTTGAGCCATTTGGGGGCGATCATCACCGGCAGTTTTTCCACCAAATCGCGCATGATTTCGAACGAGGCGCTGCCCGATCCCACGATAATGCCGGCTCGCAGCGTGGTGAGAGGGGCGCTGCCCGTAGCCAGGATTTCTTCGACCTGCTTCCGGCTGCTCAAATGTTTCGACAGTTTTTCTTCGTTCACAATCCCACTCAGGTAAATAACCTGTTTCACATGGGTTTCCTGCATGCGGGTTTTAAAATTCAGGGCCGTGGCAGCTTCCAGTTGCTGAAAATCGCCGGTAGATGCCGACATCGAATGAATAAGATAATAGGCCGCATCCATATCTTCCGGAATGCGGGCCAGGGTTTCAGGTTTAAGAAAGTCGACCTCCACCACGTGCAGTTTTTCAGAGGGAAAGGCCGAGACATCAAAGCGTTGCCGGTCGCGCACGCAGCACACCACTTCAAACCCCTTTTCCAGCAAAACAGGAAGAAGTCGCTTTCCGATATATCCAGTGGCGCCGGTTAACAAAATCTTTCCCATGGGCAATTTTTACAGCTCTAAACCAGAGTGTAATATTATCCATAATTAAGACCACCGGCAAATTGGAAAATGGGTAATTTCATCCGCTGAATTTTCCGCTCCGGATTTTCTAAGGATTTACTACAAACCAAAACATTGAACGTATGCACAAGCTATTGTCTCTGCTGTTTCTGGTCCTTGTGGCAGGGTGCGGTCATCGCACCTCCCCTGACCTGACTCCCCTAAATGTTACCGAGCAGTGGGCCTTTGCCACAGGTGACGATACCCTGTGGGCGCAGCCCTCCTTTGATGATGCAGGGTGGGCCAGGATATCGGTCACCAAAACCTGGGAAGAGCAGGGATTTCCGGGATACGACGGCTTCGGGTGGTACCGGCAGACCATCGACATTCCGGCTGCATTCGGCACACCGGTGGCCGACAATGGCGGATTGGTCATCAGCTATGCCAATGCCGACGATGCCGACGAGCTCTGGTTCAACGGGACCCTGATCGGCACCACGGGCTCCCTGCCTCCTGACTACGTCAGCAAGTATGGAGTGAAACGGCAGTATGTGGTCCCCGCGGAACTGGTGAAACCGGGAGAGAAAAACCTCGTCGCGATCCGCATATATGACGGTGGCGGTGGTGGTGGCGTGGTCTCGGAAGCCCTGACCATCCATCCCATGTCGGAAGTGTACCAGCTCCCCCTGACGGTGCGTATTGCCGATGAGGACTGGGTCTTTGAGGGAGCACCCCAAGCGACCATAGGATTGGCCACGGAAAACCAACTGGGAAAGGATGTCAGAATTACCGTGGGACTGAAAATGACCACCGACGACTACCAGCTGGTTACTGAAACTTCAAAGGTTTTGAAAATCAAACATGACCAGAGCGGACTGGCCCTCTATGACATCGACCTTTCGGCACCCGGTTTTTACCGCTGTACCGCCTGGGCTGAAAAAGAGGGC
>CAZKIU010000004.1:0-6097 GCA_964552955.1 uncultured Prolixibacteraceae bacterium
CCGGGCCTTCTCCTCGGCCAGGCGGGCTTGCTCAGCCTCCAGGGTTTCTATTTTCGATATCATCTCCCCGGGATACTTTTCTGCGGGAATAAGATTCTGAGCTTCTGTGAATGCATTTCTTGCCGGCCCGTAATTCTGTTTTTTGAATTCCTGGTCTCCAGTGGCGACGGCGGTTTCATAAGCTTTCCGGGTTTCATTTTGCCGGGCGATGATCCCCCTGATTTCCTCAATTCTCTGAATGGGATAGGATTCGCGTGGTTTTATTTCCAGGGCGGCCCTGAATTTTCCTACGGCTTCGATCAGAAGGTTTTCCCCCGCCAGGCGGTCTGCTTCTTTGATGGTTGACTGGTATTGCTCTTCCCGGAGGGCCTGTTCTGACTGAAGACGGGCCTGTTCTTCAGCTTCTGCGCGGGCTTTCTCTTCAGCCAGTCGCAGTTTTTCGGCCTCGGCAGCCTGCCGGGCAGCCAGCTCCTCTGCCGCTTTCTGAGCTGCTATCCGGTCTTTCTCTTGAGCCAGACGTTCCAACTCCTCTTCGATGGCATCAATTTTCTCGAGCATCTGGGCGGGATAGGGTTCATTGCTAAGGGCCTTCTGGGCATCTTCAAAAGCTCTGCGGGACTGGCGGTAGTTTTGTTGTCTGAAGGCCTTATCTCCAGTGGCCACGGCAGCATCATAAGCTTTGCGTGCAGCCGCCAGTTCATCCAGGATGGTTTCTGCTTCGGTGATTCTGGTCGTGGGATACACCTCTCCGGGTTTTATTTTCAGGGCATCTTTGTAGCCGGTGATGGCTTGCTGGTATTCCTGGCGGGTAAAAGCCTGGTCGGCATTTGCGACGGCTGAGGTGTATTGTTGTTCTTTGTCAGCTTCGAGGCGCGCCAGCCGCTCGGCTTCCTGCCGGGCCTTTTCAGCTTCCTGCCGGGCTTTATCTGCCTCGGCAGCTTTCCGCTCTGCCTCCAGTTGGGCCAACCGCTCTGCCTCCAAACGGGCTTTTTCATCGGCCAGGCGGGTCTGCTCTTCCAGGGCTATTGCCTTGTCTATGGCGCTGAGTTGCCCGTTGGCATAGGCATCTCCGGGTTTGACAAAAAGCGCCTGCGTATAATTCTCCCTGGCTCCCGGCCAGCTTTTCACTCCGAAAAGCCGGTCAGCCTCCCTGATAAAACCGTTGTACTTCTCGGCATTCTGCCGGTCCAGTTCGGCCTGTAATCCCAGGATAGCGATCAGATCGTTGATTTCGGCCATCCGGTCTTTGGGATATTGTTCACTGGGGAAGATCCGGCTGGCTGATTTGTAATCCCCCAGGGAGGCAATATAATCCCCCTTATCGAATTCTGATCCGGCCTTTTTGAGCAGTTCGTCATACTCCTTTTTCAGTTCCGCCAGTTCCGCAGCGGAAAGCTTCCTGAGCAGGCCGGCCTCCCGGCTTACATTCTGGCTTTGCCAAATGGCCTGATCGATCAGTCTTTTGATCTGGGGATTGTTGTAATATATCTCCGGAATGAAATTATCTACCGAAGGAGAGTAGAAGATTTTCATGATGGCATTCTCCGAGAAGGTCCGGTCCACCCCTTTGATTTCGGTGAAGAGGTTGACATCCACAGGGAAAGGGGGGAATTTGCGGTCGCGGCGGAGTACTTCCGCCGGAACCTGGGTGCTGATCACTATTTTTTGAGGAAAGTTCTCTTCCCGCTGAAAAATAAGGACATAATCGTTGTTGAATTCAAAGCGGAGGTCGAATCGGCCATCGGGCAGCACCTGGTAATCCTTCATCGGCTGTCCGTTACGGGTCATGCGGATGATGGCCCCGTTCACATTCCCCTGTTCCGTGGTGATTTTGCCGGTCAGGTAAAGACCCCCGGGCTCCTGCTGGCCTGCGGTCAGCAAAGGCCACCAAAGAAAGAGCAGGAAGATCCGGGTAAACATTATCAATAATTGCTTCATTTTTTCTGTCGTGTCAAGAGAAAACGCAAAATAAGGGAAATAATTATCAGGTTGTTTTTTTTAGGGTTCCGGTTCCATAATTTGTCGGGCCGCAGAAGAGAATCTCGGATTATTTGTGTTAGTTTGGGAGTATATAGGTTTCTGTTTCGAACAAAAAGGTTTCAGCAGCATGAGTAAAGCAGCGGATGAGCGGAAGATCACCCTTATGGAGGCCCTGGTGCCTTTGGTCATCCTGATTGGGTTGCTGGCTGCCAATGTCTTTCTTTTTGAAGACACGTTGGCGGGGTCGAACCAGATGGCCCTGCTGCTGGCGGCCGCGGTGGCCTCGCTGCTGGCCTACAGGGCAGGGATCAGTTGGCGGAAGCTGTTGAAGAAGATGACAGGGACCATCCACTCGGCCATGCCTGCGATCCTAATTCTGCTGATCATAGGTGCCCTGGCGGGGACATGGATGATCAGCGGGGTGGTGCCTGCGATGATTTATTATGGGCTGGAGATCATCTCTCCGCGGCTTTTTCTCTTTACGGCAGTGGTCGTGGGGTCTATCGTGAGTGTGGCCACGGGCAGCAGCTGGTCCACGGTGGCCACAATCGGGGTGGCGTTGCTGGGTATCGGGAAGGCCATTGGGATCAATGAGGCGGTGGTGGCCGGGGCCATCATCAGCGGGGCCTATTTCGGCGACAAGATGTCTCCCCTGAGCGATACCACCAACCTGGCGCCGGCCATGGCCGGAACCGATGTCTTTACACATGTGAGATACATGATCTATACCACCACACCATCGATGGTGCTGACCCTGCTGATCTTTCTGTTTATCGGCTTCACCTACGATTTTGGGGGTGCCGGAGTAGATGTGGAAGGGGTTCAGACGACCATCCGGGAGACCTTTAACATCAACCTGTGGCTTTTTATCGTTCCTGTTCTTCTGCTGACCATCATCATGCTGAAGGTGCCCCCCTTGCCCGCGCTGCTGGCGGGAGCGCTGGCAGGGGCCCTGTTTGCCGTTGTTTTCCAACCGCATATCATTCAGGAGGTAGCCGGTACCACCGGCAGCTATCTCCAGGCCAGTTATGTCACCACGATGCAGGCGATGTTCGGAAAGGTCTCCCTTTCTACAACGGATGAGAGTGTCAACGAGTTGCTGAGCACAACCGGAATGCGGGGCATGCTTGATACCATCTGGCTGATCCTCTCGGCCATGATTTTCGGAGGGGCCATGGAAGCTGCCGGTTTCCTCCACCGCATCATCAGTCCGGTCGTCCGCTATGCCAACAAAACCGCCTCCCTGGTCACTTCTACGGTAGGTACCTGCATTTTCTTCAATTTCACCGCCTCTGACCAGTATATCTCCATTGTGATACCCGGAAGGATGTATCGCAAAGCCTATGAGGAGATGGGGCTCGCGCCGGAAGTGCTCAGCCGTACCCTGGAAGATGCAGGAACCATGACCTCGGTGCTGATACCCTGGAACACCTGCGGGGCGACCCAGTCACGCGTACTGGGCGTGGCCACCCTCGATTACCTCCCTTACTGTTTCTTTAACCTCATCAGCCCGGTGATGTCCATCCTCTTCGCCCTCTTCAACATTAAAATCAGAAGGCTGGCCAAAGGGACGCATACGGCTTAGTGCAAAACAAAAGGACAAAGATCGGGACGGTTTACTTCAATAACTTTTTCAGTCCCTCCCCGATTTTGTTGACCGACTTCCGGAGTTCCTCCCTGGTGGCATTGCCCACCTCTTTTTGAATCATCTTCCGGGCATCGGTAAGGTCGACTTTGACTTCGGGATTGTTCACCGGTCCTTTGATATTGATGCCGACCGGAATGATCTGGATATTTTTCTGACCGGGCAGGAAACCCAGTGTGTTTTCGATATTCTGGCTCAGGGCGTCGCGGTTGACCATAAAGCTGATATCCATATCGATCAGGTTGTTGGCGTTGAGTCTTCCCGTGAAGGTGGCTTCCTGGCCTGATATTTTGGTTTTAAAAGGCTTCAGCAGCAGGTTCCCGTTTTCAATGGTAAAGCTGGCTGCGAAATCGTCGATCTTCAGGTCGCGCAGTTTCTCCTCGTTGAGGACGCTCTTCACCTTGTTGAAGACAGGGGAGTTGATGACCTGCACATTCATGGAGTTGAACAGTCCGGTGCCGTTAAGGCTTTCCATCACCAGCCCCATGTTTTCATCGAGGAGCCCATTCAGGCGCAGGCTGGTGCTAAACCGTCCCTTGCTCTGGGCGGCAATGGGCAGGTAACTCCTGACGAGCCGGAGCGACTGGAAGGCAGTGGGGATATCAAAACCGACCAGGTCCAGGGCAAGATTGACCTCCGGTTTTTTGGAAGGGCTGTTTTTGTAGGTGCCGGCCAGTTTCATCTCCCCGTCGAAGAGGTTCATGGAGACCCCATTGAGGTCGAGTTTCCCATCGCTGATAATCACCTGTCCCTTTATGTTGTTGATGGTGAGTTTGTCATACAGGGCCTTGCGGATATCGGTCATCAGGGAGAGGTTGATCCGTTGGGGGACTTCAAAGGGTTCCGGGGCCACCTTCAGGGTATCGCTTTTCGCGGGTTTGGCTTTTGTCGCCTTTTCTGCAGCGGCTGTTCCGGGTTCTTGGCTCAGGGCCATTAACTCGTTGAGGTTGAGGTAGTCAGCGTCAAGGGTGATGTTTCCGTGGAGGGTCTCCTGTGCGAAAAGATAGGGGTAGTAATCGGTCACGAACCCGGCCACCGACAGGTCGCTCTGTCCGATTTTCATCTCCATGTGCTGGAGGTTGACTTTTTCAGGGGCAAAATCCATCCTTCCCGCCGAGACCATGACCGGCCGGGAGAGCTGGTTGCTGGCCAGTGTGAAGCCGGAGAGTTCTACCGATCCGTTGGTTTTGATCTGTTCGTACTGTTTGTTCTCGATGGCGGCCATATTGCCTGCCACGTCTAAGTCGATGTTGAGGAGTCCCGCTACCTGTACGCTATCCATGGGAATAGCATCGCGCAGGTGGTCGAAGTTGACCTTGCCGGTGAGGCTTCCGTCGAAGCGTATGTTATCGAAGAGGTCGCTCAGGTGGAGTGAGAGGTTAAGGGGGTTGTTCCTCACCTCGGCGTGGACGCCGGAAAGGTCAAGGGCGGTGAGGTCAAAGCTGCCCTGGGGTTTGACGATGGAGAAGGTGCCGTTGATATTACGGATCTCCTCGGGCAGCCCGGCATAGCGCACCTGGCCGTTGCTGATCCTGAAGTTCAGGTCAAGGGCTGGGTACTCCTCTTCATAGTAGAGTCCTTTAAAGCTGCCCTTTAGTTCGGCATTGCCCTCGGCTTTCAGATCCTTGAGGTAATGTTCATAACCGGGGGGAACCAGGGTGAGGTAGTCGGCGAAAGCCGAAGCTTTGGCGGCGAAAGCCAGGTCAAAGAAGAGGGAGTCACCGGGCATGGCAAAAGTGCCGCTCAAACCAACAGGCAGGTCGTTGACCAGCAGTTCGCTCTCATTGAAGGCAAATTGCCAGGTGTCAAGTTGAATATCCAGCAGCGATTGGAGTTCCAGCCTGACCTGTGAAATGTAAGTGGCCGAGTCGTAGGTCAGGTTGAGACTTCCGGCCGATCCTTCTGCTTTCAACCGGGTGTTGCTGCCGTACATATTCCCTTTGAACAGCAGTTGCAGATCGCTGAAGTCCAGTTGCAGGGGGAGGGTCACGTCGGTATAGCTGACCGTTCCCTTGTTGATGAGTATTTTATTCAGTTCCAGTCCGAAAGTGCCTTCTTTTTTTCCCGGGGCAGTCACGGTGCCGGGTTTTTCCTCCGGAAGGATATCCCAGTTGGCCTGTTCTGCGGAGTTCACCTTCAGGTGGAGTTCGGGTTGGTCGAGGATAAGTTCCTGAATGGTGAGGTTACCGGGACTCATCAGGTCGAAGAGTCCGAATTTGGTGGAGAGGGAGGAGATCCGCAGAAGGGTATCTCCGGAAAAGGCCTCCTTGCCGGTCACCAGTACATCGGTCAGGGTGAGACTCGCCCTGGGAAAACTCCTGATCAGGGAGAGGCGGAAGCCGTCGAAACCGACGTTAACCTTCAGGTTGTTGCTGATGGTGCTTTTTGTTTTTTCAAGCAGGGTGTCGCGGAACAGCACCGGCACCAGTATGAGCGTGCCCAATAGAACCGCAAAAATGATTCCTGCAATGA
>CAZKIU010000004.1:6197-30697 GCA_964552955.1 uncultured Prolixibacteraceae bacterium
ACCGGCACCAGTATGAGCGTGCCCAATAGAACCGCAAAAATGATTCCTGCAATGATGAACCCTTTTTTCATATTCTTTTATTTTCTTCCAGAATCAGATGACGCAGCAGTTGCAGGGCGGTTTGTGACGTCCTGAGGATATTTCTCTCCCTGTCATTTCCGAAAACGTATTTTTCGCAGAAAAATTTTGTAGGGCCGGTGACGGCGATCCAAACGGTACCCACGGGTTTTTCAGGAGATCCGCCGTTGGGGCCGGCGATGCCGGTCGTGGCGATGGCGAAGTCGGCTTTCAGGTTATTTTTAACGCCGGTGGCCATTTCGAGGGCGGTATCGTGGCTCACTGCCCCGAATTGGCCGAGGGTGGCCGGGGTGACGCCGAGCAGGGCAGTTTTCAGGTCGTTGGCGTAGGCGGTAACGCCCCCGCGGTACCAGGCTGAGCATCCCGGGATTTGGGTGATCAGGTGGGAGAGGTAGCCCCCGGTGCAGCTTTCGGCCACCGCCAGGGTGTCTCCCCTGGCGAGGAGTAGCCGTCCGGCGGCCAAGGCCAGGGTGTCGTCGTCAAAGCCGAAGATGCTCTCCCCGATCAGGGGCTGCAGGGCTTCGATCTGGTCGTTGACTTCTTTCCGGAGGCGTTCCCTGTCGGTACCCCGGGCGGTGAGGCGGAGCCTGACGGCCATCGGACTGGGGAGGTAAGCCAGGCTGATATGGGAGGGCAGGGTGGTTTCCCAGGCTTCCAGTTTTTCGGCCAGTACCGATTCTGGAATCCCCTGGGTGAGCACCGTGCGGTGCCATATAGCGCAGGTGTTGTTCTGTGCGGTGAGGCGGGGCAGCACCTCCTGCGTCATGATGGCCTCCATTTCGAAGGGGACGCCCGGCATGGAGATGATGATCACCCCTTCTTTTTCGAACCACATGCCAGGGGCGGTGCCCAACGGGTTGGTCAGCACGGTACAGGCGGCCGGCACCAGGGCCTGGTCGCGGTTCAGCCGGTTCATGGGAATTCCTCTTTTCAGGAACCTTTCGCTGATCTGGTCAAAGGTGGGCTGGTGAAACAGCAGTTCCGTGCCGAAGAAATCGCAGAGTGCCTTTTTGGTGATGTCATCCCGCGTGGGCCCCAGTCCGCCCGTGATCAGCACCACTCCTGCCCGGGCGACTGCCGTGGCCAGGGCTTCGAGGATCTCCCCGTGGCGGTCCCCAATAGAGGTGTGGCGAACGATTTCTACTCCGGCCAGGGTGAGCTGTTGCCCCATCCAAGCCGCGTTGGTGTTGACGATCTGTCCGATAAGGATCTCGTCGCCTATGGTGATGATTTCAGCTCTCATGATGCGTGCTGTTTTTGGAGGTTTTCCACTCTTTGTAAAAGGGTGGGATGGGAATAGTTGAAGAAGACATACCAGGGGTGAGGGGTCATGTTGGAGAGGTTGTGGACCGACAGTTTTTTCAGGGCTGCGATGAGGTCGGGGGCCATGCCGTGGAAAGCGGCGTAATTGTCGGCTTCGAACTCGTGTTTCCGGGAGAGGGAATGGGTGAACAGGGAGGTGATCAGGCTGAGCGGCGAGAAGAGGATACCGAAGGCCACCACGCCGGAATGGAAGGAGGGGGCATCGATGCCCAGGGCCTGGGCGAGGAGCCGGCTGCCTGCCACCTGTGAAAAAAGAAAGAGCATGATCCCCGAATGCAGGAAGCCGGCCATCATTCCGGTCAGCAGGTGCTTCTTCCGGTAATGGCCCATTTCGTGCGCCAGGACTGCCACGATTTCCGGAGTGGTCATTTCCTGGATTAGGGTATCGTAGAGTACAATCCTCTTGCGGGGGCCCATCCCGGTGAAATAGGCGTTGGCTTTGGCCGATCTTTTGGAACCGTCGATCTGGTAGATCTGGCTGAGGCTGAACCCGGTTTTCCGGGCAAAATCTTCTATGGCTGACCGGAGTTCCCCTTCGGGCAGAGGCGTCTGTTTATTGAAAAGGGGGACGATCAGGCTGCTGTAGAAAAGGGTGATCAGCAGTGAAACGAGGATCATCACGCCCCAGGCCAGCAGCCAGAACCACCGGCCTGTCTGGTTGTAAATGAAGATGATCAGGGCCAGGAGGCTACCGCCCAGGATAACCGCCAGGGCGACGGATTTCAACTGGTCGCTGATAAAGGTTTTTAGGGTGGTTTTGTTGAACCCGAATTGTTCTTCGATGACGAAGGTGTCATAGAGGGTGAAGGGGAGGTTCAGGAGGCCGGAAGCCAGCATGAGGATGCCGAAAAAGAGGAGGGAGTGGAGGAGGGGATGGCTGGTCAGGGATGCGGCCAGGTGGTCGGCCAGGGCGAAGCCGTAAAAGAGCAGCATGGCCAGCAGGAGCAGGAAGCTGAACCAGGAGGTCACGCGGCCGAAGCGGTAGTTGGCCTGCTGGTACTCCTGTTGCCGGGCATACTCCTTTCCGTCGAAGAGGTCACGCAGGAGCAGAGGCAGCGGCTGCCGGGAGCTGCGGTGGTTGAGGCGCTCAAGCCATTGGTCAAAGATAAAACCTGCCACCAGAATGGCCGGCAAAAGGTAAAAAATTGGCGTCACCCTTCCTTCACAGGCGGGGATCAGTGTCAGCGGGATTTCCATCATTTCTGGGTCCTCATCCATCAGGGGTTCTCTTCACTCAGCAGTAACCATCACCCATTTTTTCCATCATTTCATGAGGGAGACAGGCCGGTTGGCGGGGGTCACTCCGAAGTTTTTCTGAGGGGCAGGGCCCATTTCCAGTTCGAGGAGGCCGCCGTTTATAATATCGGCATGGGTGATATAGCTTTTCTCATAAGGTTTACCGTTGAGCCGCGCCGACTGGATATAGATATTCTCCTTTGAGTTGCCGATCGCGCGAAGGGTGAACGTTTTGCCCGTGGGCAGACGCAGGGAGGCCTCCTCGTGGAGGGGACTTCCCAGAACATAAACCCCATTGGCAGGGTTGACGGGGTAGAAGCCGAGCGATGAGAAGAGATACCAGGCCGACATCTGTCCGCAGTCCTCATTGCCGCAGAGCCCGTCGGGGCGGTCGGTGTAAAGATGGTCGAGGATATACCTCACCTTTTCGGCGGTTTTCCATTGCTGGCCGGCGAAGGCATAGAGGTAGACGGTATGGTGGCTGGGTTCGTTTCCGTGGGCATACTGACCGATGAGTCCGGAAATGTCGGGTGAGGCGCCCGCGTTGAGTTCACTGGGGACCAGGAAAAGGGAGTCGAGGCGGCGGGCGAAGATCTCTTCCCCTCCCAGGAGGGTTATGAGTCCTTCCGGATCCTGGGGGACCATCCAAAGGTATTGCCAGGCATTCCCCTCGGTATAATTGCCTTGCTCATGCAGGGTGTAAACGGGGTGGAAGGGCTGGCTCCAGGTGCCGTCATAGTTTTTCCCGCGGAAGAAGCCGACCTGGGGATCATAATAGTGGTGGTAGTAGCGGGCCCGTTCCGAGAAAAGGGCATAATCTTCATGCTTCCCCAGGGCTTGGGCCATGGCGGCGATCGCCCAATCGTCGACGGCATATTCGAGCCCCTTGGAGACCGATTCACGGGTAGAGTCGGCAGCCACCCACCCCTTTTCATTGAGGTATTTCAGTCCATCCCCGTCGTCGGAGAGGGCCGTGGTTTTCATGGCCTGAAAGGCTTTCCCGGCATCGAAGCCTCTGATCCCCTTCAAATAAGCATCGGCGATCACAGGGATGGAGTGGTTCCCCACCATGGTGCCCGTTTCATTGCCCATCAGGTGCCATACCGGCAGACTGCCTTGCTGGTCATAAATGGCCAGCATGGCGTTGACCATATCACTCACCCGGTCGGGGTGGGTCAGGGTATAGAAGGGGTGGGCCGCCCGGTAGGTATCCCAGAGGGAGAAAATGGAGTAGTTCTGGAACCCGGCAGCGGGATAGACCTCCTTGTCGGTCCCCCGGTAGTCGCCATTGGCGTCATTGAAGAGCGAGGGGTGGATCATCACATGGTAGAGGGCGGTATAAAAGGTGCGCAGGTCGGCGGTGTCGCTGGTGGTCACCGTCACGGCCGAGAGTTCGTGGTTCCATCGCTCCAGGGCCTCCGCGGCAGTGCGGTCGAAATCCCAGTGGGGGATCTCCGCTTCTATATTGGCCAGGCCGTTTTCTTCGGAAACAGGAGAGATCCCGGCCTTCAGGAGAATCGGCTGGCTGACGGGAGGATAGAAGGTGAGGACCGCCTTGAGGGCCTGCGTGGTGTCACCATCCCTGATTTCACGCAATTCACGGTCGTAGAACTGCCACTGGTCGGGTTCTTCGGAGAGTTTCATTCCGAAGAAAAAACGCTGGTCGGCGGCCCATCCGCCCGAATGACGGTAGCCACTCCAGGTGGCCTCTCCGGTTTTACGGAGGTGGGTGGCCATAGCCCTGTCCCAACCGATGCCCATCCGCAGGTCGACGATGATCCGGGCAGTATCCTCTTCCGGAAAGGTATAGCGGTGAAAACCCACCCGCTCTGAAGCCGTCACTTCGGCGGTGATGCCCCAGGTATCGAGATGGACACTGTAATAGCCGGGCCGGGCGGTTTCTCCCTCATGGGTGTACCGGGAAGCATACCCGGAGGAGATATTCTCCTGCGTGCCGGGAAGAAGACGGACCCCTCCCGTATAGGGCATAAGATGCAGGTCGCCCAGATCCCCGATGCCGGTACCGCTCAGATGGGTATGTGAGAAACCGGTCAGGATGGAGTCGGAGTAGTGGTATCCCGAACACCAGTCCCACCCCTTGACAAAATTGACGGGACCGGCCTGCACTGCTCCGAAGGGTACATTCGCCCCCACAAAAACATGCCCGTGATAGTCGGTGCCGATATAGGGGTCTACAAAGGTGGCCGGCTTGAACTCCACGACTTTCTCCTGCCTGCACCCCATCGAAAAAAATACCAGGGCCGCCAGGAGCAGAACCACTGAAACACTCTTATTCTCCATGATCGATTTATTTGCGGATCAAAAGTACAAAAAAAAAATACCGGCCTTAACCGGTATTCATTCTGCTTCACTGCTGATCATTCAGTGTGCATTATGCCTTTGTGCTCCACTGCGCCCTTTTTGTTGGCCTTCCGGGCGAAGCAGAGCAGGGATTCCCTACATAGCGGGAGATTTGAGCCCTATTTGGTCTGTAATAAAAGGGTGTTGATGTTGTCGACGAACATCTTTTTGGTGTCTTCCTTCGTACGGGCAATCCCGGCCATCATGGTGGGCTTGCCCGACCGGGGAATGTACAGGAACGCCGGAATGCTGCGTACCCCGAAGACTGCGGCCAGCTCCTGTTCCTTCTGGGTATCGATCTTATAGACGTCGATCTTGCCGGCAAATTCATGCGATACCTCCTCCAGAATGGGGGATGCAATCTTACAAGGACCGCACCAGTCGGCATAAAAGTCAATGATGGCCGGCTTATTCCCGAGAAATACCCATTCCTTGGGAGATTTTTCATAATTCCAGACCATTTTCAGGAAATCAGCCTTGGTAAGCAATTGGGTGCCCCCTTTGGCCTCCTGCTGATCATCATTCATCCCCTCAGGGATCCCCATTTCAATCCCGGCGTCTGCCATCAGCCCTTCACTGGCCACTCCGGCTGCTGCTGATGCCCCTTCTCCTGTTACCCCTGCTGATGCCCTCCCCTCTGAAAGGGTACTGCCAGCTTCAAGTCCGCTTCCCGCTGCAGCCGCGGCTCCTGCTTCTGAACCCACGGCCACCTCAGTGACTGCAGGTTTGTGACCTTCATCCGTTCGGGCCTTTCCATTGCCACACGACGCCGCCATCAGGGCCGCAGTGGTTAAAATCAATCCAAATCTTGTCATCATTTTCATGCGCTTATCTTTTTTTCATTGATCCACTTCTTTTACAAAAATAGGATTTTCCGGCCTTCCTCCACTCCGGCGCCCTCCAAGCCTTTCTGTAAAATTACATGCAAATATATATATTAATGTATATAAAACCTGAATTCAGGCAGATTGTTCAGGTGGGGGAGGGGTGATTTTTTTTTAAAAAGACGCAACGGTGGGGGAGGTATTTGCATCATAATTGAGAAAAACATATAAAAGCCATGAGAAAGATTTTATTAGGGATGTTGGTTATCAGCAGTTTGGTGCTGACGTCATGTTTGGATGAAACGGAGGATTACTCCCTGGACAAGGTTTGGATCAGTCTTGGGATGGTAGAAGATGCGGGATCAGGATCGGTCGTATTACGGCTGGATGACGGCTCCCTGTTGTATCCGGTAGCGGGGGAGCGATGGGCTTCCTTACCGGATGCGGGGACGAGGCTACTGGTCAATTACACGATTATTGGGGACAAGCTGGTGAATGAGACTTCAAAGGAGTACTACATCAGGCTCAATTCGTGGCGGGAGGTGTTAAAGAAGGGGATCATCGATCTGACGCCTGCCATTGAGGACAGTATTGGAAATGATCCTGTGGTTGTGGAGGATATCTGGATCAGTAAGAACCAGTTGCTGAACATGGAGTTGAAGTATTACGGCCGGAACAAGGTCCATTTCATCAATCTGGTGAAGGAGCCGGGGCCTCTTACGGGGAGCAGTGAGCCCGTCGAACTGGAATTCAGGCACAATGACAACGGCGACGAACCGGCTTATTCCATGGAAGCCCTGGTATCCTTTGATTTGTCGGCCTTGAAGATCGCAGGAAAGGATTCTGTCAGGTTCAAAGTGAAGTGGGTGGATTACCAGGATATCGAACATATTTTTAACGGAGTTTACAAGTATTGATCTATTGGGTACCGGCCGCAGGATGGCTGGTACGGTCACTGACGCACAGGCTGCCGGTTTACAGCCTGTGCCAGCCGCCGGAGATAAGGGTGCAGTTGCCGATCCTGCCCCTTCCGGCGGCTTTTTTTTGGTCCTGGTCTGGGTATTGTCAATGGAATAGCTTTATTTTGGGAGCATAACCCGATTAATGAATATTCACCCTATGAACAAATGGTTTTCAATCATGCTGGTCCTGGTCATGCCCATGGCTTGCAAGCAAAAAGGGGCTCAGCCCGAAGCCTCCGCCGAAGGGGGTAACTATGTTCCTGAGACGCCCGTGGTGGCCTCTCCCGTGATGACGCCTGAGGTGCTGTGGAGTTTCGGCAGGGTGGGCGATGCTGTGGTTTCGCCCGATGGGAAAATGGCGGCCTGGACGGTGACCTGGTTCAATATTCCGGAAGACAACTCCTACCGGGATATTTATGTGGCCGACCTCACAGCGGGGCAGACGAAGCGGATTACCGACACCCGTGAGCGGGAATCCTCCCTCCAGTGGCGCCCCGACGGACAGAAACTGGCTTTTCTCTCTTCCGCTTCCGGAAGCAGCCAGGTATGGGAAATCAATCCCGACGGTTCCGGGAAGAGAATGATTACTTCCGGAGAAAAGGATGTGCAGGGTTTTCTTTACAGTCCCGATGGTGCTGCCATTTGTCTGGTCCGGAGTGTCAAACTCGACCAGGACATCCATGATCTCTTTCCCGACTTACCCAAGGCCAATGCCCGATTGGAAAATGACCTGATGTACCGGCACTGGGACAGCTGGCATGACTATACCTATAATCATCTTTTTGTGGCGGGTTATTCCGATGGCCAGGTGTCGGAGGAGAAAGACATTATGGAGGGGGAGCGGTTTGATGCCCCCACCAAGCCCTATGGCGGAACGGAGGAGATCGCCTGGAGCCCCGATGGGAAAAAACTGGCCTACACCTGCAAGAAGCTGACTGGCAAGGCTTATTCCCTCTCTACCAATACCGATATTTATCTTTATGATACCGCCAGCGGGAGCACCACCAATCTGACGGAGGGGATGCCGGGTTATGACCGCAATCCCCGGTTTTCACCCGATGGTCGCTGGATGGCCTGGGAGAGCATGGCCCGCGATGGCTATGAGGCTGACAAAATCAGGCTTTTCATTGCTGACCTCTCCACGGGTGAGAAAAAAGATTACTCCTCCGCCTTTGACAACAATGCGGAGCAGTTGGTCTGGAGTAACGATGGAACGCGTGTTTACTTCATCAGCTGTGTGGAGGCCACAGCCCAGCTCTTCGCCCTGAACCTGGCCAGCGGGGAGATCACGGGTCTGACCCATGGCATCCATGATTACGGCCATCCGGTGCCGGCGGGTGAGCAACTCCTGGTTACCAAAAACTCTATGTCGCAGCCTGCTGAACTCTATCTTGTCGATCCTGTCACCGGAACAGACCAGCCTCTGACCACTGTCAACAAGGGGATCCTCGACCAGCTCACTTTTGGGAAGGTGGAGAAAAGAATGGTGACCACCACCGACAACAAGCAGATGCTGACCTGGGTCATTTATCCTCCCGGTTTTGATGCTTCCAAAAAATATCCTGCATTGCTCTATTGCCAGGGGGGGCCGCAGAGCACTGTCAGTCAGTTCTGGTCCTACCGCTGGAATTTCCAGATGATGGCCGCCAACGGGTATATCGTGGTAGCTCCGAACCGCCGGGGGGTTCCCGGTTTCGGCCAGGAGTGGAACGAACAGATCAGTGGCGACTATGGCGGTCAGAACATCAGTGATTTGCTGGCAGCCATCGATGATGTGGCCCAGGAGCCTTATGTCGACAAGGAACGGCTGGGCGCCGTGGGTGCCAGTTACGGCGGTTTCGCCGTCAACTACCTCGCCGGTCACCACAATGGCCGTTTCAAGGCCTTCATCTCCCATTGCGGCATCTTTAACTTTGAACAGCAGTATGTCACCACCGAGGAGATGTGGTTTGAGAATTGGGATGTGAAGGGCCCTTACTGGGACTCCTCCAATGCCGCAGCACAGCGCTCCTACTCCTTCTCTCCCCACCGGTTTGTGCAGAACTGGGATACCCCTCTTCTGGTCATCCATGGGGGAAATGACTTCAGAATTCCCTATACCCAGGGCATGGGGGCTTTCAATGCCGCCGTACTCCGTGATATCCCTGCTCAGTTTCTCTTCTTCCCGGAAGAAACCCATTGGGTTTTGAAACCCCAGAATGGTATTCTCTGGCAGCGGGTTTTTTCCATGTGGCTCGACAAATGGCTGAAGCCGTGAAGGGGTGCAGGCTTTCAACCTGTGGCTCGACCAATGGTTGAAGCCTTATGAGGTGGCAGGCTTTCATCCTGTAGATCGACCAATTGCCGAAACCTTATGAGGCGGCAGGGATTCCCTCACCATCCTGATCTTTCATCAGTACTGCAAAAACCGGGTCTACCCCGGTTTTTGCATTTCCTGCCGGAGATAACTCAGTAAGGCATGAAGAGAAGAAAAGGTTATGGGGGTTTCCCCGGAATGAAGCAGCCACCTCAGGTGGTTGGGGTCCTCCTCTCCGGTGATGGTGATGGAGAGGGGGGGCAGGGGGAGGTTCTCTTCGGTCACGACGGAGAAGCCGAGCCGCGTCAGGGCCCGTGAAGTCCAGATCAGGGCATCGCCCTGGCCTTTGACCTGGGCGGTACCTGCCGGCTCTGTTTTCAGGTAGAAGTCACCCCCGGTTTTATCGAAGCCGATCTGGGGATGGGTGAAGAGGTGACTGAGCCAACCCTGCAGGACGGCATCTTCCGGGGCACCCTGGGTGCAGCCGGCGGGGGTGAGCATCCAGAATTTGTCGGCTTCCCGGAGGGCGATGTTCAGGTCGTGGGTGGAGAGCAGGATGGTTTTCCCCTCCGTGCGGGCCAGTTGGCGCAGGAGCTGGAAAATCTCATATTTGGCGCTCACATCGAGGAAAGCGGTGGGTTCGTCGAGGAGGATAAAGGGGGTATTCTGGGCCAGAGCCCTGGCAATCAGGGCGCGCTGCCGTTCTCCGTCGCTCAGGGTGATCACTTCCCTGCGGGCGAAATCTGATAACCCGGTTTTGCGGATGGAGGTGCTGACCATCTGGAGGTCTTCCTCCCGGAGGCGTCCCAGCCAGCCGGTATAGGGGAACCTCCCGTAAGCTACAAGGTCGGCCACCCGCATGTTGGGGAGGCGCAGGTTTTCCGTAGAGACATAACTGATGAGCCGGGCCAGTTCTGCGGGAGTATAACTGCCCACAGGCTTTCCCATCCAGCGGACACTCCCCTTCTGCGGGGGGATGAACCCGGTCAGGGTCTTCAGCAAGGTGCTTTTCCCGGAGCCGTTGGGTCCGATCAGGGCGACCAGTTCGCCCCGTTCCGCAGTAAAGGAGATCTCTTTCCTGATGAAGCCGGAATCGCCACCTGCCGGGAGATAGCCTATGCTAAGCCTGTCGGCTTCCAGAAGAGGAGCAGGGGTACTGGTGGTCATAGGGTGGCGAATTTCCGGTTCCTGATGATCATCCAGATGACGATGGGGATCCCCAGCAGGGCGGTCACCGAGTTGATGGGGAGGGTAGCCTGGAGGCCGGGGAGCTGGGCGATGATATCACTCAGCAGCATGGCGTTGGCGCCCAGGAGAAGGGTGGCCGGGAGCAATACCCGGTGATCGGAGGTGCGGAAGAGGACCCTGGCCAGGTGGGGTACGGCAATACCGACGAATCCAATGGGGCCGCAGAAAGCGGTCACGGTACCGGCCAGAATGCTGGCGCTGAGGAAGATCCAGAGCCTGCTCCTGAAAATGGGAACACCCAGGGAGCGGGCATAGGTCTCACCTAGCAGGAAGGCGTTGAGGTCCTTCATTTTGGCCAGGGCCAGCAGAATGCCGGCGACAATGGCCGGAACCACTACGGTCAGCTGTTCCGTGGTGATGCTCCCCAGACTGCCCATCGTCCAGACAATAAACGCCTTGAGCATCGATTCGCTGCTGAAATACTGGAGAATGGAGACCACAGCGCCGGCGGCGCTGGAGAAGAGCATCCCCAGGATCAGCACGGTCATGTTGTCATTGACCCGGGAGGAGACGAAGAGCACCAGGAGCAGGACGGCGAAGGCGCCGGCCCAGGCGACCACGGCCAGGGGCCAGCTTCCGGAAAGGGTGACCCCCAGGGTCATCAGCGGTGCGAAGCCCAGGGCGAAGAGGGCCACCGCCAGGCTGGCCCCTGCACTGATGCCCAAAACATAAGGCCCGGCAAGTGGGTTGCGGAAGATGGTCTGCATCTGCAGGCCGCTGACCGACAGGGCAGTGCCCGCCACTACGGCAGTGATGGCCTTGGGTAGCCTGAAATCCAGAACGATGGTTTTTACCGTTTCAATGGCCCTGGAGGGGTGGATAAGGGCCTGCAACACCTCTGCGGCAGGAAGCAGTACCGACCCCGACAGGATATCTGCAATAAAGAAGAGCCCCAGCAACACTGCCAGGAGAACAAAGAGTCCTCTTTCTCTTTGACGGTCCAAGATAGGGTTGATGGGGGTCACCTGATTTCTACGTAATAGTTAAAGGGTTGCTCCGGTAATACTCCGGGATGTAAAACCCGGATCAGGTCCTCCAGGACCAGGTCGGGAAAGACGGTTCCGCTTTCCCAGAAATCGTTGCCTCCGCCGGGGGTGGCCCGTTTGTTATTGTTAAAGATCCGGGCGCCGGAGAAGGCGGGCAGCTTTTGGAGCCGTGGGTCGGCGGCAGCCATTTCCGCCCGGGAGGAGACATTCCCGGTGTTGATCCAAACGGAAGCCCTGGCAGAGAGGGTGACGGCTTCTTCCATGCTGATGGTGATGCTCTCGCGGGAGGAGTTCTCCGGTGCAACGAGCTGGCCCCCGGCATCGCTGATCAGCCGGGCCATATAGGAGTGCCCCCCGGGAATCCACCAGGTATCACGGTAAGGAAGACCTGTGAGCACACCGGGTTTGTCGCTAACCCCGGCCACCTTGTCCGCCAGAGAACGGTAGTGCGCTTCGGTTTTTCTGAAGAGGGAATCGGCTTTGGCCCCGCGGCTCACGAAGGCCGCCATGAACCTGATCCATTCGGCCTTGCCCAGTGGCGTCGCTTCCAGGTATTCGGCATTGACCACCGCCGGAATCCCCAGATCCCTGAATTTACCCAGGAATCCTGCAATCTCACTGTCGACGCCGTAAACCATCACCACCCCGGGCTGTTGCCTGATGATCTCCTCGTAATTGAGGTTCTGTCCATATCCCACGTCGGTGGTCTTGCCTTCTGTCAACCGCTGCTGAAGTGCCGGGGATGAAATGTACTGGCTGCCCGAAACCCCGCTGATTCTGCCGGTTTCTCCCAGGGCTTCGAGAAATGCAATATGGGAGGTACTCATGCAGATCATCCGCTCTACTGGGGTGCGGATCACCGTCTTCCCATGGAGATGCGCCGGAAGCGCTTGCCCTTTGGGAACCAGAAAATACTCCATCTCTACATTCCTGGCCTGGCCCCACGGATTGGTGACGGTTACCCGGATGCAACTGTCTGACTCCTCCAGGGAAAAGCCCCTGGCATAGCGGTTCCCCGGGGGTAATTCCGCCTGCCGCGAAGGATGATCACATGCAAATGCCACAAGCAACAGGAGCCAAAGAAAGGACGGGAACCTGGACATAAAGCTTATGGACGGGTTAACACTATTTTATGACGCGTGAACCCCGTACCGGTTTTGACCCTGACCACATAAATCCCGGGGGAGTGGCCCGCCAGGGAGAGGTCGACCTGGTTCACCGCGGTGTTGATGCCCCGCAGGGGCAGCTGTTGTCCTGTCACACTGAAGAGGGAGACCATCTCCGGAGTTAAAGGTTCTTTGGTTTGGACCCTGATCCTGGATGTGGCAGGATTGGGGTATACCCATACGGGGTCCTGTTGGGGGCTGGGAGTGGAGTCCTGGATCCCTACATTACAGGCGATGATTTCCATGGCCGGTGCGGCCGGGGTCCCCGCCGGGTAGAGGTCGGGAAAGGCCCGCCAGGTGCCGTTTTTCAGCAGGAACAGACTGTTTTGCCCTGAGGTGCGGCCCGACTGGTACAGGGCAAGGGTATCTCCTGCGGCGATGGCTTCCAGCGCAAGGGAAACCAGAAACGTGTCACCCGGTTCAATGGGCTGCTCCAGATGTACCAGGTTCATGGCACCAGAAACCAGGTTCTTGAGGGGGATTCTGGTCTCACTCCCCACCGGAGAAACCGTGTTCCGGTATAGGTTGTAAAATCTGACCGCGACGGAACTGTTCTGGTTGAGGGCTTTCAGTTTGCCGATGCCAAGAGAGACGTCGCGGATGCTCTCCTTTCCAGGGATAGAGAATCGGTTAGCTACTTCCGTGATTCCGGCATTGTTGGTGCCGGTCCAGTAGCCTCCGGGCAGGTTGTCATTGCCCCGCAGGAGCAGCAACTCGTGGGTATCGCCCTCTTTCAGGGGGGTAAAAGCCTGGCAGAGGTTATCTCCTTCGTTGAATTGCCGGCCCTGGAGCGACAAGGTGCCGGTTTGGGCCGGATCGAGCCAGCATTTGAGCTGGCGGCTGCTGTCGGGCCTGGCCGCCCAGGCCAGGTCGAAACGGACATAGTAGTCGTTGACGGGATTAGAACAGGAGGCAGCCCCTCCCGAGAGGGTGCCGGTAACCTGTTGGTGCCGGTTGAAGAGAGGACCTCCCGAAGAGCCTATCTCAGTGGTCCCAACGTCCCAGCGCAGGACCTTCCAGAAGCTGTTCCTGGAAAACTGGGAGAGGAAGGAGGAGGCCATCGGGGAGTGATGGTCCAGGGCAATCTTTTTAATATCGCCCTGGGGATGATGGATGGAGGCGGTGGTGTCTGTCTGCCGCGGTTCCCGGTTCCATCCGGCATAATAGGGCCGGAAGGCTGGGGGCGGGGGAGTGGTGAGTTCTACCAGGGTGAAATCCAGACTGTCGAGGGTAGCCCGGAGGGTACTCCCAGATAGAGAATGGGTGACATCGCCGTCGAGGGGCCCACAATAGGGACTCTCGTAATTGAAGAGAAAAAGAGAACCTGCCGCTTTCTGGGAGGTGCTGATACAATGGTTGGCGGTGAGAATGTAGGGTTTGTGATCGCCAGCCGTGTTATTGACCAGGGTACCGGTGCAGAGGTCCCTGCCCTGAATCATGATCCGGCAGACACTGTTCTGTACCTCCCTCCAGCGGTCCGCCCCGCTGCAATAGATGTCGAGGTTGCAAGCCTCCGCGGTCACCCCCATGGGGCGCCGCTCGTCGATATATTTAAGAATTCCCAGGAAATCATGGTTCACGGCGCTGATGACAAAGGGGGTCGTACTGGTCTCCTGCGGGGGACATTCGTACTGCAGTGTGATCTCATCACCCGGAAGGGGTGATAGGGCGAAAATACCATCAGGTGGATTGTTGTCAGAGGTATAGGCCCCCAGAATCTGATCCTGCTCCGGGGTAAAGAGAAAGAGCCTGGAACGGGAAGGGAGCCTGAAGTCCCTGAAAAGGAGATTCAGGGAGTAGGCGCCCGTGGAACGGATGGTAAGCTGCCAGATCTTCCAGCCATCGGCCGAACCCATCCATAGGCCGTGGGTGGCCGGGGAATAGTTCACCTCAAACGCATGGGCAAAACGGAGCGGCTTGAGGATTCCCTGCTCCTCGAGAGGCCTTTGTTCTGCCAGGCTTTGCCATTGCAACCTCTCATTGCTGACTTCAGGCATGAGGAGCAGGGGCCTGACCGCACTCTTCAGCGGCAGGGGAACCCTGGGGGTGCCCCCTTGCGAAAGCTGTGCTTCCACCTGGCCTCCTCCCAAAAGGAATAATACGATTAAGCTATGGAGCAGTCTCTTCATGCAGTTTCTGATTCATCATTAACGACAACCGCCGGGGCAGTCTGCTGCTTGTGGCGCATGAGGCAGCCTGCACAGGGGCCGGGTCATCGGTTTTGAATATGGATGGATGCATGCCAAATTCATTCCAAATGTATAATTTTTCTACGAACACAAAGCCTCTCCTTGCTCATTGCCGGCAGGGGAGAAGGATTCGCGGGGGCATAAAAAAAAGGGGTTTCTTGCGAAACCCCTCATATCCGGCATTAAAGCCGCTTATCTTTCGGTTTGGCCCTGAAGGGCCAGAGATCATCTTAATATTTGTTGTAACCACCACGGTCACCACCGCGTTCGCCACCACGGCTACCGCCGCCGAAGCCACCACGGTCACCGCCACCATAGCCACCGCCACGGTTGCCACCGCCATAGCCACCGCCACCACGGTTGCCACCACCAAAACCACCACGGCTGCCACCACGGTCACCGCCACCGTAGGGTTTCCTTTCCGGACGATCTTCACGGGGCTTTGCAACAGAGACATTGATGGTTTTTCCATCGTATTCAGCCTGGTTGAGCTCTTCAATAGCCTTGCGGCCTTCTTCGTCATTGGCCATTTCAACAAAACCGAAACCTCTCGATTTTCCTGAAAATTTGTCTGTGATCACTTTTGCTGAAGAAACTTCGCCGTATTCTTCAAATAATTCCCTTAAATCGTTGTCATTGACATCGAAACTTAAATTTGAAATGTAAATGTTCATTTAAACTAAAAAATTGATAAATTAATTAAGTGGTGATGAGGTTGAAAACAGTTAGGCGTGATCAAACTTTTCAAACGGTGAAGCTGTGAAAGTAAACATGACATGCTGCTGTCAATTCTCAAATCGGGTGCAATGATAATTATTTTATTTGAATTCTCATGCAGTAACACTAAATATTTTATTTTTAACCGCCTGACAATAAAACAACAGGAGCAAAAATGGAATCAAATGGGCGGTTTATTTACCCGGAACTTTTCGCAGAAAGGATGAAAGAGCTCCTGGGGGAGGAATATGAAGAGTTTGAAGCCTCATATTCAGGGGGTTCTCAGGTGTCATTGCGGATTCATCCGGAGAAATGGAGCGGAGGGCTGTCCGCCGCGGGGGTACCCTGGTGTTCCACGGGGTATTATCTTCCGGGGAGGCCGCTTTTCACAGCCGATCCCTGGTTGCATGGCGGAGCCTATTATGTGCAGGAAGCTTCTTCGATGTTTCTGGAGCAGCTCTGCCGGGCGGTATGGCCTGATTCCCCGGCCCTGGTGCTTGATTTGTGCGCGGCCCCCGGGGGCAAAACCACCCATCTGATGTCTATGCTCCGTGGCGGTGACCTGCTGGTATCCAATGAAGTCATCCGCAGCAGGGCCCATATTCTGCGTGAAAATGTCACCAAGTGGGGATCCCCCGGCGTGGTCGTCACCCAGGGCGATCCTGCCGCTATGGCGAAGGTGGGGGAAATCTTCGATCTCATTGTAGTCGATGCCCCCTGTTCGGGCGAGGGATTGTTCCGGAAAGACCCCCGCGCCATGGAGGAGTGGTCCCTGAACAATACCCGGGTATGCGCTTCCCGACAAAAGCGAATTCTTGCTGAAGCCTGGAAATGCCTCAAACCCGGGGGAGCCCTGATATACAGCACCTGTACCTTCAACCAGGAGGAGGACGAGGAGAATGTAGCGTGGCTCGTGGCGGAAACCGGTGCCCTTCCTGTGGAGGTGAACCCTGATCCGGCGTGGAAAATAGAGTCTTCCCATCATGGCAAGATGACGGGTTACCGTTTTTATCCCCACAAACTCCGTGGGGAGGGTTTCTTCTGTGCCGTGGTGCGGAAAGATGGCCATGGAACCCCTTCGCATCCGCTGCGGGGTCTCCCTCAGGCAGGCACCCCCGCCTCTAAAAAGCAGATCGCCCTCCTGGAAAATTGGCTCTCTCCCGGTAATGGCGATCACCTCCTTACCTCCGGGGAGTCCCTGTTCCACTTCCCCAGAGCGGGGTGGCCCCTGCTGGCCCTCCTGGAAAAGAGCGTCCCCCTCCTTCAGGCCGGTATCCCTGTTGCCACTTCCGCCGGAGACACCCTGATCCCCCATCCTGCCCTGGCCTTCTCATTGATCCTCAACAGGGAGGCCTTCCCTGAGGCCCCCCTCTCCCTCAGCGACGCCATCCGCTTCCTCCGGAAAGATCCCCTTCCCCTCCCCGGCAGGGATAAGGGATGGATCCTGGCTTCCTACAGAAACCTCCCTCTGGGATGGCTTAAAAACCTGGGCAACCGCACCAATAACTATTACCCCCAGGAATACCGGATCAGAATGACCCCCGATGACCAGATCAAACCCTGGCATGAAACGCTGACCCGCTGATCCGCTGCATGACGGCATATCCCGCACTATGCCAACAGGTAACCGCTCTGCGCATCTCTTCCACTCCTCCTTGCGCATCCTTTTCACCCTTCCTGCCTGATGACAGGTACTTCAGGCGACAGCCTCCTTCCGCTTTTCTTTTCAGGAAATTTTGCAGTTCCGCATAGAATGATTATATTATAATCGTAAAAATGATTAAAATATAATCATCAATGTATCTTAACTGTCACAGTTATTTCAGTTTGTGTTACGGGACCCTGTCGGTGGAGCGGTTGGTGGAGGAAGCGGCCCGGAAGGGGGTGACGGCGATGGCCCTGACCGACATCAACAATTCCACGGGGATTCTTGATTTTTTCAGTGCGGCCATCAAGGCGGGGATCAAACCTTTGGCGGGGGTGGAGTTCCGCAACGGGCCGCAGTTGATGTATACGGGCATTGCCCGCAACAATGAGGGTTTCTACGAGCTGAATGAATTTTTGAGCCGTCATCTGATCGGGAAGAGTTCCTTTCCGGGGATGCCGCCGTTTCTTCCCAATGTGTGGTTTGTTTTTCCCTTCGGGAGCCGCCGGCTGGAGCAGCTGAGTGAAAACGAATATCTGGGGGTGCGAATGACGGATATGAACCGGGTACGTATTCTTCATTCGCGGGCCGATTATCGCAGGATGGTGGCCTGGGTGCCGGTGACCTTTGCTGGTCAGGAAGAGTACCAGCTTCACCGTCATCTCCGGGCCATTGACAACAACATTCTCCTGAGCCGGCTCACCCCGGCGATGCTGGCTCCGGAGGAGGAGGTTTTTCAGTCCGGGCCGGTGCTGATGGAGCGGTATGCCGATTTTCCGGAGCTCCTGCAGAATGCCCGCCGTATCCTGGATGAGAGCGATGTCTGTTTTGATTTCGGCACCATCAAGAACAAACAGACCTTCACGGGTAGCCGCAACGACGACCGGGCTCTGCTGGAGAAGCTGGCCCTCGACGGCTGGAAATACCGGTACGGCAATGATCCGCAGGCCCTGGAGAGGGTGCGCCATGAGCTGGGGATCATCGACCGGATGGGCTTCTCCTCTTATTTCCTGATCACCTGGGATATCATCCGTTACTCCATGGGGCGCGGTTTTTACCATGTGGGGCGGGGCAGCGGCGCCAACAGTGTGGTCGCCTACTGCCTGCGGATAACCGATGTGGATCCCATCGAGCTGAACCTTTACTTCGAACGGTTCATCAACCCGAAGCGCTCCTCCCCGCCCGATTTCGACATCGACTTCTCATGGAAGGAACGCGATGAAGTCCAGGACTACATCTTTAAAAGATATGGTACCAAGTACACGGCTTTGCTGGGGACCATCACCACCTTTCAGGGGCGCTCCACCCTGCGGGAACTCGGTAAGGTCTATGGTCTGCCTAAAACCGAAATAGACCTGTTGGTCAACGAACCCGAGAACAACCTCAATGAGAATGAGCTGACCCGGCGGATGTTCCGCATTGGGGCCATGATGGATAACTTCCCCAACAGCCGCAGCATCCATGCCGGGGGGATTCTTATTTCTGAGAAACCCATCAACTATTACACGGCGCTGGATCTGCCGCCCAAGGGATTTCAGACCACGCAATGGGACATGTACGTGGCCGAGTCGATCGGTTTTGAGAAGATCGACATCCTGAGCCAGCGGGGTATCGGTCACATCAGGGAGAGTGTGGAGATCATCCGCCGCAACCGGGGGGAGGAGATCGATATCCACAGGGTGGGGGAATTCAAAAAGGATGAGCAGGTGCGCCGGCAGCTCCGCGCAGGGGAGACCATCGGTTGTTTTTATATCGAGAGTCCCGCCATGCGGGGGTTGCTTAAAAAGCTGCGTTGTGATAATTACATTTCCCTGGTGGCGGCCAGCTCCATCATCCGTCCGGGGGTGGCCAAGAGCGGGATGATGCGCGAGTACATCCGCCGTTTTCATCATCCCGATAAAATTGAATACCTCCATCCGGTGATGAAGGAGCAGTTGGAGGAGACTTATGGGGTGATGGTTTACCAGGAGGATGTGCTGAAGGTATGCCATCATTTTGCCGGTCTGGACCTGGCCGATGCCGATGTGCTGCGCAGGGCCATGAGCGGCAAGTACCGGTCGAAGGCTGAATTCCAGCGGATCGTCGACAAGTTCCACGAAAATTGCGCCCTCAGGGGGTACTCTGCGGAGCTGACTGCCGAGGTATGGCGCCAGATCGAGAGTTTTGCCGGATACTCCTTTTCCAAGGCCCATTCGGCGTCCTATGCCGTAGAGAGCTATCAGAGCCTCTTCCTGAAGGCCCACTATCCCCTGGAGTTCATGGTGGCGGTGATCAACAATTTCGGGGGTTTTTACCAGACCTGGGTCTATGTCAACGAAGCGCGCCGCTGCGGGGCCCGCATAGAGCTCCCCTGTGTCAACCATAGCGACAAACTGACCACTATCGAAGGGAAAACGGTCTATCTGGGACTGGCCCTGCTGGAGGGCCTGGAGGAGAAAACGCCGGAGTTGATTGTCGCGGAGCGGCAACGTGGCGGCACTTTTCAATCGCTGGAGGATTTCACCGGCCGGATTCCCTTGCAGAAAGAACAGATGACCCTGCTTATCCGCAGTGGTGCCCTGCGGTTTACCGGTAAGTCCAAGGCCCGCCTCCTCTGGGAGGTCCATATGCTGCTCACCCGCAAGCGGCCCCAACAGGTCCAGCATCAGCTCTTTCCCCGGCAACAGAAGAATTTTGAACTTCCCGCCCTGGAGGAGAAATCCCTCGAGACCGTTTATGATGAGCTGGAGTTGCTGGGTTTTCCAGTGACCATGACCTTCTTTGACCTCCTCCAAACCCGCTGGCGCAGCGACATCCATGCCGGGAACCTTTCGGCATTCGACGGACAAACCGTCAAGATGCTGGGTTTGCTGGTCACCATCAAGTATGTACGCACCACGAAAGCCGAAATCATGCACTTCGGCTGCTTCCTTGATCCCTATGGCGAATTCTTCGATACCGTCCATTTTCCCGATTCCCTGAAGGAATACCCCTTCAAGGGGAGGGGGGTTTATCTGCTGCTGGGAAAAGTAACCACCGAATTCGGCCATCCCTCCCTGGAAATTCAGAAAATGGCCAAGATGCCCCTACAGGGCGATCCCCGTGAGAAATAGGAGTAAAACCTCGCTGCGCTCAGGTCAGGTCAATGATAAGATCAAGAACAAGGGCCGTTGTTATGCTCCGGCGGGGAGGGGTGTGCAATTTCCGGAGGGAGAAGGGGGTCTCAGCCATTTTTCGCTGCGATAAGGAGCATTGTCATGAACATTGACCGGAAATTCCTGTTTACTTTGACTAAAATTGCGGCAGAAGGATGCTGCACCTCTGGCCGCAGGAAACTGCCGGAGTAGATAGAATACTGCCGGAGCAGATATAAATGTCTTTACTATGAAATCCAATCCGTTTTTTATGATATTTTTCCTGGTTGTTTTTGTGGTGTTGGCGCTTGTCAACCTCTATATTTATTACCGTACCCGGAACCTGTTTCCCGTGGAACAACCCCTCAGGTGGGGGGTCATCCTGCTTTTCTGGCTGGTGGCATTAGGGTATTTGGCCGGAAGGATCCTGGAGCGCACCGGCGCTGAAGGGGTGGCAGAAGGACTCATCAAGGCGGGTTCTCTATGGCTGGGGGCCATGGTATACCTGACCTTGCTGTTCCTCCTGGCCGATCTGCTCAGGGGGGTCAGCCATATTCCCGGGCTCAGGGGTTTCTTTTCATTTGCGTGGGCCAGTGAGAAGGGCCGGTGGATCACGACAGGGGTTTACGGATTGACCGCCCTGATCCTGGTGGCGGGTTTTTTAAACGCCCGCCATCCCAAGGTAGTGCGGCAGCCCGTGGTGCTGGACAAGGTGGTGCCGGGAGGAACTTATAAGGCCCTCCTGGTCTCCGATATCCACCTGGGCATCATGATCGCCAACGGTCGGCTGGGGCGGCTGGTAGAGCTGATGAACCGGCAGGAGGCCGATGTGATCCTGATGGCCGGCGATATCTTTGATGAGGACCTGGGACCGGTGATCCGGAATAACCTGGGCGATTTGCTGAAGAACCTCCGGGCAAAGGACGGGGTTTATGCCATCCTGGGGAACCACGAGTTTTACGGCCATGCGGGGGATGCCACCCGGTATCTCGAGAATCATAATATCAGGGTTTTACGTGACAGTGCGGTGACCTTACCTTCTGGAGTCGTCATCGCCGGGAGGGAGGAGCTCACCGGGGAGCGGATGTTTCAGAAAAAGCGGAAAAGCCTGCAGGAACTGCTGGCGGGCAACGATACCACCCATCCGGTCATTGTGATGGACCACCAGCCCTATCGCCTTGCGGAGGTGGCCCAAAATCCGGTCGACCTGCAGGTGTCGGGGCATACCCATCATGGCCAGCTCTGGCCTTTCAATTTCATTACCAAAGCCATCTTTGAGATCAGCATGGGCTACGGTAAAATCGGGAATACCCATTTTTATGTCTCTCCCGGGGTAGGCACCTGGGGCCCGCCCATCCGCACCAGTTCCCGCTCCGAGGTCATCGTGCTGGAGATAACCGGAAAATAGTGGGTTAAGCAAATGTCGCAGGTAAGATATGTGATGTATATGTATAGAGTGACCGAATCACAGATTCAGCCTTTGCTGCATGATATTATTGTTTCAGGATTTCCTGGCCCAAAATATAATCCAGTCCGCAGACCACGACATTTTCCTTTATAGGATAACTCCCTTCAATGAGCGAAACTACATACGTGCAGACCGGATTTAAAACTTCAAGGGATCTCCAGAAACCTTTGGTCAACTGCGGTGACGTGGAAGCTTTACATTCCACAGCCAGGATTTTACCTCCTTTAACCAATACCAAATCAATTTCATCACCTGTAGCTGTTCTGTAAAAGAAGGGGGACCAACCTTTCAGACCTGAAAGAATGTTTTCAATGACCAGGCCTTCCCAGGAAGCACCAAAAACAGGATGGCCAAGCAAATCATTGAAATCTTCAATTTGTAATATGCTGTTCAACAGGCCGGAATCCCTCACGTAAATCTTTGGAGATTTGACCAGCCGTTTCTTGACATTGATTTCATAAGGATAGAGGGTTCGAAAAATAAAAGTTTGGTCGAACAAATCGATATACCGTCTGATAGTCGGGTGAGTCAATGCCAGCGATTCACCCAGTTTTGAAGCGTTCAGCAATTGCCCCTGGTTATGGGCACACATCATCAGCAGTCTCCGGAGTTGTAATCCCGGAATCTGAAATCCCAGTTGAGGAATGTCCCTTTCAAGGTAAGTACGGATGAAATTCTCCCGCCAGAGTTGACTCTCCTCATCTGTTTTGCTCAGGTAGCTGTCAGGGTAACCTCCCCGGAACCAGAATTTCTGAAGGTCAAAACCTTGTTCACCATGAATTTCATCTAAGGTAAAAGGCGATAATTCCAAGATTCCAATCCTTCCGGCCAGCGATTCGGAGGACTGCCTGATCAGGTCACGGGAAGCTGATCCTAAAAGAATAAATCTTCCCGGCCTCCTGTTGCGGTCAATTACACTGCGTAAAACCGGGAAGATGTCAGGTAACAATTGTATCTCATCCAGGCAAATAGTTGCGTTCTCATTATAAGTGAAAAACAGAACCGGATCAGTAAGTTTATTGAGATCCCCCGGGTTTTGCAAATCCAGGTACAGAAACTCCGGAATTCTGTCAGAAAGCATTTTTGCAAGAGTCGATTTTCCACATTGCCGGGGTCCCAAAATGGCCACTGCCGGAAAAGCAGAAAGGTTCCGTAAAACAAAATCTTCAATCTTCCGGGGAATAAAATCATGCATTTTGAAAATTGTATTTTCAATTTGCACAAATTTAGGACATCGTTTTCAATTTTCAAAGAGTCTCCCGGATTGTTTTTATGAAGTTGTAAATTTGATTTACAAACCTCAAAAACATTAAATCATGAGTTGGGTGAGAGCGTGGATCCATCTCGTTTTTTCAACAAAAGAGAGAATCCCATACATGGGTACGCATGAAGTGCGAAGGAAGATTATTGACCACATTTTTCAGAATGCCAAAGAAAAAGAGATCCTGATTTATTCAGTCAATGGCTACTCTGACCATTTACATTGTCTTTTTTTGCTGAACAGGGATCAAAGCATCAGTAAAGTTGCCCAATTGATCAAAGGAGAATCTGCATTTTGGATTAACAAGAACAAACTCCTGCATGATCATTTTGAATGGCAGGATGATTACTGGGCAGTAAGTGTAGGGGAAAATGATGTTCAAAGAGTGAAGAAGTATATCGCTTCTCAGGAAGAACATCACAGCAAGAGATCATTCAGTGAGGAAATAGACACATTTCAATCAAATTGCAGTTGATCACATTGCAGTTGACTTAAGTCAACTGCAATGTGATTGATTAACTGCAATTTGATCACTGGCAGTGGATATACTTTCTCACCAGCTCTCTTGTGGCTTCCTCATTCCCGGCCAGTTCCTGGCGCAGGTTTTCATCCTTGAAACTCCGCAGGTGGGCGAGGGTGTAATCGATGAGCCGGGCGGGGAAGATGCCGCGGGCTTCGAAGAGGTGGCGTTTGGCTTCCAGGCGGGTGGCTGACGCCACACAGGAGGCCGGGAGCTGCTCCAGTTTCCGGGCCTTGGGGTTGCCGTAGAGGCTTCCCTCGATGTAAAGTTCTTCGGCCATCTCCAGGGCGCCTTCCATTTCAATGCCATGTTCTGCCGCCACGATGAGTCCGGCAATGGTGAGGTGGATGTCGGCGCTGCCATCGGGGACCCTGAATTCGAAGGTTTGCTTGTTGGCTGTGGCAGGGACTTCGGGAGGATTCACCGGATTGGCGGTGGCCGCCATGCCGATGTTTCCCGTCCACCCCAGCGGCACACGCACCAGCGCCGACCGGTTGCGGGCACCCCAGCAGATGTTCGTGGGGGCCTCCTGGTGAGGCACCAGCCGCAGGTAGGAGGTGGGAATGGTATTCCCGAAGGCCGTCAGGGCATCGGCCATGTCGAGGATGCCGGCGATGGCCCTTTTCGACAGGTCGCTGATCTTGCCGTTCTCCAGCACCACATTTTTCCCCTCCTTCTCGAGCAACATGTGGAAATGAAGTCCGCTTCCGGCTTTGCCGGAAGTAATTTTCGGGGCAAAACTGATTTCGACACCCATCCGCTTGGCCAGCATCCGGAGCACCCATTTCCCGATGACCAACTGGTCGGCGGCCTCTTCGGGATCGGTGGGCAGAAACTCAATCTCGTGCTGCTCAAAGGCTTCATCCTCCTTGACGAAATTGCCCACCTCGGAATGACCGTATTTGATCAGTCCGCCGCACGTGGCAATCAGCTTCAGCGCCTCCTTGCGCATATCTTCAAATTTGGCAAAAGGCTCTGACTCGTGGTATCCCTTCTGGTCGGTGCCCTGGAAGAAGCCGGTTGACTTGCTGTTCACATAATACTCCAGTTCTCCCATGCATTTGAAGTCGAGTCCCGTGTTATTCCGGAACGCCCTGATGGCTTTCT
>CAZKIU010000004.1:30797-58611 GCA_964552955.1 uncultured Prolixibacteraceae bacterium
CCCATGCATTTGAAGTCGAGTCCCGTGTTATTCCGGAACGCCCTGATGGCTTTCTGCAGGATATATTCTGGGGAGAGTTCCAGTTGGTCTCCTGTGTGATCGAAAAAGGAACAAAGGATCTCCAGCGCAGGTTCCTCCGAAAAGGGATTGAGGAAGGCGGTGCGGTAGCGGGGCACCACGTACAGATCGCTGTTGCCCGTTTCCATGAAGGGAAAGAGGCTGGAGCCGTCAACCCGTTCCCCATAGGTGAGGATATCATAGAGGTGTTCCCTTCCGCTGATCACAAAATTGAGGGTTTTCAGCCGTCCGTCGCCGGCCACGTACCTGAAGTTGACCATGCTGATCCGCCGCTCTTCCACAAAACGGATAAGGTCCTCGCGGGTGAACTGTGCGGCAGGCTTGCCCAGATGCCTGACCAGTGGGTGGGGATGAAGATCGTACGATGTGTTCATAAGTCAAGATTGTTATGATCATTTTTTATATTTCTGGTTTCACATGGAACATCCTTCTTTTTTATCATTCTGTTCTTCTTTGCTTGAGTGAAAGGATATTTTGCCTTGTGTGATGACCCTGTTTGTCGGTTTTATTGATGGGGCGAACATACCATTTATAACATTCACAAAAACTGATTAACATCATAGGGAAAAGGATTCTGTCCATATGGATCCTGTTCAGGTTGGATCTATCCTGCGCTTTAGGTTTTTGACTGACAGCGAGGGATCACGCGGGGGCTTTCCTTATCGGGGGGTAACGGCTGTTCCCGGCGCCCTCGCGATTAAGAGAAGCCTCATTTTTTGTTATCTTGCACCATTGTTTCACACCGATAAAACTTTTTAGCCATGAAGAAGCACCTGGTCTCTCTATTACTATTTTTTTCGATTCTCACCCTGGAGGCCCAGACCCGTGACCAGTTCTTTCCCCCTTCCGATCTGACCACCGTGGGAGCCTATTACTATCCTGAACACTGGGATTCTTCGCAGTGGGAGAGGGATATCAAAAAGATGGCCGATATGGGATTTGAATTCACCCATTTTGCAGAGTTTGCCTGGGCGCAACTGGAACCCGAAGAGGGCAGGTATGACTTTGCCTGGCTCGACAAGGCGGTGGCCCTGGCGGCCAAGTATAATTTGGGGGTGGTCATGTGCACCTCTACGGCAACACCTCCTGTATGGCTGACACGTAAGCATCCTGAGATTCTGATGAAAAACGAGGACGGCACCCTGTATGACCATGGCGGTCGGCAGCATGCCACCTTCAGTAGCCCCTATTACCGGGCGTATTCCCTGAAAATGGTGGAGGAACTGGCCCGCCACTACGGGAAGGATGCCCGCATTATCGGCTGGCAACTCGACAATGAGCCCCGGAAATTTATGGACTATGGTGACGATGCCCACCAACGTTTCCGGCTCTGGCTGAAGGAGAAGTACAAAACCATCGACGCGCTCAACAAAGCATGGGGAACCAGTTTCTGGAGTGCCCTCTACAGCAGTTTTGATCAGATCAATATTCCGCGGCCCTCCCAGTGGGGGACCAACTATCACCAGCGCCTCGATCACAGCCGTTTTGCCGACCTGGAGACCTCCTCTTTCCTCGACGACCAGGCACGGGTAATCCGCCAATATGCACTGCCATCACAATGGATCACCTCCAACTACATTCCCATGTACGATGCCGGGTATGTTGGCCAGAGTAAGGAACTCGATTTTGTCTCCTATACCCGTTATATGGTTTATGGAAGCGATCACGGAATCGGCCGGAAGGGTTACCGTTTAGGGGAATATACCCGTATTGCCATGGCCAATGATTTTTTCAGGCCAATGAAGGGGTATTACGGGGTGATGGAGTTGCAGCCGGGACAGGTGAACTGGGGCACGGTCAACTCCCAACCTTTGCCCGGGGCCGTCAGGCTGTGGCTCTGGCATGTCTTTGCCGGGGGAAGCAAATTCACCTGCACTTACCGCTTCAGGGCCCCCATCTACGGCTACGAACAGTATCATTATGGCATCGTGGGTCCCGATGGGGTGACCCCCACACCGGGTGGTATGGAATTCAGTACGTTCATAAAGGAGATGGAGCTGCTGCGCAAAAATTACGACCCCAAGGCGAAGCTTCCTGTGAATTATCTGAAGCGGAAAACCGCCATTCTCTTCGATGCCGATAATGTGACCGCCATCAACATGAATCCCCAGACCCGTGAATGGAATACTGAAGCGCACTTCCTGAAATATTACCGGGCCCTCAAGGCACTGGGGGCGCCCGTCGATTTTGTCAGGGACACCACCCGGTTAGAGGCGTATCCTGTGGTAATCGTTCCGGCCCTGCAGCAGATCAGCCTCCCGATGGTGGAGAAGCTGAAGGCTTATGTCAACGGGGGAGGCCATTTGGTGATGACGGTGCGGTCGGGCCATCAGGATCCCAATGGCCATCTCTGGGAGGCCCCTTTTGCGGCCCCAACCCGTGACCTGATCGGTGCTGATATCGCGTTCTACGACCTGCTGCCTTCCCATTCGCCCGATTCGGTGCTTTTCAACCGGAAGAAGTATGGCTGGACCAGCTGGGGAGAGATTCTCAAGCCCCATAGCGGGACTGATATCTGGGCGACCTTCACGGGCGATTTCTATGCCGGAAAGCCTGCCGTTACCCATTCGCGCCTGGGAAAGGGTACAGTCACTTATGTGGGCGTTGACAGCCGTTCGGGCGACCTGGAAAAGGAAATTATGCTGAAACTCTACCGCCAACTGAGGATTCCCGTCGAGAATTTTCCTCCCGGGGTGATCGTGGAATATCGTGATGGTTTCGGTATTGCTATGAATTACAGCGATAAACCCTTTGAGATGACCCTTAGGGAGCAAGCCCGGATCATTACCGGCACCCGGGTGATCAATCCCGGAAGCCTGGTGGTGTGGAAAGAGTGACCGGCGGATTTGTCTAATGAACAAGGGCCTTTATTCAGTCAGGAACCCTCATGGTGTGGAAAGAGGAACAGCCGGGACCTCTCTTGGTGTGGAAAGAGGAACAGCATGATTGTTCCCGATGTCCGGGGGGAAGCCCTTCCTGCAGAAATAAGCTGTTGCGGCAATGATAATTCCCTATTTTTGCAAGTTGAAAGAAAGTACAAAAAATCCACTGATGGAAAAAAAAGAGAAGAGTCGCTCACGCCGGAATAGCCCCGATCCGGTGTTTACTGTAGGCGAGGCTGGGACGCTGATGCCTTTTCTGCTGGCTGCCATGCCCCACAAAAACAGGGACAACATCAAGAGCTATCTCCGCAATAAACAGGTACTGGTCGACGGCCAGCCGGTTTCGCAATTCAACCAGTCACTTCAACCCGGGCAACAGGTTACCATTACCCGCAACAAGATTGCCCCGGCTAAGACCTACCGCGGAATTTCCATCGTTTATGAAGACAATGACATTATTGTTATCGACAAGCATGCGGGGGTTCTCTCGGTGGCTACCGACAACCGGGAGAAGTTCACAGCTTACAGCCTTCTCTGGGACCATGTGAAAAGCAACCAGCCCGATGGTAAAATTTTCATTGTCCACCGCCTGGACCGGGAGACTTCGGGGCTGCTGATTTTCAGCAAGAGTGCCCGTGTTCAGAAGCTCCTGCAGAAGTCGTGGAATGAGATCATCAGGGAGAGGAGCTACGTAGCCCTGGCCGAGGGGGTGGTGAATCCTCCGGCAGGGGATATCAGTTCCTACCTGAAGGAGAGCCCTTCCAGGGTGGTTTACTCCTCTAAGGAGGAAGGGGATGGCCGCTGGTCGGTCACTCATTATGAAACCCTGAAAAATGTTCCCGGGTATAGCCTGTTGAAGCTGAGCCTGCAGACGGGAAGGAAAAACCAGATCAGGGTTCATCTGGCGGATATCGGTCATCCGGTGGCGGGGGATAAGAAATACGGGGCAGCCACCAACCCATTGGGGCGCCTTGGATTGCATGCCACGGTGCTGGCTTTCCGACACCCTGTCACCGGCAGGGAAATGCGTTTTGAACTGCCTGTTCCCCGGAAATTCCACGAGGTGGTGTGAACGCACTGCCCCGTGAAACAGGTCCTCCTGATTTTAGCGGCCTTCATTCCTGGATAACGGCTCTCCCTACAGGATTTTTCTGATCTTCAGGATTCCCAAAGGGATGTACGGAAGTAAAGGCCGGCCATTTCTGTACCGATAAATCCATTATTCATTAACAAGCAATTTTACTATGGCAATGAAGTCCGGGAAAAGTAAAGATGGTCCTTTTACGGTGGTGATCACGGGTGGGGCCCAGGGGATAGGCCGGGTGATGGCCGGAGCATTCCTGGCGGAAGGATACCGGGTGGCTGTTTGGGATAACGATATAGAGGCGGTGAAAGAGGAGCAGGAACGAATGGCGCAGGAAGGAAACTATATGGCATGGGTTTGTGATGTAGCCATGGAAGAGGAGGTAGAGCGGGCAGTGCAGGCTACCCTGGCCCACTTCGGAAGGATTGACGTACTGGTGAACAACGCAGCCACGGAGGCCAACAAACCCATTGCGGTGTTACAGCCCGTAGAGTGGCGCCGGGTGCTGGAAGTCAACCTCACCGGGCCTTTTCTCTGTACCCGGGCCTGCGAGGCTGAGTTGCGCAAAAATTGTGGCAGGGTCATTAATATCTGTTCCACGCGGGCGTTCCAGTCGGAACGCGATACTGAAGCCTATTCGGCATCGAAGGGAGGGGTGTATGCCCTGACTCATGCCCTGGCCATCAGCCTCAGTCCCGATGTCAGAGTGAATAGCATCAGCCCGGGCTGGATTGATGTCTCCGCTATCAGAAAACGCTCCCGGGCACGTCAGGCCTCGGTGACTTTTGAAGACCATGCCCAGCACCCCGCGGGGAAGGTGGGGGAAGGGGAGGATATCGCCCGGATGGCACTTTTTCTGGCCGACCACCGGAATAGCTTCATCACCGGCCAGAATTTCATCGTCGACGGGGGGATGACCCGCAAAATGATTTACTTGTAATTTCAGAAGGTGAAATGGACCCGGGTACCGCTGCCTTTCTGGCTTTCAGCCCAGAGGCGCCCACCTGCCAACTGGATAAAATCACGGCACAGAATCAGCCCGAATCCATTGCCGTAATTCTCGGGAACCTCGTCTCCCGGCGCTGGGCTTTCTCCCGAAAACAAAATCTGCACCTGGCGGCTGGTCATACCCACGCCGCTGTCAGCAATACAAAACTCCCACTTCTCGTCTCCTTTGACGGCACTCACCGTAATAGTGCTTCCTTCATGGCATGACTTGATGGCATTGGTCAGAAGATTCCTGAAGACCGCGTTGAACATATTCACGTCTCCCTCGAGAGGGATTTCCTCGGGAGATTCGTTCTGAAGGGTAATCTTTTTCCAGCTGGCTTTCCTGCTAACCGCAGCCATCTGTAGCCTTATTTTGCGGCCGGCATTAAAGGGCTTCCGCTCAGGTTCCATAATGGCGTTAATTTTTCTGCTCCAGTCCAGCAATTCGGTAAGAAGTTTCAGGGCCCCGTCAGAGGTATCCCTGATATCATTGAGAATATCCAATTTTTCTTCTTCCGGAAAATCTTTCCAGTTGGTGATCAATATATCTGAAATTCCTGAAATGGAGGTGAGGGGATCTTTCAGATCGTGTGCAATGATGGAAAGAATTTTGTTTGTGGTTAGTTTCATCTGCAAAAATGATAGGTGAACCATTCAATTTTTTTCCAGCTCAAAAATAGGAATCTTTAATCAATTATGATCACTTGTTCTATGATCCTCTCATTTTTTTTAAAGGGGCTGAGCGGGAAAAGAGGATAGCGGCGTTGGTCAAAAAGGCTGCCAAAATGATCACATTGCCGGTATTTCCTGGCACGAGCTGGCTGATGATTTTCCCGGTCAGGGCGATTACTCCGCCGGCGATCATGGCCGCGTAAGCCAGGCGCTGGTTGACTTTCCATCCGGCGATGCCTGCTATTACAGGGAGGATGAAGGCTCCCGAGAAAAAGGAGAGGGCCGTCAGCAGGGCAGAGAGGATGGAGGTCACCTTCAGGGCGATGCCCATTGAGAGGAAGCCAAACAAAAGAATATAGGCCCGGGTGGTTTTCAGTGATTCCTGCGTGTCGAGGTTGCCGTTGGTCAGTTCAGTGAGGATGACCGAGGAAGTCAGCAGGGTGGTGTCGGCCGAGGACATAACTGCCGAAAGGAGGGCTGCTGCCAGGAGTCCCAGGGCCCACGGAGGAAGAAAGGAAGTCCCGGGAAGTATAAAACCTCCGGTGGCGGTTGTTTCCCCGGCAGCCGCCACACCCAGGAAGGTCAGGAGGGCTGCCACGGGAATCACCAGAAAAGCGGTAATCAGCACGCTGATGCGCGCTACCTTTTCGCTGCGGGCACAAAAAATGCGCGTGTAGATATCAGGCCCAACAATGAAAGTCACTGAATAGGTCATCAGCAAAAAGAAGAGATCCACGTGAGTGAAGTGTGCATTAAAAAGGGTATCCGCCTGCAGGGGAGGAAGGGAAAGGGGGGCACTGCTGTTCAACCGCAGTACGAACATGGTGGCGAGTCCGCCCAGAATAATCAGGGCCTGTACAAAGTCGGTCTTAAGAATGCTCTTCTGGCCTCCGATCAGGGTGTAAAAAACAAACAGGCAGCCACAGAGGAGCACTCCCTGTGGGTAGTCTGTCAGCTGGAGCGAAGTCAGGACTTTTGCCCCGGCGATGACCTGGACCGCCACGATGCCCAGCCAGGCCAGAGGGATCATGAAGGTGGCAGTCCGCTCCGCTTTGACCCCATAAAAAAGCCTGATCATCTCAGGAAGGGTATAATGCCCCAAACGGCTGACCTTCGGAGCAATGAATGCCAGCACGAAAAGCCCGGCGGCCGCACTGGACAATAACCAAAAAGCCGCCCAGCCCGCCTTCTGGCTTAACTCAATGGTCCCCAGAATCGCTGAACCTCCCATGATCGTGGCAAACAGACTCCCGGTCACCTGCCACCAACTCCCCCGTTTCCCCGAGATGTAATAATCGGAAGGCGCCTTCACCCTGAACCAGGAGTATAGGCCTATCCCTGCCATCAGCAGAAAATAGCCCAACAGTATCAGTTTGATTTCTGTCATTTTTCAGAAAGGCAAATATGGCACATTTTTCTCTACCGCCAAGATGAGGAGCTTCCAAAATGACCGCCGTACATCCACAACGATCGCCAAAGATCACAACGCCCCCTGACGATCTCCACGCTGGTATCTCTTCCGGGAAGAACAAAAGGATGGTGACAATTCCGGGAGGGATCGTTAAATTTGCTGCTATGAAGAAAATATTTATGATTTGCGGGATGGCCGTCATCCTGTTGGCTCCCTGGCGCAGTACGGCACAGGAGAGCCATACAGCTCCGGAGAAATTGTCGGTCAACCTGCTGGTCCACACCGGACAGGTTTTGCTCGATGGTTATTTGACGGAACTGACTCCTGAGGAGGCTCTCCAGCGCAGGGAGCATTTTCAGTGGACGGAGATCGGGCAGAAAAAGCCTTTTTTCGGATGGGAGGTGCCCGGTCAGCATCCCGGGGCTTATCAGTCGGCGTTCAGGATACTGGTAGCTTCTTCTCCGGAGTTGCTCGCTGCCGGCACCGGCGATCTCTGGGATTCCGGAAAACGGGAGGATCACCGCTCGGTCAGCGTGGCGTACGAGGGGAACCCCCTGGAGGCGGGCAAGGTCTATTTCTGGAAGGTAATGTGCTGGACTACTCCCGGTGAAGCATCGCCCTGGTCGGAGAACGGGCGGTTCCTGATGGCCCGCCAACTGGAGGAGTACGCCACGGCCTGCTATCCCTTGGTTAAAGCCGATGATTTTCCCCAGGAAGTGAAGGACCTGGGGGAGGGGAGCTATTTTGTCGACTTCGGCAGGGCGGCCTTCGGCAGAATCAGGCTGACCCTTTTCTCCCCCGAAGGAGGAGATACGTTTCGTCTTCACCTGGGAGAGGCTTACAAAAATGGACGGGTCAACCGTCAGCCGGGAGGCTCGGTGCGTTATTCTTCCTGCCTGCTGACCCTCCGGAAAGGATGGCACACCTACACGGTACTTATCCCCCCCGATCAGCGCAATACAGGCCCCCAGGCTATCCTGATGCCCGACTACACCGGAGAGGTGACGCCCTTCCGGGGTTGCGAAATTGAACACTACCGGGAGCCCATCACCCCCTTTCAGGTGGTCAGGGAATCGGTGACTTACCCCTTTGACCAGGAAGCCTCCCGCTTTTCCTGCTCCGATTCGGTGCTCAACCGGGTGTGGGAACTCAGCAAATACAGCATCAGGGCCACCTCTTTTGCAGGGTGGTATATCGATGGGGACCGCGAGAGAATACCTTATGAGGCCGATGCCCTCATTAATCAGCTGAGCCATTATTGTGTCGACCGGGAGTATAGCATGGCACGCCGCACGCTCGAATACCTGATCTTCAGGCCTACCTGGCCGACAGAGTGGATCCTCCAGACCGTTCTGATGGCCTGGGAGGACTATCTCTACACCGGGAACAACGACCTGCTCTTCCGTTATTATGAGGATTTAAAGGCCAAGACCCTCCTGGCTCTGGCCGATGAGCGGGGTTTCATCAGCACCAAAACCGGAAGGGTAACCCCCGAAGTCCTCCGCTCCATCCATTTTAATGGGACCCTCCGGGATATTGTGGACTGGCCACACCCGGGCATTCTGGGTTTAGGAAAACAGACGGAAGGGGAAACCGATGGTTTTGTCTTTTGTGAGGTCAATACGGTAGTCAACGCCTACCATTACCGCTCCCTGGATCTGATGGCCCGGATTGCCGGTGCCACAGGCCATGATGCTGACAGTCTCCGTTTTGCGGCACAGGCCTCCCGGCTGAAAAGCAGTTTTAACCAGTTTCTTTTCGACCGCCGGCGGGGGGTGTACCGCGATGGCCTGGGCACCGACCATGCCTCCCTTCATGCCAATATGTTCCCCCTGGCCTTCGGGCTGGTCCCTCCGGAAGATGTCTCTACCGTTGTGGAGTTCATCCGCTCCAGAGGGATGGCCTGCAGTGTCTATGGGGCCCAGTTTCTTGTCGATGCCCTCTATGCCGCAGGTGAAGCCGGGTACGGACTGGAACTGCTCACCTCCACTGCCGGCAGAAGCTGGTATAACATGATCAGGGCAGGCGCTACCATCACCATGGAAGCCTGGGACAATGACTACAAACCCAACCAGGATTGGAACCACGCCTGGGGGGCGGCTCCGGCCAACCTGATCCCCCGGCGGGTCATGGGGATCCAACCCCTGGAGCCCGGATGCTCACTCATCGCTATACAACCACAACCGGGAAACCTCAGAAACGCCGAGATCCTCCATCCTACCATCAGAGGTGCGGTGCATCTCTCCTTCGAGAATAATCCCGGGGAGTCGTTTTCCATGAAGGCCGGAATTCCTGCTAATATGACCGCCGAAATCCGCCTCCCTGTCGTCCACCCCAAACAACAGATCTGGCATAATGGTAAGGTTCTTAAAATCAGAGGGCAGGGTAAAGGAATTCCCCCTATACGGGTGGCTTCTGGTGAGCACCTCTTTGAAGTACGGTGATTTTTTTTTCCTGACACTCCATACCTCAAAACAACGCCCATGCGCTGCATTATCCCCTTCTGGTGGGATCTTCGCCCATAATTTTACTATTTTTGTTGGTATGTCCTGACATAATGTATGGATCCTATGAAAGCAAGAACTTTAATCATCCTGATCTCCTTTTTGACCCTTGCCAGTCCTATTGGTGCTGCCAGTGGGGAGTGGGAAGCTCTTTTCAACGGGAAAGATCTAACAGGCTGGAAGCCACTGAATGGTCAGGCCCGGTATGAGGTGATCAACGGGGAGATCGTCGGCACTTCCGTTTTTGGAACGCCCAATTCGTTTCTGGTGACCGACAAGGTTTATGGTGATTTTGTGCTGGAACTGGAGCTTCTGGTGGAAGGGGAGATGAATTCGGGGATTCAGTTCAGGAGTGAAAGCCGTCAGGATTACCTCGAGGGCCGGGTGCATGGCTACCAGTGTGAGGTGGATCCTTCGGAGCGGGCCTGGTCGGGCGGGATTTATGATGAAGCCCGCCGGGGATGGCTCTATCCCCTGGAGATGAATCCGGGCGCCAAAGGGGCCTTTGCCCGCGGGGGGTGGAACCGCTACACCATCGAATGTATCGGCACCTCTATCCGCACCTGGATCAATGGGGTTCCCACGGCCTGGATTTATGATACCATGACGCCTTCAGGGTTTATTGCGCTGCAGGTCCATGCCATCAAAACCAGGGAAGAGGAAGGGCAGCGCATCCGGTGGCGGAACATCAGGATCAAAACCATTGATCTTCAGCCTGCCCCTTTTGAGGATATTCCCATCGTTAACCTGATTCCCGGTTTTCTCAGTCCGGCAGAACAACAACAGGGATTCCGCTTTCTGTTTGACGGGTCCGATACCGGCGCGTGGACCAGTGCCGGGGGGGATCGTTTTCCGGAAGCCGGCTGGGAAGTGCGTGACGGAAATCTGACGGTTCTCTCCACCAAAGAGTCTGAAAAACGGGGAGGCGATATCGTTACCCGTGAGAAATTCAAGGCCTTCGAATTGCGTTTTGAATTCAACCTGAGTGAGGGAGCCAACAGTGGCATTAAGTATGGCACCGGCAACAACGGACCTTCTATCGGTCTGGAGTACCAGATCCTGGACGATGCCCGTCACCCTGATGCCAAAATGGGAGTGGTGGGCAACCGCACCCTGGCCTCTCTTTACGACCTGATCCCCGCAGAAAAAGAGAACCGCTTTATCCATCCTCCGGGAGAGTGGAACCGGGGCGCAATAGTGCTTTACCCTGACAATCGGGTGGAACACTGGCTCAATGGACGCAAAGTAGTGGAATATGTCAGGGGAAGCAGTGTCTACCTTGCCCTGGTCGCCCGGAGTAAATACGCGGAATTCGAGGGCTTCGGCATGGCCCCGGAGACCCCCATCCTTCTGCAGGACCACCAAGACAGGGTGATGTTCCGCAGCATCCGCATCAGGGAGTTAAAATAGCAGCAGCTCTTTCCGCTGGTTCCTCTGGATGGCATAAGGATATAAAATCTTGAAAGACCAATTATTAACTTTAATTATGGATCGTCGACGTTTTATCAGGAATAGTTCGCTGGGGGCTGCCGCAGTGACTATCGGAGGGGCCACCCAAGGGATGAGTGCCCGGAGTTATGAGCGAATTATCGGGGCCAATGACCGTATTTTTGTGGCCATAGCGGGATTGGGCCGTCGCCTGGAAGCCTATCAGGAACCCATCGCCATGAAGCAGACCAATGTGGAATTGCTTTATCTGTGTGATGTGATGGCCTCCCAGAGGGAGAAGGCTGCACTTCGTTTCGGGAAGGTTCTGGATTACAAGCCTAAGCTGGAGAATGATATCCGCAAGGTGCTGGAGGATTCGCGCCTGGATGCCCTTTTCAATGCGACTCCCGATCACTGGCATGCACCGGGCACCTGGATGGCCCTGAAAGCCGGCAAGCATGTCTATGTCGAAAAACCATGCAGCCATAATCCCCGGGAGGGAGAACTCCTGGTCGCCTATCAGCAGAAATACAACAGGCTGGTACAGATGGGCAACCAGCAACGGTCGGCACCCGAGTCGATTGAGATCATCGGGGAGATCCACCGCGGAGTCATCGGTATCCCCTATAAAGCCGTGGCCTTCTATACCAACACGCGCGGTGAAGTTCCCGTGGCCACGCCGGCGCCGGTACCTGCCGGACTGGATTGGGATCTTTACCAGGGGCCGGCACCCCGTAAACCCTATATGCACAATACCTGGGATTACAACTGGCACTGGTATGGCTGGGATTACGGCACCGCTGAAACCGGCAACAATGCCACCCACGAACTCGATATTGCCCGTTGGGCCCTCCAGGTGAACTATCCTGAAAAAATCGAAACCGAAGCAGACAAACGGCACTTTATCGGGGACGGCTGGACCATGTACGACACCATGGAGACCACCATGTACTTCCCGGGGAATAAGGTCATCCAGTGGGATGGCAAATCCCGTTCCGGATACAAGACCTATGGTTCAGACCGGGGAACCATCATTTACGGATCGGAGGGGACGGTCTATGTCGATCGCAATGGTTACCGTCTTTTTGACCGGTCAGGCCGCCTGGTCAGGGAGCGTAAAAGCGGGGGCACCGAAGCAGGCACGGCCCTGGGAGGCGGTGGCGATATGACGACCCTTCATGTGATCAATTTCTTCGATGCGATCCGCGGAAAAGACCACCTCAAATCGCCCATCGCTGAAGGAGCCATCAGCCAGATGCTCACCCATTATCCCAATATCTCCTCCCGTATCGGCAAATCCTTTGAAATTGATACAGAAACCGGCAGGATTTACGACCGGGAGGCGATGAAACTCTGGTCGAGGGAGTATGAACCTGGTTGGGAACCGGAAATGTGACCCTGTCGGAGGGCAGGGTCAGGAGGGATAGCGGGCAAGAAGCGACTCGCGTCTTCTCCGGAAGCCGGGAGCTGAAGGTTTTGTGAACATCAGGTTTCGTGAACGTCAGGTTTTATGGGCGTAAGCATAAACGGATTATTATAAAAATCATAGCAATGGAAGAATCACGGAGGTCATTTATCAGGAAGGCGGCTCTGGGGGCCACGGGAATCGCTCTGGGCAGCCGGATGGCGGAGGGCATGGAAATGGGAAGCCACCGGGCTTTCACGGCAAAGAGTTATGGCCGCATTATTGGGGCCAACGACAGGGTGCGTGTGGGAGTGGTGGGATTTTCCGACCGTTTCCGGCAATCTCTCTTTCCCAGTTTCATGGACCACGCCCGTAAGATGAATTTTGAGATGGTCTCCCTTTCCGATCTCTGGAACCGGCGCCGTGAGGAGGGAGTGGCCTACATCAGGGAAAAGGCGGGGTGGGAGGTAGCTCCCTGCCGGAACAATGAGGAGCTCTATGCCCGTGGGGATATCGATGCGGTGATCATCAGTACTGCCGATTTTCAGCATGCGCTTCATCTGGCGGAAGCGGCCGGGGAGGGAAAGGATGCCTATTGTGAGAAGCCCTTTGCCGAGACCATGGACGATGCCAATGCCGCCTTGAAGGCCGTGAAGGCATCGGACATCGTGGTGCAGATCGGTTCGCAGCGGCGCAGCGCTCCCAATTACCTGGCGGCCAATGACTATATCCGTTCGGGCCAATTCGGCGATATCGTGATGGTCGAGATGAGCTGGAATGTCAACCAGCCCGGGCGGTGGCGCCGACCGGCGTTGTGCGCCTCCATCAGGGAGAGTGATACCGACTGGTCCCGCTATCTGATGAACCGTCCCAGGGAAGCCTGGGACCCCCGCAAATACCTCGAGTACCGGCTTTTCTGGCCCTACTCCTCGGGTATTCCCGGGCAGTGGATGTGCCATCAGATCGACACGGTGCATTGGTTCACGGGATTGACCCACCCACGGAGCGTGGTGGCCAACGGGGGCATTTACCAGTGGAAAGATGGCCGCACCAACGCCGATACCCTCACCGCGGTCTTCGATTATGGCCCGGCGGGGGATGCTTCCAAAGGGTTTCAGGTGGTTTACACTTCGCGCTTCAGCAATTCTGCCGGAGGGACCAAAGAACTCTATTATTCCAACGGGGGCATGCTGAACCTGGATACCAACCGGGTGACCCCCGATGGAGGCCTGCGCGAAAGGGAAGCGGCTGACATGAAGCTGAAGGCGAACCTGCTCAGGGAGTACGAACTGCCCAAGGTCATGGTGGAAACGGCGGCCAATACCAGCGGCGACCCGATGACCTCGGCGCATATGTTCAACTGGATGGAGTGCGTCAGGAGCCGGCATCAAACCCATGCCCCCGTGGAAGCCGGGTACAACCATGCCGTGGCCTGTATTATGGCCAATGCGGCCTTCCGTACCGGACTGCAAGTGGTCTTCGACCCGAAATCAAAACAGGTCAAAGCCGGAAAGAAAACCTTTAAATACTGAATCGATTCGTCAACCCTCTAAAAATATTCGTCACCAAAGGAGATGATCTTTTTGCTCTTAAGGATGTTGACGATCACCTCGACGATCTGGTCGTCAGAGAGGCTGGCGTAATTGAAGATAATGTCGAAATCGCTGTTGTCGTATTTCCTTCCGACCACCGATTCGGTGAATTTGTCCCTTTTCTCGTCTGATTTCACGATATACTCCTCGGCTTCGAGGTGGCTGAGGTTTTTCATCTGGGCAACCCGGTTGATGCGCCATTCCAGAGGCGCTTCCAGTCTGACACTCAGTTTGTTGGGAAGGTCGGCCAGCAGGGTGGTGGCTCCTCTGCCCAAAATAATATACCTGCCCTGTATGGCCAGTTTTACGATGACATCCTTCAGGATGATCAGGGCGTCTTCATCAAAATCACCTTCGAATTTCTCCTTGGTGAAGGCCCGGGAGACCATCTGAAGGCGTTCGAGCATCTCCGGGTTGTTGATGTTCCGGGCTGTCATCTCCTCTTCTATCTCGCGGATGGTTTGCCGGAAGGTCTCCTTGTCGGCCCAAAGCCATTCCTTGTCGGTTTTGGTGTCGGACATGTAGCTGTATCCGGTCAGTATTTTGGAGAGTTTAATGGCGATGCGCCTGGCTGAACAACCTGTCTGCCTGGAAATGGTCACTACCGGGCCCGCAAAGTCACCGGTTTCCAGGTTTCCTGCCTTTACATACTTCAGATAATTGCGCAAAAATTCCTTCATACTCTTGTCTGTTTTTCTTTTTATTCGACAAGACGAAGTTACGCCCAAAAACGCTTTTTTATTGCCTTCTTGTCCGATTTGTGCGGGTTCCGGGGAATGTTATACAACAATCTTTTACAGCAGGAGCGCGGAGGGCGTCAGCCTTTCAGCTTATGGTAGAGTTCTCTGAGCTGCTTTTCGTAAATGGCTTCGATCTCTTTTTCGTAGTTGCCGATCGGTTTGACAGGGATCAGGTCCATTACTTCACTGGTCGGAATACCAGAGGTAAAGATGGTCTCAAGGGAGCCATACATACATTGCAGGAGCGCCTCCTTCGACTCGTGATGGGTCAGTCCGAACTCCTCGCCCAGCTCGACCAGTTTTTTCCACTGGAACCAGAAGTAGGTGGGGGCCATGGCGGAAATAACGGCATAAGCCTCCAGTTTGGATTCATCGACTTCAAGGGTGGTCCCCAGAAAGTCAAGCATCTGGAAAACGATTTCCTTTTCGTCGGAAGGGAAACCCGGGGCAAACCAGATCGGATTGTATCCTTCGTTGATCACGGAAGGGGCAATGGGGATCAACCTGACCAGCCGGCTCACCTGGGGGATTTTGGAGGAGATCATGGCGCTGGAGATTTTAGGGGCCAGGGAGGCTACCACGGTTTTTGGGGTGACCACCGGAGCAATCTTTTCCAGGGTCTCCATGATGACGGGAGGATGCAGCGCTATAATAACCGTCTGCTGGGCTGCCACTTTCTCCAGTGACCTGATATGAATATCAGGAAACCGCTTCTTCAGTTGCCGGGTGACCTCAGGATCCGTATCGTAAACCGAAGCCTGAAGCAGGTTGATTTTCTTGTTGGCAAAGGCCTGAAGCAAAATGCGGGTGATGCGGCCTCCCCCGATAAATCCAATGGTTGGCGTTTTCATAATGGTTTTATTGTTTGATCTTATTGTTGTTTCAATGCCTTGGTGATTTCCTTCTTGAGAACGGCGAACTCCTCCAGGCTGAATCCTGTCGAGGCGTAGATGATCTTTCCCTGGCGGTCGATCAGGAAGTTACGCGGGATGTTCTGGGTGGCGAACTTCGAAAATATTTTTCTTTCCGGATCAGGAAAGAGGGGCATATTCAGGTTCTGTTCTTTTCTGAATTTATCCACGACGCTCCAGTCATGTTCCCTGCCGAAGGTGAGCAGGACCAGGTCACCTCCCGCAGGGTGTTGGCCGTAGATCTCCTTGTCGGTATGGGGCAGTTCCTGTCTGCAGGGGCCGCACCAGGTGGCGAAGAAGGTGATCAGGACGACCTTGCCTCTGAAATCGGAGATGGCTGCCGTTTTCCCCGGAGCCGTTTCAAAGGTGAATTCGGGGACCTGGTTTCCTTTGGCCACCAGGGTAACCTCCTCCTGACCGGTCCCGGCCAGGGTCATCGAAAAAAACAAAAGAGTGAGTGCCAGATATTTCATTCTTCCAGATATTAAACTTCTTAGCGGGAGTGAAGAAATTGAAGGACATTCTGTTCTATCCGGCCGGCCATGGCCGACAGGTCGGATCTCTGGAAGCGCTGCCCTGTGATGTTCTCAAAGAGTTCGATGTACCGGTCAGAAACAGAGGTGACATATTCATCGGACATGGCAGGGACACGCTGTCCTTCTTTGCCCTGGAAGTCATGCTCTATCAGCCACTGCCTGACGAACTCCTTGGAGAGTTGTTTCTGGGGTTCTCCGCGCTGCAGCCGGCCGGCGTAACCGTCAGCGTAAAAATAGCGGGAAGAATCGGGGGTGTGGATCTCATCGATCAGATAGATGATGCCCTCCTTTTTCCCGAATTCATATTTGGTGTCGACCAGGATCAGTCCCCTGGCGGCTGCCATTTCGGTTCCTCTTTGGAAAAGTTGGCGGGTGTATGCCTCCAGCTGTTCATACTCTTCCCTGCTGACCAGTCCGCCGGCGATGATCTCCTCCCGGGAGATGTCCTCATCGTGACCTTCGGCAGCCTTGGTGGTGGGGGTGATAATGGGTTCGGGGAAGGCCTGGTTTTCGACCATTCCCTCAGGCATGGGCACCCCGCAGAGCTCCCGCCGTCCGGCCTTATACTGCCGCCAGGCATGCCCCGTCAGGTAACCACGGATCACCATCTCTACCTTGTAAGGATCACAGAGATGCCCCACGGTCACATTGGGATCGGGTGTAGCGACCTTCCAGTTGGGAACAATATCGGAGGTGGCATCCAGAAAGGAGGAGGCAATCTGATTGAGAACCTGTCCCTTGTAGGGAATACCCCTCGGAAGGACCACATCAAAGGCGGAGATCCTGTCGGTGGCGACCATCACCAGCAGATCGTCGCCGATGGTGTACACATCACGCACCTTTCCATGGTAAATACTTTTCTGTCCAGGAAACTGGAAATCTGTTTTCGTAAGGGCATTGCTCATATCTCGTTCTGGTTAATGATTCGTTATCTATCCTATCCCCTGCATGACAATTGATCTGTTGGTTCGCCGCCAGGATGGCGGTCGATCCGTTGGACCACACCCTTGATGGCGGAGTCTGGCCGATTTCTATTCAAAAATAGTATTTATCCCTGAATATTCTTCTCCTCTCCGGTCTCCTCATTTGTTTTCATCTTCTCCGGGTTTACATTGCCGTAATCCCTCCTGCTCTTTTCTTCTGCCCACTGGTCATAGGCCTCAACGATATCCCTGACCAGTTTATGTCTGACGATATCTCTCTTGTCGAACATGACTATGCTGATCCCCTCAATGTTACGGAGGATTTTAAGGGCCTGGATCAGTCCCGACTGGTTCCGGTCGGGGAGGTCGATCTGAGTGATGTCGCCTGTGACCACAAATTTGGTATTGAGGCCCATGCGGGTGAGGAACATTTTCAACTGGTTGATGGTGGTGTTCTGGGCTTCGTCGAGGATGACAAAGGCGTTGTTGAGGGTCCGGCCCCGCATGAAGGCCAGGGGGGCAATCTGGATGGTCCCGTCTTTCATGAACTCTTCCACCTTTTTGGCGGGGATCATATCCAGGAGGGCATCATAGAGGGGTTGCAGGTAAGGATCGATTTTCTCCTTCAGGTCGCCGGGAAGAAATCCAAGTCTTTCGCCGGCTTCCACTGCCGGCCGGCTTAGGATGATCCGTTTGATCTCCCTGTTTTTCAGTGCTCTGACAGCCAGGGCTATCGCCGTATAGGTCTTGCCTGTCCCGGCAGGCCCGATAGCGAAAACCAGGTCATTGTCGCGGGTCTGATCGACCAATACCCTCTGGTTGGGAGTGCGCGCCCGTACCGGCTTCCCTGAGATACTGTAGGCCAGAATGTCGGGTTCTTCCCCTGCATAACCGCCAAACCCCTCATACTCGTTCAACAGGATCTGCCCGATGATCTCCTCCGTCAGAATATTGAACTGATAATAGTGGTCCAGCAGATAGCTGAGCTTTTTCTCGAAAAGCTGCAACTCTTTTTCCTCCCCCTGAAGATAGAGGGAATGGCCCCTGGCTGTAATTTTTATCTTGGGAAAGTATGTCTTGATCAGGTTGATCTTGACATTGTTGATCCCGTAAAATTCAAGGGGATCGATGCCTTCAAGGATGATTTGCTTTTCCAAATGGATTTTTATTTTTTGTGGTTCAAAATTACAAAAAATCAGCCAGGAGCGTCATACCATCACAAATGTGGACCATGCTCCTGCTATCAATGAAAATTGAGTCCAGGCAGGGACATTTCATCAGTAAATTGGTATTTTCGTAGCTTGCTCTGGTTTTTGGATCGATTCCCGCCGGAACCAGGAAAAAAAACATTCGATGGTACATCTGGCTTTAGATATTGGGGGTACGAAGATATCGGGGGCGTTGTTCGGTCCGGAGGGAGATGTCATTGTCCGGATCAAGCGTTTGCTGGAGGGGCGTGGCGGTTCACAGGCTGCAGCCCTGGCGGTGGACATGGCCGCCGAGTTAATTGCTCTTTCCGGAGAAAGCAGTGCGGTAGAGGTGGTGATGGGGATTTGTGTTCCCGGTATTGCCTGGCCTGGGAGCGGCAGGGTGTGGGCCCCCAATATTCCGGGGTGGGAAGATTTTCCCCTGGGGGAGGTGCTGGGATCAGCCTTCCCGGAGCGCAAAACCTCTGTTTTCATAGAGAGTGACCGCTCCTGTCATATCCTGGGAGAGGTTTGGAAGGGGAAGGCCCGTGGGTGTAACGATGTGGTTTTCATGGCCGTGGGGACTGGTATCGGAGTAGGCCTCCTCTGTGGCGGTAAGGTGATCCGTGGCAGCCGGAATATCGCAGGAGCGGCAGGGTGGATGGCTCTGGATCCTGCCTGGAAGGAAGATTTCAGCCGTTGCGGCTGTTTCGAATACTACGCATCAGGGCTGGGTCTGACCCACCGGACGGAGGCATTCTTCCTGCAAGACCCCGATTCCGGAAGCCTTTTGCGGCAATTGCCCCCAGAAGGCCTCACCGCCGGTCTTTTTAAAGCCTATGAAGAGGGGGATCGCGTGGCCCGGGAAGTGGTCGGCCAGGCGGTGAGCTATTGGGGGATGGCCGCGGCCAACCTGGTCAGCCTGCTCAACCCGGAGAAGGTGATCTGGGGGGGAGGCATCTTCGGACCGGCCACACGCCTTTTAGAGGATATCCGCAGGGAAGCAGCCCGCTGGGCCCAGCCCCTGGCCTTCACCGGGGTGACCTTTGAGGCTTCGGCCCTGGACCAGGATGCGGGATTGACAGGGGCGGCCTACCTTGCCCTTAGAAAGGGCGAGGTGTAACCCGGAACAGCCCAAAGGAAAGGGCCTGTCGGTGGTAAAGAGATACAAACGACGGTATCAGTTTTTTAAAAAAGTCCTGATAAATAAAATATTACGATTATGTTAGCATTAGAATGGTTGAATAACGCCAGAGGCGTTATGGAGAAGATCGAGAAGACCCAGACGGAACCTATCCGCAGGGCAGCGGAGTTGATGGCCGACAGCATCGAAGCGGGCCGGTGGGTCCACACCTTCGGCTGTGGCCACGCTACCATTCCCGTGGAAGAGATGTATCCCCGGATCGGTGGGTTTGTGGGTTTTCACCCTATGGTGGAGTTGCCCCTGACCTTTTTTACCCGGATCACCGGGGAGATGGGGGTTCACCAGTTTCTCTTCCTGGAAAGGGCCGAAGGGTATGGTGTTGAGATCATGAAAGGGTATGATTTTGATCCGCGCGACACCATGTGGATCTTTTCGCACACGGGGATCAATAACGTGAATATTGATGTGGCCCTGGAAGCCAAAAGAAAAGGGATGAAACTGGTGGTCTGTGGTGCTGCGGCCGATTCGGCAGGGAAGCAGACCCGCCACTCCTGCGGGAAGACCCTGTTCGAGCTGGCCGATGTGGTGGTGGATTCCTGTGTTCCGCTGACCGATGCCTCCGTTCCCCTGAAAGATCACTTCGACAAGATCGGTCCGGTCTCGACCATGGGGTTCATCACCCTGGTCTGGATGATTGTGACCACGGTAGCGGAGATTCTGGCCGACCGGGGTGTGCACCTTTATATCCATCCTTCGCACAATGTTCCGGGGGATACCACGGCACGGCAACGGCTGGATGCTGCCCTGGCGGAGTACAAGTCCAGAGTGAAAGTGCTCTGAGATGGAAAAGACTTTGTCACAATTCCGGCGTTTGCTGGAAATCATGGATGAGTTGCGGGAGAAATGCCCGTGGGATGCTGCCCAGACTCCCGAGTCGCTGCGTAAGCTGACCATCGAGGAGACTTATGAACTGGGAGAAGCGATCCTGGGAAACGATCTGCAGGAAATCAAAAAAGAGCTGGGTGACCTGATGCTCCATATCGTTTTTTACGCAAGGATTGGGGCTGAAAGGGGAGCTTTCGATATGGGCGATGTTTTGGAAGGGATCAACGAGAAGCTGGTCTACCGCCATCCCCATGTCTTTGGGGAGGTTTCTGTTTCGGGGGCCCGCGAGGTGGAGGAAAATTGGGAAAACCTGAAGCTTTCAGAGAAAGGGCGGAACCGGAGGGTCCTGGAAGGGGTTCCTGCTTCGCTGCCGGCGCTGGTCAAGGCCAACCGGATCCAGGAGAAGGCCAGCGGTGTCGGCTTCGACTGGGAACACAAGGAACAGGTGTGGGATAAGGTCAGGGAAGAGATCGGTGAACTGGCCGAGGAAATCGACCTGATCCAGGAGGACCGCATGGAGGCTGAGTTCGGGGACCTCTTCTTTGCCCTGGTCAACGCGGCCCGCTTGTACGGCGTGGATCCTGAATCGGCCCTGGAGCGGACCAACAGGGAGTTCATCAGGCGGTTCAATTATCTGGAGAGCCAGACCATGCTCAACGGGCGGAGTCTCAAGTCGATGACCCTGGCTGAAATGGATGAGATCTGGGAAGAGGCCAAGAAGAAACCGTGAAGCTGGGTGCTGTCCTCTGAAGTATGATGCCTGTAATCTGAAGCATAGTGCTGTTCGCGAAAGCTGGGCGCCTGTCCATTGAAGCCGGGCGCCCGGCTTTTGTTTACCTCCTGATGAGATTCGGAGGGCAGCCCATGCGCCTCATAAGCGTAAATATCACTCCTGCCCTGCGCTACTGGCGTAAGGTCAAAAAAAACAACCCGTTCTCCACCGGAGCCTCCCATCCTGCCCGGGGGTACAACACAATTCACCCCCGCTCCCGTGTGTCAACCTTCTCCGGAATACCGGGAAAGGACGGGAGGCATCCCCTGAACCCCCTGCGAAAAGCGGTCAGTTAATGGATTCCCGTTTCTTCACCAACATCACCCTGTTGCTGTCAACAAGGGTGTACCCCTGATCGTAACAAAAATAAAAGGTACGCCCCTGGTGCCCCGTGCTTAAATGGGTGAAATAGGAGAAATCAAACTCCTTTTTAAGCAGTTCATCCCTCGAAAGGGTCACCCTTCCCTTTTTGTTCAGCCCGTTAAGAACCGTCAGATTCTTCTTCAGGATTCTGTTGATCCGGCGCATTGAGCTGTTGGTCACCCCGGCTTGCCTGTTGTTGAATGCATTTCTGCACTGATCGCAGCAAAACTTTTTGTCGGAACGGCCATGCAAAATGTCACCGCACTCCAGACATCGTCTTTCTGGCAACATTGTGTTTTGCATTTTTAGGTATTAACATAGGTTCGCGTCCTAAGTGCTTAACCAAATATACGTTATTATTTGTTAATATGCCAGTCTGACCCTGAAAAAAATGAGGAAATGTTCATAAAAAATCGACTTATTTTACATAGGCATCGAGTCCAAGATGTCCTTCGAGGCTCTTCAGATAGTCGGTCGACTTGAGGTATTTGAGTCTCTCCTCGGCGGTCCTGATTTTTTCCTGGATCTGTCTCTCCATGGATTCTTCCATATTCAGGGAGGTGATCAGGTAGTTTCTGAGGTATTTGACATGTTTCTGGAAGAGGGCGATGTCGCTCAGTTGTTTGTTGAGGAGCCGTTCATGGTACCAGTCGCTGGCCAGGAGGTTTTCGCGGGTGAAGAGGTTTCTGATCTCCGGGTCACTGGCTTTTTTATGCTCATAATGGCCATAGGCCATGATATGGAGCAGGGCTTTGAGGGGAGGGCAGGTTCCCTCGATGCTGCCGTCATTGAAATAGCTCAGGGCCACCCTTTCCTGAGCTTCCACGATGTTGAGGATGCCATCCACGTAAACCTCCATGTTCTGGAGTTCCGGTTTGAGCATTTCATCGTTGAAGACGGCATTGGGATTTTCGAAGACCCTGCCGAAATATTTCCGGACAAATTTGCCGGTGATGCGGTATCCCAGGCGGGAGGCGGGCACCGTCAGGTGGTTGTATTCGAAGTCTTCAAGTTTTTCGAGCAATCCTTCGCGGATCATAAAGGCTGGTTCGGTCTCTTCAGGGCGGAGGCGGCTCCATAATTCAGGCACCAGAAGGCTGATGTCATGGTCGACCCGGTATTTGGGCCCTACGTAACCTGCTGCGGTGGTGAATCCGGCATAGCCGGTGAGGATGAAGGAGACCAGGGCGTTGTTCAGGTCGGTGACCGCACTGAGGGCATTAAAGGGGCCTTTGGTGAGGGCTCCCTCGCTTCCTGCCCCGGTGGTGGAGGGCGATTTGCCGGTAAGGCTGCAGACAAAATCCATGAACAGCTCCGGCAATTCCTGGTAATGGATGGGATTATAGACCGCCAGGGAGCGAATGCCCTTCTCCGGGGGGTTGTTCCGTCTTCCGGCCAGCACGGCATTCACGGGGAAAAGCACAGGTTCCCCGGCAGGTACCTTCCTGAAAAGCCGGGTCCCTGTTTCAGCGATGTACCTCTCCCGGTGTCTGACAATATCGGGCCGGTTCTGCAGATAACGCATATTTTTCGACGGTTTACCCTCGAAGATCCGGGGGTGGCTGGAGGAGACAAAATAGCTGCAATCCTGTTTTTCGGCGACTTCAGAGATCAGCTTTTTCATCGGCGGGGTGTATTTGTCGAATTCGATGGCATCCTCCACCAGGGTGACGGCATCGGCAACGGTCAGTGGCTGGAAGTTGGAGATAAAGGTGTTGGGGGTGGCGAGATCGGCCTCGGCCTGTTTGTCATAGCCCCGGTGGATCGCCTCATCAGGCCGCTGGAAAAAGCGGTATTCGCAGTTATAGGTGAATTTAAGCGCCGGCTCATGGTGATCGGGGGAGAGATGCTTCAGCCTGGCGGCAGGTACCACCGTCGAAGCCGTGATATCATCCTCCATCTGCACCTTGTCAGCAGCCAGAAAATCCTGTCTCAGCTTGAAGGTCCGCCACGAATTATCCCCCATCAGTCCGATCCTCAGATAGCTGGCCACCAGCTTCCGATTTTTAAACTTCAGTTCATTCCCGAATTTGCCGTCAATGATATCTACCGTGAAGTGTTTTTTCCAGTTGTTGCCCCATTCCGGTTTGTAGAACCGCTTGACGATGTATACCAGTCCTTTGATATAATGGGGAATGCTCTCCAGCCATTCGTTGTAAGTGTCGGTATACAGGGTGGGCGATGGGGTGAGCAGTTTGATCACCGATCCCAGGGAACGGGCCGGGCTCAATAACGGCCTGCTTTGCCGCTGGTTCTCCTTTTCATCCCTGAATTTGTTGTTGTAATCCCTGTTGATGATCTCTTCCACGATCCTGATGTCATTGTCAAAGTCGGCGGTGAAAAATGGCCCGTAGATGATGGCGTCGTCGATCGATTTGGAGATTTCCGACTTGCCTCCCCCTGAAACCGTGCAGGGTTTATGGCAGAAGGTGCCTTCAGCAGCGATGCCCACCAGTCGCCAGGAGGGGACCCAGGGGTTCTTCTCCATTTTAATCTTGTATCCCGAAGGCAGAAGGTAGGTATGGTCAGGGTTGAGCCGGACTGATTTGACCTGACCTTCTCCTTTCCAGGAGACTTTCTGTTCGGCCAGGCTAAAGGTGGCATCCTCCGGAACATAAATCACCTCCGGATAGTTTTTATCTACGGCATAGCCATCGGGATACAGTTCCATAAAAGAGTCGTACATTTTGACCATGTCGCTGAAATGTAGTGCATTATCCCTGATCTGGCTGTCCCGCCGGAACTCATCGCCCAGGTTGTAGCTGGGGAAGGCGATGGCCCCACCGGCGTGTTCCTCCTCTGCGTTACCGAATAAGTTGGCCGAATAGCTGATCTGAGTCTTGATCTCCTTTTTGGAGTAGCCAAAATAGTTGTCCGCGATGACCGTGACGATGATGCCCTCCTCGGTACGGGCTGTTATCTTAAAGGCATTCCCATTGTTGTAGCGTTCATTTTCATCCTTCCAGCACATGCCGTCCCTGATCTGCCGGGGGGTAGCCTCCTCCACCGGAGGAAGACCCAGCTCCTTCTTGGTGAGGTTCACCAGATGAGGCGCCAGGATGATACACCCTGTGTGGCCTGTCCACCCCTCGATATCCAGGGCGGAGTCGTTCTCTGGCAGAAAGGGATCGCCGCCGTTGCCGAAGATGGATTCCACAAAGTCAAGGTTACTCACCAGGTTCCCCGGAGTGAAAAAGCGGACTTCCATTCTCTTCTGGTTGGTGACCCCCGGCACTGCCGGGACGACCACCGGTTTCAGCAACAGGGAGACGAATACCGCGGCTTTCTCCTCCTGGGTGGAGGTGAAGGGAAGTTCCATCAGCTCTTTCGGGGGGTGCAGGGCGGCATGCAGCAAAAGGGCATAGGTCAGCTTGGGAACCGCCTTCTTATCGTCGGGGATAGGGAGCCCCCCTTCTGCAATATGAAATACCCCTTCTGTAGTCCGCCGGTCATTCTTGGGATTGTGCAGAACCCCTTGCTTGATCCGGTAGGAGTTGATGATGTCGGAAACAAAAATATCCTTGTCGGGAGGCAGGGAGAGGGCCCTGGCAATCCCGTGGCTGTCGATAATAAAAGTGTGGGAGGGAAGCCTGGGATGTACCTTATCGCGGTACTCCGTCAGATAGGTGTCGAGGAAATTCTGGATTCTTTGGTCAGCGGGACAGAGATAAGCTGAGAGGAGCCGGTTTTTCTCACGGTGGTTTTTGATCAGGTCATTGGCCAGTTCAAGAAAATCAAAGCCTGTGGTCTTAACGACCGGTTGCCCCAGGGCAGCCAGTTTCAGGTTGATATATTCATTCAACCTTTTGGGACGGGGAATTTCATTGGCCCCATCTTTTCCGAATCCGAAAGATTTTTTAAGATCCATATCTATGAATTTGGGTTAAACAAAGGATCAGGCTTTCATTACCCCCATCATCAGGAAGAAGATGACCAGGGCGAGTGAGCCTGCGATAATTTTGAGTATGAGGGCTGATTTTTTCCGTGTGAGATCGGCGACCAGGGCGATCAGGGCGATCCCTCCATTGAGGAGCATTCCCCAGTAGTGGGGCAGCAGCCTCCCCTCCAGAGGCAACTCATCGGGAGAAAAGAGGTCTTCTCCCCCCAGCGGATCGGTTGTATCCAGAACCCCTTCAGGGACCAGACTCCCCGTCCATAAAATCCATCCGGCATAAAGTCCCAGTAAAACCAGGATACCCGCACCGATTCTGCCAAAGATCCTCTTCTTTTCAAACCAACCGTAAATCATAACGGTAATCCCGGCAAATATGGCCCATTGCGGTATGGTGATTATCGTGTAGTTGCTGATCATCCCTCTTAATTTGCACTTACTCTTCAAAAATAACCTAAAAAACGGTCAGTACCTATTGTCAGGTAAAGAATGTTAATTTTGCAGGCTGAATTAATACTTTGTAAATAAATAGTTTTGGAAAGAATAAAAGTAGATCCTGCGGCCCGGGGGCTGATTTTTGACCTGGATGGAACCATTGCCGACACTATGCCGATCCATTATGTGGCCTACAGGAACATCCTGAAGGAGTATGATGTGGATTTTCGCGTGGAGCACTTCAATGCCATGGCTGGCATCCCTGTCATTCAGTCCATGGAACGCATCATGGAATTGTACGGGGTCTCCCTGGACCCTGTAAAAGTCGGGCTTCTCAAAGAGAAAGAGTATGAAAGGCAGATGCATCTGATGAAACCCATAGAACCCGTGGTGGAGCTGATCCGGCAGTATTACGGCCGGTTGCCTATGGCGGTGGGAACCGGGGGATTCAGGCATCTGGCCTGGAAAACGCTGGAGATCCTGGATCTTAAAAAATGCTTTACCCATCTGGTCGCTTCGGAGGATGTGGAACGGCATAAACCCCATCCGGATACCTTCCTGAAATGCGCGGAACTGATGGGGGTGGAACCCCGTTACTGCCAGGTTTTTGAGGATGGTCGTCTGGGAATGGAAGCCGCCCGCAGAGCTGGTATGATGGTGGTCGACGTCACCGCTTTCTATCAGGTGTCTATCGGTCAGCCTCTTGAGGGAATCACCGGTTGAGGTGCAGCATGGATGAGATCAGCATGGAAAGGATCCACATGGAAGGGCGCCGTATGAAAGGGGTCAGCCGTAAGGGTGCCGGGGAAGACCGGGAAGGAACCGTTTTAAGTACGGCCTCCGGAAGCAGAAGGTTGAGGAGATGGAGGATCTTCGGTCTGTCCTGGCAGGGGAGTCTTCCTGCGGGAGCTGCAGTATTGTTTTTAATGTTGCTCTCTCTTTTGCTTCTTCCTACGCAGGGCTGTAAACCTGATCGTAAAACAGCTGTCCGGGGGCCTGCTGCCGAAGCTCCGCGCCTCATCTTCGCCTTTTATAACGTCGAGAATCTTTATGATACCCATGATGATCCCCGTTCCGGGGGGGACGATGAATTTCTACCTTCCGGAAGGAAACAGTGGGATCCTACCAGATACCAGGAAAAGCTCCAGGGTTTATCGGAGGCCCTGCGTGATTTGGGTGGGGAGGAGTTGCCGGCCGTAATAGGTTTTTGTGAAGTGGAGAACCGGAAGGTAGTGGAGGAGCTGATGGCCATGCCTGCCCTGGCTGCCGGAAACTACCAGGTGGTTCATTATGACGACCGCGACAGCCGCGGTATTGACCTGGCTCTGGCTTACCGTCCCGACCAGATCACCGTCGAAGAACATCAGCTGATCCCTGTAAGGAAAGAACGGGGAGGATCCCTGGCCCGCGGCTTGCTCTCGGTCACCGCCAGAAGCGAAAACGGTGAAACCTTTCATATCTTTGTCAGTCACTGGCCTTCGCGCGACGACAGGGATCAGAACAAGGAAGAAGGTCGTAAACGAACAGCCGCCGCGCTGCGGGAGGCCGCATCATCCCTCCTGACGAAGGACACCCACACGCATGTGGTTATCATGGGTGATATGAACGATGAACCTTCTGATGAAAGCCTCCTGGAGGTCCTGAAAGCCCTGCCTCCGGAACAAAGCCAGGCTACGGATTTGGCTAATCTGATGTTCCCTTCCATGGAGAAAGGCCATGGCTCTTATCTCTACCAGGGGGAGTGGAAGATGCTTGACAACCTCGTGGTTTCGGGTTCACTCCTTGATCACGACGGATACAGCGTAGAACAGGGACGAGGCTTCGTCTTCAGCAACTCCGGCATGGAGTTCCGCAACCGGTCAGGCCAGATCTCTCCCGACAGAAGCTATGTAGGTGACCGCTATACCGGAGGCATCAGCGACCACTTCCCGGTCTATTTTACACTGACAATGAAAGACAAATAGTCGGGAGTCGGGAGTC
>CAZKIU010000004.1:58711-80690 GCA_964552955.1 uncultured Prolixibacteraceae bacterium
AACGGAAGAATGGAATTCAGGATAGTATCGGATTACCGGCCGACGGGGGATCAACCCGAGGCGATCCGTCAGCTGACAGAAGGGTTGGTGAACGGGGAGAAGTACCAGACCCTGCTGGGGGTAACAGGGTCGGGGAAGACTTTTACCATGGCTAATGTAGTAGAGAAGGTACAGCGCCCCACGCTGATCCTGAGCCACAATAAAACCCTGGCCGCTCAGCTCTACGGGGAGATGAAACAGTTCTTTCCTGATAACGCCGTGGAGTATTTTGTCTCCTATTACGATTACTACCAGCCTGAGGCTTATATTCCCACCTCCGACACCTATATTGAGAAGGACCTCTCCATCAACAAGGATATCGAGAAGCTGCGGCTGAGTTCCACCTCTGCTCTTCTTTCGGGGCGCAGGGATGTCATTGTGGTCTCTTCGGTTTCCTGTCTATACGGTATCGGGAATCCGGATGATTTCCATGCCAATGTGATCACCCTGGACCGGGGGCAGGTGATCAGCCGCAATGCGGTTTTACACCGGCTGGTGGATGCCCTGTATTCGCGGAGTGAGGTAGAATTCCAGCGAGGCCATTTCCGGGTCAGGGGAGATACGGTGGATATTTTTCCCGCCTATGCAGATACCGCCGTCAGGGTGCTCTTCTGGGGGGATGAGGTAGAGGAGATCAGTACCTTTGATCCTGTTTCGGGGGGGGTGATCCAAACCCAGGAGCAGGTGGTCATTTATCCGGCCAACATCTTTGTGACCACCCGGGAGCGGATGCAGCAGGCGATACGACATATCCAGGATGACCTGGTCCGTCAGATTGAATTCTTCAGGGAGATCGGGAAGCCACTGGAAGCCAAGCGGATTCAGGAGCGGGTGGAGTATGACATGGAGATGATGAAGGAGCTGGGATATTGTCCGGGCATTGAAAACTACTCCCGCTATTTTGACGGCCGGTCCCCCGGCACGCGACCTTTCTGTCTGCTGGATTATTTCCCGGATGATTTTCTGACCATCGTTGATGAGAGCCATGTGACCTTGCCGCAGATCAGGGCTATGTTCGGGGGGGATCGCTCCCGGAAGGTGACGCTGGTGGACTTTGGTTTCCGGCTTCCGGCGGCCATCGACAACCGGCCGCTGACCTTCGATGAGTTTGAGGGGCTGGTAGGGCAAATCGTTTACGTGAGTGCTACGCCTGCCGATTATGAGCTGGCCCGCTGTGAAGGGGTGGTGGTAGAGCAGTTGATCCGGCCCACTGGATTGCTGGATCCTGAGATCGAGGTGCGCCCCTCACGCAACCAGATCGATGACCTGATGCATGAGATCAGCCTCCGCAGTGGGCGGAATGAACGTACCCTGGTGACGACCCTGACCAAACGGATGGCTGAGGAGCTCACCCGTTATCTTTCCGACAACGGGGTGAAAACCCGCTATATCCATTCCGATGTGGAAACCCTGGAACGGGTGGAGATCATGGAGCAGCTCCGCAAGGGGATTTTTGATGTTCTGGTGGGCATCAACCTGCTGCGGGAAGGGCTCGACCTGCCCGAGGTATCGCTGGTGGCCATCCTGGATGCCGATAAGGAGGGGTTCCTCAGGTCGGAACGCTCCCTGACCCAAACGGCCGGGCGGGCTGCCCGTAACCTCAACGGAAGAGTGATCATGTACGCCTCCAAAATCACGGATTCGATGCAGAGAACCATCGACGCCACCAATTACCGGCGTGAGAAACAGCTTAAATACAACGAGGAGCATCATATCACCCCGCAACAGATCATCAAACCCACCCGCGAAATCATCGGCTATGAATTCCGGAGTGATAAGCAGGATGAGTTCTCCTACTCGGGAGGGTCAGGGCACCAGGATGTGGCTGCCGATCCTGTGGTGCGCTTCATGACCCCCGAGGCGCTCCAGAAAACCATTGCCGCCACCAAAAAGGAGATGCAGGCCGCCGCCAAACATCTTGACTTCCTCGAGGCCGCCCGCCTGCGCGATGAGATGTTCCGCCTTCAGGAACTGCTTAAGGAAAAGGAAAAACAAAAAAGCTGACCATCCTGGGTGACGATCCTGCCGATGATTACAGGTGACGAACAGGGCCGGCCATCAGAGCTGATCATTGGTTTTTTGTTATTTTTGCAACTCCCGGCTGTTAAGGAGACCCCGGAGATGAGTGGAGGAAACTCGGGAGATGAATTGAGTAGACACGGGAGATGAAACCATGACCCAACTGCAGAACAATATTGTCATTAAAAACAAGAAGGCTTTCTTCGAATATGAAATCATAGAAAGCCTGGTCGCCGGCATTCAGTTGGTAGGGACCGAGATCAAGTCCATCCGCAATGGCAAGGCCAACCTGACCGATTCCTACTGTCAGTTTGCCGGCAATGAGCTGTACGTGAAGAACCTCCATATTTCCGAGTATGAACTGGGAACCTGCAACAACCATATAGCAAAACGGGACCGCAAGCTATTGTTGCAACGCAGGGAGCTGGTCAAGTGGCAGCGCAAGATCAAAGAGACCGGGCTGACCCTTGTTCCGCTGAAGCTTTTTCTGAATGAGAAAGGGCTGGCCAAGCTGGAAATAGCCCTCTGCCGCGGTAAGAAGATCTATGATAAGCGCGAAAGCATCAGGGAAAAAGATAACCGCCGCGATCAGGAAAGACAAAATCGCTTCTAACCCATCCTGAAGGGCTCTTGAGGCTCATTCCGCTCATCAGGCGCTTCATGCCCCGGATTCGGGAGCGCTTCTGCTTTATTGGACCTCCGCTTCATTATCTGACCTCCGCTGCTTGAAGGACCTCCACTTCCGGGCGCTGATTCTCACAGACCTGCTATTATTGTTATAAGGCAGAGGCACTGTGAATGGCCTGCTTGCCGAATTTTTTCCGGATGGTATCGAGGCTTTGGTAGAGTCTGATCATCTCAGGAGCGTCTTCGAAGAGGTTCATCTGGTAGCTCCCGGTGATCAGGCGGCTCAGTCTGACCCCTACCAGCCTGATCAGCATTCTCCGGTTGTAAAGCTGCCAGAAGAGGGATCTGGCCACCTCCTTCAGCACATGATCAAAGGAGGTGTAGGGGATCACTTTCTGCAGGGTGTGGGTGTCGAAGTTGGCATACCGGATTTTTACGGTAACACAGGAGGCCATTTTTTCCTGGTTCCGGAGTTCAAAGGCGAGTTCTTCGGTCATCCTCAGGATGATTCTTTCGAGCTGTCTGACATCGGTGGTGTCCTGTTCGAAAGTCCGTTCCGAACTCATCGATTTCTGTTGGCTCCAGGGCTGTACCGGGGAAGGATCTACGCCGTTGGCCTTTCTCCAGATGGAAAGGCCGTTCTGCCCCAGTACCCGGACCATCAACTCCTGGGGAATGGTACTCAGGGTGCCAATGGTGATGATGCCCATGGAACGTAGGAGTTTGTATGTCTGAGGTCCCAGCATTGGGATCTTCCGGATGGAGAGGGGGTAGAGGAAGGGCTGGACAATGGAAATAGGGACGTTGCGCAATCCGTTGGGTTTGGCCTCTCCTGTGGCGATCTTCGAGACCGTTTTATTCACCGATAGCCCCAGCGATACGGGCAACCCTGTTTCACGGATGATCCGCTGCCGCAATTCGGTGCTCCATTTCAGGCACCCAAAGAAATGGTCGAGCCCCGTGAGGTCAAGGTAGTGCTCATCAATGGAAGCTTTCTCATAGATGGGTGCAGCTCCGGCAATGATGTCGGTCACCATGTCGGAATAACGGGAGTACTGCTCCATGTCCCCCCTGATCTGAATGGCCTCACTGCACAGCTGACGGGCCATTTTCATGGGCATCCCCGAATGGACCCCGAAGGAGCGCGCTTCATAGCTGCAGCCTGCCACCACGCCCCGGTCTGACACCCCTCCCACCACCACAGGCTTCCCTACCAACCTGGGATTCATCAGCCGTTCCACCGAAACAAAAAAGGTGTCCATGTCTATATGCGCTATACTTCGTTCCATCTTCTGTTTCTTCTCCCATCGCCCCAACCCAGGGAGTGGTCTGAAAAATCTGAGGCTTATAGCTGATTTTTTGACCGTTTACCCTGTTTTGATTAAAAAATAATCATTATATTCGTCATTAATTTAATCAATATTGGGATATGTTGTTTGCGAAGAACATTAAATTTTTGCGGAAGCGTAAGAAGCGCACGCAGGACGAGGTGGCTGAAGCGCTGGGGATGAAGCGTTCGACGCTGAGTGGTTATGAGAATGAGGTGGCCATGCCGGGGATTCCGGCGCTGATTTTGTTTTCCAACTACTATGGTATGGCGGTGGATACCCTGGTGAAGGTGGATTTGAGTGCCCTGACCGGCCACCAGCTCTACATGCTGGAACACGGGGAGGATGTTTTTCTCAGGGGAGGTAAGCTGAGGGTACTGGCCACCACGGTTGACCGGGAGAACCGGGAGAACATCGAGCTGGTGCCAGAGAAGGCCAAGGCAGGATATACCCGGGGTTTCTTTGATCCGGAGTACATCAGTGAGCTGCCCCGCTACCAGTTGCCGTTTCTGCCGGCCGACCGGAAATACCGTACCTTTCAGGTGAGCGGGGACTCGATGCTGCCGGTTCCTGATGGGGCCTGGGTGACCGGGGAGTTTGTCCAGGACTGGTTCTCACTTTCCGGAGGGACACCCTGTATCGTGTTGACCCTGGATGAGGGTATTGTCTTTAAGATCGTGGAGAACCACCTCTCCGAAAAGGGGGGATTCAGGCTGGTCTCCCTCAATACCGCCTATGAGCCCTATATGGTCAGTGGTTCTGATGTCAGGGAAATCTGGCGTTTTGTCAACTACACCAGCGCTGAGATCCCAGCCGGGAATCCCTCCGGCGAATGGATCAGCCGCACGTTGGAGACGATCCAGACCGACCTTAAGGTCATCAGGGAAAAAGTCGTCGGGGGGTAGTCGCACTCCCGGATCCTCCCTTTTCAGGTGGGGGATGAAAAAATTCCATATAAATCCTCATCCCGTGCAACATCGGGAAACCCATTGTCGTCATTGATCCGGAAAACAAAGTACGCTTGGAAACGGAATACCAGAATATACACCAGTCGCTGATAGAGGGTTGCCGTGCCGGGGAGGCCAGGGCTCAAACGGAGCTTTACAACATCTACTGCAAGAGCATGTACAACGTGAGCCTCCGGATTACCGGGAACAGCGCCGATGCCGAAGATGTGATGCAGGAGGCTTTTCTGAGTGCCTTCCGCAAGATCGGCAGTTATGAGGGGAAGGTGAGTTTTGGCGCCTGGCTGCGCAGGATCGTGATCAACCGTTCGTTGGATTGTCTGAAAAAAAGAAAGGTCAGGTTCGAGGAAGTCACCGAAAGGAATGGCGGTATGGAGCCTGGCGGGGGGGGGCCCGGAGAATCCGAACTCCTGCAAATCCGCAGGGCCATCGCTTCCCTTCCCGACGGATACCGGGTGGTTCTTACCCTTCACCTCATCGAAGGATACCCCCATGAGGAGATCAGCAAGATGTTGCATATCAGTCATTCGGCTGTTCGCACCCAATACATGAGGGCTAAGAACCGGCTGAAAGAGATGGTAAGGAAAGAAGATGTTTTTTCATATAACTGATGGTCATGGAAGAGAGAGATGAAATAGAGCAACTGATAATGGCCCACCGGAGTAATTTTGATACCGCGGAGCTACCGCAGGGGCATCTGGAGCGGTTTCAGCGGCGTCTGGAGCAGGAGAGAAGGGTGAAGCCTCTTTTTCAGGGGAGGATATGGAAGGTGGCTGCGGCGGTGATCTTTCTATTTCTGGCAGGTAACCAGGCGCGGATCTGGCTGGTTCCGGAGAAGGAGACTCCCACAACCCTGGCCGCCCTCTCGCCGGAGTATGCTGAGGTGGAATTCTATTACACCCGGGCCATTCAGTCGGGTATGGAGCACCTCTCGTATCTGACAGGGAGCGGTGTAATTTCAGCACAGGACAACGCCATCATGCAGGAGGAATTCCGGGAGTTTGAAACACGGTACAAAATCCTGCAGGAGGAGCTTCAAGCCAATCCCTACGATGAACGGGTCATCAATGCCATGATTGAATATTATCAGGCCCGGCTTCAAGTGATCAACATGGTTCTGAGTAAGCTGGAAGAGGTCAGACAACAGAATGACGGAGAGGGTGGCCGTCCCCAGCCCCTGTAAACGGGGATGAAGCGGATCATGGGGTGCCCCCGGCCCCTTGTAATCTGGGATGAAGCGGATCAATGGGGACCCCGGTGGAGGTTGAGGTCAGATGAGATCAGATAAGGTCAGATGGGATCAGATAAGGTCGGAGGAGGTCTGACAGGCCGCCGGGGCTTGGTAGAGAAGGTGTAACCATTAAATAAATGTTCAGATGAAACAGAAAATGAAGTCGATTTTTCTCCTGGTGCTGCTGGTGGTGGCGACGCTTGAAGCCGGGGCACAGGAAGGAACGCGCCGGTTCAGCAAAAGCTGGCCTGCCGCGGATGTGGAAACCCTGATGATCACCAATAAATATGGTGAGGTGAAAATCAACAACAGCAGTAACGGTATGGTGACCGTCGAGGTGGTCGTGAAGGTGGAAGGGAATGCTTCACAGGAGAAGGCCTTGCTGGAAGCCGTCACTGTTGAATTCGGAAAAGAGGGCCGGACGGCCAAAGCTGAAACCCAGATCGAGGGTAACCTCAGAATCCGGAATAATTTCAGCATCGACTATTTGGTGAACATCCCTTCGGAAAAGAACCTGGTGGTCACCAATAAATTCGGGAATGTGGTGCTGGATGCCCTTTCGGGAAAGGGTGATTTTCATGTGGCTTACGGGAATTTAACGGCCAGCGGAATTACAAGTTCCGGACTGAAGCTGGCGATCGACTACGGTAAAGTCGATATCGGCTCTTTTCAGGATGCTGACGTCGTTCTGTCCTATAGCAAGCTTTATGTGGGCAGCGGTCGCCGGTTGTTGCTGACCTCCAAATACTCGGTAATAGAGGCTGAGACCCTGGAGGCAGTTGACCTGAATTCGAAATACGATACTTTCGGATGCGGGGAGGTCAGTATTCTGGACGGGGAGAGCAAATTTACCAATTACCGGATTGGGACACTGGAAAAGCGGCTGAAGCTGGTTTCAGCCTATGGAACCGTCAAGGTAGATCATATTCCTGCCGGCTTTGAACTGCTGGATGTGGGATCGACCTATGCCCAGGTGAACCTGGGGATTGATCCGGAGGCTTCCTGGGAAATGGATGCTTCCTGCGAGTATTGTAATATCAGTTACCCGCAGGAACGGTTTAAAGGCAACAGGATCAAAGAAAACACCCGGGAGACGGTGCAGGGCAAGGTGGCTTCCGGCGCTCCGGGAAAGGTGAAGGTAGTCAGCAAGTATGGCAATATCAAGCTGGTAAAATAACCCCGGGTGGCCCCGGGATGCCTCTTGCAATCATCCGGGAAGAACCCTGCAATCATCCGGGAAGGCCCTGCAACCTTAAAATATACTGGAATAAACGTGGAGAGATCCGGCCTGTTGAAGGCCGGATTTCTATTTGGGGGTCAGCGGCTTCTGGTTGGAAAGGGAGCAGAGGTAACCGGCACGGTAGAGGTCAAAAAGGAGCAGGGAGGGGTGAGGGCCGGTGAGGTGGGCCCGGAGGCGGGGTTCTGTCAGACTGAAGAGAGCCGCCGCCAGGGGCCGTAACCCCCAACGCTCAGCACGCTTCAGTCCGCGCAGCAATCCCGAGGTCTCATCAAAGCGGGGATCTCTAACCAGGTGCCGGGAGATATACAACAGGTTGGCCAGGGCAGCCCTGCTCTTTTCCAGGTATTCACCGGAGGTCTCCAGTCCGGTGTGAAAAACGGGATTGTCAATATGGTGAATGGTGATTCCTGCCTGCCGCAGGTCATATCCCAGGAGGGTATCTTCGTGACCATACCCCTTGATGGCCTCCCGGAAGGGATGGGCCAGAAGCACCTCCCGGTTAATCATGAAGTTGTTCGCGGTAATTGCGAATCCGTTTTCCTTTTCCCTGATAGCGGCGGGGCGTTGTTCTCTATTACTGCCGTAGGTCCAGCGCAGGAGCTGGGAGGATGCTTCAGGAGGCTCATCATGGTAGAGGGTTCCGCCACAGAGGACCCCTTCTGTTGGCAGATGGGACAGGTATTTTATCAGGAAATCGCCGGTGGGGAGCATCGAATCGGCATCCAGAAAGAGGAGCCAGGGAAACCGGGCCGATTGGCCCAGCAGATTGCGGAGGGCGGCCCGGCCCAAGTTGCTCTCTCCCCTGCGATAGACTGTGCCCGGCAGGGTGGCGGTCTCCCCGTTGTGCCGATGCCAATGCTCCTCTGATCCATCGTCATAAAGGAGGATCTCCACGGGAACCGGGGCCCTTGCGGCCTGCTCTGACAACTGACGGGCCAGCGGCCTGACATCGGTATTGTAAACGGGTACACAAACGGTTATCATGGTGCGATAAAATCGGATGAAGGAAAAATCCCTGAAAATAAACCAATTTTAGGAAGAAAAAGTATATCGCGGGGTGGGCCGGAGGTAAAATTATGGTCAGGGGCATTATTTTTGCAGTCAGCAAGCCAGACGGGAACGGTGGCCTGCAGCGCCCTGTGGGGCCATGGTGTTATTTTTAACTGGATGGCATGAAGAGAAGTCTGTTATGGATAGTGTTGCTGGTGGTGATGCTGCCGGCTTCAGGAAAAGGATACCGGATTGTCGTGAAGCTGGGGGCCTCTCCCACGACTCAGGTTTTTCTGGCCGGCTATTATGGGGCTAATATTTACCTGCGTGACACCACCATGACCGACAGTGGAGGTAAAGGTGTTTTTGAGCGGGATAGCTTGCTTCCGGAGGGGCTTTATAAAATCTACCTCGACAAAGACCGCCATTTTGATTTTCTGCTGGGGGCTGATCAGACCCTGACCATTACGAATCCGGGGTATGCGCTCGATGGTCTGGAGGTGGAAGGGGCCACTGAAAGTGAGGAGTTTCTGGTCTATATACGATGGCTGAGGGAGCAACAGCGGAAGCTGGCGCAGCTGGATACCGCCCTGACCAGGGCCGGAGGGGAGGAAAAAGAAAGGATCACCGCTCAGATCAGGGATTTGTCGGCATCGGTAAGCGACTATTGGAAGCAGAAGGCCGCTGAATACCCGGGGAGCATGCTGGCAGCCTTTCTGATGGCCAACTATACGGAGGAACTCCGGCCCGGAGATATCCCTGAAGCCTGGACAGCCAATGATTCCCTGCGTTGGGTTTATGAGTATACCTTCAGGAAGAACCATTTCTTTGACCATATGGATCTCTCCGACGAACGGCTGCTGAATACGCCTCTGTATAAAAGCAGGCTGGATACCTATCTGGAAAAGGTTTTGCTCCAGCTTTATGATTCTGTCAAGCCGGCGGCTTACGACCTGATCCGGCGCGCCTCGGCCAACCCGCAGACTTTCAGGTTTGTCACCTCCCATCTGCTGAACATGGGACTGACCAGCAGGGTGATGGGGATGGATGGCCTCTTCGTGGATGTGGCCCGCGACTATTATCTTTCGGGGAAAGCCAATTGGGTCGATTCCACCACTATGGCCAAAATCAGGGAGAACCTCCTCTTCCTTGAAAACAACCTCATCGGCCATGCAGCCCGGGATCTCAGAATGGAAACCCTGGAGGGTCATCCCTTCCGCCTTTACCAGCAAAACAATAATTATATCATCCTGATCTTCTTCGAACCCAACTGCTCCCATTGTAATGAGTATGTTCCCCGGCTCTACAGGGAGGTTTATCTTCCTTTCCGTGACAAGGGGCTGGAGGTGGTGGCCGGCTATACCCTGGATAAACGGGAGGAATGGCAGGATTTTGTTGACAAGAACCAGCTTGATGACTGGGTTAATGTGTGGGATCCCCATCATCTTTCACGGTTCAAGATCCTATACGATACCAGGACTACTCCTTCGGTCTATCTGTTGGACAGGGAGAAGAAAATTGTGGCTAAAAAATGTTCGATCGAGTTTCTTAAGAGCTTCCTGGGAGATCAACTGGGTGGGGCCAGCCAGGGGGAAGTCACGACGAGCCCGGTTCTGGACTAAAAGTGGTTAGAGCAGACCATTTTTAGTGGTGGAAATTAAATAGAATAGCTTTAAATAAGGGCCCGTTTTCCAAAAAATGGGCAGATGTCATTTTGTCCATACCCCGAAATATGTAGTTTTGCTATTTCCCTTTGACGGATAAAATGGATGAAATAAGGCATAACGGGATAGTTTCCGCCATATACGCAGACCATCTTGTCGTAACTATTATCAATCAGTCGGCTTGTTCAGCCTGTCATGCCCGGGGGGGATGCCTGGCCTCCGACATGAAGGAGAAGGAGATAGAGGTACCCCGACCTGAAGGTGATTATATACAGGGGCAGCATGTGACGGTTGTACTGAGGGAATCCATGGGGATAAAAGCCCTCTTTTACGGATATCTGCTTCCTTTTCTCATTCTGATTCTTACTCTGGTGGTGGTACTGGAACTTACTGGCAATGAGTTGGTGGGTGGGGTGTCGGCCCTGGCCATGCTGGGTCCTTACTATCTGCTGTTATATCTTATCCGTGACCGGATGAAGAAATCTTTTAGTTTTAGCATAGATGCAAATCAATAGATCTTATCCATGAATGCTTCTTTGATTTATACTATTGTCACATTGGCCGGTATTGGAACGGCGTCGGGTGTGATTCTCTATTTTGTAGCCCGGAAGTTCCGGGTTATAGAGGATCCGCGGATCGACACGGTGGAGAAGGCTCTGCCGGGGGCCAATTGCGGGGGGTGTGGTTATGCAGGATGCCGGGCGTTTGCCGAGGCCTGCGTGAAAGAGAATGATCTGGCCCATCTTTTCTGCCCGGTAGGGGGAAATGAAGGAATGGCCGGCGTGGCCTCCATACTGGGGTTGGAGGCGGTGCGCAAGGATCCGCGGGTGGCGGTGGTCCGCTGTAATGGCACCTGTGAGCACCGGCCCCGGGTCAACAGGTATGATGGGGTGATGACCTGTGCCATTATCCATAATTTGTACAGTGGGGAAACCGGGTGTCAGTATGGCTGTCTGGGGTGTGGCGACTGCTGCGTGGTCTGTGATTTCGATGCCATCCACATGAATCCGGTGACGGGTCTTCCGGAGGTGACCGATGAGAAATGTACGGCCTGCGGGGCTTGTGTGATCGCCTGTCCTAAAAACCTGATTGAGTTGCGCAAGAAAAATGCTAAAGACCGGAAGATTTACGTTGCCTGCCGCAATGAGGAGAGGGGAGGCCCGGCCCGTAAGGCGTGCCAGGTAGCCTGCATAGGGTGTAGCAAGTGTTTTGATGTGTGTGCTTACGATGCCATCACCATGGGTACCAACCTGGCCTTCATCGATTCTGATAAGTGCAAGTTGTGCCGCAAGTGTGTGGAGGTGTGTCCCACCAATGCCATCATTGAAGTAGGTTTTCCGCCGCGCAAAGCCAAACCGGCCGTCACCGAAACCACTACAGTTAACCAATAAACCGGATCAACGTGTTGAAAACATTCAAACTCGGGGGTGTTCACCCTCCGGAAAACAAACTTTCTGCCGACGCGCAGATCAGGGAGTTGCCGCTTCCCGCCGTGGTTTCCATTCCTATGGGGCAGCATATAGGCGCTCCGGCCACCCCTTTGGTCAAGAAGGGCGACAAGGTTAAGACCGGTCAATTGATCGGTAGAGCTTCAGGTTTTGTCTCTGCCCATATCCATTCCTCTGTTTCGGGAACCGTCACCCGGGTAGATCAGGTGACAGATGCCTCGGGTTATCCCCGAACCGGTGTGGTCATCAAGGTGGAAGGGGACGAATGGGCCGAAGAGATAGACCGGTCGCCGGAATTGGTCAGGGCCTGTTCTCTTGCCGGTCACGAAATCGTAGAAAGAATTCAGGCAGCAGGGATTGTCGGGATGGGGGGAGCCACCTTTCCTACCCATATCAAACTGGTCCCTCCCAAGGGGATGAAAGCCGGACTGTTGATTATCAACGGGGTGGAGTGTGAGCCCTGGCTCACCGCCGACAACCGGCTGATGGTTGAAAAAAGCCGGGAGATCCTGGTCGGCACGGAGTTGCTGATGAAGGCCCTGGGCGTGGAGAAAGCTTGCATCGGAATCGAGGCGAACAAGCCGGAGGCTATCCTTAAGATGAAGGAGGCGACTGCGGGATTCTCCGGAATCACCGTGGAGGTGCTGAAGGTCAAGTATCCCCAGGGAGGGGAGAAACAGTTGATCAAGGCGGTCACGGGCAGGGAGGTTCCCCCGGGGGCGTTACCGGTCGCGGTAGGTTGCGTTGTCAGCAATGTGGGTACCGCCTTTGCCGTCTATGAGGCAGTCCAGAAGAATAAGCCACTCCTTGAAAGGGTGGTCACCGTCACCGGCAGGGACCTGAAGCAACCCTCGAACCTGAAAGTCAGGATTGGGACCTCTCTAATGGAGGTCATTACCTATGCAGGGGGCCTGCCTGAAGGGACCGGTAAGGTCATCAGTGGGGGGCCCATGATGGGTAAAGCCGTGGCATCCCTGGAGGTGCCCGTGACCAAGGGGACGTCCGGAGTCTTGCTGATGCCGGGAGAGCAGTCGGGACGTCAGCCGCAACTCCCCTGCATCCGGTGTTCGCGATGTGCCAGCGCCTGCCCGATGGGACTGGAGCCTTTCCTGCTGATGACGCTGACGGAAAAATCACTCTGGGAAAGGGTGGAGAACGAAAAGGTCCTCGACTGCATCGAATGTGGCAGTTGCAGCTATTCCTGTCCGGCCAGCAGGCCTCTGCTTGATCATATCCGCTATGGCAAGGCCAGGGTGGGACAGATCGTCCGTTCACGTAAAAATTAACTAAATAATAACCAGTAAATGAATGGATTATTAACGATATCTCCCTCGCCTCACGTCCATACCGACGATTCGGTGAGGAAGATCATGTACCGGGTGATCCTGGCTTTGATGCCGGCTTTTCTCTGGTCGGTTTTCGTTTTTGGGTTCGATGCGGTCAGGGTGACCCTGATCAGTGTGGTGGCCTGTGTAGGGGTGGAGTACCTGCTGCAACGGTTTGTGCTGAAGGTGACCCCGACCATCCACGATGGATCAGCCGCGCTCACCGGGTTGCTGCTGGCATTTAACGTACCGGCATCGCTCCCCTGGTGGATCATCATCCTGGGCGCTTTCTTTGCCATAGCGATTGCCAAGGTCTCCTTCGGAGGCCTGGGCGCCAACATCTTCAACCCGGCGCTGGCCGGCCGTGTTTTTATGCTGATTTCCTTTCCCGTGCATATGACCAGCTGGCCCGTAGGGCGGGGAGCCGCCCCCGATGCCGTCACGGCAGCCACCCCGCTGGGGATGCTCAAGGAAGGAGTTATCAGCGGCAAACCCCTGAGTCAGATCCAGGGCAGCCTCCCCGATACTACCGATCTCTTCCTGGGCACCATGGGCGGTTCCCTGGGTGAGATCTCCGCCCTGCTATTGCTGGTTGGAGGCATCTATCTGCTGGTCCGCAAAATAATTACCTGGCATATTCCCGTCTCCATCCTGGTGACCATCCTGATTTATGCCGGAATTTTCTGGCTGATCAGTCCGGAGAAATATATGGATCCCCTGTTCCACCTGTTGGCAGGAGGGGCCATCCTGGGCGCCGTCTTCATGGCCACTGACATGGTGACCTCTCCAATGAACGCTAAGGCGCAGCTTATTTATGGCGCCGGCATTGGTATCATCACCATGACCATCCGTCTCTTCGGAGCCTATCCTGAAGGGATCTCCTTTGCCATCCTGATCATGAATGCCGTCACTCCTTTGCTCAACAGTGTGATTAAACCCAAAAGATTCGGAGGAACTCCCTCATGAAACAGCGTGAATCGACCTTTACAAATATGGTGGTGGTCCTGCTGGTGGTCACCCTGGTCTCAGGGGCCCTGCTGGGATTTGTCCACCAGATGACCGGGGATGCCATCGAACAGGCCCGGAGTAAAGCCCAGAGCGATGCCATTGCCAGTGTCCTTCCTTCCTTTGATGAACTTGCGCCGTCCATTAAAATCCTTCCGGAGGAGGGTGCCGATAGTGTGGAGATCTTTCCGGCCTATAGTGCCGGAAAAGTGGTGGGATATGCCGTGAAGAGTTACTCCTTCAATGGGTTCAGCGGGTTTATCTCGGTGATGGCTGGCGTGGATACCCTGGGCAATTTCACGGGTTATGAGGTGCTGGAACATAAGGAGACGCCGGGACTGGGGTCCAAGATGGGAGCGTGGTTTAAAAACAGTGAGAAGGAAGGCCAGTGCGTGATTGGCAAGAATCCTGCCTCAGCGAATTTTACCGTCCGCAAGGATGGGGGAGACATTGATGCGATCACCGCCTCTACGATCACCTCCCGGGCTTTCCTGGAAGCCCTGCGCCGGGCGCACCAGAGTGTGACCCTCCTCCGGGAGAATAGTCCGGATGAGAAAATGCCCTTGCCAGCGGCGGGACCCACCGGGATGCCACAGTGAAGCGATCCTTCTGTAGAAATTATTCACTCAGAGAAAGTAGAACTTTATGAATCAGATAAAAAACTTTACCAAGGGACTGCTCAGGGAGAATCCGATCCTGGTGTTGGTTCTGGGGACCTGTCCCACCCTGGGGGTGACTTCCTCCGCGGCCAACGGATTGGGGATGGGCCTGGCGACGACTTTTGTGCTGGCGATGTCCAACCTGGTAATTTCACTGGTCAAAGACCAGATTCCGGATAAGGTGAGGATCCCCTCTTTTATTGTAATTATTGCCGCATTTGTGACGGTGGTGGAACTGGTCATGCAGGCCTATACCCCCGGTTTGTTCAAGAGTCTGGGGATTTTTATTCCCCTGATCGTGGTCAACTGTATTGTGCTGGGGCGGGCCGAGGCCTTTGCCTCCAAGAACGGCCCGCTCTCCTCCATTGTGGATGGATTGGGTATGGGGCTGGGATTCACCGGGGCCCTGGTGGTTTTGGGAAGCATCCGTGAATTGCTGGGCAGCGGAACGCTTTTCAACATCCGTCTCTACCCCGAAAATTACACCACCCTTCTTTTCGTCCTGGCCCCAGGTGCCTTCATCGTGCTGGGGTATATGATTGCCATGGTTCAGAAAATCAATAAAGCCAAAAAATAGCCGTCATGAGTTACCTGGTGATATTTATTTCAGCCGTACTGGTCAACAATATCGTGTTGACCCAGTTTCTGGGTATTTGTCCCTTTCTGGGGGTATCGCGGAGGATCTCCACGGCGGCGGGCATGGCCGGGGCTGTGGCTTTTGTGCTGACTCTGGCCACCCTGGTCACTTACCTGGTTCAGAAATGGGTGCTGGATCCCTTCGGCATCAGTTACCTGCAGACCATCGCTTTCATCCTGATTATTGCAGCGTTGGTACAGTTGATAGAGATCATTCTTAAGAAGGTCAGTCCCTCCCTCTACCAGGCGCTGGGGATTTACCTGCCCCTGATCACCACCAACTGCGCCATCCTGGGGGTAGCCATCCTCACTATCCAGAAGGAGTTTAACCTGCTGGAAGGCGTGGTCTTTGCCTTTTCCAACGCTATGGGGTTTGGCCTGGCCCTGGTTTTATTTGCCGGCATCAGGGAACACCTCGAACTGATGGAAGTGCCTGCCGGACTGAAGGGAACCCCCATCGCGCTGGTGACGGCAGGCATTCTGGCTATGGCCTTCATGGGATTCTCGGGACTGATCTAAGGTTTAAACTGCTGCTGTAACTGTTGATCTGTGAGTGATCTGAAAAAGCCGAATAACACAGCCGGGAAAAAAAGCGTTTCCTCCAGGAAAGCGGGGAAGTTCCGGTGGTGGATATTTTTTCTGAAGTTTTCCCTGGCCGGGGCGATTCTTTTATTCCTGCTGGTATTCAGTGTTTACCTGGGGTTCCTGGGTAAACTCCCCTCCCGGGAGGAGCTCGTCAGGGTCAAAACACCGTTGGCCAGCGAGGTTTTCTCGGCCGACGGGAAGCTCCTGGGCCGGTACTATACCGAGAACCGCAGCTATGTGGCCTATGAGGAGATTTCGCCCTCAATCATCCACGCCCTTGTCGCGACCGAGGATGCCCGTTTCTTCAAGCATCGGGGGATTGACGAGATTGCCCTCTTGCGGGTGCTGTTTAAGACCATTCTCCAATCGGACCGCAGTTCGGGAGGAGGGAGCACCCTAAGCCAACAGATTGCCAAGAATCTCTTTCCCCGCGGCCATTACGGTATGCTCTCCCTTCCGGTGAATAAGATCAGGGAAGCGATCATTGCATATCGTCTGGAGAGGATATATACCAAGGAGGAGATCCTGACCCTTTACCTGAACAGCGTTCCCTTCGGGGAGAATATTTATGGGATCGGGGTAGCTGCGGAACGCTTCTTCAGCAAAACACCAGCTGCGATTACCATTCCGGAGGCCGCCGTTCTCGTAGGGATCCTCAAGGCCAACAATGTTTTCAATCCCCGCCTGCACCCCGACAAGTCCATGGACCGGCGCAATACGGTGATTGACCAGATGGTCAAAGAGAAGTTCCTGACTTCCGCAGAGGGAGAGCGCTACAAGGCAGAACCCCTGAACCTGCGGTACAGCCTGATCACTTACAACCAGGGGCCGGCGCCCTATTTTCTGGAGTATATTCGGCCTGCCCTGACCGATTGGTGTCTCAACCATGCCAAAGCCAACGGAGAACCCTATAATTTGTACAACGACGGATTGAAGATACATACGACCATCGATTACAACCTTCAGCGCAATGCGCGGCAAGCGGTGAGTGAGCAGATGAGACACCTTCAGGATCTTTTTGATGAGCACTGGAAGGGGAGGGACCCCTGGGGCAAAGAGGCGTCGGTTCTGGAGCGGGCGATCAAGCGTACCGACCGCTATCAACGGGGTAAAGCCTGGGGAAAAAGCCATAAACAACTGATGGAGGAGTTTTCATCCCCCATCGAGGCCACGCTTTTCACCTGGAACGGGCCGAAAGTGGTCAAGACCACTCCTCTGGATTCTGTGAAGTACTACCTGTCGATGCTGAGTGCTGGTTTTGTGGTGTTGGAAAACCACACCGGAGCCATCAAAGCCTGGGTGGGGGGCAATGATTTCAGGTTTTTCAAATATGACCAGTGTCTGGCGTCGCGTCAGGTGGGATCCACCTTCAAACCCGTGGTATACCTGGCTGCCCTGGAGGAGGGGCTGGATCCTGCCGATTATTACTCGGCGGAGACCCAGACCTATGAAGAATACGACGGGTGGACGCCAGGTAATGCCAGTCATCACTATACGGGCTATTACACGATGAAGGAAGCCCTGGCCAGATCCATCAATACGGTGACGGTGGACATCATGATGCAGACGGGAGTCGGTGAGGTAGTCAGGACCGCCCGCCACCTGGGTATCCGAAGTGAACTGCCGGAAGTGCCCTCGCTGGCCCTGGGAGCGGCCTCCCTGCCCCTGCTGGAGATGGTGGCCGCCTATGCAACACTGGCCAATGAGGGAAACCCTGTTCAACCGTATGCTCTGCTGTCCATTGAGGACAGCCAGGGCAACCAACTCGATCTTTTTGAGGTACCGCAGGCTGGCCGGAGTAAGGTGGATCCTGAGAACTGCCGCATTCTCACCGATATGCTGGAGGCTGTGGTCAATGAGGGCACCGGCCATGCCATCCGAACGCGGTTTCAGGTTCCTGGTTCATTTGCCGGCAAAACAGGCACAACCCAGGACAATGCCGATGGCTGGTTTATAGGATTTTCACCCGATTGGACCGCGGGCTGCAGGGTGGGCGCCGATGACCCAGCCATTCACTTCCGGAGTATGGCTTACGGCCAGGGGGCCTATTCCGCCCTGCCCGTCGTAGGCCGCTTCTTCAGCCAGAGCTACAGCGATAACCGCTTCAGAAAACTCGCCGAAAATAAATTCAATGCCCCTGACTCCCTCTTCCTTGCGGAAATGAATGGCCTCCCCGGTCATGTCGAACAGCTGGAAGATGATTTCGGTTTCTTCGATCTGTTCCGAAAAAAGGATAAAGACAAGAGGGACCAGGAAGCCGGCCAGGAAGCCGGCCAGGAGGAGGCCCGACCTGGCCAGTCCCCCGGTGAAAAGGAACCCGCCTGGGAAATCATCAGGAAGATCTTTAAAAAGAAAGAGAACTGAGGGAGTCGCATCCCTGAAAAGTTGCTAATTTCGGGTGATGTTTCAGAAAGGCATACGAATGATCCGCCAACGGACGGAGATCTGGCTTAACCAGTTCATCATGTGGCGCATGGCTCACATCAGTGAGCGGAATTTTATCTACATCCTCAGTCTGGTGGTTGGCCTGGCCAGCGGGGTGGCCGCTCTGCTCCTCAAAAAACTGATCCACCTGGTGGAGCATCTGGTGATCAACATGTTGCCTGTTAATACCTATAACCTTCTTTTCCTGGCTCTTCCCCTATTAGGGATTACCATCACCTATTTTTTTGTAAAATATATCGTCAAGGCCGATATCAATCACGGGGTGTCGAAAATCCTATGGTCAATAGCCCGAAAGAGTGGGCGGATCAAGCGGCACAACACCTGGAGTTCCATGGTGAGCAGCAGTATGACCATCGGTTTGGGGGGCTCGGTGGGGGCCGAGGCGCCCATCGTGCTGACCGGGGCGGCCATCGGTTCCAACCTGGCCCGGCTTTTCAGGATGAACTATAAATATGTGATCCTGATGATCGGCTGTGGGGCCGCGGGCTCTATCGCCGGCATCTTCAAGGCACCTATCGCGGGACTGGTCTTTACGCTGGAGGTGCTTATGCTGGACCTGACCATGGCCTCCCTGATCCCCCTGCTCATCGCCTCAGTGACAGCTGCCTCCCTCTCCCATATCTTCATGGGCAGCGCTATGGTGCTTCAGTTCGACCTGGTCAATGCCTTCTCGGTGAAAAATATAGGTTATTACATCCTGCTGGGCGTATTGGCCGGACTGGTCTCTTTTTATCTGATCAGGTCGGTGATGTGGCAGGAAAAACAGTACCGTAAAATTGAGAATCCCCTCGTCAGGCTGATTGTTGGTGGAATCATCCTCAGTCTGCTGGTTTTTCTGTTCCCCCCGCTGTGGGGAGAAGGGTATGCCAGCATCACCCGTATTTTCAGCGGACAGGGGGTGGAGCTCCTCAATAATTCGGTTTTTTTTGATTGGCGGGAGGAACCACAGTTACTGGTTTTATTCATCGTGGTGATTCTCTTTTTCAAGGTAGTGGCCACGGCAGCCACCACCGGGGGAGGGGGCATCGGGGGGATCTTTGCCCCGACCCTATTCATGGGAGCACTCACCGGTTATGGGCTGGCCCTGTCCCTGAACCTCTTCCTGGGGCTAGACCTTCCGGAGGAGAATTTTGCCCTGGCCGGCATGGCAGGGCTCATGGCCGGGGTGATGCACGCCCCCCTGACCGCCATCTTCCTCACTGCGGAAGTGACCGGCGGCTATGGCCTTTTCATCCCCCTGATGATTGCTTCCACGGTCTCCTACCTGACCATCATGCGCTTCGAACCCCACTCCATCTATTCTAAAAGACTCGCCGAACGGGGACAACTGATCACTCACCACAAGGACAAAGCAGCCCTCTTGTTGATGAATACCCGCGACCTGATAGAAACCGATTTCGAGGTGCTCCGTCCTGAAGCTACCCTGCGCGACCTGGTCAACGCGATCTCCCGGTCACACCGGAACCTCTTTCCCGTGGTCGACGCCAATGGCATGATGAAGGGCATGGTCAAACTGAGCGAAACACGCTCCCTGATATTTCAGACCCAACTTTATGATACGGTGAAAATCAGTGAACTGATGTACATGCCCAAATATTACGTCTCACCCCATGACTCCATGGAAGATGTGGTCAGGATTTTCGAGTCGTCGCAACGCTATAACCTGGCCGTTATCGATGAGGGAAAATATGTGGGTTTTCTCTCCCGGGCAACGGTCTTTTCTGATTACCGCGAGAACATCCGTGACGCCTCAAGCGATTAGGGACCAGAAGCTCTGTCCTCTCATCAGGGAAGCAGTCCCAGAGAGGGTTTGTTGTGTTTTTCGGCTTAAAAGACTAAAGGTTCTTTCTCCCGGAACCCGGTTCATGATTTCCGGATGCACCCCTGCCCATGAAATACCGGGCATACCCTGCGACGAAAAGAAGGGTAAACACCAGCACAACGGAGGAGAAAGCCCCGGCTCCCAGCCACAGCCAGGGCAAAGCAAGGCGGGCGGTTTGTGCCGCCGTGTAAAGAAGAAAACCCCGCTTCCGGAGGTTCCACATCAGGACCACACCCACCAGTGAGAGCAGACTGAGACCTCCCATTAGAAAAAAATACAACGGGGAGAGGAGCCCGGGGTAGTCCCAGGCACTGTGTAGCTCAACGATTTCCAGGCTTTTCTCAAAAAACAGTCCCGCCGCGCAATAAAGAAGAAAGCCCAGGCCGCTACCGGCGTAGGAGAGAAGAGAGAGCGCTTCCAATCCGGGAGGCCTGTTTTTCAATTTCGGGGAGGGTGTTCTATCCTGCATTGCCATTCCGGAGCTAAAAATAGAGAAATATGGAGATAGGCGGTTTTGAAGGGCCCTAAAAAATGTTACATTTGGTCGCCGGGAAGCCGGGAAGGCCGTTCAGCGGAATCTGGGCACATTTCGGTATTTATAGGGTTGAATAATAATAGGTTAAAATAGATAGCATCATGAAAAGGGATCAGGTTGTTTTTGACATCATCAGCAAGGAGCGAGACCGTCAGTTGAGTGGTATTGAGTTGATTGCCTCTGAGAATTTTGTAAGTGAACAGGTACTGGAGGCGATGGGGTCGGTGATGACCAACAAGTACGCTGAAGGGTACCCTGGGAAGCGGTATTATGGGGGTTGTCAGTTTGTAGACCAGACGGAACAGCTGGCCATTGACCGGATCAGGGCGCTTTTTGGGGCAGAGTGGGCCAATGTGCAGCCCCATTCAGGAGCCCAGGCCAACCAGGCGGTGTTGAGTGTCGTCCTGCAACCCGGAGATACTTTTTTAGGACTTAATCTGGCGCATGGGGGCCATCTTTCGCATGGCTCACCCGTGAATTCCTCGGGGATCCTTTACCGCCCTGTGGCTTACCATGTGAAAGAGGATACCGGACTGGTGGATTACGATATGATGGAGGAGCTGGCCCTTAAGGAGAAACCGAAACTGATCATCGGCGGGGCCTCAGCTTACAGCCGGGATTGGGATTATGCCCGGATGAGAGCCATCGCGGACAAGGTGGGGGCCATCCTGATGATCGACATGGCCCATCCTGCGGGACTTATTGCTGCAGGTTTGTTGAACAATCCTCTGGAATACGCGCATATCGTTACCTCGACAACCCATAAGACCTTAAGGGGGCCCCGTGGGGGGATCATCCTGATTGGCAAGGATTTCGAAAATCCCTGGGGGGTAGCCACCAAAAAGGGGGAGATCAGACCAATGTCGTCGCTGCTTGATTCGGCGGTATTCCCGGGCCAGCAGGGAGGCCCTCTGGAACATGTCATTGCTGCCAAGGCCGTGGCCTTCGGCGAAGCCCTGGATCCTTCATTCACGGATTATCAGGCGCAAGTGAAGAAAAATGCCACTATTCTGGCCGGTGCTTTTACCGATATGGGTTACAAGGTGGTCTCCGGAGGCACCGAAAACCACTCCATGCTGATTGACCTGCGCACCAAATATCCTGATATCAACGGTAAACAGGCAGAGGCTATCCTCGGAGTGGCTGACATCACCATCAACAAGAATATGGTCCCCTTTGACAGCCGTTCACCCTTCCAGACTTCGGGAATCCGTATCGGAACCCCAGCCATTACTACCCGGGGGGTCAAAGAGGATCTGATGCCGGTGATCGCTGCCATGATCGACGATGTCATCGCTCACACCAGCGATGAGGCCTATGCTATTAAGGTCAGGGCAGAGGTGAACCGCCTGATGCGCGATTATCCCCTCTTTGCCTGGTAACCGGTCAGGGGAGTCGGGAGTCTTGAATGAGGGA
>CAZKIU010000004.1:80790-83293 GCA_964552955.1 uncultured Prolixibacteraceae bacterium
TCCTGAGTCTTGAATGTGGGAGTCTGGAGTCAGGAGAGGGCCCAGGAGCCATAATTGATGTAAGGGCGAACGTCAGTGATCATCATGCCTGCCGAACGGGCGGCTTCCATGCCCAGGATGCCGTCTTCAAATACCTGACAGTCAGAAGGGTTTACCTTCATCAGACGGGCGCATTCCAGGAAAGTGTCAGGATGCGGCTTATGGCGGGTGACATCATCAGCAGTGATGATATAGTCGAAATAGGGAGTTAATTCCAATTCATTGAGCTGGAGGGTCGCACTGCGGCGGCTGGCACCGGTCCCTACCGCCATAGGCAGAAGCCCATGGTGGGCTTTGACGATCTCTACGACCAACTCTACCGGTTTGACCAGATGAACAGCCTCCCAGAAGGCTTCCTGCTTAAGCCGGACCAATTCTCCGGGCGAGAGCCGTAATCCGTTTTCCTCGATGATTCTCTCCGCAAAGGCGATGGTAGGCATCCCTGTCATTTCATAGACCAACCGCTCCTCAAAAATAAAACCAATCGAGCTGCCCAGCTTGTTCCATGTGGCCATATGCACCGGCAGCGAGTCGGAGAGGGTGCCGTCAAGATCGAAAATCAACGCTCTGGCTTTTGGATTCACTTGTAATCCCATCATGCAAATTTTCTGGCAAAAATAGCTGGATTGCCGGTCCTTTGAGTAAACAGAATATCAAATGATGATTAACAATTTCTTAAGAATCAGTGTATGATTATCTTATGGGACTCTGTGTGGTGTTCTCCGCGGATCACCATCAGGTAGGTGCCCCGGGGCAGATGGCTCACTTCTGCCGAAGTCACTCCTTTCTCAACTTCAAAACTATGCAGGGTTTGTCCGGCCAGGCTAAGGATCTCTGCCCTGGCCCTGGTTCCGTTGCCGGCGATAAAAAGCTGGTCAGCCACCGGATTGGGATAAATTCTAAAAAGTGGTGCCTGGGTGATGGGGCTGGCCGTAAGAATCGTCACCTCTTCGATTTTAACTGAGGAGAGGGTCATGCCGGCAGCGCTTTTCCCCAGGTCAAAGACCATTCGTGCTGTGTTGTCGCTCTCGCCACTCATGGTAAAGGCAAAAATAAAATCCTCTTCGGCAGGGGAGAGGGTAAAGGAGGTGTAGCCGCTGTAAGCAGCCCAGTCGCCTCCTGATTTGCCGATGTAAACGGTGACCTGGCGTGAGGAGGGGGAGGAGGCCTTCAGGGTGACCTGGTACTTCCTCCCTTTGACCAGGCGGATATTACCATGGGTAAGCTGGGCATGCCAGGCTTCGGTTCCTCCGTTGGTCAGGGAGATGACAAGACGGCCCCCGGTACGGGACAGGCTTCCTGAGGCTCCGCCCTGGGCATAAAAACTCCATCCGTCATTGGTTGTCATGAAGTTACTGGCATAAACGGGCGTCAGTTGTACCGGTGTGGGAGCAGGCATGGGATTATGGTGCAGGGCATCGACCAGGGGGGTATAGAGTTGCCGGGTCGTGGGATTGTAAATACCGAAGCCGGCACTGAACTCCCAGTAGGCCCAACTGAATCCCTGTTCTTCGAACCAGCGCGCCAGGAAGGTGGTCCATCGCACCCTGGAGGCCATATCGGCTTTGGAATAGGCGCCGAACTCCCCCACATGGAGGGGAATGTGATGGGTCTGCGAGAATTCCCTGGCCGCCCTGAACTCACCGCGTACCGTTTCCCTTTCTGCTTCGGTATCCAGCCAGAGCGTCCCCAGCCAGGCATCGGACCCTTCTGACCAACCGGCACCCTGATGGGTGAACTGGAAGGGATTGTAATAATGAACCGTCAGGATGATCCTTTCATCGGGTGGAAGCTGAAGGGGTCCCAGGCCACCCAATCCGCCCCATTCGGCAGGGCCTATGAGGACAAAACGGTGTGGGTTACTTTTCCGGATTTCCCCCAGCGCGTCGGCCAAAAGTGTATTCCATTTCGCCGGGGTGAGCGCATCATGGGGCTCATTAAGCACCTCAAAGAGAAGACTGTCGGGATAATCGCGGAAGGTGCGGGCAATCTGGTCCCATTGGGCGAGAAACCGGGCTTTCTGACCGTCGGGATCTGCAAAGAGGGCATCGTGGTGGTGCATGTTAAGGATGACATGCAACTTGTATTTCAGGGCCGTATCCACGACCTGCCGGATCCGGGCCAGAAAGGAGGCCTGGATAGTGTAGGGAGGAGCGGCGCTGCTGCGGGCGGCAGTCTCCCATCTTACAGGCACCCGCACATGACGGAATCCCAGTTCAGCCATGATCCTGAAATACTCAGGCTTCCAGGGATTTCCCCAATCGGTTTCCGTGGGGGCTTCAAAAGCATTGCCCATATTAATGCCCCTGCCAAGGCGCTGGTTCATTTCGAAGGCCGCTTGCCGTTCCTGACCCCGGGAGACCAGGCTGCCAAGGGCTAAAATAAAGATCAGTACAAGTTTTTGCCTCATAGTTCTGTTGATTATAGGGTAATGTTCATGGTACTTGACGGATTGATGGATTGA
>CAZKIU010000004.1:83393-118925 GCA_964552955.1 uncultured Prolixibacteraceae bacterium
TAGTTCTGTTGATTATAGGGTAATGTTCATGGTACTTGACGGATTGATGGATTGATGGATTGACGGATTGATGGATGATGGATTGATGGATTGACGGGATGAAGCAGAGGGTAAGGGAGATTCCGGAGAAGGGGCGTGGCTGGTGCTAATACCCAGCGGCCTGGCCGTCTTTCCTCGATTCAGAAGCCCCATAATAAACCCCGGTCACCAGATCGCGGCCGATCGCCTGGTAGCCCCCGTAGCCTCCCAGATCATACTGGATGGTATGGCCCTTTCGAAGCAACTCCCGGATGGTCTCCCATGAAAAGCCACTCTCGAGAGTCAGGACCCCTCCGTCAGTCATCTTTTCTCCGGTAGGTTCACTGCTCCCCAGGTGCTGGATCCTTGGGGCGTCGCCCGCCTCCTGGAAGTTCATGCCGAAGTCGATGATGTTACAGATGATCTGAACATGACCCTGCGGTTGCATGGCTCCTCCCATGACGCCGAAGCTGAGAAAAGGCTTACCTTCTTTGGTGACGAAGCCCGGAATGATGGTGTGAAAAGGCCTTTTGTGGGGAGCGTACTGGTTGGGATGCCCCTCCTCCAGGGAAAACATCTCTCCCCGGTCCTGCAGGACGAATCCGAGTTGCCCCGGTGTCATCCCTGAGCCCATGCCCCGGTAGTTACTCTGGATCAGGGAGACCATGTTGCCCTGGCTGTCGGCGGTGGTCAGATAGATGGTACTGGGGGATTCCCCTAACCCTGGGGAAACTTGCCGTGCAGCCCTGCCGGGGTGGATCAGCGCAGCCCGCTCCCGGGCATAATCCTTGGACAGCAGCCGTTCCAGGGGAGCCGGACTGAAGGCCGGATCAGCATAATAACGGGCCCGGTCCTCATAGGCCAGCTTCTTGGCTTCGGTGAATAGATGGATGTATTCAGCCGAGCCAAACCCCATAGCACTGACATCGTATTGCTCCAGAATATTGAGCATCTGGAGGGCAGCAATGCCCTGGCCGTTGGGGGGCAGTTCCCAGATATCATACCCGCGGTAATTGACCGAAACCGGGTGAACCCATTCCGATGTGTGCTCCTCCATGTCGCGCATGGTCAGGAACCCTCTGTTTTCCTGCATGTACCGGGTGATTTTATGGGCGATCTCTCCTCTGTAGAAGGCGTCCCTTCCCTCTTTGGCAATGGTTTCCAGGGTGTGGGCGAGCCAGGGGTTTCTGAAGATCTCCCCTTTAGATGGAGCTTTTCCCCCCGGCATGAAAATCTCTGCAAACCCGGGGTATTTGCTCAGGCTGCGGGCATTGCTGTTCCAATAGTAAGCGATAAGTTCGCTGACCGGGAAGCCCTCCCTGGCATACCGGATCGCCGGGGCAAGGAGGTCAGCCATGGGCAGCGTGCCGAATTTGTGGTGCAGTTCAAACCAGCCATCGACACAGCCGGGAACCGAGACCGGCAGAGGACCCAGTGCAGGAATACGGGTGAGGTTATTTTTCCGGAACCAGTCGAGGGTGAGGGTATGGGGGCTGCGGCCGCTGGCATTCAATCCATAGAGTTGGCCGCTTTTCTGGTCCCAGACAATGGCGAAGAGGTCTCCGCCGATGCCGCTCCCCGTGGGTTCCATCAGGCCGATGACGGCATTGGCGGCAATGGCTGCATCTACAGCGCTACCGCCAGCCTTGAGGATGTCAAGGGCCACCTGTGTGGCCAGGGGCTGGCTCGTGGCAGCCATCCCATGCTGTGCGATCACCTCTGAACGGCTGGCAAATCCCCGCCCTGTGATCCGGTCCTGGCCGGCAGCCGACATCCAGGCGGCCACAACCAGAATGCCTATCCATATCTTTTTAACCAATTGCATAAAGGATTGTTTTATCTGGTTCTTCCCCTACAAACCAGTCACCTTGTCCTGGCTGACCCTCCTCACAAGGGGAGGGCCTGCACCGGAATGCTCCCCGTTTGTCTTTCCAAAACTAGTGATATTTTTTTCATTACATTTGCTGAAAGCAGTTTCAAACTACCCCGGTATGCCCAAGTTTCTGGAAAGTTGCGCGACCTATCTCCATTCTCATTTCCGCGAGGATTTCACTTCTGTCAGGGTGATCCTTCCCAGCCAGAGGGCTGCCCTTTTCCTGTCGGCATACCTGAAGCGTCTGCTGACCCGGCCGGTCATTGCCCCGGAGATGCTCACCATCAACGAACTGATGACCTCCTTCTCGGAGCTTCTTTCCGCCGACAGACTTACTCTGGTTGCTACGCTCTACCAGGCCTGGAGAGAAGAGACCGGCCTCAAGGAAACTTTTGATGAATTTTACTTCTGGGGAGAAATCCTTCTGGCCGATTTTGACGATATTGACAAGTACCTGGTCCCTGCCGGAGACCTTTTCCGCAATCTCTCCCAGCTAAAGGAGACTGGGAGTCACTTCGACTACCTTTCGGAAGAGCAGAAAAAACTGTTGGAACAATTCTGGGGCACCCTGGGCCGGTGGGAGCAGTTCAGGATGGAACAGGATTTCGTCTCTTTCTGGGAGAAACTGCCTTCTATTTATGACCGGTTCAGGGAGAAGTTGCTGGCCCGGGGTGTGGGTTATGGCGGGATGCTGGTCAGGGAGGGGATCGAAGCCCTCCTTTCAGGACAAAGGGAACTTCCTGAGGGGCATTATGTGTTTGCCGGGTTGAATGCCCTCAACGGCTGCGAGAAGAGACTCCTGGGCCGCCTCCGCGATGAGGGCAGGGCTTCCTTTCTCTGGGATTATGATCCTTTTTATGTGGAGGATCCACTGAATACCGCCGGCAGGTTCATCAGGGAGAACCTGATGATGTTCCCGCCCCCTGCTGATTTCCATCTCTCCACGGAGGGGTTCTCACAACCCGCCGAAGTGGAGCTGGTTGCTGTGGCTTCAGCCATAGGACAAGCCCAGGTGATCCCCGGGGCCCTGGCTGACACCCCAGTCACAGTGCACGGCTTTGATGATACCGCCCTGATCCTGGCCGATGAATCTTTGTTGTTCCCGGTATTGGGAGCCATCCCCCCCGATGTGAGGAAGGTTAATGTGACCATGGGGTACCCGGTGAAAAACTCCCCGGTGGTCACATTGCTCATGCAGGCTGCTGCTCTGCTGGTCCACACGCGCCCCGACAGGGACCATACTCCCCGGCTTTATTATCAACACGTCACCAACCTGCTTACCCATCCCTTCCTGGCTTCCCTGGAACAGGAGAAGGTGGGCGCCGCCCTAAGAGCATTCAAGGCAAAAAACAGAGTCTACCTTACCCCCGGGGAGCTTTTTTTCTCTCCCCTGCACCAACAAATCTTCACCCTTCCTGAAGAGATAGGAAAATACGGTTCTTATCTGCTGGGGATACTACGACTGCTCTATGAAGGGCCTCCCGGCACCGACCCCATCGTACGGGAAATGATATGGCAGACCTTCAGGGCCGTGGAGAAACTAGACACGGTAGTTTCGGGCTTACAGGAAGATGAAAAAGTCCTCCTTTCGTCCCGTATTTTTTTCGGTTTTCTGGGCAAGTACCTCAGCATGGAGTCGGTGGCCTTTGAGGGGGAACCTCTGGCCGGCTTACAGGTGATGGGTATTCTGGAGACCCGCTGCCTCGACTTTGACCACCTGATCCTTGTCGGCCTCAATGAAGATACCTGGCCTAAAACCACGACCCTGCCCTCGGTGATCCCCTACAACCTGCGCAAGGCATTTGGCCTGCCCGGTGCCGATGACCAGGAGGCGATGTATGCTTATTATTTTTACCGGTTGGTGCAACGATCCAAACGGGTGACTGCAACCTGGAGTACCGTAAGAGAGGGAATCTCTGGCGGTGAGCTGAGCCGTTACGGTTTCCAGCTCAAATACCGCTCGCGCTGTAAGGTGAAGGAACGCACCCTTGATTTTCCTTTCGGGAGCCACCAGGTCATGCCAATCCTCATTCCTTCCGGTAAGCTCATCAGTGAACAGCTGCTGGCGGCAAACCGGGATAAACCATTGTCTCCAAGTGCTATTATTAGCTATATGCAGTGCAGTCTCCGCTTTTATTACCGTTACATTGCGGGACTGAAGGAAGCAGATGAGGTCAGCGAAGATATCGACCGTCAGCGCTTCGGAACCCTTTTTCACAAGGCGGCGGAGAATCTCTACCACCCCTTGTTGCACAAGACGCTTGATGATAAGGGATGGGAGCAGCTGGCGCATTCTGAGGAACGGATCAGGGAAAGCATATTAAAGGCCTTTGCCACTGAATATTTCAAGGTGGATCAGGAAGAGTGGCGGCAGCTTCCTATAGAAGGTCAGGCCATGCTCATCCAGGCGACCGTCAGGGAATATATCCGCAACCTGTTGGAGGTGGACCGCATGGGGGGACCCACCTGGCTCCATGCCCTGGAACTGGAGTGTGAGACCTCCCTGGAGGTGCCTGTTAACGGGGTGATGACGCCCCTCCGTATCGGTGGAAAGGTAGACCGGGTCGATGAGCAGGGAGGCAAGATCAGGGTCATCGACTATAAAACCGGGTCCCTGCAATCTTCAGCCCTGGCCTTCACTTCCCTTGACGAACTCTTCGCCCCGGAAGTTAAAAAACTGAAGAAAGAGGTGGTTCAGGCCCTGATTTACGCTTTTATTCTACGCAGGGGAACCTTCAGAGGATCAGCGGTGACCGCGGTGATTTACTCCATTCTGAACCTCAGGGATGAGAAGTTCAGGGTGTATGTGGAGATGAATAAGAATCCGGTGGCGGTGGAAGCGATAGAACATGAACTGGAGGAACACCTCAGAACGTTGCTGGGGGAGATTTTTTCGCAGGAGAGTGTATTCAGGCAGACGCCTTTCAGGGAGCGTTGTGATTATTGTCCCTATAATGTCTTGTGCCGGCGATGAAGGGCCGCTGTGAATTCATTCCTTCGCTGGAGGTCTGGTAGGTCTGGTCCGTGTTCTGTGGAGGGTAGACCTTACCATAAAAAAGAGGGGAGGCTGCCTTCGTAGGCAGCCTCCCGCTATATAAGTGGTCAGGTTGGACCGGATCAGAGGATCGATGTGGGATCGGTGTAGGGAAGATTAAAGGCTTCGGCGACTCCTTTGTAAACGATCTTGCCATCAACGATGTTAAGTCCTTTGGCCAGAGGAGCGTTTTCGCGGCAGGCTTGTTTCCATCCCTTTTCAGCCAGTTGGACGGCAAAGGGGAGGGTGGCGTTGGTCAGGGCCAGGGTGGAAGTGCGGGGCACAGCACCCGGCATGTTGGCCACGCAGTAATGGATGACCTCGTCAATCGTGAAGGTTGGTTGGGCATGGGTGGTGGCATGCGTCGTCTCAAAGCAGCCTCCCTGGTCCACGGCCACATCGACCAGAACGGTCCCCGGCCTCATGGTTTTCACCATCTCGCGGGTCACCAGTTTAGGCGCCTTGGCTCCGGGAATCAAGACCGCCCCAATGATCAGGTCGTGGGTCTGTACCATCTCGGCGATATTGAAATGGTTGCTCATCATCGTCTTCACGTTGGATGGCATGATGTCGGCCAGGTAACGCAGCCGCGGAAGACTCAGGTCCATGATGGTCACGTCGGCACCCAACCCGGCAGCCATCTTGGCCGCTTCGGTACCTACGATACCCCCGCCAATGACCAGCACCTTCGCTGGTGGCACCCCGGGAACACCCCCCAGGAGAACACCCGAACCCCCGAAGGTCTTCTCCAGGTATTTCGCCCCCTGCTGAATCGACATCCGGCCGGCTACTTCACTCATGGGGACCAGCAACGGCAACGAACGATCGGGCATCTCCACCGTTTCATAGGCCAGGCAGACCGCACCGCTCTCTATCATGGCCCGCGTCAGCTCCTCGGATGAGGCGAAGTGAAAATAGGTGTAGAAAATCTGTCCCTTTTTCACCAGTTTGTACTCCGACGCAATGGGCTCTTTGACCTTGATGATCATGTCAGCAATGGCATACACCTCTTCGATGGTGGGCAGGATAGACGCCCCGGCTGCCACATAAGCCTCATCTTTGAAACCGCTGCCCACACCCGCATAGGTCTGAACATACACCGTATGCCCCCGTTTGACCATTTCGGCCGCCCCGGCTGGCGTCAAAGCCACCCGGTTCTCATTATTCTTAATCTCTTTTGGAACTCCGATAATCATAACTGATCTCTTTAATTTGTTTATGCCCCCAAATATAAAGCCTTCACCTTTCCGAAAATATGACAAAAATTATTCATTGTGTACCTCTCCCTCCTCTACTGACTTCCACAGAGGAAGAGGGGGGAGTGGGGTGATGGAATGTAAGAAAAATATAATATTAAATTTCAATTTGATGTAAATGGTGAAAGTATTATTTTAAAGTGATAGTGTTATTTTTGTCCCGACTGTAATATTTTTTTATGCCGCATATTTCGCAACGGGGAGCGGTGATGCCTGATTCCCCGATCCGTAAGCTTGTTTCCTATGCCAACCGGGCCAAAGCCGAAGGGGTAAGGGTCCTACACCTCAATATCGGGCAGCCTGATCTGCCCACGCCTGAGCCGGCTCTGGAGGCCATTCGTGGGGTGAACCGTACCATTCTGGAATATTCCCCGAGTGAAGGGTTTCTCTCGCTGCGCCAGAAACTGGCCGGTTATTACCAGAGTTATGCCATTAACGTGGAGGCCAGTGACATCATCATCACGACAGGGGGAAGTGAAGCCGTCACCTTTGCCTTTATGGCATGCCTTGACCCGGGAGATGAGATTATCGTCCCGGAACCCGCCTATGCCAATTATACGGCCTTCGCCATCGGTGCAGGCGCTGTGATACGCCCTCTTCCTTCCAGCATCGATGAGGGGTTTGCCCTTCCTCCGGTGACGGAATGGGAGAAGCTGATCACGCCCCGGACCAAGGGGATCATGATCTGCAATCCCAATAACCCGACAGGATACCTCTATTCCCGGCGCGAAATGGAGCAGATCAGGGATCTGGTGGTCCGTTATGACCTGTTTCTTTTTTCCGATGAGGTCTATCGTGAGTTTTGCTATACCAGTGAGCCCTATGTTTCGGCTTTCCATCTGGAAGGGATCGGGCAACATGTGATCCTGATTGACTCGGTGTCGAAGCGCTACAGTGCCTGTGGCATTCGCATCGGGGCGCTGGTCACCCACAACAGGGAGGTCCGTGATAATGTCATGAAGTTTTGCCAGGCCCGTCTGAGCCCCCCGCTGATCGGGCAGATCTCCGCCGAAGCGACCATCCCTGCAAATGCTGAATATATGCGTAAGAATTACGGGGAGTATCTTATGCGGCGTGATTTCCTGATTGAAGGACTGAATAAAATCCCCGGAGTTTTTTCCCCTCTTCCTATGGGCGCTTTTTATACCCTGGCCCGCCTCCCGGTAAAAGATGCCGACCACTTCTGCAAGTGGCTGCTCACCGACTTCCGGCTGGAGGGACAGACCCTTTTTATGGCCCCGGCTTCCGGATTTTATACCACACCAGGTCTCGGCCGCGATGAGGTGCGCCTGGCTTATGTTCTGAACCGTGACGATCTGGCGATGGCCCTCCGCATCCTGGAGGAAGCCCTGAAAGTCTATCCCGGATGTACCTTTCCGGAACCGTAAAAAATGGCTATCTTTGCGGCCTGGTTATGTTGCGAAATACTCTGGCTTTTTTCTATGCCACCCTGATTCTGCTCTTCAGCATCACCTGCTATTCACCTGCAGGAAGGGTGGTTTCTCCGGACCAGTGGTCGGAGGGGGAAGAATTGGCGTGGGTCTCCTCGCCGGCGGCTGCGGGCTTCGTAGCCCAGGAGAATGCTTCCGCCCCGGGGCCTCAGGGCTGGCGCTCCGAAGTGGCCATCCCCGGGTTATTCTTCAGGAAAGAGTCCCTTACGGAACCTCCACGTCTGAAAATCCTCAGGAAGATCTACGTGGTCGATGTAACCACTTACACCTCCTGCAAAAACCTGTTACTTTACCCCTTTCACGAATTCTTATGATTTCTTCTGATGACATCAGGCGTTCTGTGTTACCTGTCTGCTGATCGCCTCTTATGGTGTCATCCTTTCTGCCCTGTTCCATGCTTCGTGGGACCTCTGGCCTATCCCTTGAAATTGCTTTTTTTGGGAGGCGAGGCCCGGGAACGCTTCGTTATAGCCTTGAGTCTGGCCATTTAATTGGAATCCAGACCGTAAAACGATGACGGAACCCGATGAAAGGCAGAAAAATGCAGGGAGATCCTTCGCCCTGCTGACGACAGGTCTTGCTTAAAACAGTATAATTTATATAATCAGAAAAATCATGAATTCAACAATAATAGTGGGTATCATCATCATCGCAATGATCATCGTACCGATTTGGTATTTAATTCATTCACAGAGTACCGGAAAGCGGAAACTGGAAAAGGAACTGGCTGCCCTGGGTAAAAACGGAGAAATCAACATCAGCGAACACGAATCGTGGGGGAATAAAGTAATCGGTTTGGACCGGGAGAATGAAAAGGCCGCTTTTTTTGTCCAGGGATCCCCAAAGAATAAAATCTTACTGGCTGATTTGAAAAAGTTTACCAAATGCTACGTGGAAAAGAATCTTCTGAATACCAATAATATGAGCAATGCCTTTATTTACAGCTCGGTTCAGGTCAGGTTTTCACCCAGGGAGAAGTCCGGAGAAGAGTTGGTTTTTCCTCTCTTTGTAGACCATGAGGATATGACCCTGAGCAACGAACTACAAATTGCTGAGGCGTGGAGCGAGAAGCTTAATGTGATCATGAGAAAGCATCTCTGATCCTACTTATCCTATCAGGGCAAAGAAGAGAGGCTTCCGCTACCGGAAGCCTCTCTTGCTATGAATGCGGGGGTATCAGCCTTCGGGAGGCGTCTGACCGGGAGGGGAGTCGAGCAGGTCGTATTTCTGCTTCCGCTTTTTCCACCGGTCACGGGCATATTCCTGCATGTCGGCGACTTTATCCTTTTCATCGACAATTTCGAAGCCCAGGAGCGTTTCTACGATATCCTCCATGGTGACAATCCCGTCGATACCCCCATATTCATCGACCACTATTGCGATTTGTTCCTTCTTGCTGAGCAGGGTCTCCCATACATTGAAGAGGGGTTTGGACTTATAAAAGACGACGATATCGCGCCGGAGGTCTTTCAGTTTCAGGTTAACCTGGTCTTCAGCCAGCTTCTCAAAGACCTGCTCCCGGAAGACATATCCGGTGATATTTTCAAAATAGCCGGAATAGACCGGAATTCTGGAGTAGTAAAGAAATTGTTTTTTCTGGAGGAACTCCTCCAGGCCCATGTTTTCATCGGCAGCGGTCACCACGACCCTGGGGGTCATGATCTCAGAAACGCCGACCGATTTAAGACGCATCAGGTTCTGGATGATCTTCTGTTCCTTCTCCTCGAAGACGCCTTCTGTGCGTCCGATGGAAGCCATCACGGAAAGCTCCTCCCGACTGATGGTCTGCTCGTTTTCATGGCTGGAAAACATCCTGGTGATAAGACCCGACAGCAGAACAAAGGGGTAGGTGATGAACATCATTACCCTGATGATTTGACCCGCCGGAATCGACAGTTGTTTGGAGTAACGGGTGCCAATTGATTTAGGCAGAATCTCTGAGAAGACCAGGATCAACAGGGTAAGGATGACGGAAACAATGCCGAAGATGGCTTCTCCCCATACTTTAGTAGCCTGGGCACCGACTCCAGCCGCCCCGATGGTATGGGCGATGGTATTTAGGGTAAGGATGGCTGTGATCGGCCGGTCGATATTTTGCTTGAACCGGACCATCAGATGGGCTGCCTTAATCCCCTCTTCGGCTTTCATTGTAAGATAAGTGGTCGAAGATGAGAGCAATACCGCTTCCATCACCGAACAGAGAAAGGAAATCAGAAGGGCAATGGCGAGATAACCAAAAAGGAGTATCATATAAATTGTATAAACATATTACAATGGGGAGAGAAGCGTTCAGGTCAGGCTATCACCAGGTAAGTAACATAAGCGATATAAAGCAGGAGCAAGGTTACCCCTTCCCGTTTTTCAATACTGCGGCCTTTCCCGGTAAAGATGAAGATGAAGACCAGGAAACTCAACAACAGGTTCATGCCCATGTCAAGGATGGCATTGACGGGAACGGTCACCGGGAAGATAATGGCACTGGCCCCCAGGATGAGAAAAATGTTGAATATGTTGGAACCGACGATGTTACCCACGGCGATGTCGGTATTCTTTTTCCGGGCAGCCACAACAGAGGTGGCCAGTTCAGGTAGGGAAGTACCAGCCGAAACGATGGTCAGGGCGATGATCCTTTCAGGGATTCCCAGGGTGGAAGCCACCTGTACTGCCCCGTAAACGATCATTCTGCCTCCGGTTACCAGCAGGGCCAACCCGGCCAGCAGCAACAGGGTGGCCTTCCAGGGCGCCACATCCCTTACCGCCGTCTCTTCGGTAAAATCCCCCTTGATCATCAGCATGTAATTGTAAGCAAGGAAGATAAGGAAGAAGAGCAACAGGAGAATTCCATCGGAGCGGGTCAACACGGAGGCTCCTGCCTTGTCGATGAGCTGGTCGCTGGCCAGGATGAAGACGACCGCTCCGGCCAGAAAGGCCAGGGGGACCTCAATCCATGTCGTGGACTTTTTCACGGCCAATGGATAGATGATGGCAGAGATAGCCAGAATGATCCCTACATTGAAAATATTGCTGCCGATAATATTGCCCAGCACAATATCGGGATTCTTCCCGATAGAGGCAAAGATATTCACCACCAGTTCAGGGGCAGAAGTGCCAAAGGCTACGATGGTCAGACCAATAACGATATTGGGGATATTGAATCGTTTTGCAAGGGCTGATGCGTTGTCAACCAACAGGTTAGCCCCAAAGATCAGCGGAAGGAAACCCGCCATGAGCAAAAGAAGATACCACATATCAGGATAAGGTTTTATGGTGCAAATATCGGAAAACCAGCTTAAGAATGAAAGATTTGAAGCAAAAACAGATGTAGGAAAGGTATAAAATGGTTAATTTTGCCTTCCTTTTTAAGAAACTGCCGGAATGAATGCCAGTAACAGCATGGATGAGGAGCTGCGGGCCAGGAGTGCCAACCGGGTGACCTGGCTGGGATTTGGGGTGAATGTAGTGCTGACCCTTTTCAAGTTGGCGGCAGGGATTGTAGGGCGCAGCGGGGCTATGATTGCCGATGCCATTCACTCTCTTTCCGACTTTATCACCGATGTGGTAGTCCTGGCCAGCTTCCGTGTGGTGCGTAAACCTGCGGATGCTGACCATGACTATGGTCACGGCAAATTTGAAACCCTGGCCTCGGTATTTATTGGGTTTGCCCTGGCCATCGTAGGGCTGGGGATTCTTTACACGGGTGCCGGAAAGATCTACTCCTCGGTGGTTCTTCACCACCCGCTTGAAGCCCCCGGCTGGATCGCCCTGGTGGCGGCTGTGGTTTCCATCGTCACCAAAGAGTGGATTTACCGCTACACCGTCGTCATTGCCCGGGCCATTCAGAGCCAGGCCGTTATGGCCAATGCCTGGCACCACCGTTCCGATGCTTTTTCCTCTGTCGGCACCCTTCTGGGGATCGGTGGGGCCATCCTTCTGGGAGAGCAGTGGAGGATCCTGGATCCGCTGGCGGCCGTGGTAGTCAGTATCTTCATTATCATGGTTGCCTGGAAGATCTTCCGGGGGGGAATCAACGAGCTTCTGGAGGAATCCCTGGATGAGCCGACAAAAACTAACATCCTGACCATCGTTGGAGCCGTGGAAGGGGTCATTGAACCGCATGACCTGCGCACCCGCCGCAATGGCAGCCGGATTGTGGTGGACATCCACGTGCGGGTCAAGAATGAGACCTCCATCGTGGAAGCCCACAATATCAACAATATCATTGAATTCAGGCTGCGGGAGCAGTTCGGGCAGAATACCATGATCAACATTCACACGGAGCCTGAACATGAATAAAAGAGCCCTGTCGTCAGAAAATTAACTCTTTGTTATTTTGTGACGATGAAACAGCGCTGGTGAACCGGCATTTTAGATTCCGACCCGGTTAAAAGTTATTTTCGCACCATTTGCAAAAAACCAAAATTACAGTCACGATATGAAGCAAGTTAAATTTGTGACCGCTGAGGAAGCGGTAAAGGTAGTTAAATCGGGTGACCGCGTCCATATGAGCAGTGTGGCTGTCACCCCCCATCTATTAATCCATGCTTTGGTAGACCGGGGCAGGAAGGGAGAGTTGCGTCATGTGAAGATCCAGCATATCCATACGGAAGGGGCTGCTCCCTATGCCGCCCCGGAGTTTGAAGGGATCTTCCAGTTGGAGTCCTTTTTTGTGGGTTCCAATGTGCGGAAGCAGACCCAGGCAGGATATGCCGACTATATCCCGGTGTTTTTGCATGAGACCCAGCGGCTGATCAGGGAAGGCTATCTGAAGGTCAACGTGGCCTTTATCCAGGTGAGTCCCCCCGACAAACACGGTTTTGTCTCCCTGGGAACATCGGTGGATGCCACACTGGCCGCCGTTGAGACCGCCGATACCGTAATTGCCATTGTCAATAAAAATGTGCCCCGGGCTTTCGGTGATGCCATGATTACCCTCGATGATATCGATATTTTTGTGGAAGACCACTCTCCGTTGTATGCCCCGCCCATGCCTCCCATCAGCGAGGTGGAATATCAGATCGGTCATCATGTGGCGGAACTGGTGGAAGACGGTGCTACCCTGCAAATGGGCATCGGCGCCATTCCCAATGCCGTGCTCTCCATGCTGGGCAACCACAAAAACCTCGGCGTTCATAGTGAGATGTTTTCCGACGGAATCCTTCCCCTGGTAGAATCAGGCGTGGTGAACGGGAAAAATAAGGCCATCGACAAAGGCAAAATGGTGGCTACCTTCCTGATGGGGTCTACTAAAGTGTATGAATTCATCGATGACAATCCCATGGTCGCTATGATGGATGTGGGCTACACCAACCGGGTCCATATCATTGCCCAGAATCCCAAGGTCACTGCCATCAATTCGGCCCTCCAGGTGGACATCACCGGACAGGTATGTGCCGATTCACTGGGGACCAAATTCTTCTCTGGAGTAGGTGGGCAGATCGACTTCCTCCGGGGAGCCAGCTTGAGCCAGGGCGGCAAACCCATTATTGCCATGCCTTCGATGACCGATAAGGGGGTCAGTAAAATTGCCCCCATTCTGACGCCGGGAGCCGGTGTGGTGAGCACACGGGCCAACATCCACTGGCTGGTTACTGAATTCGGCGCCGTCAACCTCTACGGGCGGACCCTCCAGGACCGCGCTAAACTGATCATCTCCATCGCCCACCCCAGCGTTCGCGAAGACCTCGAAAAGTCCGCCTTCGAACGGTTCGGACCCCACTTCCACTATGTGGGGAACGGGCAGTAAAATACCGAAATAAGGCAGGAACAGGTTTCCTGCCTTATTTATTTAGTCCAGTTTTAAAGAATAAAACTATCCCGGATGACTTAATATAGGGTTGAAGAACAATTCATTAAATTCCGGATATCCTAATTAAAATCAGGTGCCGGTTCATTTCTTTCCATTACTTTTGTCATTCGAAAAATCAACTTAACAATTCTGAAAAACCATTAATTTATAACTTAAGAATTATGAATATTACTCATATTGAGCACATTGGAATTGCCGTAGAGAACCTGGAGGAGGCGATTGCCTTTTATGAGAAGGTTTACGGACTGAAATGTTATGCCGTAGAAGAGGTCACTGACCAGAAGGTAAAGACCGCTTTTTTTAAGGTAGGACAGACCAAGATTGAACTTTTGGAGTCGACCGATCCTGAGGGGCCGATCGGCAAATTCATTGCCAACAAGGGGCAGGGGATCCATCACATGGCATTTGCCGTGGATAATGTAGGGGAAGCTTTGGAGAACGCCGAGGACAATGGCGTCAGGCTGATTGACAAGGGGCCCCGCAAGGGAGCCGAGGGGTTGAGCATCGGGTTCCTTCATCCGAAGTCTACTTTTGGAGTGTTAACGGAGTTTTGCGCCGAATAAGCCTGGGGAGCGATAAGTTTTAAAACATCATATTTATGAATAATCAGGATAAAGTAAAGCAGTTGATCGATCTGCGTGTGGAGGCCAAGTTAGGCGGAGGGCAGAAAAGGATCGACACACAGCACGAAAAGGGCAAGATGACGGCCCGTGAACGTATCGAAATGCTGTTGGATGAGGGCAGTTTTGAAGAGTTCGATATGTTTGTTTCGCACCGGTGCACCAACTTCGGGATGGAGAAGACCAAATTCCTGGGAGATGGGGTGGTAACTGGATACGGAACCATTGATGGCCGTCTGGTCTATGTCTTCAGTCAGGACTTCACGGTTTTCGGGGGTTCCCTGTCAGAAACCTTTGCTTCCAAGATCTGCAAGGTGATGGATGCGGCTATGAAGATGGGGGCTCCGGTGATCGGGATCAACGATTCGGGGGGTGCCCGTATTCAGGAAGGGGTGACCTCTCTGGCCGGGTATGCCGAGATTTTCCAGCGTAATATCATGGCTTCGGGTGTTGTGCCGCAGATCTCTGCCATCTTCGGCCCCTGTGCCGGTGGAGCGGTCTATAGTCCGGCCCTGACCGATTTCATCGTCATGAGCAAGGGCTCTTCCTACATGTTTGTGACAGGTCCGAAGGTGGTCAAGACCGTGACGGGTGAGGTGGTCACCGACGAGCAGCTGGGTGGCGCTATGGTGCATGCCTCCAAGTCGGGGGTGACCCATTTTGTGGCCGACGATGAGCAGGAAGGGATCGCCCTGATCCGCAAGCTCCTTTCCTACCTTCCCCAGAACAACCTGGAGGAGGCTCCCCTGGCCATTTGCGACGATCCCATCGATCGCCTTGAAGATACCCTGAACGATATCATCCCTGACAATCCCAACAAACCCTACGATGTGAAGGATGTGATCCATGCCATCGTCGACTACGGGGAATTCATGGAAGTGCACCGCTATTATGCTCCGAATATCGTCATTGGCTTTGCCCGTTTCAACGGGATTTCGGTGGGTATCGTGGCCAACCAGCCGGCTTATCTGGCGGGGGTGCTCGATATCAACGCTTCGCGCAAGGCGGCCCGGTTTGTCCGTTTCTGTGATTCCTTTAACATTCCGATCATCACCCTGGAGGATGTTCCCGGCTTCCTGCCCGGTACCGCCCAGGAGTATGGTGGCATCATCACCCACGGCGCCAAATTGCTCTTCGCCTATGGGGAGGCCACGGTGCCGAAAATCACGGTGATCCTGCGCAAGGCTTATGGCGGCGCTTACTGCGTGATGAGTTCCAAGCACCTGCGTGGCGACATCAACTATGCCTGGCCGACGGCCGAGATTGCCGTGATGGGGCCCAAGGGCGCCATTGAAGTGCTGATGAGCAAGGATATCAAGAAGATCGAGGATCCGGCAGAACAAGCCGCCTTTGTCGCCAATGCCGAGGAAGAGTACAAAAATGAGTTTGCCAATCCTTACAATGCTGCCAGGTATGGCTATATCGACGACGTGATCGAGCCCCGGAACACCCGTTTCAGGATCATCCGCGCGTTGCAGGCCCTGGCCACCAAAAAGGATGTCAATCCGCCGAAGAAACACGGCAATTTACCCTTGTAAAACCGGTTATGATGAGGTGTAAAAAGTTATTAACCTTTATCGGAGCGGTACTGCTGGTCCTTTCAGCCTCCCTGGCGGGGCAGGCACAGAGTTCTACCGACCTCCGGATCAACGAAATTCTGGTCTACAACGATTCGAATTATGTTGACGATTTCGGGAAGCACAGCCCATGGATAGAGATCTTCAATTCGGCGTACAACTCAGTCGACGTTGGAGGTCTTTATCTGACCGATGACCTGTCCAATCCCACGAAATACCCTATTGCCAAGGGGCAGCAGAGTCTTACCAGGATACCCAAGCGGAGTTATATCGTTTTCTGGGCGGACAACAAGCCCACCCACGGGATCCTTCACCTGAACTTCACCCTGGAACCCGGGAAGACCATTGCCCTCTTTGACGCTAACGGCCGCACCCTGATCGACTCTCTGACCATACCTAACCAAGTGTCAAGGGATGTTTCCTACGGACGTGCTGAGGATGGAGGTCCCGACTGGAAAAACCTGCCCAAGACGACCCCTAACAGCAACAACAATACGGAGCCGGTGATTTCCTCGGGCGATGAATTTGCCAAATTTGACCCTTCGGGAGGGGGGATGGCCATGATTGCCATGGGGGTGGTATTCTCTGGTTTGGCTGCCCTCTACTTCTTTTTCAAGATGACCAGTAGGGTGCTGGCCATCGATGTGAAGAAGCAACTGACAGCCCGTTCTCTGACCAAGGCGAAGGCAGGCAGGGCCGAAACGGCCGATGCCGGAAAGGAAGGCCTGGAAATTACCGGTGAGATCAACGCGGCCCTGGCCATGACCCTTTACCTGTACTCCAGTGAGTTGCACGATGCAGAGAACACTGTCCTGACCATCAACAAAGTCTCCCGGACCTATTCGCCGTGGAGCTCCAAAATTTACGGATTAAGAAAATTACCAAAATAACGATCAATGAAGCGGTTCAAATTTACAATAAACGGCAACCAGTATGAGACGGAAGTGCTCAGCATCGAGGAAAATGTTGCCGAAATCGAGGTGAATGGCACCAAATATTACGTGGAGGTCAACAGGGATATCAAGCCGACTAAAACGCCCAAGCTGGTGCGTTCGGTAGCGGTTCCCTCGACCGATGCCGTACCTTCACAGGCCAAGACCAGTCGTCCTGATGCCCCCAAGGGCGCAGGGAGCATCAAGTCCCCCCTGCCGGGCGTGATCCTGGAAGTATTGGTCAGGGAGGGTGATACGATTAAGCTGGGCCAGAAACTGCTGGTCCTGGAAGCCATGAAAATGGAAAATAACATTGAAGCCGACAAACCCGGAAAAGTGACCTCCATCCTTAAACACAAAGGAGATTCGGTCATGGAAGGGGATGTTCTTATTGTCATAGGAGAGTAAATTATGGAGCATTCCGGAGGTTTTTTCAGTTTTGTGCTGGAGCACATGGAGAAGTTTCTCTCCTTCACTGCTTTTGCCAATCTGACCACAGGCCATCTGATCATGATCGCGATCGGCCTGATCTTTATATACCTGGCGATTGCCAAAGAGTATGAACCTATGTTGCTGGTTCCCATTGGATTTGGGATGCTGGTCGGTAACATCGCCTTTGCTCCTGGTTACCAGATCGGGGTGTATGAATCGGGGAGTGTGCTCAACTATCTCTATTTCGGGGTATTGCAGGGGATCTATCCGCCATTGATCTTCCTGGGGATCGGGGCAATGACCGATTTCTCGGCGCTAATCTCCAACCCGAAGCTGATCCTGATCGGGGCGGCAGCCCAGTTGGGGATTTTCGGGGCTTATGCGCTGGCTCTCGCCCTTGGATTTAGTCCGGCTGAATCAGGTGCCATTGGTATCATCGGCGGTGCCGACGGCCCGACGGCCATCTTCCTCTCCTCGAAACTGGCTCCCGACCTGATGGGCGCTATTGCCGTTTCTGCCTATTCATACATGGCTCTGGTGCCGGTCATCCAGCCTCCTGTGATGAAATTGCTCACTACGAAAAAGGAGCGGCTGATCAGGATGAAACCCCCCCGTGCCGTCTCTAAGGTGGAAAAAATCATCTTTCCTATCAGTGGACTGCTGTTGACCACCTTCCTGGTGCCCAGTGGTCTTCCCTTGCTGGGGATGCTGTTTTTTGGAAACTTATTGAAAGAGAGCACAGTGACAAAACGTCTCGCCGACACTGCGAAGGGGCCACTGATCGATATCGTCACTATTCTGATCGGGCTGACCGTGGGGGCTTCCACACAGGCCAGCACCTTCCTGACTTCAAAGTCGATACTGATCTTTGTTCTTGGAGCCTTTTCCTTCGTCGTGGCCACCTTTGGCGGAGTCATGTTTGTCAAAATACTCAACCTCTTCCTGAAGGAGGGGCGCAAGATCAATCCTCTGATCGGTAATGCCGGGGTGTCGGCAGTACCCGATAGCGCCCGCGTGTCCCAGGTCGTCGGTTTGCAGTATGACAAAACCAATCACCTGCTGATGCATGCCATGGGACCCAATGTGGCAGGGGTGATTGGCAGCGCCGTGGCGGCTGGTATCCTGCTCAGTTTCCTGGCTTAGTTCTTCCCTATCCGATTATAAAGCAAAAACGCCCGTCAGGGCGTTTTTGCTTTCATTTCTTTACCTCGTTGATTTTGAACACATCGGCATAGATGAGCCGGTCGGTTTCCTCTGACTGCACCAGCCGTTCCTCATAGAGTTTGTCGATGCCCGGGATGCGTTCCGGACCCCTTTCAAACTCCTCGATGATCACCTGGAAGGGGGCGGTTTTGTACTCCCGGGGCAGCCTGAATTCCCGGGTAATGGTGTACCGGTTGTTGGTCACATCGCGCTGGGTGATCGGGGTTTCATACCCTTCGTCTTCCAGTTTTTTCTCATTGCTGCCGTCGTCAATAAACCCGTAGATGGGTTGTGCCATGTGGCTGTCGAGGAAGGAGATGCGCAGGAGGCTCCGGTTGCCAAAGCTTGCCGACAACCTTTCATTGTATATGGTTCCTTCCACTGTGATGGTAAAGCGGGAATTCTGATCGTCTTTGGTAAAGCGCAGCGTAGTCTGCCTTTCAGGAACCAGTTGGATGAACGTACTAAATGTTACGGGGGAGAGGCAGACATCGTGGTCCTCCTTTTTAACGGAGTAGGGCTGATAGCGGGCCAGGGCCAGCCTGACAAAGGGAAAGTAGACCTGTCCGGGATCGATGGCCAGGTCGCAGTACCACTGTTGTTTATCCCGGTCGAATCGGACGGGGTAAGCGACAATGGAGGTTCTGGCTTTCTCTTCTCCGGGGTATTCCAGGTTAGGATCCTGCAGGGGGTTCATCCTGAAGTCTCCCGCTTTGGGGGAGGGGCTATCAGGAGGCACGGCCATCAGCAGGGGGTCCATGGCCCAGTGGGTGTAGAGGTCGGTGTAGGCTGGTGTGGGCACCATGGTGGTGATGCGGGTCAGCTGGTTGTTTTGTTGTCCTTGCGGGGGGAGGAGGATGGCGACCATTTCATCGGGGCCCGAGGAGTACCAGGGGCGTTTCAGATAGATACGGAGGCCGCCCCCCATACGGCGATGGCGCACGGCGTCGAAAGTCTGGGTCTTGCGCCATTCAAAAGTAGGGATGACATAGTCGATCTCAGGCAGTCTTGGCCGGGCAGAACTTAGGATGTTCACCCTTTCCTGCCATTCGCCCTCTCTCAGGGCTGACAAATCGGGGTGATCGCGGAAGATCTTTTCGAAGTACTCTCCATACCGGGAGGTGGCCGTCAGCCTGTAATCGACCCACCGGTGACGGGTATCGCCGAAGAGATGGCGGAGGGGGTTCAGCCGGAGGTTGATCTTGCGGGCCCACCCCAGCCTGGCTGCGGATACATCGAACCTCACCCGATCGGGGAGCAGTTTGGCACTGCCATTCCACTCGCTGGTGAGGCGAGCCAGCCATTCCGTCTGCCGGGCATGGAGCTGGTTGATTTTCAGGGTGCCGGGTTGCGGTTCCCTGGAAAACTCAGCGGCACTCCTTTTGGGGAGGGTAACCACGGGCAGCACCTGTAACGGTTCTGATACTCTCTTGGCGGCGGGTTCCCGCTGTGCAGCAGCTTCTTTCTTCAGGAGGGGTTCCCGCAATTGCAGGTGGGGCGCCACCTTGGTGAAATCGGCCACCGACCCCAGGGTGATGGTCTGGTCGTGGTAATGGACTTCTGTGTCAGGAAAGAGAAAACTACCGCTTCTTTCCTTTATGTCTACGGAAATGCCATCATCCCAGGGCTCGCTCCAGCGGGCCGCCAGGGTGGCTTTCCCCGTGGAATGGCCTTCCACGGTAAAACGAAGGTGCAGGTCGGCATAGGTCTGGTCGAAATCCCTTTCCGGGACCAGCGCCTTGAAAACAGGGATTTCCAGGGGTTGCTGGACGGCATGGACCAGCTCCAGCTCCCTGAAGGGGGAGAGCATCCAGTGCTGCCCTGCGCGGGCCAGTTTTTCAAGGGTAGCCAGGTTGGCAGGTTTTTCATCGGCGATCATCTTCCAGATGGCCGACAGCCGTTTGAAATCCTCTTCCCGCCAGAACGTAGAGAACCGGATGCGGGTGCGGTGTCCTTTGGGGAGGCTCACCCTCAGGATCCGGGAACCCTCCTGCCATGAGGCCCCCGTTTCTCCCTCTTCCAGTCTGATTCTCAGGGGGCGCGCCTGTATCCACTCCTCCGGAATCTTCCCGTTGGTTTGGTCAGGTGAGAGCTCCGCGTTGCTGTAAAACCCGAACATCCGGGGCGTGAATTCTTGTGTGTGGGTGGTGTCGTCGTCTTCCGTCAGGAAAAAGGCCACCCCTGCTGCCATGGGATCAGGCAGGTAAATCACCCCCACTTCCGATTCCCTGAATACCCTTTCCTTTTTGGGATCTCCGCTTTCGTAGGAGCCCTCATGGCTGGTGATCAGGTCGTAAAGGGCTTTGGCGGCCGCCGGGTTATTGCCGAAGGCCTTGTCGAGCATGCCGTGGGTTTCGGCCATGGCCACGCTGTTTTTCGGCGGAAGAAGGTATCTTTCACAATCCGAGGTACCCCCGTATTGGCTCTCGTAGGCAGTGCTGCTTTGCCCCAGGTTGCTGCGGATGACCATGTTCTCGGCGAACTCCCCGTCACGGAGTGGATTGCCCACCAGAAGGATGGGGGAGGCCAGGGGTTCATGCCGCAGGTAGCGGATGTTGACCCGTTCCGTTTCCGCCGGCGATTCCGAAGGGGCATCAGGGGATGGACTATTGCCGGCCAGGTCAACAGTACGGATGCGAAGGCGGTAATTCCTGCCAAAACGCAGCCAGGGCAAAGTGCCGGGGATGATCTCCGACTGAACGTTCATCTTAAAATCAAGGTCGGGGTCAAAAGCGTATTTTTTTGCTTCGAGGATACGGGAGTTGTAGACGCGGTCGCGCTTCTCATCGGAAGGGGCCGGATCGTCGTCGGTGTTGTTGATGGAGTACCCCGGCATGTGGAGGGCCAGACTCCACCCCTCCCAGCGGGCCAGGGTTTCGGGGACAAACAGGTCGCCTGGATTGTCGGGATCTTCGGCAGCCGCCAGTTCGATAAATCCCTCGTCGGGAAGGATCTCTTCCACTTCATGGGGATTCCCCTGCGGATCATACCAGCGGTAGTGGTCCTTTTTCCTGTGCAGGGAGTACCATTTTCCCGGTTTGTCATCATAGGCCACATCCATCCGGTACCCCTGCACCAGGTCGTCGGAGTAGAGCAGAATCTCGGGAACCTGGATTTTTTTGAGGTCCAGTTCGCGGGTGAAGAAACTTCTCATTTTCAGGGGTTCCACTCTCAGGGAAGGGTCTGTCTGGCGCGTGGGAAGGGCAATGGCCATTTTTTTCAGGTCGGGGATAAGCTTCAGGTTGGCCGTGATTTTGGCATGGAGCTGTTCGGCCATACCGTTGCGGACGATGGCGATACCCGCGGAACGCATGGCGGGGAGGCCTTCTTCGGCGGGTGGTTCGGGTTCCACGGGCTCTTCAGCGACCGCAGGGGCGGAGGGTTGCACGGTTGCTGCCCGGGAAGTCACCCCGGCTGCCCTCACCTGCATGGGCGTTACGGCAGTCATCTGCGTGAACCGGATCTTATCCTCGTAAAAACGAGCCACCTCCTGCACTTTCGTCTCGGCCATGTTGTGGGCTTTGATGGCGGTACCATCGGCATCGACCTGAAGTATCTCAAATGCCGGGGTGTTTATTTTTACAAAGCCGTTGCGGAAGAGGGATCCCGGTTTGTCGGCAGTAAAGAAACCGGAGGCCGTCAACTGAAAGGCAGTGGCAGGCACCGAAATCTGGGCGTCGTCGTCCTCCAGATCGATGGAGGCGGGGATCATTCGGAGGCTTCCGGAAGCGGGGGCTCCGGCCGCTGGAAGGAGAAAATCGAGGATAAAGCCGCATTTACGCATCAGCTGTGGGTAATTGGTGAGGACCGACAGGATGTCGTGAAAGTCGAATTCCGGTTTCTGAAGGGGCGGGCGGGCGGTTTTTCTTCCTCCCGGTTCGAGTTTATGGAAGGTGCGGAACTGGCCGAAGTCGAGGCGGGGGTCCATCTGAGGGGAGAAACGGATGAATTTCTCCTGGTTCAGTCGCGTTTTGATCTGTCGCGAAGGCTCCTCCTGCCTGACCATCATCTGTGGGGCGGTGAGGTTTTTGACCTGTCGGGTATTTTCACCCGCCTGCATGATCCTGGCCGTGTCGAGGGTGATGCCAGAGAGGGGGGCGAAACGGGCCGTATCCAGGAATTTTTCGGGCGACACCCCCCGGGTGGGAGATTCCACCGCCACCCTGCCGTAGTTTTTGAGCATGAACTCTTTGACATGGACGGCCGGAAAGGAGACGATCCGTTTGATGTCGGGGGTGTCTTTTTCAGGACCTTTTACCCTGATCTCAGGCCGGAAGAGCTGGCGGTAGAGATCGGGATCCAGACTGTTTTTGACCAGTTGGGCCTCTGTTTCGGTGCCGTTACTCCAGCGAAAGACAAATTCGCCGGCTACCATTTTCTGCGGCCAGTCCAGCAGGTCGGGGAATTTTCCAAGGGTGGCCCCGTTGGCCGGATTGAGTTTGACCGATGCGAAGACGGAGAGGCGCAGATAAGGGATGCCCTCTATGTCGGTTCTGCCGGCAGGCAGCGTGGTGAAAACGATTTCCATAGTTATTTGGCTAATTGTGGCTATTCATAGGGATTACTCTTCGGCAAAGGCCAGGCAGTACATCTGGAAGTGGTCGGGTTCCATCATCTGGGCAAAGGTGGGGTCGGCGTCGGCCCCTGCCAGGGTACGGCGTACCGTGCAGGATACACTTTTGCTGAAGCAGAAGATTTCTATCTTGACTTTCAGGGTAGCCTCCCCTTCAAGGCGGTTGACCTTGTCACTCGACACATAGGTGAGGGCGAGGTAGAACTCCAGGGAGACGGTGATGATACCCAGGATGGAGAGCCTTCCGTTGATGCGGATGTAGCCGGTGAGGGTGACCTGGTGGGCGGCCATCTCATATTTGAAATAAAAGCCACCCATGATGGAGACCGAGCCGGAAGCCACGCCGATGTCGAGGGCGGCGGCGGCTCCGAATTCAAAGGCGGCTTCCACCGAAACCAATCCCTTCAGGGAGGTGGTCAGCAGGAAATAGCCCCCTCCGCCGTAGATCATAACAGTAAGAAGAAAGGGATTCTGGCGGGTACAGAAGTTGAAGCTGAAAGTAAGGGGATCGCCAGTGAAGGGAAGGTTGACGCTTGCCCCCAGGCTGATGTTGGAAAGGTTGCATACGCCCACGGTGACATTGGGAATCCCGATGTTGAAGCCGGCGGTGATGCCGGTAGTGGCTAGCTTCACATAAGGGCCATCTTCCCCGAATCCCGAGGAGGGAATGACATTCTGGAGGCTATTGACGAAGGAGAGTTCCCCGGCAAAGCCAACCGGTGGAGAACCCATGTCGACCTTAACGTCGGTTTTTCCGGAGGTGCCTGTTTTGAACTGCAGATAGTTGAAATTGACCGACAGGGCTTTGAGTATTTCGATCTTAAAGTTGTTGAAGCGGGCGTTGCCGTTGAGCTCCGGGGCGCTGGCCGGGTCAAAGGGCTTTTTGACGGAGGTGGTGATCTCCAGCGCTTCTTTGGGTTGGTCCACCTTAAAGGCGAGGATCCCGCCGATCTCCTTATTCTTGAGCAGGTCGGGCTTCCATTTGTATTCGGCGTAAAAAGCCTCTTCGGTAAACCAGCTCTTGAAGTTGGGGATTTTGGGGATCTGGCTGTTGAGGGCGTCCAGGAGGGCGGTCACCTGCTGGCTGATCTGGGTTTTGAGTTGGGCGATGGCCTGGCTCACGTCGCTGCCCAGGCGGAGGGCCTCCTCCTCTTTAAGGAGAACTTCGTTTTTCAGACGGATAATCTCGTTGCGGGCATTGGTGACAGCCGTGATCATGGGACCAAAGCTGCCCTTCAGATCGGGTTTCCCCAACAACTCAAAGAGGTCTATGACCCCGAATATCTTGGCGGAAGGAAGATTGCCCACGGTGGCAAAGAAGTCGGAACCGATGAAGTCGAGGATTTTCATGTTGTTGAGGCTGCCCCCGACGGGCCCCTGGAGTTTGCTGAGCCCTGAAATGACCATGTTAGGTGAGAGGAAGCCTCCCGCCTTGTCACTGCCCCCTGAGAAGTTAACGGCAGGCTGGTTGGTCACCCGGGCAAAGACCATCCCCTCATTCTCATCATCTTCCAGTCCGATGGTCACAGGATCCTTCTTGCCGGTCAGTTCGTTCACCTGGCTGATGAATACAGAGGCTTCCTGCATCACGGGGTGGAACTTAAGGTCGCCCTCCCCCCTGGCAGGGTAATAAGCGACGCCGAAGCGGAGCGATTCAGTTTCAAAGGCGGTATCCCCATCGACCAGGCTGGGGGCATAGGCCACCTGCTGCCCGATAAAGAGAGTCAGGTTGATATCCTTGTATTTTCCGGTGTTACCGTTGTTGCCATTGTATACGCCGGCCAGCGATTCCACCTTTTGTTTGTCGCGGGCCGTGACATTCTCGACAAAGGCCAGAGGCATCCTTATCTGGTGTTCTTCTCCCTCCTTGTCGGTGACAGTAATGTCAAAAGGAAAGCCCTTCCCGCCCACCATGACGTAAAATTCATAGTTGGAGGAGCGGCCGGGTTTGTTGCAGGGATCGCTTTTCCCAGGTAACTGGATGGGGATCAACTTCTTCCCGGTGAGGTTCAGGTTCCCGGCGAGGTTCAGGTTCTCCGGTTTGTCGATATTGGGCGTTTGGATGGTTTCGATCCGCACCGCTTCAAAGGGAAACTCAATGAATTTCCCTTCAGGGTTCTCTCGCTGATAGAGGACCTCCTTCTGGAGGACGACGATGTACATCCGCATCATGTTGACGGCGGCCTTTTTGGGGGCGTTGAATTTCCGTTCGGTGACCTTCACCAGGGCGGCACGGTGGCCGAAGGGAACCAGGTATCCTTCCCTGACGATCTTGACATAATGGTCGCGCCCCAGGGTAGCCAGGTGCTCCCATTCGATCACATTCAGATAGTTGTCGGCAGGAGTGGGTACATCGAAAAAGGCATGCCAGTCGAGGTAAGCTCCCAGGGTGGTGAGCATCAGATTTTTTACAGGAACAGGTATGGGCTGGAATCCCTGTATGTCGTAGTTGGAGGTGGTATGGACCAGTTTGTGTCGGTCGTTGGCATCGAGGGAGGCCTGGAAGGGAGCGTCGATGGGCGCACACCCCTTATAATCCTTATTGGCATCGAAGGCCCAGAGGGCCCTGATGGTCTTCAGCCGGGAAAGCAGGGTGGGGGAGATCAGACCCTCTTTGGTTTTGACCCCCAGAATGGTGTGCCACAACTCGGTGACCTCCCCCTCGCTGGTGTTCAGGGGATCCAGTACCCTCACCTGGGCAGAAATTACCTCCTGCGCAGGCTTTTCCTCCCTGATGTTTTCGCTTTTCACTGCGATGCGGTGGGTGAAGCCGTTGACCTGGTTGGGGGAGATGTACATCAGTGCAGGCGCTTCGATGGCGGTGCTTAATTCGGGCACCGGTCCCACCTTCATGTCGATTTTGAGTTTGGTGATGTCAAAAGAGGGGCTCAGCGACTGCATGGTTGCGGGAGCCAGGGAGAGGTTGAGTCTTTCCTCGCGGTAGGCTTCTCTTCTGACGGCCTTATGGCGGGCCAGTTCCACCATTTTAAGGGAGTAATTCCCCCCGCGGGCAGGAAGGGTAGAAGAGACTGTCTTGGAAGAGACCGTTGCGGAGGGGCTCTTTTGTGTGAGTGCGCCCGTTCCGGTGAAGGGGTGGTCGGCGACGGTGATCACCTGGGGCAGCCTGATCCAGGCCCGTGGATGGACCCGCAGCGCAAACTGCGACCAGTCAAGGAGGGTTTCCACGGTCAGCGGCAGTCCCGGATGGTTCTCCTCCACTTCATACACCAGCCGGCTTCTTCCTGCCCTCAAGTGTTTGGCAGGAAGGGTGATCTCCTCGTTACCCCCGGTCGTATCCATGGGGGTGGTCTCGAAGAAGGCTTGTTCCAGGGTATGCTGACTGGGAAAACGGACTACGATGATCCCTTTTTCTTTGGGATTGGCCAGTTCCAGGTAAGGGGCCTCGCCCCGGTTCGAGAAGGCAAAGTTGTGAAATTCAAAGTCGAGCCAGATGAGGTCTTCGGGTCTGATAAAGCGTATGGTGATGGCTTTGTTGGGCCGGAAGCGAACCTTGTCGAAGTCCACTTCCACCTTGGGTTCAGCCCGCTGTGGGCGGCGCACCGAATCCTGCGGCGCGGTGACCCTGGTGCCGGCAGGAAGGGTGATCCGTGGACGTCGCACGGGATCCTGAGGCTCCTGTTGTTCCTGTGTCCCGGTCTGTCCTGATGGAGCGCGTTGAACCCCCGGCTGAACGGTGGCTGGGGCACCTGTCGTCCCTGGTTTCTGCGGGTTTTCTCCTCCGGAATCCCCTGTAGAGGGCTGGATGGCTGGCTTCTGACCGGCAGGAAGGGTGATTTTTCGTTTGACGGGGAGGGTGGTTCGCTTGACGGGATCCTGGTCCTCAAAGAAAATCTTCGGGGAGTCGCTGAAGGTGGTCGGGCGCGAGGCTACCCCTTCAATGGGCGGGCGGAACGCCTTCAGCCGGGGTTCAAAGAGGATTTCCTCCAATTGGTTTCCATAGCCGAAGGCCTCCAGGTCGGGAAGATCAGGGTTGCCGGCGATACGGAAGGATCCGGCACCGTTGGTGACCCATTGGCTTTTTCCTGCGAGGGAGGCACTGGCATAGAAGGCAGGCGACTCCTTTTCCCCGGAAAGGGCAACGAACAAAAGTTGGTCGAGGGCGATAGTCTCCCCGGCAAAACCGGTGTAACGGAGCGCCTCTCCGGAGGGATGGCCCCAGAGCACCCTGACGGGGCGCTCCCTGCTGGTCCTTCCGGAAAAGAGATAAAGGTCGCCGCGGCCCTTATGCAGGGTAAACGGTGGTCTGTCGCGGTACGTCAGGAGGGAAAACAGAGCACTCCACCCCTCGAAACCAGGCAGCGTAACTTTAGTGCCGGCGCTGCCCACCCGGTGAAGAAACGGAAGTTGGTTCCCGTTGCAGGGTTCCAGGAGCAGCCTGTGGCAGAGGTAGGTCTGATTGTGGTAGCGAAGGATGACCTGCTCCCCGCCGGAGAAGAGCATCTGCCACCGGTGGTTGATCTCCAGGTTGAAGTTCCCCTCCAACCCAAGGGAGAGTTCCTGCTTCTGCACGAACAACGGCTGGTTCAGGGTGCAGGTGTAGTTCAGGTGGACTTCCCCGTCGAGAAAACGGGTAAAGTCTACCACGGCAGTCTCCTCCCCGTGGTGGATGCTGGTTTCGAGGAGCCAGGTTCCATTGGATTGGAAAATATGGCCCTGCAGGTCGAAGGTCAGGGAAGTGCCCGGCCAGGTCGCCCGGGAGAGATGGAAGCGCCACGCTCCCTTTTCCTGGCTGTGCGTAAGAGAAGCGCCCTGCTCGAAAAGCGAAGGGACCACCTCCCAGGCTGGCAAGCCGTGGCGGAAAACCCGCAGAAACCCTTCTCCCGTTTCGATGGTAAAGGGCTGCTTGACCAGGGCGTGCAACAGTTCCACGGAGGGGTTGACGGCGATGGCTCCTAATCCAAGGGTTTTGACAAACTGGCGGCGGCTGGCGACATTCCGGTGGTAGACGGGAGTTCCGCCGGCGAACCGGCGCGCTCCCTGCAGGTTGAAATGGCGTATATTCATGGGAACAGCTCTTGAGTTGCTGTTATCAATTTACGCTATTTCCGCTTAACTATAACCTGTTACAAATATTTTTTTTTGTTAATCCATCGGGAGTCAGGGGTTGACGATAGATCCCGGGCTGCACCCCTGTGGATGGGAACCGGCATAAAAAGGCCGGTCAACTGAGGAAAAGAGAGGAGTCCCTCCTTTGCCGGAATGGACTCCCGAGTAAAACAGGCCGGTTAACTGAGGTGATAGCCCTGGCTGGAAAGCTCGGCATGGAGGTACCTTATATATTCCTCCTCAATGAGCGGATAGTCCCAGCACCCCATGCTGTGATACAAGTTCCCTCCGAAACCCGATTTAAACTTGTAAAGGCCGTAAAGGGGATGGGCGGGATCGGGATTGGGAGACACCCCGAACATGTCATAACCGATGCAGCCCCTTTCCCTGGATATTCTGATAGCCTCCCACTGGAGGGCGTAGGTGGCCATTTTGTTCCGGCCGGCATCGGAAGAAGCGCCGTAGAGATAGCATCCCCGGTTTCCGGAAAGGATCAGAAACAGGGCCGCCAGGGGGGTATGCCCCTCTTCGGCGATGAGCAGGTGGACTTCCGCCGGTGAGCTGGTGCTTTCTGCCCGTGCCTTGAGAATCGCCTCAAAATACTTCACGTTATTCAGTGTCAGCCTGTTCCGGAGGGCTGTTTCCTGGTAAAGCTGATACCAGGTGTCAATGCTTTCCAGTCCGGCCGAACGGACGGTCACCCCTTTTCTGAAGGCCAGCCCTATGTTGTAGCGGGTTTTGGGTTTCATCCTGTTCAGGATGGTCTCCGGTTCTGGTTTCAGATCGATGAATATGGTGTTGGCTGGAAGAATATTATAATGGGCCTTGTGGAAGTTCTTAAAGATGGTGTTGAAGTTAAAGCGCAGCTCGCTGAAACCCCTTTGTGGTTCGCCCAGCCAGAAGCCTCTGTCGTCGTACCGTTCTTCCTCCTTGGCCCACCAGGATTCCCAGAAGAGATCATACCGGATCGCAATGCATTGGGCCGGCAGAAAGGAACGGAGCGATTCGGAAAGCTCCTCCAGGAAGGGGCCCTGGGCCTCCTCGTCAGGCTCCAGTTCAGGGCCATACGGCACATAGGCCAGAGAATAGCCCTTGCCCAGCTGCATGATCAACACCAGCAGATCGGAATGGATATGCCCGCTCACCGGGGAACCGGTGAACAATCCCGAACGGTCAGACCTGAAGTCGATGGCCAGGGTGGTGAGCCCCAACTGGTTTTTAACGTCGGACCAGAAGGCTGTCTGCTGGAGAATGGGAGTACGGTACAACTCCCGCGTCTCCTTGCGCATAATTTGGGTAAGCATAGCACAAAAAACCGCAAAGATACCCTTTTATTCACTGAAAAACAAAATGTTGACCTTACCGGAAATTTCACCGGAATAGAAGGTTAATCATTTTCGCGACTTCCGTATCCCCAGAATAGGAACAGTCCGGGCTGTTTTCAGGAAGGGAAAAGGTTTCAGGACAAGGGCGTTTTGTCAGGACCAGATGACATTTTGGGGATGGCCGGCCAGGAAGGCACGGAGGTTGTCGATGGCGATGGTCATCAGGCGGGTACGGGCTTCGAGGGTAGCCCATGCCATGTGGGGAGTGATGTAGCAATTCCGGGCGGTGAGCAGGGGATTGCCCGGAAGGGCGGGTTCCGCAGTCAGCACGTCAAGGCCTGCTCCTGCGATGATCCCTTTATTGAGAGCGTCGGCCAGGTCGGCTTCATGGACCAGGGGTCCTCTTCCGGTGTTGATGAGGAAAGCCGTGGGTTTCATGCCCGCGAGAAATTTGCGGTTGACAAACTCCCTGTTGTCATGGGTCAGCGGACAGTTGATGCTGACGAAGTCGCTTTCACGGGTGAGTTGTTCCTGGTTCACCTGGGTAGCCCAGGCAGGAGCATCCTTGATGAGGCTCCTATTGTGAAAGAGTACTCGCATTCCGAAGGCATGGCCCAGCCGGCCCACGCTGCGGCCGATCTGGCCAAAACCGATGATTCCCAAGGTCTTCCCTGCGATTTCGGTCTGAGGAGTACTCTGGTAACTGAAGTCGGGGTGGCCGGTCCATTTGCCGTTGCGCACTTCGGTGGCGTGCAGTTCCACCCGGTTGGTGAAATTGAGGATATGGGCGAAGACCATCTGGGCTACCGAGGCAGTGCTGTAAGAGGGGATGTTGGTGACTACGATACCGGCTTCCGAGGCTGCCCCGATGTCGACCACGTTGTAGCCTGTGGCCAGCACCCCGATGTATCGTAACCCGGGAAGCTGCGCCAGCACCTCCCGCGTCAGGAGGACTTTGTTGGTGATAACGACATCAGCCCCGGCGGCACGTGCCACCGTCTCTCCTGCCGGTGTACGATCATAAATTTGTACCTCTCCCAGTTGTTCCAGCCCCTCCCAGGTAAGATCTCCCGGGTTAAGGGTATAGCCATCCAATACTACGATCTTCATTACCCACTCAGTTTTTCAAAACGCCAAAACTACATCTTAATCTTTTATTTCAGTCAGTTTAATCTGTAATTTCAGCCAGTGGACATGCCCGGAGGAGTTTCATGAACCATCGGAAAGGCAATGGATAGAAGCGAATCATAAATGATGTAAATTAGGGACGCGGAAATTCAATCTTTAAATACCAGCTTATGAGAATCCTGGTGCGCTTCACGGTAGGCCTCCCTTTGGTTTTCCTTTTTTTATTGATTCCTTTTGCCGGGGATGCAGGAGTTCCGGCTCATAAGACCCCTGACCAAAAAGTGCGGAAAAAACTGAAAGAATGGGTCTCTCCCTTTCCGGAGTGGAGACATACCGGGCGGTTTTCTCCTGATTCTGTATCAGTACATCCGGCAGTAAAGCGGTTGGAGCTATTCTTTGGGCCGGCGCTTTCCCATATTCCGGTCAGGGAGGAGCATATTGCCAGGCTTCGGGGGTCGGTCGAGGAGCTTCTGGGAAGGAAATACCGGGATTATGAGGTGGCGCTGTTTGCCGGAACCCGGAGGGTGGGGGAGCTGGTGCCCAACTATTACAGGAATTTGCTTCCGGGTGATCCTAAACGGCTGAGCACGGGGGGGACGGAGAAGCGCATTCCGCTGGTGCGCAAGGCCGGGGGGCGCCCTCCGGAAGCGGGCCTCTTCAACAACAACATCGCCTTGTGGAGCAGCCATGGCTGGTACTACGAGTCGAAGTTCGACCGGTGGGAGTGGCAGCGTGCGCGGCTCTTCGGAACGGTCGAAGATGTCTATACCAAAGGGTATGTGATGCCCTTCCTGGTGCCCATGCTGGAAAAGAGCGGGGCCACCGTTTTGCTCCCTGTGGAGCGGGACTGGCAACCCCGGGAGGTCATCGTGGACAATAATATCTCCACAGACGGAGGGGAACTAATCCTGCCGCAGGGCAGACCTTTCAGGGTAATAGAGAAAGGATTTCTGGCTGCAGACACATTGTTCCCGGGGCAAAATCCATTCCTGAGCGGAACCTCGCTGCTTTTTGAAGCCACCCCCGGAAGCCATGACGAACTCCTTTTTACTGCTTCTCCGGAACCCGGAGAATACGCGGTTTACCTGTCGTGGCAGCGTTTTCCGGAGAGTTGTCAGGAGGTGAGGGTGACCGTCAGGTACAGCGGGGGCAGCGATACCCTGCTGGTGAACCAGCGGATCGGGGGAGGCACCTGGGTTTACCTGGGCACTTATCTTTTTGGAGGTGACAGGGAGCGCGGTACTGATGCGGAGGTTTCTGCCTCCGGAAGCAGTCTGGACACAAGCGGTTCCGGGGGTATTAATGATGCCGGATCAGCGATTCCTTCAGGAAAAATGCCGGTTTTAGAGGGGGTATCGGTGAGCCTGTCGGGGCCATTGGGGGAGGTTATTTCGGCCGATGCGGTGCGTTTTGGCGGAGGCATGGGTAATGTGGCCCGGCGCCCGGCCGGTGCCTTGATTTCCAACCAGCAGTCGGTGACCGATGGAAGCGTACCCTCAGGGGAGATGACCCAACTGGATCCCATGCAATATACCTGGAAGACCAGCGGCAAATCGAGGTACCGCGAGGGAGCACGCTATTACCTGCAGTATGCGGGTTTTTCCGATACACTGGTATACAGTCTGAACGAGGGAAAAAACGATTACAACGACGATTACATGTCGCGGGGCGAGTGGGTCAACTCCCTCGTGGGTAGTCCGGCCGGTCCCACTAAAAACAGAAATGCCGAAGGTTTGGGAATTCCCGTCGACCTGGCCTTTGCCTTTCACACCGATGCGGGAATCACCCCTGGCGATTCGGTGATCGGAACCCTGGGGATTTATAGCACCTGGGCCGACAAAGGAGTCTTTCCCGACGGGAGTTCCCGGATGGCCAGCCGTGATCTGACCGACCTGATCCAAACTCAGATTGTGGAAGATATCCGGGCCAATTACAAATCTGACTGGACGCGGCGGGCACTTTGGGACCGCCAGTATTCCGAGGCATGGCGCCCCAATGTGCCGGTGATGCTTCTGGAGCTGCTCTCGCACCAGAACCTGGCCGACATGCGATATGGCCTCGATCCCCGCTTCCGCTTTGATGTCAGCCGTGCCATCTATAAGGGGATGCTCCGTTTCCAGGCATTCCGCGAGGGGAGGCCTTATGTGGTCCAACCCCTGCCGGTCTCCCATTTTGCCCTTCACTTAAAGGAAGAGGGAATGCTGGACCTCTCCTGGGAACCGGTGGCCGACCCTCTGGAGCCAACAGCCCTTCCCACGGGATACAAGGTATACCGCCGTTCGGGGGATGGAGGATGGGACCAGGGCGTGGTGGTGACCAGGCCATCCCTCACTATCCCTCTTCCGGCCGGTGGTGCTCCCTCTGATTTCAAAGTGACCGCCCTGAATGGCGGCGGGGAGAGCTTCCCGGGGGAGATCCTCTCCGCAGGTTTCGTGGAGAACTCCAAAGGGACGGTACTGATCGTCAATGCGTTTGATAGGGTGTGCGGACCAGCCATTTTCGATACCCCCGAAAGGGCAGGCATTGAATGGTGGCACGACCGGGGGGTTCCCTGGGGGCGCGAAACCACCTTCATCGGCGACCAGTATGATTTTAACCGTAAAAAGCCGTGGACCGATGACGACAATCCTGGCTGGGGAAGCAGTTACAGCGACAGGGAAAACTACCTTGTCCCCGGAAACAGCTTTGACTTCGCGCGGATTCACGGGGAAGCCTTCAACCAGGCAGGCTACAGTTATGTGTCGGTGAGCGACGAGGTGTTTGCCCGTGAAGATTTTGATGCTTCCGGATACACAGCCGTCGACATCCTGCTGGGAGAGGAAAAGTCCACGCCTTCGCTGAAAGATCCGGCGGTGGTCGATTTTGACATCTATACCCCCGGTTTTATGCGGAAGATCGGCGAGATCGCCACGGCCGGCGGAAATATCCTGGTGACGGGCGCCTATCCCGGGAGTGAATTGATGGAGCGCGGTGACTCTCTTGCCCTCCGGTTTGCTGCCGAAAAGCTCCATTTTAAACCCCGCACCAGCCATGCCTCCCGCACCGGCGATTTCTATCCCACCGACTACGGAAAAGCATGGTTTACCGTAAAGGGGAATTTTACCACCGGTAACTCCCCGGAAATCTATGGGGTGGAATCACCCGATGGCATTGAACCCGAAGGAAAAGAGGCTTTCACCGCTTTCCGATACGGCGATAACCACATCAGTGCCGGCGTGGCCTGGAAAGGTCCTTACCGCACGCTGGTGATGGGTTTCCCCCTCGAAACCATCGGCAACGAAACGACACGCATCGCGCTGGTGAAGCAGATCATGGACTTCTTCAGTGCAAAATGACGCTGATCGCTTTGTCCCAGGGATTCTGCATGGGGTACCGTCAGGTTGGCACGGCTGCCCCGATGGTATGCACGGCTGCCCCGATGGTTTGCACGGCTGATCCGATGGTTGGTACAGCTGCCCCGATGGTTTACACGGCTGCCCCGATGGTTGGTACAGCTGCCCCGATGGGTTGCATGGCTGACTTGATGGTTATGCACGGATGCCCCGATGGGTTGCATGGCTGACTTTATGGTTATGCACGGATGCCCCGATGGGGATGAAGTAGATATATTAATAGTGTAGCATCATGAATAAGCAAATCAATATGAATAGCTGGCTGAAACATATTTTGCTGCTCTCCCTCCTGTTTCTGCTGGCCTCCCTGTCTGGCTCCGGTCAATCCGGAACACACTTTAATAACGCGTTGAAGGATAGCCAGGGGGCGATCATCCGTACCGATACCACGCAAAAAATCGTCCATTTGATTTTTTCTGCCGACGAATTCGGGGAGGGGGCGGTGAAAATCCTGGATATTCTGCAGAAACAGGAGGTGCCGGCCGCCTTTTTCCTGACCGGTAATTTTCTCCGGAATCCCCGGTTCAGGGAGGTGATTGACAGGATGCGGCAGGAGGGCCATTACCTGGGGCCCCATTCCGACCGCCATTTGCTGTACAATCCCTGGGAAAAGCGGGATTCCCTGCTGGTGACCCATCGGGAGTTCCGGCGCGACTTGCGGGGAAACCTACGGGAGCTGCAAAGGGTGGGAGTTCCCCGCCGTGATATCCTCTGGTTCCTGCCTCCTTACGAGTGGTATAACGCCACGATTTGCCGGTGGTCGGAAAAAGAGGGGCTGACGGTCGTCAACTTCACCTCCGGCACGGGCACCAACGCCGACTATACTACCCCTGACATGGCCTCCTACAAAAGTTCGGAACAGTTGATGGTAAGGCTTCTGCACTTTGAAGAGACCCATCCCCTGCGATTGCGGGGGGCCATCCTGCTGATCCATTTGGGCACCCACCCCGACCGGACCGATAAGTACTACGACCGGTTGGGTGACCTCATTCAGGTGCTGAAGGCCAGGGGATACAGGATAGAGCGGTTCTGAGGCGGAGGAGCTGTGGCTTGCTATGCCTCAATTTTAGAGCGAGGGGTGGAGGTTGGGGAAAGGGACTAGACACCTTCGCTTCGCTTCGGTCAAGGTTAAGAATATAAAAAAATGAAGCTGGAAGATTTTGGATACAATGAATGGGTTGAAAAAAGAAGGGTTGAAAACAACCTGAAGGATTTTGACCTCGGAAGGGTAGTGGCGGAACACAAGGAAAGGTATACGGTCATCACTGAGAAAGGAGAATATGATGCCGAAATAACCGGCAACCTGAGGTTTTCAGCAAGCGGACGCGAGGATTTTCCTGCCGTGGGCGATTGGGTGGCGCTGACCCTCTATGAGCCTGATTTTGCGGTGATCCATGCCATCATCCCCCGCTTTTCCCTGCTTACCCGGCAGGCCGTCAGCCAGTACGGAGAGGTGCAGGTCATCGCCGCCAATATCGATTTTGCGTTCCTGGTCCAGGCCGCGGACAGGGATTTTAATCTCAACAGGCTTGAGAGATACCTGACCCTTTGTCATGCTTCCAAAGTCGCTCCGGTGATCCTTTTAACAAAGACCGATCTGATTGCCAGATCATCGCTTGATGAAATGATCGGGCACATCCATCAGCGCATCAAGGAGGTGCCTGTGTATGCCATCAGCAATGAAACGATGGAGGGATACGAGGCGATAAGAGGGGTTTTCGAAAAGGGTAAAACCTGGTGCATGCTAGGATCTTCGGGCGTTGGTAAATCGACCCTGGTGAACCATCTCTCCGGCAGGCACCTGATGGAAACCGGTTCCATCAGTCAAAGTACCGGCAAAGGCCG
>CAZKIU010000004.1:119025-120503 GCA_964552955.1 uncultured Prolixibacteraceae bacterium
CCGGCAGGCACCTGATGGAAACCGGTTCCATCAGTCAAAGTACCGGCAAAGGCCGGCACATTACCAGTCACAGGGAGCTGATCCTTCTGGAAGGCGGAGGAATCCTCATTGACAATCCGGGTATGCGCGAAGTGGGGATAGTGGATTCCTCCGACGGCCTGGAGACCACCTTTGATATCATAGGCCGTCTCTCGCAACGCTGTAAATATAAGGATTGTACACATACCCAGGAGGCGGGATGTGCCGTCGTTGAAGCCGTTGAAAACGGCACGCTGGCCAGGGGCGTACTGGAAAATTTCCATAAGATGCAACGGGAGAAGAGCTATTTTGAAACTTCCGTTTTTGAGAAACGGAAAAAGGAGAGGATTTTTGGTAAGATCCTCAAGGATTACCAGGATAGGGATGTCAAAGGGAAAGGAAAATGATTCATAGTCATGAGAGAGGTTACACGGAGATATCCGCCTGATTTCGGACAGTTGCTGAAGGTGCTCCGCAGGGAGAAGGCTGATCGGCCGGTGTTGTTTGAATACTTCACTAACAACGCTTTAAATGCATTGCTGGCCTGCAGGCCGGGTTTTGAACCTGCCACGCGCGATGAACTATTCCGCATGACCATTGATGGCTTTTACCATGCCGGGTATGACCATGTCACCATTCCGGCGCGGTTTTATAAAAGTCTGAAATTCGAAACGGCTGCCAACGAGAAGAAAGCCTCCGTATCACAGAATGCCGGGGCGGTGATTGTGGACCGGAACACTTTTGAATCCTATCCATGGACCAATCCGGAGGAGGGGGATTACGACGTTTTTGACCTGTATGCATCCATGCTTCCTCCCGGAATGAAATTTATCACCCCCGGGCCGGGCGGTGTGCTGGAAAACGTGACCGACCTGGTGGGTTTCGAGCGGCTTTGTTACATGATTTATGAGGAACCGGAACTGGCCGCAGAAATTTTCGATGCCGTGGGGAGCCGCCTGCTGAGGTTTTATGAGATATGCTCCTCCTTTGAGCGTGTCGGGGCGGTGATCGTCAACGACGACTGGGGATTCAAGACCCAAACCATTTTTGACCCGGACCACATGCGGGAGCTGGTATTTCCGTGGCACCGTAAAATTGTGGAGGCGGTTCATGCCCGGGGTAAGCCCGCTATCCTCCACTCCTGCGGAAATATTTATGCCATGCTGGAAGAGATCATCGACGATCTGGGTTACGATGCCAAGCACTCCTTTGAAGATGTGATCCTTCCCGTGGAGGAAGCCTGGCTGCAGTGGAGCGACCGGATCGCCATCCTGGGTGGCATCGACATGGATTTTCTGGCCACACGGACCCCGGAGGAGGTGGCCACCAGGGCGGCCGGACTGCTTGAACTGACCGGATCAAAAGGATACGCCCTGGGATCGGGAAACAGCATCCCGCCTTTCATTCCCGTGGAAAACTACCTGGCCATGATCAACGTAGTAAACAATCTGGAATCTTGA
>CAZKIU010000005.1:0-17714 GCA_964552955.1 uncultured Prolixibacteraceae bacterium
TCCATTTCACTTTCCAGGTATTGCCGGAAACCCTCCTCACTCTTCCATTGCTCTTGTTCCAGACCCCATACGGCTGAAAACCAATGGCGGGCGGGCTGTCCGTTTTCTGCCTTCTGTGAAACATAATAGGTTTCGCTGATGATATTGCTGAAATTCTTCTCCTTGACCAGTTGAAATCCCTTTTCAAAAAAGTTGATATCGGTAGTACGGGCGATTTTTCCGGTTTCGTTCGCGGGAAGGATCACCGCCATCCCCAGTTCGTCGTTATGGAGCGATTGGATATCGTGCGTGCCGATGCAGGTGAAGCCATGGCTGCGGAATTCGAAAGGTTCGCGGGTCAGCTTGCTGGTAACGATGCCGGTGACGATCTCAGCGCTTTCGGGTAAGCCGGTGACGGTGACGTCTGATTGAAACCAGTATTTGCCAGGGGTAATAGAGATTCTCTCGACGGCTTGCAGGGTGTCACCATCGATGACCCACCCGCCATACCGGAGTTCAAAGAGAGAGCGCACGGGTCCTTCGGCGATTTTAACATATTCATAGCTGCCGGTATCGCCAAGGCGATAGAGGGAGTCATTTTTGAGCAGGGCAATTCCTCCTGACCCCAGTGAACTGCCACAGTGCAGCACATCCATGCCCCAGGGGGCCAACTCATGGTAGCTGGGTGTTCCGGGCATCTGGAGGGAATCAATGATCAGCCGGGGCTGTAGTTTGCCGAAGAGATCCTTGACATTGCGGCAGTCGAAATAAACCCGGAACCCAAATTTGTCGTTTTCCCAGTTGACACTCTCTGCCTGGGCGATGATTTGGAACGTATCGCGGCAGGAGGGGGCCATGTAACGGTCGGATTCCGGAAAAGAACCGTCGGGCTGAAGGATCCCCAGCCGGAGGTTGGTTCTTTTTTCAAAAGACGGATACGCATCCGGAGCGGCAAAGGAGAGGACCAGTTTGGCAATGCCTTGGGGTGGAAGATCCACCAGCACCACTGCCTCGTCCCACTGTCCGTCCCCGTCGAGGTCGTCGGCCTGTGAAGGCATCAGTTTCCCTTCGATGGTAAACACCGGCAACTGGTTGCCGGGTATGGCCAGCTTGGCCGCAATCTCGTTGCGCTGAAGCACGATCGCTTCATCATGCCGGTGGGTGGGAAGGGGATTCTCTATTTCCCAACCGGACTGTTTCCGGCAGGAGACCATCGTGATCAGCGGAATGACGAGCATCAGCAGTAATTTATTCATTGGTGGCATGGTTTTTAAGAATCTTAAATCTTAAATCTTAAGTCTTCTCGCCTGAGTCGAGACTCCACTTCACTGCGTGAGTCTTAAATATCAGAATATCAGAATGTCAGAATATGAGTGTGTCAGCATATCAGACATAGGGATAGGGGTCAGGCCTGCCCGGTCGGTTTTAAAGGTCGTTTTCTCCTTTTACATAGCCGAAGTTGGCCAGGATACCGCCATCGACGTAGAGGATGTGGCCGTTGACGAAATCAGAGGCTTCAGAGGCCAGGAAGAGGGCGGCATTGGCGACGTCTTCGGGTTCACCCCATCGCCCGGCAGGGGTGCGGGTCATCACCAGGTCGTTGAAGGGGTGGTTCCCTTCGCGGATGGGGGCCGTCTGAGCGGTGGCGATGTAGCCTGGACCGATGCCATTGATCTGCAGGTTGTACTTGGCCCACTCACAGCACATATTGGCCGTGAGCAGTTTCAGCCCACCCTTGGCCGAGGCATAGGCCGACACGGAATTGCGACCGTATACGCTCATCATTGAACACATGTTGATGATTTTGCCTGCCCGCTTTTTGATCATGTTGGGAGCTACACGCTTGCCAACAATCAGGGGGGCCACCAGATCCACCTCGATGACCTGTCTGTAGTCCTTCACAGCCATGTCGAGAATAGGAATCCGTTTGATGATCCCCGCATTGTTCACCAGAATGTCAACCGGACCCACTTCCTTTTCAATCAGGGAGATCCCTTCGTCGACCTGTTGCTCGTCGGTCACATCAAAGACGAGCGTGAAAACGTCAATCCCGGCTTCGGCATACTCTTTTTTGGCCGTTTCCAGCCGCTCTGTACTCAGGTCGTTGACACAAATCCGGGCCCCGGCTTGACCCAGAATTTTTCCGATGGCCATACCAATGCCGTGCGTCCCTCCGGTGATCAACGCCACCTTTCCCGTCAAATCAAATAAATCATTCATATTCAGTACTTTTATTTTTTTTATTCCCGATTCCAATATTCAGGATTCCCGACTCCCGACTCCCGATTCTTGTTCGCTTATCTAAGTTCGTCAGGTCTGATGGCGTCCATGTCGGCGTAGTCGAGGTTTTCGCCGGCCATACCCCAGATGAAGGAGTAGTTGGCGGTTCCGGCAGCCGAGTGGATGGACCAACTGGGGGAGAGAACGGCCTGTTCGCTCTTCATCCAGATGTGCCGGGTTTCGTCAGGTTGCCCCATAAAGTGGCAAACGGCCTGTCCCTCGGGTAGATCGAAATAGTAGTAGACTTCGTTTCTGCGGGAGTGGGTATGTGGGGGCATGGTATTCCATACCGATCCGGGCCGGAGTTCAGTCAGTCCCATCTGCAACTGGCAGGTAGGCACCAGCTGGTTGATGATCAGCTGGTTGATCTGTCTCTCGTTGGAGGTCTCCAGGGCGCCCGTGTTGATCACCCTGGCTTTCTCAAAGGTGATGTGGGCCGTGGGGAATTCCTTATGCGCAGGGGCCGAATTGAGATAGAACTTGGCAGGATGCTCCGGATCTTCTGATCTGAAGACTACCTGTTTGTTCCCCTTTCCTACATAAAGGGCCTCCTTTTTACGGAGGAGATATTCGGTGCCATCGACGACCACCGAGCCTGTTCCCCCGGTGTTGATCACCCCCAATTCACGCCGGTCCAGAAAATGGGTGGCCTTCAAGGCATCCACGGTTTCCAGCACCAGTTCTTCACCCAGAGGCATTGCTCCTCCCGTGATGTAACGCTCGATATGAGAATAAACCAGCCGGATATGGCCGGGATCCATCACTTTTTCCACCAGGAACTCCTTCCTGATCCGGTCGGTTCCGTAACCCCTGAAGTCCTCAGGATGGTAATTGAACCTCTCTTCAAAATATATTGCCATAGCCTTTAATATTAATTTTCAAATGAAAAGGGGCCACTTTTGACCTCCTACAAATTTAGCTTAATTGGGTCAGCCTTCAAAAAAAAAAGAACTCTAAAGTGGGGGCGGGACTGAAAAGTAAAAGCTGGCAAAGGGAGAGGCCCTGTGCCAGCTTTTTATTCACCCATAAATCCGGCGCCGGTGTGGGCGCATAAAATGGTCGTCAGACCAGGATTTTGGTGGTCAGGTTGGTAATGCTCTTCTGGATGGCTTCAAAGGGAAGGCCGTCTTTGGTGCGGTCCTGTTCCACGATCATGTATTTCATGCCGGCAACATCTTTGGCCGCCAGGATCTCCTTGAAGTTGATGACTCCTTCGCCTACGGGAGCGAAGTCTTCCACTCCGTCGGTATAGAAGAAGGGCTCTTCCTGGGTGAACATATCCTTCATGTGGAAAATTTCGAACCGGCCCGGGTACTTGTTAAAGATCTCAACGGGATTATGCCCGGCTTTGGTGGTCCAGAACAGGTCGATTTCCATGGTGACCAGCTGGGGATCGAGTTCTGCCAGGAAAATATCGAAATAGGGGACTTTCCCCTCCACGTTGTCGAATTCGAAGTTGTGGTTGTGGTAACCGAAGAGGATGCCGTTGTCTTTCATGATCTGGCCCACCTGGTTCCAGTCGGCGGCCATCTTCTGGTAGCTGGCGATGGTGGTGCGGGCTTCGGGGACGACCCAGGGCTGCACACAGTACTTCACACCCAGCAGGGCGTGGTCATCGGCCATCTTCTTAGCGTTTTCCAGGGTGATGCCGGCAGCTTCCACCTGCGTGTGGCTGCTCAGAATCTCCATGCCCAGATCTTCGACCAGCTTCCGGAAGTCGGCAGGGGCATAACCATAAAACTTGCCATCGGCATAGCCCGCCAGCTCCACATATTTATAGCCCATGTCAGAAACTTTCTTCAGCGACCCCGCCACATCGGCAGCCATGGCATCACGGATGGTGTACAACTGCAGGCCGATACCAAAACTCTTCGGATCGGGGACTGCGGCCGCCGGTTGTCCTTTGGGTTTGCAGGAATACTGCGATAATACCAGTGCCCCTAACGCTCCTGCTGCAGAGAGGCGGAGGAAATCCCTTCTTGATTGATTTGAACTCATGATGTACTATTTTTTAGTGTATTGTTAAGTTTTGGGTGGTAAATATAAAAATATTTGACCGAATGGCGCAACCAGGAGCGATATATGCGCCTCGGAAAATGGTTACGGACCCCTGTTGATGAGAGCAGTGAGGGGCCCCGGATACTTCCTGGACCAATGGCATTAGCGGTTTATGCGAGATCAGAAAGTGCTTCCAAAGGGTCATTTCGGCACCGTCCTATGACCGGCAGAAATATCCCTCCGGTCCTGAAGCTTTCTCGTGAGATGAAGCAGGGCTCTGGTCAATTTCTTATCTTTGCAACTTCATTTGAAGGATTCACCTTAAAAAAGCCATCACATGATCCTGTTTTTTACCACCCGCCGGAAGAGCATTGTAGCCATCCATACCCTCAGCTCCCTTTCGGGGGAGGATATTTCCAAGCTCAGTTGGTTGCTGGGAGATGCTCAGGTGACCGACACGCCCGACCTGGAAGGGTGGTTTGCCGGTCCGCGGAAAGAGATGCTGACGCCCTGGAGTACCAATGCCGTGGAGATCACCCAGAATATGGGGATCTCCGGAATCACCAGAATGGAGGAGCTTTTTCCTGTTGCCGGCCCCGACGCCCATTACGATCCCATGCTTCAGGTGTTGTACCATCATCCCGGACAGGAGATCTTCACTGTTCACCATCAGCCAGATCCGGTGGTGGAGATTGCCGATATTGCTGCTTACAACGAGCAGGAGGGGCTGGCCCTGAGCGATGAGGAAGTTGCATATCTTCATGAGGTCGCTGTGGCCCTGGGCCGCAACCTCACCGATAGCGAGGTGTTTGGTTTTTCGCAGGTCAACTCGGAACATTGCCGCCACAAGATTTTTAACGGCACCTTTGTCATCGATGGCCAGGAACAGGAGCAGACGCTGTTCCATCTGATCAAAAAGACCTCGCAAGTGAATCCCAATAAGATCGTTTCGGCCTACCGTGACAACTGTTCCTTTGTGCAGGGGCCTGTGGCGGAGCAGTTTGCACCTGAGGTACAGGACCAGCCCGGATGGTTCCGGGTCACCGACATGGAAACAGTGTTGTCACTGAAGGCGGAGACCCATAATTTTCCCACGACGGTGGAGCCTTTCAATGGGGCCTCTACGGGCACTGGCGGGGAGATCCGCGACCGGATGGCCGGTGGCAAGGGGAGTATTCCCGTGGCAGGCACGGCGGTTTATATGACGGCGTATCCCCGCACGGAGGCTGCCCGCCCCTGGGAGGAGGCGACCGAACCACGCCCCTGGCTCTATCAGACCCCGGAGGAGATCCTCATCAAGGCCTCCAATGGGGCCAGCGATTTCGGCAATAAATTCGGACAGCCCATCATTGCCGGGTCGGTGCTTACCTTTGAACACTTCGAAGCCCTCAGAAAATATGGTTACGACAAGGTGATCATGCTGGCCGGGGGCATCGGTTTCGGAAAGAAGAAGGATAGCCTGAAGGGGGATCCTGTGCCGGGAGACAAGGTCGTACTCCTGGGTGGTGACAACTACCGCATCGGCATGGGAGGAGGCGCCGTTTCTTCGGTGGCCACCGGTGAATTTGGCAATGCCATTGAGCTGAATGCCGTACAGCGGGCCAACCCGGAGATGCAGAAACGCGTCTTCAACGCCATCAGGGCCCTGGCAGAAATGGAGGAGAACCCGGTGATTTCCATTCACGACCATGGGGCTGGGGGCCATCTGAACTGTCTTTCCGAACTGGTGGAGAGCACCGGGGGAAAGATAGACACGGCCCGGTTGCCCGTCGGGGATCCCACCCTTTCACAGAAAGAGATCATCGGCAATGAATCACAGGAACGGATGGGGCTGCTCCTTCATGAGAAGGATGTCCCCCTGCTTACCCGCATTGCCCAACGGGAGAGGGCTCCCCTCTACGTCATCGGTGAGGCTACCGGCGATATGCAGTTTACCTTTGAGAACAGCGTGACCGGAGAGAAACCCATCGACTGGCAATTGGGCTATATGTTCGGGAAACCCCCGAAAACCGTGCTGGAAGATACGACAGAGCAGGTGACCTTCAGGGATCCGGAGTGGTCGCCGGCGCACCTCCAGGAATATATTGAGAATGTGCTGCAGTTGGAATCGGTCGCCTGCAAGGACTGGCTGACCAACAAGGTGGACCGGTCGGTGACGGGGCGTATTGCCAAGCAGCAAGGGGCGGGGCCGCTGCATCTGCCGCTTAACAATGTGGGGGTGGTCACCCTCGATTACCAGGGCCGGGCAGGTATTGCCACTTCTGTGGGGCATGCCCCAGTCGCGGGACTGGTAGATGCTGCGGCCGGATCGATCCTCTCTATCGCCGAAGCCCTGACTAACATCGTGTGGGCTCCCATGCCCGAAGGAATCAGATCGGTATCGCTGAGCGCCAACTGGATGTGGCCTGCCAAAAACCCGGGTGAAAACGCCCGCCTCTATACTGCCGTCAAGGCGGCCAGCTCCTTCGCCTGCCAGATCGGGGTCAACATTCCCACCGGGAAGGACTCCATGTCTATGACCCAGAAATACCCCGGCGACGTCGTTTATGCCCCCGGAACAGTCATTATCTCCGCTTCCGCAGAGGTGACCGATGTCAACAAGGTCGTGGAACCTGTATTGTGCAACGATCCTTCGAAGCCTTTGTTTTTCATTGATTTATCCTTTATTCCGCGATGTGTGGGCGGAAGTGCCCTGGCCCAGAGCCTGAACCGGCTGGGAGGCACTGCCCCGACCGTCGCCGATCCTGACCGGTTCGCTGCTGCTTTTGACGCTATCCAGGAACTGATCCAAAAAGAACTGATCGTCGCCGGGCATGACATCTCCTCGGGAGGTCTGCTGACTACCTTGCTGGAAATGTGTTTCACTGACAATGCCTCAGGAATGGAACTCGACCTTACGGGCCTAGGGGAAGCTGATATGGTGAAACTGCTTTTCTCTGAGAACCCGGGGGTGGTGGTTCAGTGTGGCGACGGGGCGGTGGTCAGCGAATTGCTGACTTCGCGGGGTGTGGCCTTCACGGAGATTGGCCGCCCGGCCCCGGGTAGGGTGGTGAAGATCCACCACTTCGGAAATGAGATGGAATTCGATATCGACTCGCTCCGTGACCTCTGGTTCAAGAGTTCCTATCTTCTCGACCGCAGACAGAGCGGCGAGGATAAAGCCCTGGAGCGCTACCGTCACTACCGCGAGAATGAGTTGAATTACCGGTTCGGGAGTTTTTCAGGCAAGTATGCCGATTGCGGCATTGATCCGGGACGCCGTGAACCCTCGGGGATCAGGGCCGCCATCATCCGTGAAAAAGGGGTCAATGGCGACCGTGAGATGGCCTGGATGCTTTACCTGGCCGGCTTCGACGTTAAGGATGTCCATATGACCGACCTGATCTCCGGCCGTGAAACCCTGGAAGATATTAATCTCATCGTTTTCGTGGGAGGCTTCTCCAATTCCGATGTACTGGGGTCGGCCAAAGGATGGGCCGGGGCTTTCCGTTACAACGAAAAAGCCCGCGAAGCCCTGGATCATTTCTATCAGCGCAGCGACACCCTGAGCCTGGGGGTCTGCAATGGCTGCCAGCTCATGGTTGAACTGGGGCTGATTCCTATGGAAAAGGGCCCTCACGCGGTGATGGAACACAACGATTCCCACAAGTTCGAATCGGCCTTTCTCAACGTCGATATTCTCCCCAATCCTTCGGTCATGCTGGGGAACATGGCAGGCCTGCGCCTGGGGGCGTGGGTAGCCCATGGTGAAGGTAAGTTTGTTCTGGGGGGCAAGGAAGAGGATTATCTCATCCCCATGAAGTACAGCCGCAGTTTCTATCCTGCCAATCCCAATGGGTCGGCTTATGATGCGGCCGCCCTCTGTTCGCCCGACGGCCGCCACCTGGCCATGATGCCCCATCTCGAACGTGCCTTCCGTCCTTACCATTGGGCCTGGTATCCCCGTGACCGCAAAATGGACGAAGTCACCCCCTGGATGCAGGCCTTCGTCAATGCCCGCGACTGGATCTGGGAACGCCTCTGACGACCCCCCTCATTCAGCGGCTGGGCGTCCCTCTTCCGGCCAGCCAGGGGATTCCTCAATAGAAATGCCTTAAATTTGCAACATGGCCTGCCCGGAACCCTCGGACTGACCGCTTCAGGCCATTTCCTATGGTAGATCCATGGCGATAGCTCTGACCGGTGAACCGTCGGCTCCTGAAACATACAGCGGCAGAGCACAGAAAAAGTACCGCCCTTCCTTCATTCCGGGCGGAAACAATAGGTTTTCGACGATCACCAATCCGGCCCCCAAAAGAACATGGTGCACAGGCCAGGTATCCGATTCCAGGGGGTCGACAGAAATGGTGTCGAGGCCGATGCCCTTCATTCCCCTTCCGGCCAGCCATGTGGCAGCCTCCTGCGACAACACCGGAAATCCTTCCAAATACTCCGGGGCCTCCCAGTGGCGGCCCAAGCCGGTTCGCAACAACAGATAACCGGCGCCTGCCAACTCCTTTTCTTTGGCTTCCAGAAAGGAGCGGGGGATTTCGCGTGTGCCTGCCGGAATGTCAACCAGCAGGGCCTCTCCGGTGAAGTGGGAGGCTGGGTAATGGTCGAGGCTCTTTCCTCCGGGCAACATGTGGGCCGGAGCATCCATATGAGTCCCCGTATGACCGTCCATTTCCATCCGTAACTCGCGGTATCCGTCGGAGCCTAACGTGGCCGCCGGCTTGAAGATAGGTTTTTCCTTTCCCGGATAAACGGGCATGTTGCTGTGCATCAATTGGGTCAACTCAAAAACCGTGTGAGGTTCCATAGGGCGTCTTTTAAAGATTGTCGTATGGGCCAATAAAAAATGCCCAATTTTCAAGGAATCGACAGGATGAAATTATAAATTTGAGGAATATTATCTAAACCTATCGGACTATTATGATGAATTCTCTTCTGGGGATACTGGTTATCGCCATCGGCAGCTTCGGGCAGTCGAGTTCTTATGTTCCCATTAACAAGGTCAAAAACTGGTCGTGGGAGAGTTTCTGGCTCACGCAGGGGGTTTTTGCGTGGTTGGTATTCCCGGTTCTGGGGGCCTTGCTGGCGGTTCCGGCGGGGCATACGCTGGGTGAGTTACTTACGGGCAGCGGCAGTGCCGCCCTGAAAGCCATGGGTTTCGGTGTGCTTTGGGGCATCGGGGGACTGACCTTCGGACTGAGCATGCGCTATCTGGGGATTGCCATGGGGCAGTCGGTAGCCCTGGGGACCTGCTCGGCCTTCGGAACGCTGATCCCTGCGGTGATGGGCGGTACCGACCTGTTTCACGGCAAAGGGCTGCTTTTGCTGGTTTCGGTATGCGTGGCCCTGGCCGGTATCGCCACCATCGGCTATGCCGGAAGCCTGCGCGCCAGAAATATGACCGAGGAACAGAAAAGAGCTGCCATTAAAGACTTCGCCCTGGGTAAAGGATTGCTGGTGGCCCTGTTGGCCGGGGTCATGAGTGCCTGCTTCAGCCTGGGCCTCGAAGCGGGTAAACCCATCGCCGATGCCGCTACTGCCATGGGAGCTCCCTTGTTTTTTATCTCCCTTCCCGCAACCTTCATGGTCACCCTAGGTGGCTTTCTCACCAATGCCGCTTACTGCCTCTTCCAGAATGCTAAGAATAAAACCTTCGGCGATTATCATACCGTCGGACGGAAGGTCCTGATCAACAACCTCCTCTTTTGTGGTCTGGCCGGAATCCTCTGGTATTCCCAATTCTTCGGCCTCTCGGTGGGCAGAAGCTTCTTCGCTGAAGGCAGCGTCATCATGATCTTCTCCTGGAGCATCCTCATGTCTCTTAACGTGGTCTTCAGCAATGTGTGGGGCATCCTCCTCAAAGAGTGGAAAGGGGTCAGCAATACGACCCGGGTGGTGCTGATCCTTGGCCTGGCCATCCTCATCTTCTCAACATTTATGATCAACTTTTAAGCCTCTTTTTATGAAACGCTTTGGTTTTAAAATGAAACTCAAACCCGGATGCCGGGAGGAGTACATCCGGCGTCATCAGGCAATATGGCCTGAACTGGCCGACCTGATCAAAAGCGGTGGCGTCTCTGATTACTCTATCTTCCTCGATGAAGAAACCAATATCCTTTTTGGCGTCCAGAAGGTGAGCGGTGAACAATCCTCTCAGGAGATGGGGGTGCAACCTGTCGTCGCCCGCTGGTGGGAGTACATGAAGGACATCATGGACACCAATCCCGACAACTCACCAGTCACCATTCCCCTGGAAGAGGTTTTTTACCTGGAATGAAATAGAGTCTTAAGTCTTAAATCTTGAATGAGGGAGTCTGGAGTCTGGAGTCTTGAATCAGGAGTCAGGAATCTTGAATCTGGAATGTGGGGATTAACCAGGCATTAAAGGCTATCATCTATCATTTATCATCTTCTGATATGTAGTCTTTAATTCAAAGAATCTGAAATAAGAATGAAACTAAAATAGTTAAAAAATGAAGAAGGAATTTATTGAGAAGGCGTATGAACTGGCGAAACAGGAGTATGCCGAAATGGGAGTGAACACCGATGAGGTCATTAAGAAACTGGATGAGCTGGTGATCAGCCTGCATTGCTGGCAGACCGACGATGTGGGAGGATTTGAGAAGGCTGGTTCCGAGCTGGGGGGCGGTCTCCAGGTGACGGGGAATTATCCGGGGAAAGCCCGGACCATGGTGGAGATGAAAGCCGACATGGACAAGGTGTTTTCGTTGCTTCCGGGGAAGCAACGGTTGAGTCTGCATGCCATTTATGGTGATTTTGGTGGTGAGAAGGTCGACCGTGATCAGATCGAGCTAAAGCATTTCCAGGGATGGATCAACTGGGCCAAAGAGCGGGGCATCGGATTGGATTTCAACTGCACCTGTTTTTCGCATCCCTGGGCCGACGATGGGTTTACACTGGCTTCCAAAAATGAGACCTACCGCCGCTTCTGGATAGAGCATGTGAAGCGCTGCCGCCGTATCGGCGCCGAGATGGGCCGCCAGTTGGGGACCCCCTGCGTCCATAACCTCTGGATTCCCGATGGCTCCAAGGATCTGCCTGCCGACCGTTATGGCTACCGCTCCCTTCTCAAGGCGTCTCTCGATGAAATCTTTGCCGAGGAATTCCCCCTGGAATACCTCAAGGATGCCGTGGAAAGCAAACTCTTCGGCATCGGCTCAGAGGCCATGGTGGTGGGATCGCATGATTTCTACCTCTGCTATGCTGCACAGAACAATAAACTGATTACCCTTGATAACGGCCACTTCCATCCTACAGAACAGGTGGGGGATAAAATTTCGGCCATTCTGCAGTTCGTGCCCGAATTGCTGCTCCACATGACCCGTGGGGTGCGGTGGGATAGCGACCACGTGCTGACCCTCAACGATGAGAGTCTGCTGATCACCCAGGAAATCGTCAGAGCCAACGCCCTGAAACGGGTGAATGTTGGTCTGGATTATTTTGACGGAAGCCTGAACCGCATCGGGGCTTACGTCATTGGCGCCAGGGCGGCACAGCAAGCCTTCCTCTTTGCCCTGCTCGAACCCACCGCCATGATCCGGAAATGGGAAGAAGCCGGCAAAAACTTCGAGAGACTGGCTTATTTCGAACTAATGAAGACCAAACCCTTTGGCGCGGTCTGGAATTATTACTGCCTGAGCAGCGGTGTTCCTGTTGCCGAAGACCTGATCTCTGATATCCAGAAATACGAATCAGAAGTCCAGTCCACCCGTAACTGAACATTCTGAATATTCTGGTTTTTTTAATTTTTTTAATATTCTGATATTCAAGATTCCAATATTCAAGACTCTATTTAAGGTCGGATTATGAAAAAATGGTTTTTGATACTGGCGGCGGTCGTCAACCTGTCGCTGCCATCGTGTGACACATCCCAGGCCCCGGTGGGTTTGTATGACCTCCTTTGTGAAGGGCAGGTGGATCCCCTGGGCATTGACCGGCTTCAGCCTGAATTACAGTGGAAAATTAAAGATAGTAGGCGAGGGGCGGCACAAACGGCCTTTCAGCTTCTGGTAGCTTCCTCCCCGGCTCTCCTCTCGGGCGACCAGGGTGACTTATGGGACAGCGGGAAGGTAGAATCCTCCCGGTCGGTACATGTCCCCTATCAGGGCGCTCCTCTTGCCTCGGGGCAGCAGCTCTTCTGGAAGGTGAGAGTATGGGACCAGGAGGGGAAACCCTCCGCGTGGAGTGAAATGGCCAGCTGGGAGATGGGGCTTCTGGAGCCCGCCGACTGGAAGGGATCGTGGGTGTCACGCGGCACGGATACGCCCTGCAGATCGGCTTTTATGCGCAAGGAGGTGGAGCTGGGCGATCAGCAGATCGCAAAGGCCCGTCTTTTTGTCACCGGATTGGGCAGCTACCTCTTTTATATCAATGGGAATAAAGTGGGGAACGACCTGCTTACCCCCGGGTGGACCGATTTCCGCAAGCGCGTGGAATACCAGGTCTACGATGTGACGGATATGCTGGAGGAAGGAGCCAATGCCCTGGGGGCTGAACTGGGCAGCATGTGGTGGTCGGGAGGCCTGGGATGGCAGGGCGGCAGCCGTTACAGTGAAGGGCCGCTTCAGTTGATGGCCCAACTGGAGGTCACCCTGGAAGATGGTTCCATGACCCGCTTTGTCACCGATACCACCTGGAAGTGGCATGATTCACCCGTGGTCTATGACCATATCTACCATGGTGAGACCTACGACTACAACCTGGAGTTACCGGGCTGGAACGAACCCGGTTTCGACGATGCCGGCTGGCAGACCGCTCTTCCGGCCAGCTACGGGGGGCTTCTCTCAGCACCCCGTTTCCCGGCGCTCCGCGAACAGATGGAGATCACCCCCATCGCTCTGACCGAACCCCTACCAGGTGAATATGTCTTTGACCTGGGCCAGAACATGGTCGGCTGGGCCCGCCTGATGGCTCAGGTGCCCAAGGGGGATACCCTCACCCTGCGCTATGCCGAACTCCTCCACGACGACGGGACCGTGGCCCAGGAAAACCTTCGCTCGGCCAAAGTAACCGACAGGATTATCTCCAACGGCGAAAGCTTCGTCTGGGAACCCCGTTTTACTTACCACGGTTTCCGCTATGTCCAGGTGTCGGGATTGAAGGAAAAACCTGAGTTGACGGCGCTCGTGGGCAAAGTGATCCATACCTCGGAGCCGTTCATCGGGAGTTTTGAGACCTCCGATAAACTGGTCAATGCGATCTATAAAAATATCACCTGGGGGCAGCGGGGCAACTTCTTCACGGTGCCTACCGACTGTCCACAGCGCGATGAACGGCTGGGATGGATGGGCGATGCACAGATCTTCGCTCCAACGGCCAACTTCAATATGCAGCTAAACCGCTTCTGGTCGAAGTGGATGACCGATATTGCCGATGGCCAGGATTCTTCTGGGTTTGTCTGTGATGTCAATCCGGCCATTGTCGTCGGAGGTCCTTCCAAACCGGGCTGGGGCGATGCCTGCGTCATTATCCCCTGGATGACCTGGCGTTACTTCGGTGATACCCGTATCATCGAGGATAATTATGCCGTCATGAAAAAGTGGGTCGATTACATGCACAAACAGAGTCAGGAATTGATCTACATCTGGGGAGAAAAAGGGGGTTGGAATGGCTACGGTGACTGGATCGCCGTGGAACCTACTCCTTCGGAACCCATCGGCACCGCCTATTTTGCCAATTCGGCCGCGTTGCTCTCCCGCATGGCCGGGATCCTCGGAAATTCAACCGACTCCCTCCATTATGCAGAACTCTCGGCACAGGTGGCCGCGGCCTATCAATCCAGGTACTGGGACCAGGACTCTCTGAAGTACCCCGGAGGGACTCAAACCTCCAACCTTCTGCCGCTGGCCTTCGGAATCACCCCTGCCGGCCTTCGCGACCAGGTGGTCACCAACCTGGTGGAAAACATAAAGGCTAAAGAATACCATCCTACCACAGGCTTCCTGGGAACGGGTTACATCCTGCCCGTTTTGTCGGAAACCGGAAACCATGATATCGCCTGGCGGCTGATCAACCAGACCACCTATCCCTCCTGGGGATACATGGTGGAAAAAGGAGCTACCTCTATCTGGGAGCTCTGGAATTCCGATTCCGAACGACCGGAAGGGATGAACTCACGGAATCACTTTGCCCTGGGGTGCGTGGGCGAATGGATGTGGAATACGCTGGCTGGAGTCAACCTCTGTGACAAGGAACCCGGCTTCAAACGGGTGATCATCAAACCCCGCCCTGTAGGCGACCTCCAATGGGTCAAGGCTCAATACGATACCAACTATGGTATATTGGCCGTGAACTGGAAAAGGGAAGGGGAGAGGTTAAAGCTCTCGCTGACCATTCCTCCCAATACGAGCGCGGTGATAATCCCCCCCACCTTAAAAGCAGGCGCTGTGCTGAAGGAAAAAGGTAAAAACGCAGGAGCTGCAGAAATTGAGGGGATTACTCCCGGTGAAAACGGAAGTTTCACCGCCCTGGCCGGAAGCTACGAACTGATCCTGGAATAGGATTAAGTCTTCACCCCCCCTGCCTGCCGGGTGCCAACTGCTTATGATACTTCCAGACCCGGCAGGAGAGGATCAAAAAATAAAAACCACCCTGGTGATTAACCAGGGTGGTTTTTTTCAGGGAGAAGAGGATGATTACAACGTAATCACAGAGTTCTGGCTGTCCCCGAAACCACTGGGGCAGTAACTGTCGGCAGCTTCGTCGTTGATCCAGTTCGTGCCATCCAGAAGATAGCGGAATTGGTATTCACGGCCTGTTTCCAGATCAAGGGTCAGGGTAAAAGAACCATCCTTCAAAGTGTTCATTTCATCGGAAGTCTCATTCCAGTTATTGAAATCCCCTGCGATATTCACTTTGGAGGCCCCATTGGCCTGTTCATTCGACAATTTGAAGCTTACTTTGCAAACCGGTTTCGTTTTCAAGAATTGCTTTTTGATGCTCATGTTTTTTTTATTTATGTTTCACCGGGAGGCCAACCAAAAACGGAATGGTCTTCCGATTTTTCTGCAAAGTAAAATAGTTTTTTTGATTTCCCCTCTCTTAACTGATTCAATGTTAAAAGTTTGTTAATTAGGGAACTGCTTTTCCCTATCGGCTAAAAATAATTAGCGATGGTTATTTCAAAAATGTTGGTAATTTAACTGTCGCTGAAATTAAAATGAACGTGTTATGAGAGAGCTGGTTTCGAGTTTGGAAAATCTTGATAAAGAGAGTATTAAAGAGGAAACCAAAAAGATGCTTAAGGAAATCGGAGCCCTTCAGTATCAGATGTATGCCCAGAGAAAACACAGTTTGCTGATTGTCTTGCAAGGGTTGGATGCCTCGGGGAAGGATGGTTTGTGTCGTGATCTCCTGGAGTATTGTAATCCGGTAGGATTATCGGTTTACAGTTTCAAAAAGCCTACACCGGCGGAATATGCCCATGATTTTCTCTGGCGCATTCATCAGCAGGCTCCTGCCAAGGGGATGCTCCAGGTCTTTGTGCGCTCCCAGTATGAAGATATCCTGGTTCCCTCGGTCGAAGGATATATTGCCCCGGAAGTGGTGGAACGCAGGTTTGAGCAGATCAACGCCTTCGAAGGACTACTCCAGCAGAACGGAACCCATATCCTGAAGTTTTATATGAGTGTCTCACCCGAAAAACAGTTGGAACGCCTCAACGAACGGATTACCAATCCTGAGAAACACTGGAAACACAACGACGGGGATTGGGATACCCTCCGGAAACGGGAGCTCTACCTGGCTGTATATCAGAAGATCTTCGACCGCTGCTCCACGGTCCCCTGGCATATCCTACCTTCTGATCACAACTGGCAGAAAACATGGGTAGCTGCAGTGTTACTGCTCAAAACCCTTCGCTCCATGGAATTGGAATGGCCGCCCCTGGAATCGGAACGGTTCGGAAAACAGATGTAAAAACAGATTGTTGTTAATCCGCTACATTCCCCTTGATCACCAGGCTTACCCCTGAATCGGTGGCATTTGAAAATACGGTGACCGTTTTGTTGAAAGTCCCCATAATACGGGTGTTATACTCCACCCTGATGGAATCGCTTTTGCCCGCAAGAATGGGTATCCTGGGCCATTCCGGAACGGTACAGCCACACGATGACCGTACGTTGGCAATCACCAGAGGGGCTTCACCGTTGTTCGTGAATACAAAATAGTAAAAGGCCTGGGCCCCGCTCTTCACCGTCCCAAAATCATGCATCTTCACAGGAAACTGAATCCCCGGTTTGGCCCCGGAACCTTCTTTCCCTGCCGTCACCTGCGGTTGCGCTGATGAGGAAAAAGAAGCCAGTACCATTAACAACAGGATTGAAAAAATCGCTCTCATCTTCTTTCTGATTTGTAAATGAATCCCTTCTGTGTCCGCCGGAACAGGTTCCCTACCTTACTCCAGGAGGTTCTTTTCAACATTTCGAACAAAATTAGCCATCACGAAACGGAATACAAAATAATTTACCGGATTTTTATCTTACTTGTCCTAAGAATGTGAAATAATAAGAATATTCTCATTATATTTGTCCGGATGAATCCATTGTGCAGAGCCAGGAATGGTTAACTCAAAATGACATGGATACATGTTCTTCTATACGGTTTGGCGGGTGTGAGGAACCCTGGTCGGTTTTGGCACTTGAGATAACAGAGGATCAATTCAGAAAATGTAAGTAAAACTAGTAGAATGCCACGCAGGAAGATATTAAGGAAGATAAATAATCCGCCCCATTTCAAGGGGTTCATGCCGTTAGGGCTGGAGCAACCCGGTCGGCCGGTGTTGTTGGATTTTGAGGAATACGAAGCCATCAGGCTATGTGATTACGAAGGGTATCATCATTTGGTGGCGGCGGGGATTATGGAGGTGAGCCGGCCTACCTTTGCACGTATTTATGAAGAGGCCCGAAAAAAGGTGGCTCTGGCTTTCGTAGCGGGGTCGCCTCTTCTTTTCCAGGGAGGGAGGGTCTATTACGACAGCGACTGGTTTGAATGCCGGAGATGCCGTTGCCGATTCAGCAGGATGGATAAAAATGATGCAGGGGTAAAATGTGGCTTGTGTGGGTCAACTGATGTCTTTTCTCTGGAAGGTGCCCCCCAGGTTAAAACCGGGCCGGGCACTATCCCTGTTCAGGATGCTCAGGATGTTCAGGATGTTCAGGATGTTCAGGTCGGGCTGGGTGTGGGCCGTGGATCGGGCCGTGGTGCAGGCTACGCTGTTTGTCAGGGATCGGGTTGTGGTGCAGGACGCGGCAGGCGTCACCGTCATGGTGGCGGGGGGGACAGTGGTCATCTTTGCCGCTGTCTGAATTGCGGTTATGAAATCCAGGTACCCCTGGGGATCCCTTGCAACCAACAGGTGTGTATAAAGTGTGGTGCTCCCACGCATCACCCTCCGTCCATGGAGCCGCAATGACCGGGATCATTTCTTCCCGCCACTCTATCCGGGG